>CALUPD010000040.1 GCA_944322605.1 uncultured Bacteroidales bacterium | reverse complement strand
GCGAAGCGGAAATAACCCGCAAGCGATCCGCAGGAGATATCCTGCGGATTTTCTTATATTCCGCCAAGCTTGCTTGAAAGCTATGCCGAGGCGCAGCGGTTATTGCCGCGAAGCGGAAATAACCGGCAAGCGATCCGCAGGAGATATCCTGCGGATTTTCTTATATTCCGCCAAGCTCGCTTGAGGATTCTGCCTCAGGCGCAGCGGCTATTGCCGCGAAGCGGAAATAACCGGCAAGATAGGCCGCAGGTACGCCTGCGGCTTTTTTCATATTCCAGCCCCAAGCCGGACTGGGAGGTTCTGGCTCAGGCGCAACGGTTATTGCCGCGAAGCGGAAATAGGCAAGTCGAGCGTGACGAGTCCTTGAATGCGCGAGAGATAACGAAGCGGAACTGGTATAGTCCGAAATCAGTGACACCGCTGGCCTGCTTTTGTCAAATGTCGTACTCCGTTGTAATATTCTATTAGAGCCTTAGCGTTGCTATTGTGCAATAATCCATAAAGATTATGTCATTTTCATTTTTACTTCAAACTTTTTTCAAGACGGAATAATTATCTGTCCACGGTATTTTTCCATTAGCCCGGAATTCTCTTTCCCAAGCATTGGCATTCGAATTATCCGTCCACGGCGGCTGTTTTGTAATTATCAGATTGATAGCGATATGGCAAGAGCGGAGCGTGGATAGATCGAGTTTTTAGAGGGCATTTCTCCACGCATGTGTATTTTATATAGTTGATTATCAGAAAAATAAAATTTTCAACTGTGGACAGGTAATTTGACGAATCGGCAACAGAGGCAGTATAGGCCGGAGAAACGAGAGAAAAACAAGAGAGAAACAAGAGAGAAACAAGAGAGAAACAAGAGAACCAGGCATCTGACTCAGGCAATGCGTGCCAAAAAAGTTGGACACAAATCATTTCGGTGCGCTTCGGAAATGACAGGCTGTGGGCAGATAATTATTCTCTGAGGATAGTACGCAGAACCCAAGGGTAGTATTAATTGATAATTATGCCGGGTGAGGATTATCTTGCATTTCCTGCATCGGTTTCTGAGGGTTTGCATAAAGCATCTCATAAGTATTGTTGATGGTTATCCTGAATATCCTGTCCTGGAGCCAATTCAGTTGATAATTATGCAGGGTGAGGGCAATCGCTCCGGCGTGCAGGCGGAAAGCAACGATAGGATTCAGTATGATTTAAAGGGAACCATAAGGTCGCTGTAGCGGCAATGGCGGGAGGCAAGATGGTGTTGGCATAATGTTTCAAGACCAAATGTTAGGAGTCCATGGAAAGACACCCGCTGAAGATCTGATACGGCTCGGATTTCAGCGGGGCTAAATGTTCGGATTCGAAAGGAATATCTTTCTTCAATGTTGCCCGGAGCTCCTAAGGGGCTAAATGTTCGGAGTCCATTCGGAAGAATGCGCTTTTGTCGCGCTTGTTTTTGCAGAGTCGGAATTTTTCTCAGGCCGGCATCGGCAGATTAGGAACTCGCCCATGGATGGCTATTGGGAATGGCATCGCGGGGTGCGGCATGCATATTGAATATTGCCTGAAAGAAAACCGAGGCGATTATGCCTGATTTTATGTCTATGTCATATAATACATGAGCATATGTTGATTTCCGTACTTGCCGTAATTCTTTCCGTGGTGGGCATAATAGGGTGCTTTGCCCCGGTGCTTCCCGGTCCTCCTTTGAGTTATGCCGCCCTGGCCCTGATTTATTTTTTCGGTGAGCCTGATGTCGCGGCAGGCATTTCCGGTTCTTATATGATATGGTGGTTAGTCATTACGGCCATAGTCACTGTGTTGGATTATGTCGTGCCGGCGTATTTTACCAAAGCGACGGGAGGCAGCAATTCGGGTGCGAAAGGCTCGATCGCCGGTATGTTCATAGGGATTTTCCTCGTACCTCCGATAGGCATGATACTCGGGGCTTTTCTTGGAGCTTTGCTGTCCGAAATGTTCTTCGAGGGCCGGAGCATGCGGGATTCATTAAAACCCGCATTCGGCTCTTTCATAGGGTTCTTGTTCGGAACAGGCATCAAACTCATCGCAAGCGTGCTTATGCTTATAAAATTGATAAGGGTGCTTGTCTGACCGTATCCTGCCGTTTGTGAAAATGCTCATTCGCTACACGAACACGACGTCCGGTGCTTGTCTGGCCATATCCTGTCGTTTGTAAGGCGAGGCGTGCTGCACTCCTGATGATGTTCGTGCCTGTCTGACCATATCCTGCCGGTTTAGTTAGCCAATCGATTCCGCAGTACGGATGCTGTTATATGTGTGCGATAGGGGATTTCTTTGGATCGGTCCCCGATGCCGTATGGCGGTTGCCATAGTGCTTGTATGACTGGATTCATTGGCCTGAATATATTCTTGCCTACAAATGGCGGCTGCTATAATGCAAGTCTGACCTGATATGCGTATTCAATCAGATGCTGATTCAGGTATAATTGCCAAAAATAGAGTTGGTATAGCTTGTATAATTAATAAACAATTGGATAGAATAACTTTGATGAAAACGTTTTCATCAAAGTTATTTTTATGTCAAAAACTCGTCATGAAAGATGTCCGCGATGTGGCTCTCTAAAAGTGATAAAATGGAGTAGGCAGAGATGTCGCCAAAAATAGTTGGCGACATCGCCCTGATTAAAGTGCATGTATGGCACCGTAGGCACGCCTTGGGTAGAGCACGGATAGTGTTGCTCCCTTATATGGTTCTTATATGGTACTTATGCGGTACTTGTACGGTGCTTATATGGTTCTTGTATGGTACTTATACTGTACGTATGCGGTACTTGTATAATGCCTGTCTGGCCTTGACGGCTCGACGGACGGCGGAGTTGAATGGCGGACAGGCGTGCCTGGCATTTTGGCAATTATGCCGGCATCTTCGTAGGGCTATGAAGAAGGAATCATCGGGTACAATTGCGAAAGGGCTTATGTGCGGATGTTCGGTAATGTTTCAAACAGTGTGTCTGGGTTAAGCCATCAGGCCTTTTAGTTTTGCAAATATATCAATTTATTCCGGTATGGCTATGAAGCCTTGGCGGAATCCGGGCGTGCAGTGAACCTGGCGGAGTACCGTTTGATAAGCCGTAAAACTAAGTTCGAACTTAAAAGATTGTTAAAAGCGGCGGTATCGTTCAAATCGTTTAGCCAAAACTCCCTGCGTTGAATAGAGGGTGGCAAAAGGAGGAATTTCAAGGCTTGCGAAGATGAGAAAACCGCAGCGTAATATCGTACATGAGGATTTTCAAATCAAGCGTAACGCAGAAATTACCCTTTTGGGCGACCGTCTATTTGAACAGTTTTTTGCACATGTCCGTTATGTTGCCGCATTGGATCACTTCCATGTTCCCGATGCGGTTTCTGCCTTGGAGCTCTTTCGAGTAGGAAGATACGAATATCCTTGAAAAACCGAGTTTTCCTGCCTCTGAGATTCTCCTGTCTATCTGGCTTACAGGGCGTATTTCCCCGCTCAGGCCTATTTCCCCGGCAAACGCGTATTCCGGCGAAACAGGAAGGTCGAAATTTGAAGAGAGGATTGCGGCGGCTATGGCAAGGTCCGTCGCCGGGTCCGCTATTCTCAATCCGCCGGCGATGTTCAGGAACACGTCCTTCGCGGCGAGCCTGAACCCTGCCCTTTTTTCAAGGACTGCAAGCAGCATGTTCATCCTTCTTACGTCGAATCCGGTTGCGGAACGCTGCGGCGTGCCGTATGCCGCTGTGCTTACAAGAGCCTGCGTTTCGACAAGAAAAGGCCTTGTCCCGTCTATGATTGCGGCGACCGCTGTGCCGCTCAGGTCTTCGTCATGCATCGGAATCAGCATTTCGGACGGGTTGGATACTTCCCTGAGTCCTGTTCCGGTCATTTCGTAGACGGCTATTTCGGATGTCGAGCCGAACCTGTTCTTGATGCTCCTCAGAATCCTGTATGCATGCTTCGAGTCCCCTTCGAACTGCAAGACCACATCGACTATGTGTTCTAATATTTTCGGGCCGGCAAGGTTTCCGTCTTTAGTTATATGTCCTATCAGGATGACAGGAGTTCCGCTTTCTTTCGCGTATCTGAGAAACTTCGCTGCGGACTCCCTTATCTGTACGATTGTCCCTGCCGAGGAATCGGCGTCTTCCGTGCATACGGTCTGAATGGAATCTACTATCAGCAGCCCGGGCGACAGTTTTTCCGCCTGGGCGATTATGTTTTCGACTGAAGTCTCTCCGAGGATATAGCAGTTTTCATGATTTCCGCCGAGCCTTTGCCCTCTCAATTTGATTTGTCTCGGGCTTTCCTCGCCTGATGCGTATAATGTTTTTAACTGCGGGGCTTGCAAGGGAATCTGAAGCGAAAGGGTGGATTTGCCTATGCCCGGTTCTCCTCCTATCAGGATCAGGGACCCTTCGACGACTCCTCCTCCGAGAAGCCTGTCGATTTCCTGGTGTCCGAGCGATATGCGGCCCTTGTTTTCGAGGGATATGTCTTTAAGGGCCTCAGGCTCTGCCGAACTGCCGCGAAGCAAACCTCTCCCTTTGGATGCGGCTTGCCGCGACTGCCTGCTTCCTGTAACTACCGTTTCTTCGACCATGGTGTTCCATTCCCCGCATGCAGGGCATTGCCCCATCCATTTCGGGCTTTCGTTTCCGCATGAGGTGCAGAACCATGATGTTTTGTTCTTGGGCATGTTTATGATTCCTTTTTATTTTAAACTTCGTTTACAATCACGCTGCGCCTCGGCATTGTCTGACCAAGTTCCGCCACTGCTCTCGGCTTGCAGTTTATTTTAGACTTAGTGTGCAATCATGCGATGCCTGCCGGAATCATATTTTTACAGACATCCCGGCGTTAAGGATTCCGCGATAGCCGAAGCCGAGTTCCACGAATCCTCCGACGTTTCCTCCGAACCTTGCCTTAAGGGCTGTAAGATGGTATGCAGCGCGTATGCTTTGCGAATTTTCCGGCTTGAAATCCCTTATGACTGACGGGTCGAAATCGGAAACGCTTTCATCCATGTATGAAACGCCTATATGGAGTCCCATGGACAATTCTGTCGCGCCGCGCCTGAAGAAAATCCAGTGCGCGTTGGCGAGTACCGTGAATGTCGTGACATTGTTGTCGTAGACGAATCTGCCCCTTTCGTCGTACATGCTCATGCCTGAAGCCTGTGCGCTGAAATATCCTCCGAAAGTTATATTATGCCTGAAATAGTAGTTGTATCCTGCAGCCGCTATTCCCGAGTACCAGTGATTCTTGTGGTCGAAATCCATGCCGTTGTTTTCTATGGTCCTGTCGCTCATCGCGGGAGCGAGTTCCGCTATGCTCGGCGTGCCGTATTGGATGTAGATGTCATGCTTGCGGTACGTGAGATAATCCTCCTTGCTGTAGCCTGAATTTCTTAATTCTTTCGATTGCGCTTCCGCTGTCAATGGGGCAATCATGCAGAACGGCATGAGAAGCAGGAAAAATATGAGTCTGTCTGATGTTATTTTCATATTCCGGTATTCTTGTTAAAGTCAGGCATGCAAAAAATATGCTTATTTGTTTTTGTATGCAGCGAAGCTTATGAGCGAGTATGCGCCGCATAAGAGCATTGTTATGGATTGCGACGTATGCGATATGGTGGCGTATACAATCCCGTCAGTATTGCTTATGCCGTAAACGGAAGACAATGCAAGGCTTACTATGAAGTGGTATGCGCCGATGCCGCCCTGCACGGGTACTATCCAGCCCATGCTTGCCACGATCATCAGGAATACGGCATCCATTCCGCCAAGCCCTCCGACTGCCGGAAAGGCATATATCGTAAAAAGGCTCATCAGCCAGTAGCAGATCCATATGATGACAGTGTGCATGAGGAATTCCCATTTCCTCTGCATCCTGAATACGGAATACAGGCCTGCCTTGAGCCCTGACGCTATGTCGTAGAATTTTTTTGCAATGCGGAACCTGTAGAGCTTTTTCCTGAATTTGACGGCGGCTGTTATAAGCGCGGCCAATAAAACCAGCATGGCTATTACTATGTACAGCATGCTTTCGCCGAATCTCGAATAGGCGGGATTTATTATCTGCTCGTTGAGGAATATCCCGAAATCGTTCCAGCTTATGACGAAAAGGGACGCGAATATGAGCAGCATCGACGCCATGTCTACGGAACGTTCGGCCACGACACTTCCCAATGCCGCCTCGAAACTTGTTTTCCTGGTCCTTGCGATTACTCCGCACCTTGCGAATTCCCCTGCCCTCGGAAGCGCGAAGTTTATGAGATAGCCGATGTTTACGCCGTCGAAAGCCTCGCGGATCTTTATTCGCGGGTTAAGCGGCAGCAGAAGGAGTTTCCATCTTGCCGCCCTGAAATAGCATACTATGATGCTTACGGCCATGGATGCGGCTATCCATAAAAAATCGCAGGATTTAAGGGCTTCTATGAAACTGCTCCATTCGATGTCCTTGAACGAAACGTATAGAAGAAGTCCGGCCAGGGACAGGAATGCTGCATAGATGAGTATTTTCCTGATATTCTTTGCTCCCATCTTCGCCTATTTGACGAGGGTGTTCGTTTCTGAATCGGGAAAAATCACTTTCGGTTTATGCGATGCGGCTTCCTCCGGGGTCATTCGGGCGTATGACATTATTATTACTAAGTCTCCTACCGAGAATTTATGGGCGGCTGCGCCGTTGATTCCTATTTTCCCGCTTTTCCTTTCTCCCGGAATCACGTAAGTTTCGATTCTTTCCCCGTTGGTGATGTTAACCACCTGCACCTTTTCATTCGGATACAATCCGGCCGCTTCGACCAGCTCGGAGTCAATCGTGATGCTTCCTATATAGTTGAGGTTCGCTTCAGTTACCTTGACTCTGTGGATTTTGGATTTCAACAACTCTATGGTCATCGTTATTTTATTTGAATATTGTCTATGAGTCTGACTTTTCCTGCATATACTGCGCCCCAAAGCCTTATGGAAGACGAACTGTTCCAATCGGAAATCTTTTGCAGGCTTTCTGCGTCTACGGCTTCCATGTATTCGCATTCGAGTTCCGGCGATTCGTTTATGCGGCCGACAAGCTGCGATATGAATTCGTCTGCCGGAATGGAGTACCCGCTCCTTGCAAGTTCTTCGGCAGAGGAAGACATGGTCCTGAAAATATGAGGGGCCGCTTTTCTTTGCTCAGGGGTAAGGAGCTTGTTCCTTGAGCTTAGCGCGAGTCCGTCATCAGCGCGGAGTATAGGGCAAGGGACGATTTCAATGGGATAGCCGTAGTCCTTTGCGATTCTTTTCAGGATGGCCAGCTGCTGGTAATCCTTTTCTCCGAAGAATGCGCAGTCGGGCTTGTTCAAATCGAAAAGCTTAGTGACAATCTGCGCGACCCCGTTGAAATGCCCGGGCCTCATAGGGCCTTCCCCGTACCTGTCCAGCCCGTGGAAATCGAATACCCGGGTGTCTCTTTCAGGATATATCTCTTCCGCGCTCGGGGCGAAGACCATGTCCGCTCCTGCCTTTTCAAGCAGTTTGCAGTCTGCTTCGAGAGTGCGCGGGTATGTCTTGAAATCTTCGGGGTTGTTGAACTGGGTAGGGTTGACGAACACGCTTACGGTAACAAAACCGCACATTTCCTTTGCTTTGGAAATAAGCGACAAATGTCCTTCGTGCAATGCTCCCATCGTGGGAACAAGACCTTTTTTTGCAGACGGGCATGCAGCCGCATAGCCGTCTTTCAATTCTTGTATGGTTTTTGCTACTATCATTTCATCGTAATTTTCTGCAAACCTACAAAGAAATATAGAATATTCAAGGTTTTGTGTAGATTTGCGCAGGTACATTCTAAAAAGCATGCTATGATAGAGAGAAAGACATTTTATTTTAACGATCTGAGAGTCTGTTGCTATGTCCTTTGGGACAATACCGGTGAGGCTGTAATAGTCGATCCGGGATGCTATTCCGACAGGGAAAAGGAGCGGCTTCGCGACTTTGTTTCCAAAAAGGGGCTGACTCCTGTCAAGCTATTGAATACCCACGGGCATTTCGATCATATCATGGGCAACAAGTTCGTCGCCGATACATGGAAGATAAAGTCATACATACATCCCAAGGACAAAGGCCAGCTCGAAAGGGCTCAGGAATACTGCGCGATGTTCGGGTACGAGATAGACAGGCCTCCTTACGACACCGAGGACTTGGATGAGAACGTGCCTTTGAGGTTCGGCGATTCCGAATTGAAAGTGCTGTACACTCCCGGCCATACGATGGGCGGGGTTTCATTTTATAGCAAGGAGGACCGCATAATCCTTACCGGCGACAGCCTTTTCGCGGGCAGCATAGGCCGCACGGATTTGCCTGGCGGCGATTATGACATGCTCGTCTCAAGCCTGTCCGGGAAAATCCTTAAAGTCGATCCTGACACGGCCGTTCTTCCCGGACACGGCGCGGAAACGACAATAGCCCATGAGATTGCCACCAATCCTTTCCTTTGCTTTTGAAAAACGTGCAGGCCATGGGCGATACGATCAAAATAACGAATGCATCGGAGAATAACCTCAAGCATGTTTCGTTGGAGATACCGCGCGACAAGCTCGTCGTTGTTACCGGATTGAGCGGAAGCGGAAAATCTTCCCTTGCTTTCGATACGGTTTATGCGGAAGGCCGCCGGAGGTATATGGAAACATTGTCGGCATATGCCAGGCAGTTCATGGGGATATTGGAACGTCCGTCTGTGGAAAACATTTCAGGCCTCAGCCCGGTAATAGCCATAGAGCAGAAAAGCACGAACCGCAATCCGAGATCCACGGTCGGCACGATAACCGAGATATACGATTTTTTCAGGCTGCTGTACGCGAGGGCGGCCAGGGCCTATTCCCCGGTGACCGGCAAGGAAATGGCAAGGTATACGGATCCGATGATCGTGGACCTAATCATGAAAGAGTATGCCGGCAAGAAGACGATCCTGCTCGCTCCGATTGTCAAAGGCCGCAAGGGCCATTACAGGGAACTGTTCGACAATCTGTTGAAAAAAGGATTCACGTCTGTCAGGGTGGACGGAAAAATATGCCAGCTCGCTGATATAAAGCCTTTGGACAGGTACAAGGCCCATTTCATAGAACTTGTGATCGACAAGGTCGTGCCTTCTCCTTCTGACGAGAAAAGGATAAGGGAGTCGGTGGAACTTGCCCTTTCCCAAGGGAAAGGCGTCATGGCCGCCATGGTGCAGGACGAAGCGGCAGGAAATTCAGGCAGCCGGGAATATGCGTCTTTGCCAGGCGGGGCAGGCCATGCAGGCGGCGCATCCGCTGGCGGCGGGCCTTTGGAAGGAAACGGGACCGCCGCTTCCGGACCGGACAGGCGGCCCGAAGCAGGGACCGGCAAGCCGGCGGATTCCGACGGGCAGGACGAACGGAAAAAATATTTCATGTCCGGGTTTTCCGTGTCCGGCGGGCTGAGGTATTTCAGCCGTCACCTGATGTGCCCGGATAGCGGCATATCATTCGGAGAACCGGCCCCTCATCTGTTTTCATTCAACTCTCCGCAAGGGGCGTGCCCGTATTGCAAGGGCCTCGGCCGCATTTCGGAAATAGATTTGAAGAAGATAATACCGGACGACAGGGTGTCCATAGCGGACGGGGGCATAAAGGCCATAGGTTGCAGGCGTGACAATAATACGTTCAGGGTTCTTGAGGCAATTGCACGCAAGTACGGGTTCAGCCTCGGTGATCCGATAAGCTCGTTGCCTGAAGAGGCTCTGAACCTTATAATCTACGGGTCGGAAGAACTGTTCAGGGTGAATGACGGTTTCGGTTTCCAGATGGTGACGTTCCCGGGAATAATCGCGAAAATCGAAGGGCAGAAAGACACGGAGGAATCCTATGACTGGAGAGAGGCGTACAGCAACGAAAAGATATGCCCTGAATGCCATGGCGCGAGGCTGAACAACGAGGCGTTGTGTTTTAAGATAGCGGGGAAGAACATAGCCGAAATTTCAGCCATGGACATAAAATCATTGTACGGGTGGGTTCTCGGACTGCCTGCCGAACTGAATGAAAGGGAGAATATAATAGCTGCCGACATATTGAAGGAAATCAGGGAAAGGCTGACATTCCTTTTGGAGGTCGGGCTGGATTACCTGTCTTTGGACCGGGCGGCGAGAAGCCTTAGCGGCGGGGAGAGCCAAAGGATAAGGCTTGCCACGCAAATAGGTTCAAAATTGGTGAATGTGCTTTATATTTTGGACGAGCCGTCCATAGGCCTGCACCAGCGGGACAATACAAGGCTTATAAACTCCCTCAGGCATCTTTGTTCTGAAAGCAATTCCGTCATGGTAGTCGAGCACGACGAGGATATGATCCGTGCGGCTGACTGGCTTGTCGACCTCGGCCCCGGAGCGGGCGCAAGCGGCGGGAAAGTGCTCTTCAGCGGAAAGCCTTCCGAACTGATGGCCATGCCTGAAAGCAAGGTGCGGCAGCTCGGCAGCCTCACTGCTGAATATTTAAAAGGCATGAGGAGGATAGAAGTGCCTTCCGAAAGGCGCAAGGGCAACGGAAAGTTCATAGAACTGAAAGGGGCTTCTGGAAATAACCTTAAAGACGTGGATGTGCGTATTCCTCTCGGAATGCTCGTGGGCGTGAGCGGAGTAAGCGGCAGCGGCAAGTCTTCGCTTATAAACGAGACCCTGATGCAGATACTCAGCAAGCATTTCTACCGGTCGAATTATACTCCTCTTCCGTACAGGGAAATCATAGGCCTGGAAAATATAGACAAGCTGATAGAAATAGACCAGACACCGATCGGGCGTTCGCCGAGAAGCAATCCGGCTACATATACGGGAGTTTTTTCCGACATAAGGAAACTTTTCGAAGAAACTCCGGACGCCAAGATCAGGGGGTTCAAGTCGGGCCGTTTTTCCTTCAATGTGCGCGGAGGCCGTTGCGAGGCGTGCAAAGGGGTGGGAATGAAAGAAATAGAAATGAATTTCCTTCCATCCGTGCTTGTGAGGTGCGAGGAATGCGGTGGAAAACGGTACAAGCCGGATACGCTTGCGGTAAGATATAAGGGAAAGAACATAAACGATGTCCTGGAAATGACAATAAGCGAAGCGACGGAGTTTTTCAAGCCCGTTCCTTCGATATATGCCCGCCTTAAAGCCTTGGACGATGTGGGTCTCGGCTATATAAAGCTTGGGCATCCTGCGACTGCATTAAGCGGAGGCGAATCCCAAAGGGTCAAGCTTGCCGGAGAGCTGGCGAGGAAATCCACAGGAAACACGCTGTATATTCTGGACGAACCTACTACAGGGCTTCATTTCGAGGACATAAGGATATTGCTGGATGTCCTTCAGAAGATAGTCGATCAAGGCAACACGGTAATCGTGATAGAACATAACATGGATGTACTCAAATCCGTGGATTATCTTATAGACATGGGGCCGGAAGGCGGGTGCAGGGGAGGCCGGATTATTGCCGAAGGCACTCCGGAAGAAGTGGCATGCTCTAAGGATTCCTATACTGCGGAATATTTGAGAAAAGTGCTGTGAGCCGCGTGGCCGGACCGGCAACCCGGTCCGGGCTTCAAGGCATGCGCGTATACATGTGTTTAGATGATAGCGTTTTTTATTTATCCATGACGTTGGCGTGTTTTTGACGGAACGGTATGGATTTGGATAATGCATATACAAACAATTGAAACGATTTATGGAACAGATCAGGGTTTATTGCGACAATACGGGGAGTTACATGATGTGCGACGCCGGCGTGACTCTTTATGAATTCTTGCGCCAGAGCGGGATGAGCTTCGAAAAGGAGCCTCTTGCCGCAATCGTGGACAACCAGTTGAAAGAGTTGGGCTTCAAGATATTCATGCCTCATAAGATAAGGTTTATCGACATAGCTTCGTCCAACGGGAAGCGGACTTATATGAGGTCTTTGATATTCCTGTTCCAAAGGGCGGTGGTTTCGGTATATCCTGATTACAGGCTTGAAATCGACTATAATCTTCCAAACGGCCCTTATGCCGAGATTTTCGACAAGGACGGGGACATAGTAAATGTGACCGAACAGAAATGCAGGGAAATACGGGCCGTCATGCAGAGGTACGTGGAACAGGACATTCCATTCCTTAAATACAAGATGAACGCTGCCGATGCCGAGGCTCTGTTCAAGGGCAGGGGGCTTATGGAAAAGGCCAAGCTTGTAGAACTCGGGGGAAGGTTCTTTTATTCCGTCTATTCTCTCGACGGATACATAGATACTTTTTACGGGCCTTTGGTATATTCGACCGGGGCATTGAAGGTTTTCGGACTGGAGAGATACGGGGACGGGATGTTCCTCGTGCTGCCAGGCGACAATATGGAAATGCCGGAACTCAAAGACCAGGAGCTTCTTTACAACGTGTTCAAGGAGGATTCAAGGTGGACGTCCATTATCGGGGCCAAGAGCATAGCTTCAGTTACCGAATGCATAGTCAAGGGGGACGCGAACAAGATGATACAGGTGACCGAAGCCCTGCATGAACGCAAATATGCCGATATTGCCGACATGATCAATTCAAAGCGCGGCAAAATCAAGTTGGTGCTGATAGCCGGGCCGTCGAGCAGCGGCAAGACCACCACGTCAAGGAGGATAGCCCTGCAATGCAAGGTGCTGGGCCTTAACCCTAAGGTCATAGAGATGGATAATTATTTCGTGGACAGGGACAAGACTCCTGTTGATGAAAGCGGCAATCTTGATTTCGAGAGCATCGACGCGATGGACCTGCCTTTCTTGAACGAGCAGCTGACAGACCTTTTGGACGGAAAGGAAATAGCTGTTCCAACGTTCGATTTCGTGAAAGGGAAAAGGGTGTTCGGAGGCGAAACCATGCGCTTGGAGGACGGGGACGTGCTGATAATGGAAGGAATACACGGCTTGAATCCGAGGCTTACGGAATCCGTTCCTGACAACAGGAAATTCAGGATATACGCATCTGCCCTTACTTCGTTGTCGATAGACGAGAACAATACCATCTCCACGTCTGACAACCGCCTTTTGAGGCGCATCGTAAGGGACAACAATTTCCGTGGCGTAAGCGCGGAAGAGACGATATTGCGCTGGCCGAGCGTAAGGAGCGGGGAGGTAAAGAATATCTTCCCGTACCAGGAAAACGCGGATGCCGTTTTCAATTCGTCATTGGTCTACGAGCTTCCGATGCTGAAGTATTTCGCCGAGCCGCTTTTGCGCAGGATTCTGCCGAATTCGCCTGCCTTTACCGAGACAATACGGCTTCTGAAATTCATGAGCCTTTATCCGGCCCTTACTCCGGAGGAGATAGACTGCATACCGCCGACTTCGGTCATGCGGGAATTCATAGGAGGCGCTTCGTGGTAAGCGCCTTTTTTGTTTGATTGCGACAGCGGCGAGGACTGTGGAATGCCGGACGACCTGCCCGCGTGTGTCGTGGAAAGAATTTTCCGTCCCCGGATTTACGGCTGATGTCATCTGTGATTATTTGCTTATTTGCTTATTTGATCAATTAATTATATGTTTGAATGAAATAAGCAACGATTCAAAGATTTGCTCTAAAAATGATGCTATATAAAAACGGAGGGCAATAATCGTGTCGAAGGTAAGGATAATATTGCATTATGCGGTTTTTGCCGTATTGGCATTCCTGATTTGCCGGGTCTTGCAAATCAGAATCGGTTATTCTGTCCTGATTGCGGTAGCAGCATCATTTTCAACTTTTGCTTACGACTGGTTTTATCTGAAATTCTTCAGACCATGGAGGGCTTCGTATTATTCCGGTATGGATAAGGGTTCATGGGACAGGCTCGAAAGCGAGGACAAGAAAAAAGGCAGTGCTGCGGCATCGTTGGCAAGCCATTCGGCATGGTTAGTTTTCGGCAGCGCATTCATGGCTTTCGTGGCGTATATGGCGGAGATGGCCGAATTGCCGCGATGTGTGATTTTCGGCGTTTTATGCGGCTGTTATTTTGAGTATGAAAATATAATGCGGGAAAAGATGCTTCCGTTTTTTGACAGCCGTGCCAAATGCAATCAGGGGTCAGGCGATGTTTGTTGAGCCGACGCTTGTTGCGGAAAATCCGGCAAGAATGCTTGCGTGACGAAGTTTTTTGAGGCGTACCAAAAAAAGTTGGACGCCAAAGAAAGAGAGATGAAAGAAAGAGAGAGTCGCCGAGTCGAGGAGCTGGTGCTCCTGAATGAGAGCCACGAAAGAGGCCTGAGCTACCGAGTGGCGGGCCTGCTGCACGGGGTAAGCTATCATATTGTTGATAGTTAATAAGTTAAGGATACGGGGCGTGGATGTATAATTTAGTGTCCACAGGGATAGGGTATAATTCATCGATGTTCGGCAATCGGTATTGCATGTTAGGAATAATATCCGTACCTTTATAGCAATGATATTTTAACCTTTAAAAAACATTTTATCATGAAAACAGAATTATCGGTGTCGAAGGTCTTAAGCGACGGCTTTCGCGGTTTCAAGGAAAATTTCCTGCAAGTCTTTCTGACTTATTTGCTTTACATCATCACATGCTGGATTCCGTACCTTAACGTGGGCACGTCGATAGCCATTGCCGTCCTTCCTGCGAAAATCGCGGCTGGCGAACGGATAGAGTGCACGTACATATTCGACAAGCGTTGGTTCAAATTCATGGGACAGTATTTCATATTGCAGGGCATTATGGCGATTGCCTTGATCGTGGCGGCATTATTCATGCTCGTTCCTGCAATAGTGATGTACCTTGCGTGGATGTTCGCTACATTGCTGCTTGTGACAAAGGACATGAACGCGGTAGACGCATTGAAGGAAAGCAACGCCGCCACTTTCGGCAACAAATGGCGCCTGTTCGCGATTATTATCATATATGCTATAATTTTCACCATAGTATTCGCCATATTCTCCCTTATCCCTTATGTAGGTTTCATATTGGATATAATATTAGGCATATGCGCTGCCGTAGTGCAGGTCAATATGATAGCATCGACGTACAAGACTTTGGTCATTGGCGATGACAACTGCCCGGGGAATGACGAAAACTATGTTCAGGAAGGACCTGTGGTGATAGAGGAATAAAAGCTCCTTCCCGTGCGGAATGAAATTTGAGACGAAAAAGGCTGTGCCGGATCAGCATTTGGCGCAGCCTTGTTTTATGCAGCGGGCTGAACAGGATTTTGTTAATTTGGATTGTTTATGAAACAGTATTTGGAATTGCTTGAAAAGATAATGGAAGAAGGAACGGTCAAGTCCGACAGGACCGGGACCGGGACTAAAAGCATATTCGGCTATCAGATGAGGTTCCGTTTGGAAGACGGTTTTCCGCTCCTTACGACGAAAAAACTTCATTTGCGTTCGATTATTTATGAACTGCTGTGGTTTATCAAGGGAGACACCAATATAAAGTACCTGCATGACCACGGCGTTTCCATCTGGGACGAATGGGCGGACGCCAACGGCGATCTCGGGCCTGTCTACGGCCATCAGTGGCGGTCCTGGCCCGATTATGACGGCGGAGCTATAGACCAGCTTGCCATGGTAATCGATTCTATCAGGAATAATCCCGATTCGAGAAGGCATATCGTTTCGGCGTGGAATGTGGCAGAGGTAGGAAAAATGGCTTTGCCTCCGTGCCATGCCTTTTTCCAGTTCTATGTCGCCGACGGGAGGCTGTCATGCCAGCTTTACCAGCGCAGCGCGGATGTTTTTCTCGGCGTGCCGTTCAATATAGCATCCTATGCCCTGCTGACCATGATGGTAGCACAGGTATGCGGGCTGAAGCCGGGAGATTTCATACATACGTTCGGCGATACGCATATTTACCTTAACCATTTCGACCAGGTGCGGACCCAGCTCGAAAGGACTCCGAGGCCTCTTCCGGCAATGCATATCAATCCTGACGTGAAGTCGATCTCGGATTTCACGTATGAGGATTTCAGATTAGAGGGGTATGATCCATGGCCTTCAATAAAGGCTCCGGTTGCGGTCTGATTGCCGGGAAGTGAAGGAATTTCCGCGCTGCCTGCGATGGGGGTGGAAAAATGAAAAGCCTGAACACTGGTGGTTTAGAATATTTTTTGTTTGCCTGCGAGGGCAGATAAGAGGAATGAAAATGCAGCCGATGCGGGAGAATCCGCCGCGATGGCAAGGCTGTTTCCGACTGTTGCAGCCTTATGATTGACAATTAAAAAAAGAAACATATGATTTCCATAATAGTCGCGCATGCGAATAATCTTGCCATAGGCAAAAACAACAAAATGCCGTGGCATATACCGTCTGACTTGAAATATTTCAAGGCGGTGACAACCGGACATACGGTGATAATGGGCCGTAGGACATTCGAGTCATTGGGACGTCCTCTTCCCGGCAGGGAAAACGTGGTCGTTTCATCTTCAATGCACGCTTCCGAAGGCATTGAAGTGGCCGGTTCATTCGATGAGATAGCAGCCCGGTATAAGGATTCGCCCGAAGAGGCATTCATAATCGGAGGAGGAAAAATTTATGCGCAGGCCCTTCCGTCATGTTCGAAATTCTATATCACGGAAGTGGATACGGAGATTAAGGACGCTGATACGTATTTTCCCGAATATGCCTCATATGTGGCCGGGATGAGAAAAGAGGCGGAGGACTGGCGTGTCGATGAAAAATCGGGGCTGAGGTACAGGTTTGTAAGGTATTCGGCTGTTTGACCTCTGCGAGCGGTGTGCATTTGCATTCCTGTCCCGTTTTTCCGTGCCCGTTTTGTCGAATAGGATAATTTCAGGGCAAATCTTTCACACCGAATGTCGGCTATGCCGACAACAGGCTGTGCAAAAGCCTGCATTGAACAGAATAGGGATACGCTTGAATGACAGAAGCCGGCCTCAAATCGGGCCGGCTTCCTTTTTCTGTTTCATGCATCATGCCATGCAATCGTATGCGCAGCATGGCAAGTCCGTATTATTCAGTGAATATGTAATCAGCTACATTTTCGTCCGTGCTGGTCTTTACGAAGTCGGAAAGAGTTCCGGCAGGGCTCGGATTCACGCTTTCTTCAAATATCGCGAAAGACCCGGCGTTAGGATTGAAATTGTATAATCCGAGGTGGAATATTGTGTAATATTCGTCAGGGTTCGTGCTGACAGTATTCTCGGTGTTGCGGCTGGTTATCGAGCCGTCTTCGCCCATTGTCCATACATAAGCGGCGAATTCTCCGCCGAATGGCGAGTCGTATTCTTCTCCTGTGGTGAGGTTCCTGATATGTCCCCAGTTAAGCCATGTAGGATAGTATCCGTTCTGTGCCTGGTCGCTTACCGCTACCCCGCCCATCAGAGAAATGCTGTTTTCGTCTACTTCTGCTTGCAGATAAACATTAGGATCGATTCCGCTGAATCCGTAGATGAACACGTAGTCGAGGTCAACGGTGTTTGCTGCTACTTCAAGAGTAAGATCCATAGGATTGTCTTCAAGGTTCATCGTGGTAGTATTATCTGAATTTATAGTCCATGACAATGTCTGGGAAGATTTTACAGTGTAGGTCCCGAGCCATTTGAGGACTTCCGGCTTTACAAGTCCGCCTTTTGCATCGCCCCAATTGGACTGCGCATTGTTCTCGCCTATGGCTTTTACGCGTACTTCATATGTTCCAGGCTTCAGGTCGGTAAGGGAGAACGATGTTTCTGCGATTTCGTGCTGTACCTTGTCGTATTCGTAGATATAGCCTGTCGCATTTTCTACAGGCGACCATGAGAATGTCAATGTCGTCTCGTCTGTGATTTCGTAAGTCACGACAGGAGTCGCAAGGATTTCAGGAGTTACCGGCTTGTTTTCTTTCTCGCAGGATGTGAAAGAAATTGCTGTCAAGGCAGCCAATCCTAATAGAAGAATTGATTTTTTCATTTTGTGTTATTTTTATTAAATAATTAATTACGTTTATATCAGTCAGCAAAGATATACAAAAATTCTTTCCTGCAATTTAAAGGCCAAAAAATAAGAGGGCATGTAAAACGGGTTGCACACGAAACCGCATGGGGCTTTCGGTGCAACCCGTTGGATTGTCGTATTTTAATGATTATCCGCGAATGGCTTTTACTCCCGGCAGCTCTTTTCCTTCGAGGGCTTCCAGCATCGCTCCTCCGCCTGTGGATACATAGCTTACCCTGTCGGCGAATCCCATCTGCGTTACGGCAGCCACGGAGTCGCCTCCTCCTACCAACGTGAATGCGCCTTCGGATGTGATATCGGCCAGTATCTTTGCAATGTACTTGGTGCCTTTCGAGAATTCAGGCATTTCGAACACTCCTACCGGGCCGTTCCATAGCACCGTCTTGGAATTTTTCAGCACTTCTTCCCATTCGGCAAGGGATTTTTCGGCAGTATCGAGGCCCATCCAGCCGTCAGGAATGTCCATGGCATTGCAGGTTCTGGTATTCGCGTCGTTCGCGAACTTGTCGGCAGCCACTACCCAGTCGGAAAGATATATCCTGACTCCTTTCTCCTGCGCCTTTTTCATGGTCTGGCGTGCGAGTTCGAGCTGGTCGTCCTCGCATAAGGATGAACCGATGCGGCCTCCTTTGGCTTTCATGAAGGTGAACACCATGCCTCCTCCTATGATCATGTTGTCGACCGTGTCGAACAGGTTCTCGATTATCGAGATCTTCGATGATACTTTCGATCCGCCGATTATCGCGGTAGTGGGCTTGACCGGATTTTTCAGGACCTTGTCTATTGCCGCAAGTTCCTTCTCCATCACGTATCCGAACATTTTGTCATTAGGGAAATATTCGGCGATGAGGGCCGTGGACGCGTGGGCGCGGTGCGCGGTGCCGAAGGCATCGTTCACATAGCAGTCCGCATACGAGGCGAGCTTTTTGACGAACGCCTTCTGTTTTTCCTTGATTTCCGCCTTGGCCGCTTTCTTGTCCTGTTCGCTTGCATCTGCTGCAAGTCCGCGAGGCTTGCCTTCTTCTTCTGCGTAGAACCTCAGGTTTTCAAGCATGAGCGCTTCTCCCGGTTTCAGTTCCGAAGCGTAGGCGCTTGCTTCCATGCAGTCCGGCGCGAATTTCACGTCAGCCCCGAGCAGCTGCGATACTCTTGCCGTGATATGTTTAAGCGAATATTTTTCCGAAACTCCGTCCGGGCGTCCGAGATGCGTCATTATTATGACAGAACCGCCTCCGGCAAGGATTTTTTTCAATGTCGGAATGGCCGCACGTATCCTCGTATCGTCGGTGATTTCGAATTTGTCGTTCAAAGGGACATTGAAGTCCACTCTTACTATTGCCTTTTTCCCTTTAAAATCATAAGTGTCGATGTTTTGCATGACGTTAATAGTATTAGTGTATAATAGGATTAGTTTGATTCTACTCACAAAGATAATGAAAAAGGTTGCCGGTTGGCTTCGGATGAATGAAATTGCTTAGCCTTTGTATCTGTAATAATATTCGTCTCCGATTTTGTATGTTTTCGACATGTCCACTCTCTCTCTGGCTATGGATGATCCCGTAATGTCAGTTATTTTTACATAATAGTAAGGGTCTCCTTTGAATTTGTAGGCCGCCGGAACTCCGAAAAGGCTGGTTTTGATCGGGGCGTTTTCGCTGGCTTGATTTCCGTTTCCAGCTTGTTGGGATGTCCATCCTTCAGGGGAATTGCCGGAGATGAATCCGATGAGGGCCAGTATGCCTATTGCTATAAGGATGATCCACCATAGCTGTTTGATGATGAAAATGGCAAGCGGCAGAACGGTCAGAAGCAGCAGAAGCGCGACAGCCGCGCTGCCTGCCTTTGCGAGCGGTTTGGTCTTGCCGAATATTCCTTTTGCAATCAATATGGCAAAAGGAATAAAGGAAAAAGCGGCAACGGCGGATACATATAATGCCGAAGCAATCATTCCTAACCATCCTATCAGGTGGCTTTCGGGCGTAAGCATGAATTCGAACGCCGGTCGGGCTATGGAAACCGCGCCGGCAAGCAGATATGATGCAGCCAAGGCTGCAATGAATTTTGCAAGGCTTTTGCCGGCTTTGGCAGTATAAAAATTATAAACGGCATTTAAAAGGACTAAGGGGGGGACTACTGCAAGCAGTGAAATGATCAGGCTTGCATACGGATGCCCTTCCCAAAATCCGTTGAATCCGTCAGTTTGTCTTGAAAATGCAGGAAGTATGAATATTACGAATGCGATTGCCGAAGCGGTTGCTGAAATTATGATTCTTGATTTCATAGATAAACGTGATTTGATGAATATAATGAACAAAGATATTCATTATTTCCATATGCGCAGGAATCGTTATCTTTGCGGCAATTTTTACCGGTATTGAATATGAATGACATGTTATTAGAGTCGCCTGCGGGCTGGAAGGACTATGAGCTCATAGATTCCGGCGGATTTGAAAAACTGGAAAGGTTCGGAAAATACATAATGTCCCGTCCCGAGCCTAAGGCATTATGGGACAAGTCCCTTAGCAAGAAGCAATGGGCGGATATGGCGCATACCGAATTCACGGCCGGCGCAGGTTTCGGTAAATCCGGCAAGGAGGACAGCGGGATATGGCATATGCTGAAGAAAATGCCAGGGCAGTGGAATATAAGTTACGGAAGCGGCAGGGCCGATTCTCCTGAATTCAATTTAAGACTTGGACTTACTTCGTTCAAGCATGTCGGCGTATTTCCCGAACAGGCTCCTAACTGGGATTATATATACCGTCAGACCAAGAGGGTGGCGCGTTCATTGAAAGGGGATGCTCCCCGGCCTCCCAAGGTCTTGAACTTGTTTGCATATACCGGGGCGGCATCGCTTGCGGCAAAATGCGCCGGAGCGGATACGACCCATTTGGACTCGGTGCGCCAGGTCGTGACATGGGCCAAGGAGAACATGCAGTCGAGCGGACTGGACAATATCCGCTGGATAATCGAAGATGCCTTGAAGTTCGTAAGGCGCGAGGCCAAGCGGGGCAACAGGTATGACGGGCTGATTCTCGATCCGCCTGCATACGGCCATGGACCGGACGGGGAAAAATGGAAACTGGACGAATGCCTTTTCGATCTTCTTTCGGCATGTTCTTCCATTGTAGAGCCTGAAAACAGTTTCGTGGTGCTGAATTTGTATTCGAACGGTTATTCCGCCCTGTTGGGCAAGACGGTGATGGAATCCGCTTTCGGGTTGAAGAAGAATCCCCGAGCCCGTATGGAGTTCGGAGAACTTTATCTCGAAGACAGGGCGGGGAGGGCATTGCCTCTGAGCGTTTTCGTCAGAATGGAAAGATAGCTGCCATCCGTTGCGTTTTATTTGTTATGTTTGCAGAAAATTGAAAGAATATGAGTTTTTTATCGATAGTATGGAATGTCGATCCCGAGATATTTTCCATAGGCCCTGTTTCCATAAGGTGGTATTCGCTGATGTGGATCATAGGCTTTTATTTCGGCGTGAGGCTGTTTATGTGGTTTTTCAAAAGGGAAGGCCTGCCGCTGAAACTGATAGATCCGCTTTTGCTTACCATGGTCTTTTCCGTAGCCATAGGGGCGAGGCTCGGGCATGTGTTCTTTTACCAGCCGGATTATTATCTTGCCAATCCTGTGGAAATATTGAAGATATGGGAAGGCGGCCTGTCGAGCCACGGCGGGGCCATAGGCATTCTGCTCGGGCTCTGGTGGTTCGTCCATAAGTACGGCAAGCCGAACGGGTTCGGGTATATGTGGCTTTTGGACAGGATGGTGATAGCCGTGGCCTTGTGCGGAAGCTTCATAAGGCTCGGCAATCTTATGAACTCTGAAATCATAGGCGCTCCTACAGACCTTCCGTGGGGCTTCGAATTCATAAGGTCGTATGAATGGCAGAAACTATACGGTGTTCCATGCCATCCGGCGCAGATATATGAATCGCTTACATATCTTGGAATATTCTTCCTGCTGTTCTTCCTTTATAAGAAGTACCTTGGAAGGCTCAGGCAGGGTTTTCTTTTCGGGCTGTTTTTCATAACGGTTTTTGTCGCGCGGTTTCTTATCGAGTTCATCAAGGCCCCGCAAGTCGACGCCGAGATAGGAATGACGATAAATATCGGGCAGATATTGAGCATACCGTGCATTATGGCAGGAATATGCCTTATCGTATATTCTTTCAAGCGGGGAAAGCCGGATGTTATAGAAAAGAAGCCTGTTTACGATTACCGCACTGCCGATAGCAATAAGCATCCTAAGAAAAAATAACGGCGTTCCGCCATGTCGGAGCGGTGTCCGGAAAAAGTGCCTTGCAGCGTATAAAGCGGCAAGGCGTATTTTTTAGGATAGCGGCATTTGTTAGAATAGCGGCAGCATTTGCGGATAGCCATGAAGCATTTTGCCGGGATGTCCGTTTTGCAGCACCGGCGCGTATGCGGCGTTTCATTGGAATGTCAATCCGCGAACAGTTCGGCGATTATGGAGTCGGAGATAAAGAATTTGCTATGGGGAATGCGTATCGTTCCGTTTTCTTCAACTATGTCCCCTTTTCCGGCAAGCCTTGCCGCCGTGTTCTCAAAGCGCGGAAAAAAGGCCGGGAACGCGGATTGAAGGTCCTTTATCCGTATGCCTGAGGATTTTCTCAGCCCTACCATGATGTGTTCGTTGAACATGTCTTTTTCGCTCAGGATTTCGCGTTCTGTCCGGAATGCCTTTGCCTCCGCGCATGGTCTTCTCCCGTGAGCGATGCCATGATCGTTTTCTGCCATGCAGCTTTTCCCGTCGAGCAGGGAACCGATATAAAATCCGATGTCGGGAGTGTTCCATTCCCGTACCGATTTCCCGTCATAAGAATGCGCTCCCGGACCTAATCCGAGATATTTTTCGGAATTCCAGTAAGACGAATTATGGACGGCTTCATATCCTGGTTTCGCGAAATTGGATATTTCATATTGGACATATCCGGCTTCCTTTAGGAATTCCTGCATGTATGCGTATTGGCGTTCGCATTCTTCATCTGCAAGTTCCGCGTACCTGCCTTTTCTTATAAGCGAAGCAAGCATGCTTCCCGGTTCGGTGCTCATCTGGTATGCCGAGACATGTTCAGGCCCGAGACGGACGAGCATTTCAAGGTCGTATTTCCATTTTTCCATGCTAAGGCCGGAATATCCGAAAATCAGGTCGAGGCTTATGTTCGCGAATCCGGCCTTTCTCAATATGCGGTAGGCGGAGCAGGCCTGTTCGCTGGAATGCCTCCTGTTCATCCATTTCAGGTCATGGTCTATGAAGGACTGTACGCCCATGCTGATCCTTCCCGCTCCTATTTTCCTGAGCCCTTTGGCATAGTCTTCAGTGATGTCGTCCGGATTCGCTTCGAATGTGAACTCCTTGACATGGTCGAGGCATGTTATCTTCTTGAGTTTTCCGAGAAAGCGTTCATAGTGCCCTATGCCGATGCATGACGGCGTCCCTCCCCCGAAGTAAATGGTCTGCGGATATCCTTCATTATCGGTGGCCTTGGAATCATTCGTGCCGGAGCATGCCGCGCCGGGCAGTCCTGCATGTTCATTTGACGGGAAATACCCGGCCATCCTGAACTCGGCTTCTTTTCCGAGGGCGGCGAAATATTCTCCGGCGAGGCTTTCGGACATGCGCACGGAATAGAAATCGCAGTAGATGCATTTTTGCGGGCAAAACGGGATATGTATGTATATGCCGGACATTATTCTCGGTTTATTATGTGATTTTCAGTCATTCATGCCCCTTGCGGGATTTTATTGAAAACAAGTCACGCTGCTTTCCTTTTGCCGGACGGCAGCGTGACTTTGAAATGTCTTGATTTGCAATGTATAGATGCGAATATGCGGCTGTTTTTATCTCAGCAGCAGGTCTGCGGTGCCGAGCTGGCCGTTTTCAGTATATGCTTCTACCGTGTAGACCCCCTTTACGAATTTTTGAGGGCTGTCGAAATATATGCAGGCTTCGACTTCGCTGCCCTGGTAGTCGATTTCCCTCGAAGCCGAATAGATCATCTGTTCTCCGTTCATGTTGAATATCTGCTGGCTGTCTTCGGTCATCAATATTCCTTCAGGGTCTTTTACGCGGATATATATGACGGTGGCTCCTTTGGCTGCAAGATCATTTTCGACAAGGGTTATGCAGGCTTTCAGCTTGTCTACGCGGCTGCTTCTTTCGGTTTCCTTGTTTTTGGCCGTTATGGCTGTAAGGCTGAGTTCCCTGCCTTTGAGCACCGAGCCTATCTTGACCTGTTTGGCGTATTCTTCCGTCGTGGTCTTCAGGTCTTCGTATTTGGCCATTGATTCGCTGGCCGCCTTGCGGGCTTCTTCAGCATCTTTGCGCAGGCTCATGTTGAGGGTGTTGAGAGAATCTATCTGTACTATGTAATTGCGCATGATGCTTCGCAGAGTCCCGAGTTCCTTTTCGTATTTGCGGATTTGGGCGCGGTTCGTCGCTTCTGTCTTTTCAACCCTGTCTATGAGCTGCTGGACCTTTTCCCTCTCTATGTCGAGCTGGTGGTTGAGGGTGTCGTTGTTCGAGGACAGCATTGCATAGTCTTCCTGGAGCTGTATCATCTGTGCCGTCAGGTCTTCCTTTTCTATATTAAGGTCTTTTATCATCCCTTGCCTGTCGAACCATACGTAGGCAAGAACGCAAAGCAATGCCGCCGCTATCACGGATAGCGTGATGATTATGTTCTTAAGCTTCTTTTCCATAAATGCGTTATGTTTTTAAGTTTGTAAATATCCTAAGCTTCCGGCGGGACGCGTTTGGAGAAAATCCCCGTTTCGCGTGCCGCTTTTGCAAAAATATGAAAAATCATTGAATCCGCATATGCAATTACGTATTACGCAGTATTCCGTGCATGGATTGCAAGTTTTGCCGAATGGGCGATTTTTTTTAAGTTTGCAAGACAATGATGAGGAAATTGGTTGCTGGAATAGACATTGGAGGAACGACTACCTCTTACGTGCTGGCGGATTCCGAAGGGAACGTGCTGGCGGACGGGACCATGCCGACCTGCGGGTTCGGCAGTTTCGACGAGTATGCATCTGTCCTGGCTCTTAGGATAAAGGAACTGTCGGAAAGTCTCGGGTCGGTGCATTCTCTTGTGGCGGCCGGGGCCGGGGCTCCTAGCGTGGATTTTGCCGCAGGCGAGATAGTTTCCGCTCCTAACCTTCCGTGGAAAGGGAGGCTTCCGTTGTCCGGCCTGTTGTCGGAATATCTCGGAGGAATTCCCGTATGCGCGGACAATGACGCCAATGCCGCCGCTCTCGGGGAAATGATGTTCGGAGGCGCATGCGGCATGAAGAATTTCCTGATGATAACGCTCGGGACAGGAGTCGGCTGCGGAATAGTGGCCGGAGGCGAGATAGTGCACGGTGAAAGGGGAATGGCCGGGGAGTTCGGCCATATGGCATATGAAAGGCATGGCGGACGGCAATGCGGCTGCGGCAGGAAAGGATGCCTTGAAGCGTATGTTTCCGCAAAGGGAATGGTACGTACCCTGTCGGCTCTTATGGCCGAAACACACGAGGATTCGGAATTCAGGAACTTGCCGTTCAATGCCATCGATGCTTCCGACATAGCGTCTGCCGCTTCAAGGGGCGACAGGCTTGCATTGGAGACGTTCAGGATTACAGGCAGGATATTGGGCGAGGCGGTGGCTGACGCGGTGGCGTTCGCCGATCCGCAGGCCGTATTTTTTTTCGGAGGCCCGACGGCCTCCGGCGATTTGCTGATGTCTCCGTTGCGCGAGGCTTTCAGAAGCAGCGCAGGCCCTTTGTGGAAAGACAATGTGATTCTGGAACTCTCGTCCGTGGATGCCGGCAGGGCTGCCGTGCTCGGTGCTGCCGCAATGGCATGGAAAAAGCATTCCATGCGCCCGCATATAGGTGAAAATTAATTAAATATAGGCATATGAAGTATTTTTTAAGGGCGTTGAAGGCCTTTGTGTATTTTTGCGTGTTTTTCATAATATTGACATTGGTCCTGTATTACGGGCGCGTGGTTCCGGCCATGTCGTACACCGACATGTTCGAAGAAGGCGCGTTGTGGCAGATACTTGCCTACTTTGTCGTTTTTGCCGCGATTTATCCTATTTTCGGTTATAACAAGGTGGAAATGTTCATAGACGGCGGATATGACGGCAATGCGGACAAGATAAGGGACATAATGGCCGAATACGGATATGAGCTTGTTTCCGAGGATGAAACGTGCGCTGTTTTCAGGCACAGGTCCGTTTTTACAAGGATAATAAAGATGGGATCGAGCAAGATATATTTTTACAGGCAGACAGGCTCAAACGGCTCGACGACGATGGAAGGCCTCCGGAAAGACGTAAGCCGTTTTGCCAGAAGCATAGAATTCAGGTTAGGCAAGGACAAGGAAAAAACCGAGTAGCGGGAAATCGCGCGATTGCCTTCGGCAGCGGCGGATAAATGCGGAATTATTACGATAAAACCATATAGCCATGAAAGTAGTAAAAACATATACCAACCAGTTCAAGGCCGAACTCGACAGGGCTTTGCTGGAGAGCAGGGGCATATTCGCTTCCGTGCTCGACGACCATGTCAACCTTACGGCAGGGGTGTTCAATACCGATTTGCTGGCCATAAGGCTGGTTGTCGATGACAAATTCTATGAAGAGGCGTTGAAAGTGCTCGGCGAAGTTCCTTCCGAGTAAGCCTTGGAAGGCGGCCCTGAATGACTCTTGTGAAGATTGTCCGCGCCAAAAGCCGGGGCAATGATGTCCTTATTGTCATTCCTTTCCGGCAAATATGCCGGCCGCCGCTTCTATTTCGCGGTAGAACTCTTCTCCGTAGACGGCCGTCAGCGGCTCTTTAAGGAATCTGTAGACCGGAATGCCTTCTTTCCTGCCTTTTATGAAGGCGTCCCTGCAAAGTTCCCATCTGTGCAGGTTGAATGCTGTCAGCCCGTTGGACAGCTTGGATATTCTTATAGGATAAAGCCGGCATGAAGCGGGCTTTCTGAACGGGGTTTTGCCGTTGATCCAAGCCCGTTCTATCGCGCAGAAACAGTGATCTCCCTCAAACATCGCGTAGGCGCATTCTTCTCCGTTTACAAGCGGAGTCACGAGATCTCCGTCGGAATCTATCGTGCAATATCCTGAACATCTTATTTGGTTCTTTCCCGCGCCGCTCATGTACGGGCTGAATGACGGGTATTCCCTTTCGAGCATTGCGGCTTCTTCTTTTTCAAGCGGTGCGCCGCTGTCTCCTATTATGCAGCATGCCCCTTTGCATTTTTCATAATCGCAGCAGAATTTTTCCGTGAATATTTCCGAAGACAGCAGGCAGTCTCCTATCTGGATAATTGATGGATAATCTGTTTTGTATGTCATGTGTCCTTAAATAATGTGCTTGGTGTCGAGGTTTTAATGATGTTTGCCCGTATTTGCGGGGGTGGCCGGAAAGAGGAGTCCAATGCTCGCGAATATGGAAGGGCCGCAGCGTGTCGGCTCTCGCTATGGCTTCCGGGGCAGGCGCAATGCAGCTTGAGCCGGATTCGAAAATATCCGTACCGGCAGCGGCATGCTTGCCCGCGAGGGCTTGCCGGAGTATTCTATGCGCTTATCCGGCTATTGCGGTTTTGTTTCCGCTGTCGAGGATTTCGAGTATGAAGTCCCTGAGCATTTCCGGGCTTATGCTTTCGAGGGTTTCATAAGGTCCGGCTTGAGGGTATTCTCCGTGCATGTATTTTTCATGCAGCATGTCGGCCATATGCGAATTCTTTCTAAGGATTCTGTCGTATCGGTGCCTCAGGTATTTGGAAATGGCGTTGAAAATGCCGTCGTCATCCTTTCCGAGGCTTGCGGCACGTTCCTTTATGAGTTCCTCTACTGCGGTTATTCCGTTTTTGCCGGCATGGAATTTAATTGTGAACAGGAACATGTTTTCAGGATTCCTGATTATGTCGAATGACATTTCGCTTCTTTCAAGCAGGTCTTCGATGAA
Source organism: uncultured Bacteroidales bacterium (assembly GCA_944322605.1). GTDB lineage: Bacteria > Bacteroidota > Bacteroidia > Bacteroidales > UBA932 > CALUPD01. The sequence continues at coordinate 49,502 of CALUPD010000040.1, read as the reverse complement.
GAGCACGGTCATTTCGGCAAGCATCCTGTTTTCCCGGGTCGGCTCCATTTCAGCGATGATGTATTCGGTGATTTCGTTTATTGGCATGTCCGTCCCGGCAATGCCGCAGGCTTTTTCAGGAATGGCCTGAATTATTTTGCATGGGACTCCATTGCTGCCGCTAATACGGTTTTGGCTGCCTGCGCCGTCAAGGTCGTTTCCGGCCGGAATGGACGCTATGTATTTTGCTGCTGATTGGCGCAACGCGCTTTCATTGATATTTCCCGTGAATATGAATGTGAATCCGGAGGCGTTTCCGAATCCTTTTTCTATGAATTCCGAAATTTCAGTATAGTCCAGGGTCCTGATTTCTTCTTCGGTCAGATAAGGATACCCTGCCGCAGGCATGGTTGCAGCCACGGAATCGGCGGAGGATTGCATCGCTTCGGCCTCTAAAAATTTCACGAAGCAGGAAAAGGCATCTTCGTCTATCCTTCTGTCGGTGAAATTCATGTTGAGCAGTTTCATGAATTCGTCCAACGAGGAAACAGGGAAATATCCTCTGATTTCATAAGAATCGGGCGTGATGCCGGTTTTGATGCATAAACCCTTGGATTCCATGTATCTTTCAAGATCGAGGCTGTTGAGGTTGGATAATCCGCCCATGTCGGAAATGCCGCAGCATAGAACGCGGTATCCCGCGCTGTTCCCTTTCCAGTCGGATTTTCCTCCAGGTTTGAATGCGCTGAAGAATGCAGTGCTGTCACTCAGCCTGTTCTTTAAGAATACGACTGTCGCATTGTTGGACAGTCTCCATATTTTCGCCCCGTTTGCAGTGTCGGTCGAATCATGGACGATCGCCTTGTCCTGTTTGGAAGGGACGGGAGGATTCGTGAAAAGAGGAGATATCGGCTTGTCCAAATATGATACGGATGCCCTGCCTGCTCCTTCTTTGAAACTTTCTTCAATCTCTTGAGCGGTTATTCCGGCCCCTGTCTCCCCGGGCAGTTTCAGGATTATGTCGCAGCATCCTGTGTCGAACAGGGATTTCGCATAGGCATTGACTGCGCTGTCCGGAATTTCCGCGAGAATCTCGCCGGTCATAGTGTATTTCAGCTCTATGCTTGAGAGGTTTTTCCCGTATAGGAAATTGTCCGAGAACATTTTGAAAAAGTCGATCCCTTCAGGTTTCTTCCTGTCGGAATATTCCCGTTTCAGCTTTTCCATATATGCCGCCTTGCCCATTTTTATTTCCTCTTTGGTAAGCCCGAACTTGCGTATCCTTTCCGTTTCTTCGGCGAACAGGCTTGCCGTTTCGGCGACATGGGCGGGATGTATTTCCGCTTCTATCGACATGATCGAGGCCATGTTTTCACTTGGGAGGTTCTTTGTCGAAAATTCCGCGTTCCTTAGCGGTATGCCCGCCAAGGCCGCCATTTCCATTATCCTGTATGCAAGGCTTGTCCCGGTTATCGTCCTAAGGCATTCGTCTATGTACGAGGCTGAAGTATTCATCAGTTCCATGTCCATTTCACGGTCGATGAATGTCATGCACAGGCTCGCCCTGCGGATTCCGTTGTCCCGGATAATAAAGGCTTCTGTACTGTCTTCGCCGATGTTTTCCACGTAAAGGGGAATTTTCGAATATCTGGATTTGGGAATTGACGAGAAAAGGGATTTTATCTTCGATTCTATGGATGCCGAGTCCACGTTTCCCGTGATTATTATGGCCTGCATGTCGGGACGGTACCATTTGTAGTAGAAATTGCGCAGGGCTTTCGACCTTATCTGCCGAGGATATGCCGTATCTGTTATTCCTGCCGCAGAAACGCTGTCTATCAGGCCTATGTATTCGTTCTCATCGATAATCTTATCCCTTATCGCGATTTTGGCTATGTCTTCCGGGCCGGCGATTGATGACTCCATGTCCTGGTCGTCTATGTTTATGAAGCACGACCAGTCGTAAAGCACAAGCAGCGCGGTGTCTATCAGTGATTCTGAAGATGCGGGGATGCCCTTTATTTTGAAAAGCGTATGGTCGGGCATTACCTTCGCTCCTGACGCGTCGGATATTGCCCCTTGCGTTTCAAGGAATTCCTTCATTGAATTGTCGGGGAAATTCCTCGTGCCTTTCAGGGCGAGGTCCGCTATTATTTCGGAAAATCCGGTTTCGTCCTCTTTCTCTGCAAGGAATCCCGTCTTTTGTATGAGGTAGAAATTGACGAGAGTGTCTTCCGGCAGCGGGTGCTTGAATTTTGTAACGTAATAGGCAAGCCCGTTCGGAAGAGTGCCGTGGAACATCCTCGGGTCTTCTGGAAGGGCGGGCGGAGTTTGTGCGCTGGCCGTCCCTGCATGGCTGACGAGTATCAGAAGCAGGACCAAGACTGGCAGCATTTTGCCTGATTTTGCGGCAATGCCGTATGTTCTGATTTTTTTATGCGCTGAAAGCCGCGCGGTTTTTTTTCCGGAATACATAGTCTGTTCTTTTATGCAAAAATAAATAATTCTCAATACATTTGCCGAAATTTTAACGATACGGTCATGAAAGTGCTTGAGATATTAAGGAATTGGACTTTGCCGATAGCGATGATGTGCGGGACTTGCGTGTATTTTCTGTTCGCTGCCGTCCCTTTCTTCGATCCTGTGAAGCCTGCCATGTACGGGATAATAGATATCCTCACTCCTACATTGATATTCGTGATGCTGCTGCTCACTTTCTGCAAGGTCTCGCCGAAGGATCTGAAAGTCGGCAAATGGCATTTGTGGCTGATACTATTCCAAATTGTTGCGAGCATTGCGGCGTATTTCGTGCTCCTGCCTCTGAGCGAGCCGATGGCGCAGTCCGCGATGGTGTGCATAATATGCCCTACGGCCACGGCTGCTGCGGTCATTACCGGAAAGCTCGGTGGAAGCGTTCCTCATCTTACCACATACACATTGATGTCTAACCTCGTGGCTGCCGTATATGTTCCGATAATGTTCCCTATCATCGAGCCGCACGAGGAAATAGAATTCCTCGGGGCATTCCTTATAATATTGAAGAAAGTTTTCGTTTTGCTCATATGCCCGTTCCTGACGGCGGTAATCCTGAGGTATATGTTGCCGAAGGTGCATTCTCTGCTGATGAAATGTTCCGGCATGGCGTTTTATCTTTGGGCCCTGTCTCTGGCCATAGTTACAGGACAGACTGTAAAATCGCTGGTCAACAGCACCGACAGCGTTTCCAACGAAGTCATGATAGCATTGTCGGCCTTGGCGGTTTGCGTGCTTCAGTTCGCGGTAGGCAGGGGCATAGGCCGAAAATTCGATGATACGATCAGCGCGGGGCAGGCTCTCGGACAGAAGAATACGATTCTTGCGATTTGGATGGCATATACTTATCTGAATCCCCTGTCGTCTGTAGGCCCCGGGGCGTATGTCCTGTGGCAGAACATAATCAACAGCTGGCAGCTTTACAGGAAAAGGAAAGCCGACCAGAAGGCGGGAATTTCGTAGCGGACGGCTCATGATGCTTGTTTGAAATAGCCATGTCCGCCAAAGGCTGCAAAATCTTTCGTGGCTGGCAGATGCATGGCTTTTGCCTGCAACCGCGTTGCTCTGGTTTTCCGGATCTGTGCGCACAGCGGAAGCGGGCGGAGTTTCGCGCTCCCGCCTATCCTATTTGGTGGCGTATGTCCTTGAGCTCTACAAGCTTGTTTACGATGGCATAAATTGTCAGCCCTGATACGCTGTGTATTTGCAGCTTTCGGGATATGTTGCGCCTGTGCGTTATCACGGTATGCACGGAAAGAAACAGGTCGTCGGCGATTTCCTTGTTGGTCATGCCTTTTACAATGCGTATCACAATGTCTTTTTCCCTTTGGCTTAGGGTGTCCGTCTTTTCTTCATCGTCCTGTTCCGGCCCGGAGATGACCTCGTTTATTTTTTCCGATATTGTTTCCGGCCCGTCGAATATGGATATGTTCCCGTCGTAGTTTGCAAGGACGGAATTGTCTATGAACGTGCTGAGCAGCGCGATGGCTTTGGTGTCCTTCGCTTCCGCCTTTTTCCTGAATCCTGCAATGTCGAAATGGCCTCCGAATGCCGGATTCACTATCAGCAGGTCTACCGGTTTGGCCCTCATGTAATTTTGCAGGCCGTCGGCGGATGCCATTTCTATCAGCTGCGGGCGCAGCCCCGGCAGTTTTTTCAGGACATTCGTGATGCCTGTCCTTATTATTATGGAGGATTCCGCTACTGCGATGTTTATGAATTTGTCATTTCCCATTTTCCGCTGTTCTCCTTTTTTCCGCGACTGTCTTTTCCAGTCTCTGTATTGCAGGAACGAAAAGAAGATCCTCGACCCTGCAATGCGTGTCCAATCCTTCTTCGCTGTAATAAATGTCAAGCAGGGCTGAATTCAAAAGATTGTTGTCGCTGTTTGACGGACAGTATTTTATCAGTATGTTCTTGAATTCTGTCAATTTCTCGCCTACCTGGTCGTGGTGCTTCGAGAACGTGCTGATTTCGTAACCGTCAGGGCATTCCCCGTCAAGAAGGCTGCCCGCATAGGCGAAAACGGTGTCTTCTTCGGATTCCATATGTTTTCTCACAAGGGATGCGTAATCGTCGAAGCATTTAAGTATAAGTGTCTTCATGCCGTCCGGCGATGCCGGGATGGCTTCCGTGAGCTTGTCCTTGATAAGAGGAAAGTAGAAATCGAGGAAATAGCTGTGCGTGTTGCGCAGGTATCCTATAAGCGCAGGCACGGAGATGTTCTCCATGTTTTCATCCAATCTGGACGAGCCTTCGGATACAAAATTCATCACGGCTATGAAAGTCGGGCAATGGACCCCGTAATTCATGCACGCTTCCTCCACGGTTTGCTCTCCGAGCCCTAACGGTATTCCGAACCGGTTCATGACTTGGAGCAAGGCGTAGTTGCTGCCTATCAGATCCATCATTTTGTCATAAGGGCCGTAGCTGCGAATCATGTTCATGTCTTGAAGTTTTAATGGTACAAATTAAATCAAATCCCCTCATGCGGGAAATAGGTCCGACAAGGTATTTTCAATGCCCGCGTACCGAATAATGCTTATGCGCTCCGGTCTGCGCGGCGGATATGTCCTCTTCCTGCCTCCGGTCTCAAAAGTAGTGAAAATCCCCGACGGCTGCAATTTTCGCATTTCATGGCCGCATTCGGCATTTTTTATAGGAAAAACGGAAAATAAGCCGTATATTTGGATAGCAAATGATTCTATCAATGGGCTGCAAGCCGGGGCGGAAGACAAGCTTGCGCGGACTATGCCCGGGCAGCGCGATTGTAAACAAAGTTTAAAATAAACTGCAAGCCGAGAGCAGTGTCGGAACTTGTTCAGGCAATGCCGAGGCGCAGCGTGATTGTAGATGAAATCTAAAATAACAACAGCCATGAAACACATTATAACCATAAGCCGCGAATACGGGTCAGGCGGCATGATGATAGGCAAGGCCGTAGCCGAAAGATTCGGCATCCCTTTCTACGACAAGAATGTCGCTGAGCTGTCCGCCGAGGAGTCGGAATTTTCTTCTGCTTTCGTGGAGTCTTCCGAAGACAAAGTTCCGGGAGTCTTGAGCTATAGCCCGTTCATGTATTCGAACAGCGTGCCTGTGTACGACAAGGTTTTTCTTGTGCAAAGCGATACGATAAGAAAAATCGCTGAAAAAGGGCCTTGTGTCATAGTCGGGCGTTGCTCGGATTACGTTCTGCGCGAACGTCCTGACGTGGTGAACATATTCATACACGCTCCGATGGAGGACAGGATCAGGAGGGTGATGGACAGGGAGGGCTGTACCAAATCCCAGGCGGAAGACCGCATAAGGCTTACGGACAGGCGCAGGGCCTCTTACCATAATCATTACGCCCAAGGCAAATGGGGAGTGGCTTCAAATTACCATCTTACCGTCGACAGCTCGGTCGGAATAGAAAAGGCGGCCGAAATAATCTGCGCGTTCGTAAGGATAATCGAAGATTAGCGGAAACGCTCCGTCGTTAATCCGTGCAGGCGGACATTCCTGTGTAAACCGCTGCCACTGCGACCATGGCGGCGGTTTCTGTCCTCAGCCTGGAGCTTCCTATGCTTACAGGCACGAATCCGGAACTTGCCGCAAGGGTTGCCTCTTCTTTTGAAAAGTCTCCTTCCGGGCCTATGAGGATTATCATCCCGATGTCTTTGATCCTTTTCCTGTTGGCTGAAATGACAGTTGCCAGTTCCTCGCGCCTGTATTCTTCTCCGCAATAGGCAATCGCCTTTATTCCTTCGAACGCGGAATATTCTTTGATTGCTTCTTTGAACGCCATGGGGTCGTCTATTTCGGGCAACTCCGCTTTGAGAGACTGTTTTGCGGCTGAAAGGACGATTCTTTCGAGCCTGTCTTTTTTTATCGTTTTCCTTTCCGAATGTTCGCAGATGAGCGGAATGCACCTGTCTATTCCCATTTCGACGGCTTTTTCGAGAAACCATTCGTACCTTTCGTTGTTTTTGGTCGGAGCCGCCGCGACGGCGAGCCTGTAACCGTGCGCGCCGAAACCGGTCGTCGAAGACAATACTTCCGCTTCGGCCCTGGATGATGAGACGGACGTGATCCGGCATTCCATGAGCAGGCCTTTCCCGTCTATGGCATGCACGATGTCTCCTTCCTTGTTCCTCAGGACCTTGCAGCAATGCCTGAATTCGTCCCCTTCGAGGATAACCATGCCTTCGCGTATTTCATTTGCAAAAAACAGTTCCATATGATTAAAAAATAGATATTGCAAATATATGGCTAATGCCGCAAGTTTTGCATGAGGCCCGAAACATTTGCTATGAGTAACGGCCAAAATACGTATATTTGTTCTCGGTTTTACGGCATGCGGGCCGGGCTTGGACCGTATTCCTGATTTTCGGACCGTGTTTCCAGTCAGGGCTTATGCAGTGCCGCAAATGATTCGGCGATATGGCATATATAGGTTTGATATCCGATACACATAATTATTTCGATGAAAAGGTCCGCTCTTTTCTCGAACCTGTCGACGAGATATGGCATGCGGGAGATTTCGGAAGTCTCGCCACGGCGGATTCGATAGCGGCTTTCAAGCCGTTGAAAGGCGTTTACGGCAATTGCGACGGGACGGATGTGCGGTCTGCGTATCCGTATGTGCAATTGATGGAGACGGGAGGCAAAAGGATACTCATGACGCATATAGGCGGATTCCCAGGAAGGTATGACCACAAGGCCTTGCAGCTTATATATGCGCACAGGCCCGATATTTTCGTGTGCGGGCATTCCCATATATTGAGGGTGATGAACGATAAGAGATTGGGGATGCTTGTGCTTAATCCCGGGGCATGCGGCATACAGGGATTCCATGCCGTGCGTACAGCGTTGAGGTTCAGAATAGAGGACGGCAGGATCTTCGACATGGAAGTCGCCGAGTGGAAGCGGCAGGCCGATTTGCATGCCTTGGACGGAAACGAATGAGATGGCAGGCGCGCGAATGCGGGGCCGGCCATGCATAGGGGACGGAAAGCCGCAAGCGCGGAAAGATTTGCCGTCCCATGTCAAATTGGATTTCGATCGGTTATTATAAAACAATAGACGGAAAGTATATGGCTGAAAAGGTTACAGTGGAGAAATTCCTTGAAATGTCGGAACATAGGCCTGTCGTGGATGTCAGGTCGCCGTCGGAATTCGCGCATGCCCGTATCCCTTCGGCAATCAATATTCCCCTGTTCGACGATTCGGAGAGGGCTAAAGTCGGGACTGCCTATAATCATGAAGGCAAGACGGCGGCGGTTCTGCTCGGACTGGAAATCGTCGGTCCTAAGCTTGCCGGTTTCGCGAAGTCGGCGTTGAGTGCCGGATCGGACGAGCTTATGGTGCATTGCTGGAGAGGCGGCATGAGAAGTTCTTCCATGGCCTGGCTTTTTGAAACCGTAGGGCTGAGATGCTTTCTTTTGGAAGGCGGGTACAAGGCCTACAGGTCGCATGTGATAGAAGGATTCGCCGAGCCGGTGAAGGCGGTAATCCTCGGAGGACTGACGGGGTGCGGCAAAACCGATATCCTGCACGCCCTCGAAAAGGCCGGGGAGCAGGTCCTCGATTTGGAAGGGTTGGCCTGTCACAGGGGGTCCGCATTCGGGACTCTCGGGCAGGAAACGCAGCCGTCCAACGAATATTTTGAAAATATCCTTTTCGACAAGTTCAGGAAAATGGACAAGTCGAAGCCCGTATGGATCGAGGACGAGAGCCGCAACGTGGGCAAGGTTTGTGTTCCGCAGGCTTTATGGGACCAGATGCAGGCCGCGCCTATGGTGAGGATCGAAACCGGCAGGGAAACAAGGATAAAAAGGCTTATGAGGGATTACGCATGCTTTCCGGTGTCCGACATAGAAGCTTCTATTTCGAAAATCGAGAAGAGGCTGGGCCGCGAAAAATGCGCGGAGGCTAAAGAAGCCTGCCGGTCCGGAGATTTGGAAAAGGCGGCTGGAATATGCCTTTCATATTATGACAAATTCTATTCATCATCCCTTGCAAGGAGAGGCGCGGGAAACGGCTGCGCCGTCGTGGAAATGGATGGCCTCGATGTCGAGGGACGGATAGGGGAACTGATAGATTGCGGCAGGTCGTTCTACGGCATCAGTTGATTGCTGCACAGAGGCGGCCCGGACGCACGTTCCTGCCTTTTAATCATGAGGACGGTGCCAAGGGTCGCGAGATCCTGAATCCTTGCGGGAAAAAGTGCTGTACTGCGCAAGGGATAACACGGTTAGGGACGGATGGAGTCCCGGTTTATTTTGCTATTGAATGGTTAATAATTAATACGATATATCATGCAACATGAAAAGACGACTGTAATAGTCAGCAGGTACGGCATGGGAACGGCTCCGGAAGAATTGTCGCTCACCCTTGTCAAGAATTATCTTGTTTTGATCAGGGAAGAAAACATGGTCCCTGCGTATATCTGCTTTTATGCCGACGGCGTAAGGCTTACAATCGAAGGATCTCCTGTCATAGAAGAGCTGAAGGCTCTCGAATCTTCGGGATGCAAGATCCTTATATGCAAGACTTGCCTTAATTTCTACGCTCTTGCGGACAAGGTGGCGGTGGGCACGGTTGCCACCATGGTCGACATAATAGGCGCGCAGGACAATAGCACGAAAGTAATTACTATCTGAGGAAAATAGCATGGAACAGAACATAAGGCTCACGCAATTCAGCCCTGGGGCGGGATGCGGATGCAAAATAGCCCCGAAGGACCTGGAAGAAATATTGCGCGGAAGCAGGTCTGCGTTGGATTTCAAGGACCTGCTTGTGGGAAACGACAGCAAGGACGATGCTGCGGTTTATGACATAGGGGACGGCAGGGCCGTGATAAGCACTACCGATTTCTTTACGCCTATCGTCGATAATCCTTATGATTTCGGAAGGATTGCGGCTACAAATGCCATAAGCGACATATATGCAATGGGCGGCTCTCCCATGATGGCCATAGCCATTCTCGGCTGGCCATTGGACAAATTGCCTGCTGCTGTCGCTTCCGAGGTCGTAAACGGCGCCAGGTCGGTTTGCGACGATGCCGGAATCCCGCTTGCCGGAGGACATAGCATAAACATATCCGATCCTATTTTCGGCCTTGCGGTCACAGGGCTTGTCCCGGCGGGCATGGTCAAAAGGAACAATGGCGCGGAAGAAGGGTGCAAACTGTTTCTTACCAAGCCGATAGGAATAGGGCTTGTAAGTTCTGCGGAAAAATTCGGGGTTGTAAGGGAGAGTGACAGGGAAGAGGCCCTTGCTCTCATGACGACATTGAACAGGGCTGGAGTGTCCATCTCCGGCATTGACGGGGTAAAGGCCCTTACTGACGTGACCGGTTTCGGGCTTGCAGGGCATGCGATAGAAATGGCCGAGGGCAGCGGATTGAAAGCGGTGGTCTATAAAGACAGGATTCCCAAAATCGGCGGCGCGGACTATTATATAGACAAAGAATGCATGCCGGGCGGAACTTTCCGCAACTTCGCAAGTTATGGGAGCAAGATGTCTCTTGTGACCGAAAGGGAAAAGGCCATAATATGCGACCCTCAGACTAGCGGCGGCCTGCTTATCGCGGTTGCGCCGGCATCTGAAACTGAATTAAGGGACATGTCGGGGAATATGGGCTTCCCTCTTTATGAGATAGGATTCCTTGAAAAAGGAGATGGCCGCATATTCTTCGAATTAAGATGATTTTCGCATGAAACCTATAATAATTTCAGGAACGGGCGATTTGGACCGTGCAGCCGCAGAATTTCTCGAAATGGCCGCAGGAGCGGCGCATATCGCCTTTTATGCAGGCATGGGTGTCGGGAAAACGACTTTCATAACGGCGTTGTGCCGCGCGTTGGGGGTGTCCGACCTCGTGACCAGCCCGACATTCACGATTGTGAACGAGTACAAGGACGGTTCCGGCAATCCCGTCTACCATTTCGACCTGTACAGGATAAACAAGCCGGAAGAGCTCTATGACATAGGTTTCGAAGAGTATATGGACAGCGGCGACCTATGCCTTATCGAATGGCCTGAACTTGCCGAAGACATGCTTCCCGACGATACGTTGCGGTTCAGGATCGAAATGGCCGAAGACGGCAGCAGGGTCGTGACTTTGATGTGACCATGCCTCCGCGCTGCATGATGCGGTCCATGAATTCCAGTGCCATTGGCCGCGATTCCTGTGCGGCAGCTGCCGTCACGGCGCAGATTTGGCATGCACCGTGCCCGGCTTCCGCCATAGGCGGCTATGCGGCTTGTCCCGTGCTTGATTCCGCCGTGTCACAGGGACGGGGCTTTGTAGGCGGCGGCTTCCGCTATATGTTCTTCCTTTATTTCAAAGGACGATTCAAGGTCTGCAATTGTCCGTGCTATCTTTAGTATCCTTACGATAGAGCGTGCCGACAGCCCCATGGATTTTCCGGCCTTGTCGAGAAGTTTCAATGCTTCCCGCCTTGCGTTGCAGAATTCGAATACCGATTTCTGGTCGAGCATTGAATTCGTATGGATAGCCGTCATGCTTGTTCCGTTCAATGCGGAATATCTTTCCTGCTGCAATCTTCTCGCCTTTTCCACGCGGCTTGCAATGGAACTGCTGCATTCTTCATATTTGCCGTCGAATATTTCGGAAGCGTCGGAAGCGCGGACTTTCACATAGATGTCGATGCGGTCAAGCAACGGGCCGGATATTTTCGAAAAGTATTTTCTCACTGCTGTACCGCTGCATTTGCATCTGCCGCTCCCGTCGCCGGCGTATCCGCACGGGCATGGGTTCATCGTTCCCACGAGCATTATCCTGGCGGGATAGGATACTTTATATCCTGCCCTTGAGACGGAAATGCATCCGTCTTCGAGAGGCTGCCTCAATGATTCGAGCACGGCCCTTGAAAATTCCGGCATTTCGTCAAGGAACAATATGCCGTTGTGTGCCAATGATATTTCTCCTGGCATCGGATTGCTTCCTCCTCCTGTGATCGAGACGGAAGACGCGCTGTGGTGAGGGCTTCTGAAAGGCCTTGAACGCAGAAGTCCCCCGTTGCCTTTCAGCTCTCCTGCGACCGAATAGATTTTGCTCGTTTCAACCGATTCCGTTTCGTCCAGCGGCGGAAGTATGCCTTGGATGGCCTTGGCCATAAGGCTTTTCCCGGACCCGGGAGGGCCGGATAGCAGGATGTTGTGTCCTCCGGCCGCCGCTATCTCTATTGCCCTTTTCGCTGCTTTCTGCCCTTTTATGTATTTGAAGTCAGCATAATCGCAAAAGCTGCGGATGGGCTCCGCCTCCGTGCCGCGTGCAGTAATCCTGTTGCGGGACTCCCATGCCTTGGGGTCCTCTCCGAGGATTCCGAATACGTCAGCAAGGTTTCTGGCCCCGTATATTTCTATTCCTTTCAACGCAGCCGCCTCTTCTGCCGCCTCATAAGGGAATATGCATCCTTTGAATCCGTAATCTGCGGCATGCAGGGCTATCGGAAGGCATCCCCTGCAATAGCGCAGGCTTCCGTCCAATGCCAGCTCTCCCATGATTATGAAGTCTCCTATCCTCGGCAGCCTCTTTTGCCCTGAGGCGTCCACTATTCCGGCCGCTATGGCGCAGTCGAATGCCGAGCCCGTCTTTTTCAGGTCCGCAGGGGCCATGTTTATGACTATCCTTTTCCCGGGGATGCGGTATCCTATTTTCGACAGGGCCACGCTTATTCTCTGCTGGCTTTCCTTTACGGCTGAATCGGGAAGTCCTACAAGATGGAATGAAATGCCGTCTGAAATGTCTACCTCGACGGTTATCAGAGAAGCCTCTATCCCGAGGCATACGGCTGAATGGCTTACAGATAACATTTTGTATAGGTTTTTCCCGCAAAGCTAATCGCAAACCGCATCCGGCATAGGGCCGCCCCTCGGATTTATTTTTCTTTTTATTAAAGAATTCTACAATAAATTAGCCTATATTTGTCTTCGGCATTCATGCGGTTGCGGTTCGGCAATGTAAATCGGGCAGGTTCGTTTGCATTGCATCCGGCTTCTGCGTATCTTTGCACTGTCATTCAATAATTTTGAAAAATATGGAAATGTTCGTTCATATATTAAAAAGAGCAGGAATGTATCTTGCCGGGCTTGTGATAGCCGTTTTGTCGATTGTCATAATCTTCTCGTTGTTCGTCTGGGCAAGGACTCCTGTCTATGATTTTCCCGAACCGGCCAAGTTCCATGGAGAAAACTGGTACAATCCTTATAACGGGCTTGATTCCGTGAAATGGTACAAGGCCAATTTCCATGCCCATTCCGACAGGTGGGGAAAGATTGCCAACGGGAGGAACAATTCCCCTGCGGAAGTGTTCAATGCTTACAGGGAAATGGGATACGAGTTCATGACTCTCTCCAATTACCAGAGCATAACCGAAGAGGCCCTTTCCGGGTATCCTTTCGTGCCGGCGCAGGAGTACGGCATAAACATATTAAAAACGCACCTGCTTTTCATAGGCTCGTATGATCCCGTGTACATAGACCAGCCTTTTGTGCAAGGAGCCAATATGAAGCAGGACAGGATCAACAGGAACAGGAAATACAATGAGATAATCGCGCTTGCCCATCCTAAATGGGAAGGGGGATTTACGGAAAAGGACATGACGAAGATAGGCGGATACGACCTGATAGAAGTCCTTAATTCGTTCAAGAATTCCATAGACTATTGGGACATAGCCCTTTCGTCGGGGCATCCCGCATTCCTGCTGGCAAGCGATGATACTCATGACGTGTTCAAGAACAGGGATCTGTCGAGAAAGGTGACCATGGTTCCCCATAGCGCGAAATATGCAAGGTTCATTTATTCGACATTGAGGAACGGGGCTTCTTACGGCATAGATGTCTCAAGGGACGTGATCAATGAAAGCAGGGCCGTGAAGGCTGAAAGGGTCGCTTCGTATCCGGTGCCGAAAGCGATATCGGTCAAGGACGATTCCCTTTCCATCGTGCTCAGCAGCCCCGCTGCGGAAATCAGGTTCATAGGCGATGGCGGAAAATTGCTGCACAAGGTGCAGGATTCCGACAATGCCGGTTATTCCATTACCGATGACGAGACATATGTAAGAATCGAGGCCGGACTTGAAGACGGCGGGCTTCTCCTTTTCAATCCTGTGCTCAGGTCGGAAGACGGTTCGAAGCCTGATATGCCATATGTCGAAAAGTCGGCTTGGAAGACGAATCTGAAGATAGGCATCATAATAGCATGCCTTGCCGCCGCGTATCTTTATGCAAGAAGCAAAATGCGCAGGAAGAAATCTTCCGTGCATAAAATCAGAAGATAATGGGCTATTTGGGAAACATACTGGAAAAATGCGGCGAATACTGCATTCTGATGCGCAGGGTTTTCAGCCGTCCTGAAAAATGGTCGATTTTCAGGAAGCAGTTTTTTAACGAAGCCGACAAGCTCGTCATAAACTCGATTCCGATAGTAGCCATAATTTCGGTGTTCATAGGCGCGGTCCTTGTCATCCAGTCGGCTAATAATCTTGAGAATCCGTTTATTCCCAAGATGTATGTCGGCTATCTGACACGCGAGAGCCTCGTGCTGGAATTCTGTTCCACAATGGTGGCCCTGATTCTTGCAGGCAAGGTCGGGTCGAACATAGCGTCCGAGCTCGGCAGCATGCGCATTACGGAGCAAATTGACGCGATGGAAATAATGGGCGTCAACTCGGCCGGGTACCTCATACTCCCGAAAATATGTTCTACGGTCCTTTTCAATCCCCTTCTGATGCTGATGAGCTATATGCTCGGGCTGGTCGGCGGAGGGTTGATAGTGCTGATAACGGGAATTATCAATTTTTCGGCGTATATGGACGGGCTTATGTTTTGCTTCAATACCTATTACATTTTCTACAGCATGGTGAAAATGTCGGTGTTCAGCTTTATAATCACGTCTGTCTCGGCATATTTCGGGTACTATGCCGTAGGCGGCTCTCTCGGAGTGGGGAAATCGAGCACTACGGCCATTGTCATAAGCAGCGGGCTTATCCTTGTTTCAAACCTGATGCTCACGCAGCTGATGATATGACAGCCCCTGCGGCGGCATTTGCGAATTGATGAAATACATAGATTATGATTAGCGTAAAGAACCTGTGCAAGAGTTTCGACGGAAAGCAGGTATTGAAAGACATATCGATTGATTACAAACAAGGCGACTGTTCCATGATCATCGGAGCGAGCGGATCGGGAAAAACGGTCCTGCTTAAATCCATAGTCGGCCTGCATTCTCCGGATTCCGGGGAAATATGGTACGGGGACGTGGAATATTCCTCCCTGCCGCTGGAAGAGAAGAAAAAGCTGCGCAGAAAGGCTGGAATGCTTTTTCAGGGGAGCGCGTTGTTCGATTTCGCCACGGTGGAGGAAAACATAATGTTCCCCATGGACTTCTTTACCGACTGGAGCAGGCAGCAGAAATTGGACAGGGCAAATTTCTGCCTGAAAAGGGTCAATCTCGAAAATGCCAACAAAAAATATCCTTCCGAGCTTAGCGGAGGCATGCAGAAGAGGGTCGGCATAGCAAGGGCTATTGCCCTTAATCCTGAATATCTTTTCTGCGACGAGCCGAATTCGGGTCTCGATCCGACGACATCGATAGTGATAGACCAGCTGATCAGGGAAATAACGAAAGAATACAATATAACTACCATAATCAATACCCATGACATGAATTCGATAATGGAGATAGGCGACAAGATATGCTTTATCTACAAAGGGGAAAAATTGTGGGAAGGAACCAAGGACAATATACTTTCTTCGGACTGCAAGGAACTTAATGATTTCGTGTTCGCGTCAAATATGGCAAAGAAGTTGAAATCGTTCATTTAGTCCAATTGATGAATTTTATGACAGGTCTGAAAAAATATGTTTTTACGGCTCTTGTGTCGGTTTTGGCAGGAGGGCTTTGCATTGCCGGCGAACCGGAAAAAAAGACGGGACCGGACTTTTTCGAAGCGCACAGGGCCTATATTTCCGGGAACGTGCAAAAGGCCAAGAGGATATTCACGGAATTGGTTTCTTCGAACCCGGAAGACGACGCTTCTTATTTTTATCTTGCCAACATAGCGTTGTTCGAGCAGAATGTCACCGATGCGGCCCTTTTGCTCGACCGTGCAATCGGAATAGACCCGGATAATTACTGGTACAAGCTGAGGCTTGCGCAGTTGTATTTGTCAATGAACGACACCGACAAGGCAATCGGCATATACGAGCAGATCAAAAACGCCCATCCGGACAAGTATGACGTATATATGGCATTGGGCGATTTGTACATGCAGAAGAATGATTACGGCAATTCAATGCGCATTCTCGATGAAATAGAAACCGTTAGCGGAAAAAGCGAGGCTACGGGCGTGACACGGCTTACTCTGTATCTTAACAGCGGAAAGTATAACGAGGCTTATGAATACGTGCAGCAGCTTGCTTCGGAAATACCTACTCCCCGCGTGCTGACTTTCGAGGGAGACATGCATGCGGAAAGATATGCGGACAGCCTTGCGATGTCCTGCTATCAAAGGGCCATAGAACTTGATCCAGAGTATGCTCCTGCATATTACGGAATGGCTGAAGTCGGGAGGATGCGGCAGGATTATGCAGGCTTTTTCAGGAATCTGAACATGTTCGTGAAATCGGACAAGATCGATCCCCAGGTGAAAATAGGCTATTTAAGCACGGTGCTCCAGTCTCCGAACTTTGCCGGAATGTTCCGCAAGCAGCTCGACACTGTGGTCATGAACATATATTCGCTTTCTCCGAGGGATTCGGTCGTGTCGAGATTCTCGTCTTCCTATTTCGTGCAGACAGGCCGTGTCGCCAAAGGCCTGGAAATAGCCCGCAATGACATGGAAGCGTATCCGGGAAATATCAATAACAGGTTCTATTATCTTTCGATACTGTATTTCACATCCGACTGGAAGGCTTTGAACGATGCGGCGGGGGAAGCTTTGAAAGCCGATCCGGACAATACGGATTTCATGCAGCTCAAAGCCGTGGCATGCTGGAGGCTACAGGATGCGGACAGCGCGATAGTCATGTACCAGGCCATGCTTCCGATAGTAAAGGAAAGGAAGGACACTTCGTCGATGCTGGCGGCATACGCTTCTCTCGGAGACCTGTATATGGAAACAGGGGATGCCGTAAAGACTTCAAGGTATTACGAAAAAGCGTTGAGGATAGATCCCGGCAATTATGCAGTCCTGAACAACTACGCCTATTTCTTGGCATTGGAAAATAAAAAACTGAAGAAAGCCTATACGATGAGCAAGGCCACTGTCGATGCCGAGCCTGACAATCCTGTCTATCTCGATACTTTCGCATGGATTCTCCATCTGATGGGCCGGGACATCGAGGCAAAGGCAATGCTAAAGCACGCGATGCTTTACGGCGGCAACGAACAGGCTGACCTTCTCGATCATTACGCCGAAATCCTGTATTCTCTCGGGGAATACGACATGGCGTACATGTACTGGATGCAGGCCGACATGAAAGACCCGTCAATGGGAATCAAGGATAAACTCGATGCCAGAAAAGCTGAAATGAAAACAAGACAGGCGTCGGAAACCGGTTCCGGAAAAAAATAACAGCCATGAAAAAGTCGATACTGCCTTTGTTTTTAATTTTCTTCTCTGTGGCCGTCCACGCGCAGGATGTGAGCAGGCAGCGTGCGGAAATCGCAAGGATAGAAAAGGAAATATCGCTCATAGACACGCAGCTTTCCGCTAACAGAAAGGCTCAGAAGTCCAATATGGCCGAACTTTCGCTTTTGAAGAAGAAAGTGGCGAACAGGGAGGCCATAATCTCGCAGCTCGATGCCGCCATAAAGGAGTACGACAGGCAGATTTTATTGAAGCAGTCGGAAATCGCGCGTACTTCCAGGGAATTGGACACGATGAAGTCCCGTTTCGGCAAACTGGTGCGCGAATCATACAAGATAAGGGATTCCAAGGTGTGGTTCGTATATATTCTTGCCAGTGACGGCATCAATGAGGGATACAGGAGGTGGAAATACCTTCAGGCGTTGTCCACGTCCCTTAGAGACAAGACGAGCGAATTGAAAGAGAAGCATGCCGCTCTTGAACAGGCCAAGGCGAATCTGGACCAGCTGAGGATAGACGCGTCCAAGGAAAGGGAAAAGCAGAACAAGGAGTACGAGCAGCTAAAGGCAGCGCAGAAGGAAACGGACAAAGTGATAAAATCGCTTGCCGGTAAGGAAAAGGAGCTGAAGAAAAAAATGGCTGCAAAGAGGAAGGAAACGGAAAAGCTCAATAAGGAAATAGAACGGATTATCGCCGAGGCCGTAAGAAAGGCCAAGGAAGAGCAGCAGAGGGCGGCTTCCAAAAAGGCCGTGGCGGCTGATTACAAGCTTTCGGGCGAGTTCGCCTCTAATAAGGGACGGTTGCCGTGGCCTGTGGACGGAGGCGTTGTCGTGGAGAAATTCGGGCAGCATAACCATCCTGTGTTCAAAAACATAAAGATGCCGTATAATAACGGGGTGAACATTTCGGCTCCGGCGGGTTCCCGCGTGAAGGCTGTCTTCGACGGAGTAGTCAAGCAGATTCTTGTGATACCAGGCTATAACCAATGCGTTCTTGTGCAGCACGGCTCGTATTTTACGTTCTATTGCAAGTTGAAGGAGGTTTCGGTGAAGGCCGGGCAGAATGTAAGGACCGGCGGAGTAATAGGGGTGGCCGATGTGGAAGACGGCAATTCCCTGTTGCATTTTGAATTGTGGAAGGGCACCGAAAAGCAGAATCCCGAGCTTTGGCTTCGCAAATGAGAATCAGTCTGTCATGGATATGTCGTTATGCAGTTTATGAAAATCTTCGGGAAGCGGCTTGTCATTGTCGCGGCGGCATTGCTTGTTGCAGCAACGCAGTCTTGCCGCAGTAACGGGACTGGTCCGTCGGATGACGGGCAAATCGTTCTGATACCTGCGGAGACCGGGTTCGCTTCGGCATGCGTCGATACGGAAAGCCCGAGGTATTATTCGAAATATATGATCCGTATTTTGAAGGCGGAAGATGTTTCCGGCATGGACGACAGGGAATTGTCCGGTTTCATCATTGACCGTATACGGGAAGAAGCCGACAGCGCGGGGGAGTATTTCAATGATTATGTGAAAACCAAATTGCTTGCTGGAAACCTGAGCGGATTTTTCAGAAGCCTCGATCCGTCATGCGATTACGTAGTCGCGGCGTATTATTCGGACGATAAGGGAAATCCTCTCGGCGAAATAAGCAGGCTCGAAATATCCACGGAAGCTCTTCCTGACAAATATGACATGCGTGTCGTTCCGGAATTAGGAACTTTGCTTCAGGATTCAGCCGAGGTTTCCACGTTTCCTTCAAGGCAGCATGACCCTTATTCGTATGTCCTTGCGGAAGCGGAATCGATAGAAGGGCAGGATTACGGGCAGGTGGTTGCAGAAGTCATCGGATCTGGCGTTCAAATGCCGGAATATTATATGGATCTGAAAACAGGGTTCGGAGGACTTGAACCTTCCAAGGAATATGTGTTTTTGACATTCGGATATTATCGGGGACATGTGACGACGGATATTTCTTCCGTCCGGTTCCGGACATGCGACAGGGCCGTCCTTGAAGATGTGAGTTTCTCAAGCACCGGCATGGAAGCCGTCATGCCTGCCCATACGGCGATGATCAGGACGGTCCCATCCGACCCCCGGGCCTATTATGTTACGAAAGCGGTGAAGGCTGACGGGTATGATCCGGACGAGGTCATTTCCAGGATAGAAGAGGAATTGTCGGATGCTGGCGGCGGGTTTTTTAAAGAAAATGCTTGCGTTGAGGCATTTCCCGATGACGGAGGGCCTGATCCGGCGTCGTCTGTCCTTTACGGTCCAAATGCAGTCTGCCCGTCCTTGGATCTCCTCTCCGGAGATTGCGTTGATGTTTCATTCTTGTTTGATTCTGCCGCGTGCGGAACGGATGCACAGGCATGTGCTTTCTCCATTGGCGGTTCTGCATATGACAGGGTAAGGTCAGCGGCTTCGAGAGGGACTGTGGAAAAGAAATATTATCCGTTGGAGGAGAACACGGAGTACGTGCTGTTTGCGGTGGCGGTGGATGAGTATTCAGGGAAATGCGCTCCGGTCTATGATGACAGTTTCCGCTTTGTCACGCCGGAGCTGGCTTATTCCGATGCCATGTATGAACGAATTCCGGTCGCTGTCTTTTCCGGCGACGAGGTTTATGAAAGCTCTCTTGTGGATTTGTCCGAAAAGCAGGCGAGGGGCAGGTGCTTCGTGGCATGCGATAATATTTTCAATACTTCGGCCAAAGAACTCCTTACTCAGATAATACCGGGGGATGCCACTGATACGCTGTCCTGGCCGGACGCGGAAATATTCAACAGGGCATGGCTAAGGATGAGCGAGAAGCCGTACACGTTCATAAGCATGCCGTATGATACGACAGCCACGATTGCGACAATGGCAATGGACCCGGACGGCGTTTTCGGCCGGATAATAAGGCGGACGATCAAATGCAGCCGTTCCGACAACAGGCCTGTGTCTGAGCTGGAACGCTATGTTGTGCAGTAGGATAGCATACCGATATTTAATGATAAACAGGTTGTTGAGGAGGGTTGACGGGTAATTGTCCGGTTCTTTATTTCCTGATGATCTCTATTTCTCCGTTTAAGCCGAGCTTGATTATGGAAGAGGCCTTGTGCGAACTTGTCCCTTCGAATGCCGGATTTACGCAGAAGTCCGCGCCATTTGTTATTTCTTCGCTTATTTCGGCGTGGCGGGACGGGGCCTTTTCGCCCGAGATATTTGCGGAGGTTGAAACTATCGGTTTTCTGAAACGCTTTATCAGCCTTATGCAAAAATCGCTTTTTGGAATTCTTATTCCGACAGAACCGTCTTCCGCAAGGAGGTTCTCAGCAAGGCCCTTGCCTTTCGGATATATTATCGTCATCGGCTTGTCGTTTACCTCTATGAGGGAATAGGCTATCTGCGGGACTTCTTCAACGTATTCTTCAAGCATGCTTTCATCGGAAACCAATACGATCAGGCTTTTGCTGTCCGGCCTTTTTTTAAGGGCGAACACCTTTTCCACGGCCTGCCGGTCCGTGGCGTCGCACCCGATTCCCCAGATAGTGTCCGTTGGATAGAGCATGGTTTTTCCTTCTTTCAGGGCCTGCACGGCTTTTTCTATTTCTTCGTCCATTTTATCCGTTATCTTGTCATTGTCCAGTCTCATGTCTTTTTGTTTTTATGCCGTTTCCGCGCCTTATTTCAGAAGCGCGGAATAAATCTCGTAAACGTTCTTTGCGAATATGTCTTCCCTGAATTTTGCCGCTTGGAGATAGCCTTTTTCTATCATGCTTTTGCGTGATGTGGGGGAATTTATCAGAAGCTGTATGGCCCTGCTGATTTCATCCACGTTTGCAGGCTCTACGTACATTGCCGCGTCTCCTCCTGCTTCCGGCATGGATGAAGTGCCTGATGTTATGACCGGCGTTCCGCAGCTGAGGGCTTCGAGCACGGGCAGCCCGAATCCTTCGAAGAAGGACACGTATGTCGTTATGAGCGCGGAAGCGTAAATCGCCGGCAGGTCCCTGAAATCAGGATCCAAAATCAGCCTGACCCTGTTTTCCATGCCAAGCTCGTGTATGGCGGCCTTTATGCTGCGGACATAATGCGTCGGTTTCCCTACGGCGACCAGGCTGTATTCCTGCGGGATTTCCTTCATCGCCCTTATTACGCTCAAAAGGTTTTTCCTCGGTTCGATTTTCCCCACGTTCAGGATGAATTTGTCCGGAAGGGAATATTTACTTTTTGCGGCCGCTATCTCGTCTTCGGAAGGCCGGATATAGAATTCCCTGTCGCAGCCTTGGTAGACGACTTCTATTTTCGATGCCGGGACATTGAAGAACTTGATGACGTCATCGGCGGTCTGCCTGCTTATGGCTAAGATTTTGTCTGCCGTCATGCATGATTTGCGGAACGACATTTCGAGCCTTTCCCGTTCATCGGCCCTGTAATATTCAGGGTAACGCATGAAGATGGTATCATGCATGCTTATGACGGTTTTTATCTTTCCCTTAAAATCCGGAAGTTCGGCCCTTATTCCGTGAAACAGGCCGATCTTGTCCCGAAGAACGGTTTCCGGTTCCATATAGGAGATTTCTTCCCCTTTGCGTACAAACACGTTTTTCCTGTCCTTGAAATCGAACGTGAAATTGTTGTTTTCTTCGTATCCGGGTGTATAAAGATAATAGTCGTTGTCTTCATAAAATCTTGACAGAGAGGAAATCAATGTTCTGCTGTAATTCCCCTGCCCGGAGAAATTCATAAAAGCGCTTCTTGCGTCGAATCCTACATTTGCCATATCGTCATATATTTAATTTGCTTATTATCGGGTAATGGTCCGAAAGGCCGGTCCTTATTATGTCGTGCGAGAGGACTTCGCTCTCTTGGGGAACGAGCAGGTAGTCGATTCTCAAAAGAGGCCAGAGATAGGAGTATGTCGCTCCGAATCCTTTTCCTGCTTCCTTGAACGTGTCTTTCATCCCCTTGCTCAGCCTGCTGTATGTGTAGGACATCGGCGTATCGTTGAAATCGCCGCATAAGAGGACTTTCTTTCCTGCATTTTCCGCGTGCTCCAATATGGTTTTGACCTGTTCGGCCCTTTTTATGGTAGATTTGTTCAGTTTGTCCCCCATATACATTATCTCGTCCGTCATCTTGTGCCTGTCAGTGCTTTTCTTTATGAACGAAGTGAACGAGATATTGTATGATTCGAGGTGGTTGTTGTAAATCCTTATTTCTTCCCCGTTTACTGCAATGTCGCTGTAAATGGACAGGTTCGTGCTGTTATCGAAGGAGATTACGCCTTTCCCGCTGAAAGGGTATTTGCTCAATGTCACGTTTCCGAACCTGTTTCCGCTCGGAAGGGTGAATAAATGCGAGTGTATGTACTTGTAATCCTTGAAAATCTCGTGCAGGTTTTCGTTTTTGCCCAAATATACTTCCTGAAGGCATGCGACTTCGCATCCGTTCCTGTCTATGAGTTCGGATATGCTTTCCGCGCATTCCTTTCTGCTTAGCCCTGCGGAGGAAGACCCGAACATCCCTGCGTTATAGCTGAGTATGGAGATGCCATGGTCCTGTGCGTTGCCCGTTTCCCCGTTTCCGGGCAATCTGTAGAAATCGCCTATGAAAAAGACTGACGGCGCAATGGCCGCTATTGCGAGCCATTTTAGGCGCGATCCCGCCATGACCAGCAGCAATGCCAATAATGCGGTGATTATAAGGAGCGGAATGTAGAAAAGCCCGAAGAATAGGGGTATCGAGCTTGTCTGCGGACTGACCGCTACAGTCGAGTATGAAACCGCGAGGGCGATGGAAAATACCACGCCTGCTGCCCGTATGACGAGCCCCGTGAATGACGGCGGTCTTTTTCTGCTCTTTTTCAATATCCAGCGTTCTTTAATAGTACATCTTGTTTTTCTTCTTCCAGTACAGGATCAGGAAATATCCGAAAATCATGCCTCCTAAATGCGCGAAATGGGCCACATTGTCCGAAGCGGTCAGTCCCATCAGGAGTTCGATCGCTCCGAATATGATTACGAACCATTTTGCCTTCATCGCGACAGGCGGGAATACCAGTTGCAGCCTGTTGTTAGGGAACAGCATTCCGTATCCTAAAAGCACTCCGTAAATGGCTCCAGAGGCTCCTACGGTCGGTGTTATCAGCAGCCTTGCAAGCCTTGTGTTCGCCTCTGCCTTTGCAATCATGTCGGAAGCCGAGGCTATGGTATTTGTCAGGGAGCTGTATTCGATATGGAGCACGAGTTCGTGGCATAATGCGGCCCCTATTCCGGTTACCATATAGAACAGGAAGAATTTGTACGGTCCCCATATCCTTTCAAGCACGCTTCCGAATATCCACAGTGTGTACATGTTGAATACCAGGTGCAATATTCCGCCGTGCATGAACATGTGGGTTATGACCTGGTATGGCTTGAACATCTCCGATTCGAACGGGAACAATGAAAGGTATTCGTAAAGGAACGACATGTTTCCTCCGGTAACATATACCAATAGCAGCATCAGGCAGTTTAGTATGATGAGGTTCTTTGTTATAGGGGGTGTGTTTCTCATTTGTCTTTTAAGAATTAATGTTAAAACAATTTGCTTATCTGTTCCGTAGTCATCAGTACTATGGTCTTTTCTCCGGAAGGCGAATACCCCGGGTTGCGGCAGGTGAGAAGCCGGTCTATGATGGCCTGGGCTTCTGTCGGATTGATCTTGGAAAGGCCTTCTGCGGCTCCGGCCTTGGCAAGGGCTGCCGCGTATTTTTCTTTCACCGAACTGTTCATTTCGACGATTACTCCTTCGGGGTTTTCCGACAGGGATTCGGCGAGGTTCTCTATTATGCCGGCAAGCGTATTCATGTCCGACATGAGCTCGATCATCGGCGCGCCGTACACTTCTATCTGCGAATCGTTTTCCGGGATGCGGATGTCGAATCCGAGCCTTTTGAAATCGTCCGCTTTGTCTTTTATCAGATTGCGCGTGATTACTGACATGTCGAGCGTTACGGGATGCAATGTCCTGTCGGATATGATTTCTCCGGACTTTTCCCTTGCCATGTAGTCGTCGAAAAGTATGCGCTCCCTGGCCCTTTTGATGTCCGTTACCATGATTCCGGATCTGGCCGGAGTTATGATGTACTTGCCTTTTATTAGCAGCAGCTGGGATTGGGTCTGCGGAATGTCTCCGAACAGGCCTCCGTAGCCATGTTCCTTGCGGATGTTCCGGCCGATGCTTTCGGCGGAATTTTCCATTAGGCCTATGTCTTCAGGCATTGTATAATCGGACGATGCCATGCCTGAAAGCCTCTCGTATGGGCGATCCCATGTCCCGCTTTCTTTTTTCGTCCCTCTTGTGCTGTCTCTCCATGGATTGCCGCTTCCGGTAAAGCCCGGAATTTCCGGTTCGAATCCGGCATCCGGCTTCATGCTGTCCGAAAAAGGATTGAAGTCCGGGTCGATTCCTGTTTCGGGGGCTTCAGGGAATGTGCCGCTTTCGGAAAATTCGAGCTTGGTCTTGACCATGCTCGGGATTTCAATGGAGCCGTCAGTGTCGAAGTCTATAGTCGGGGCTATCGAATTTATCCCGATCGTTTCCCTTACGGCCGCCCTCAGGAATTCGAATACCATGCTTTCGTCTTCGAACTTTATTTCGGCTTTCGTAGGATGTATGTTTATGTCGATCTTTGACGGATCTGCTTCCATGCATATGAAAAAGGAAGGGGACTTGTCTTCGGGCAGAAGCCTGTCATATCCCTTCATCACGGCCGCTTTCATGAGCTGGCTGTGGAAATACCTGCCGTTTATGAAAAACAGCTGGCGGCTTTCGTTCTTCTTCAATGCGCTTTCAGGCTTTCCGATATATCCGCTTATCTTTATCAGCGAGCTTTCGTTTTTTATGTTCAGCAGGTCGTCCGCGTATTTTTTCCCGACCAGCAGCCTTATCCTTTGTTTGAGGTTGGTTCCTGACGGCACGTCGAATATCTTTTTGCCGTTATGGATCAGGCTGAACGATATGCTGTTGTTTACTAATGCGATGTGAATGAATTCCTCTGCGATTTTGCTGAATTCCGTGTTGTCGGATTTAAGGAATTTTCTTCTTGCAGGCACATTGTAGAAGATATTGCGTACAGCTATGCTCGTCCCTTTCGGGCATGCCGTTTCCGAGACCGAAACGACCTCGGATGATTTCACCGATACTTCCGTTCCTGTTTCGTCCGTCGCGGTCCTTGTTTTCATCGTGACTTCCGCGACTGCCGCTATGGACGCTAAGGCTTCTCCCCTGAATCCGTAAGTCGTTATGCCTTGCAGGTCCTCGGCCTTGTCTATTTTTGACGTCGCGTGACGTTTGAATGACAGTATCGCGTCTTCCCTGCTCATTCCCGACCCGTTGTCGACGACCTGGACAAGGCTTCTTCCTGATGATTCTATAAGGACGGATACCTTGTCGGCTCCCGCGTCTATCGCGTTTTCCATAAGTTCCTTGACGACAGATGAAGGGCGTTGCACGACCTCTCCTGCCGCGATAAGGTTGGAAATATGGCTCGGAAGTACTTTAAGCATGTTATGTTCGTGTTTTGTCGGTTTATGCTGCCGCGCGTTCGCTTGCCTCTATGCGGCAGCAAGACACGCGCCTGCCTTGGAGGCCGGTTGCGGCGCAGCGCGGGCTTTATGCGGGCCGGCGGTTGCGGTGTCCCTGATCCGGATTATTTGCCGAAGAACAGGCGGCTGGCTTCTAATCCTGCGAAATGCGGGGCATGGTCAGGATTATTTTCCGAAGAACAGGGAGAAGCCGTCGATGAAGTAGAAAAGAAGGACAAGCACGAGCAATATCCCTATTATTCTTATTATCCTGTTGACGTTTTCCTTCCCGCTGACCTTTTTCCCTTTTTCGTAATTGCTGCGGAAATTCCTTTTTATGTATTCTCCCGGAACATACGGCTCTTTTTCCTTGCCTTCCGCTTCGGCCTTTTCCCTTTCGGCCTTGGCTATCCTTGCGTCCAGGTCCTCTTTTTTAGGATCGTAGAATACGGGCTGGTAATTGAAAACCCTATGTTTGGGCAGATTGAAAAATAATCCCATAATAATTGTCTGTTATAGCTCCGGTTTAATCGGATAACAATAAAAATACCAAATCAATTTACAAATATATAATATTTATTGTTTGCCGTGTAAATAAGAACGGGCGGCTTTTTGTCACTTTTTGCAAATAATTTTGGATGTTAAAAAATAATGCTTACTTTTGCAGTCCAATTCGGCGCGGTAGCTCAGCTGGTTAGAGCGCATGATTCATAATCATGAGGTCGGCGGTTCAAGCCCGCCTCGCGCTACAAGTTCTAAATAAGGCGTTTGAGAGAATATCTTGAACGCTTTTTTTGTGCGCTGCCGGTAAATTCCTAATTTTGTTACCGGTTAAAGGCAGTTGAGTATGGAAGAATATTTCCAGTACGGGGAAATGGAAATAAACGCTCTTAAACGGGCCGACAAGCGCATGGCGGAAGTCATAGAGCGTGTGGGCTTCGTGAAAAGGCATGTCATTCCCGATCTTTTCGAGGCCTTGGTGCATTCTATTGTAGGGCAGCAGATTTCGACCAAGGCTCATGAGACGGTATGGCGGCGGATGCAGGACGTGTTGGGAAGGCTGACGCCCGAAAAGGCGGCGGCTCTTTCGCCGGACCGGCTGCGCGGGTTCGGAATATCCTACAGGAAGGCGGCGTATATCCAGGGCGCGGCTGCAAAAATCCTCAGCGGGGAATTCGATATTTCTTCTCTCGGTTCGATGAGCGACGAGCAAGTCTGCAAGCACCTTTCCTCATTAGACGGCATAGGCGTATGGAGCGCGCAGATGCTGATGCTGTTTTCCATGCAACGTCCTGACATATTGAGTTACGGCGACCTCGGCATCCAGCGCGGGCTGCGTATGGTCTATCATCACCGTAGAATCACCCGCGAACTTTTCGAAAAATACAGGAAGCGGTTTTCTCCGTTCGGCAGCGTGGCGAGCCTTTATCTTTGGGCCGTAGCCGGCGGCGCAGTAGAAGGAATGAAGGACTATGCTCCAAAGCGGGTTCCCGCTAGGGCTGAAAAGAAAAGGCTGCCGGATTTATGATTGATTATTAATAATATGGAAAGCGGAAATGTCATTTGCGTGCAGCGTTACCATTCGCCTTGCGGCGATTTGATGGTAGGATCTTTTAATGGCAGGCTTTGCCTATGCGACTGGGCTATAGGGAAAAGGATGGACCTTATAGGCGGACGGTTGAGGAGAATCCTGGAAGCGGGATTCGCGGACACCCCGTCCGATACGTTATGCATGGCTTTTTCGCAATTGGACGAATATTTCAAAGGTGTCCGCCGGGAATTCGACATTCCAGTGCTTTTTGCAGGCACTGGTTTCCAAAGGAAAATATGGGACAAGATACAGGAAATACCATATGGGAGGACTGTTTCGTATGGAGAGCTTGCCCTGATGGCTGGAATTCCTTCTGCCGTTCGTGCTACGGCTAATGCAGTAGGAGCCAATTCTATTTCTATTTTTATTCCTTGTCACAGGGTCATTGGCAGCGGCGGCTCGCTTACCGGATATGCCGGAGGCCTTGCTGCGAAAAAAATGCTGCTGGAATTGGAGTCTGGCGTCGGCAGGTTTCTCTGATTATCCGCATTATTGCCAGAAAACAAATGCAATCCGTGACTCCTGGCGGCCATGCCTCTCTTGCAAAGCTCGACAGGTCGCACTTTTCTTTCAATATGTTATTCATATGATTGAATATAATATAAAAGCAGTTCCGCCTCTTTGCAGGAGGCGGAACTGTTTCCTTGCAAATATAATAAAATAACGGCAAGGTTATAATTTATTGCAAGTAAAATTATAAACGCCGCAAACCGGACAGCAAGTCTTTTGCCATCCCAAGCGATTCCCAGGCATGTTCGAAGACGAAAATCCGACCGTATAATATCGTGATGATATAATGTATTGACATATAATTGTTTAATTGCGACAGTCCGATTTGCAGTTCCGCCTCCTGCAAAGAGGCGGAACATATGTCAAACCTAAAAATTATTATCATGAAACCTAAGAATGGATTATTTTGCATCAAGGCAAGATGCATGGCCGTCTTGGCAATCATGCCGGCGTTATTGCTGGCCATGGTCTCATGCAAGGATGAAACTCCTGCGAAAGAAGCTACTGTGAGCCTTAAAGTGACAGCGACATCGTCTTCGAGCATCAGCTTCGAGGCGGTGGCTGAAAACGCGGTGTCGGTTTCATATGCCGTGTACGAGCAAGGTTCTGCCGCAGAAGATTATGCTTCCGTGGAAATTGATGGAAGTCCGATAAAAATTACGGAAGGCGGCCTGTCGGAAAACACGAAATACATTATAACGGCGTACGCTACGAATGCGGATGGCAAAAAAGGCCCTGAAACGAGCATCGATGCCGTGACTTCATCGCAGGCGAAAGTAGACATAGAGATTGTTGAGACGACATCTTCTTCGGTAAAATTCATATTGGCTCCGCTTAATGCGGCATCTATGAAATATGCTGTTGCGGAAAGTTCGGAAGATGTTCGTTCAATCGAGTTGGATAATGCGGTCGAGGCTTCGGAAGAGACTGAAGTAGAAGCAAGAGGCTTGATGGAAAATACCAGTTATACGGTAGTAGCCTTGGCTGTGAATTCCGGCGGCGAGGAGTCTGAAAGGGCGTTTTCCACGTTCAGGACGGAAATCGAGCCATTGATCTCGATAGAAACCATAGATGCGGAATATAATCAGGCGACAGTCGGCATAGTGGCGGAAAATGCCGTCGAATATGCATATTGCTGTGTGGAAAAGGATGCTCCAGCTCCAGAAGAACAGGATTACAGCCGCCATTCATTGGACGGATCTTCCGTGTCATTTATTTTGACGCAGCTCGAACCGCTGACCGAATATTCGGTCTATGCATACGGAATCAATTCAAAAGGCTATTCAGGAGCTCCGGTGTCGAAAGATTTCATTACCGAAGAATATGTGACGAAACCTTTTGAGATAAAAATCTCCGATGTCACCAGTACGGATGCTGCGATCGAAGTGTCGATTGACAAGGATTTGTATTCGAAATATTATTTTGTGGCTGCCCCTGCTTCCATGATGTATCCGTCCTCGGAAGACTGGGATTGGGAAGAAATTATCACGCAAGGGTATAGTTCCCCTCAATATCAGGAATATTCCGAAAATATGAATTTTACGTTCAGGACATGGACTACGGATTATTTTCTTGAAAGAGGGGGCATGTATACTGCCGGGGGCGTTCCTGTGAAAAAGGACGGAAGCCTTGACGCAGGTGCGGCCGTGTGGCAGTCCGTGGTCCTTCCGGAAGTGGTAATAGGAGAAAAGGACTTCTCCGTAGAGATAACCGGTCACAGCGTGTCATATTCCGAAATACGCTTCGGCATGAATATTCCGGCAGATGCAAAATTCATATATGTCTATAATTTGGAAGGATTCCGCGAGGAGGGTTCTGCCGGATTTGACGAGATGGCTGCAAATACGGTGACTACATATCCTATAAGTTGCAATGGCGGGGCAAAGGATACGGTGATTTCGTATTTGTCGCCATCGAAAGACTATACGCTTATGGTAGTTCCTAAAGACAGTGACGGAAGGCTCGGAAATGCGGCATGGCTGAATTACAGGACCAAGTCTTTGGAAGATATCGGCGATGCGGAAGGTTCGGCTCTGTTGAAGGATATGGGACTGCATGAAGCCGTTTTCGATATTTCATTAGGAAAGAATGCATCGGCGATGCTATACAAGTTCCAAGTGTACGATGAGTGGTTCGATGAGCAGGCTTTTCTTAATTCTCTTAAAATCAATAATTATTCGAGGATAGAAAATAGCGGCGAATTCAGAATCGAAAACCTTGTCGCTGAAAAAGACTATGTTTTCGGTTTTGCGCCTGTCGGAGAAGACGGGATGACGGGCGAGCATATGATCATATATGAGACGACTGATTCTTATGCATGCGATGGAAATCCTGATGCCGATGTGTCCGTGGAAATCCTCTCGTGCGAGTACAACGGGTGGGCATATGTGACATCGGTTTCGGCTGTTCCTAACGAGCATGTTTCCAAATATTATGTCGGCGTAAGAAGCAGCGAAAACAAGAATTTGTCCAACGGCGAATTCATAGACGGTTGCATGAACGGATTTTACACGGAATATGTTTCGGATGCTGTCATAAATGAGATATACTCTATGGACAGTGCTGAGCTTATAGTAGTTGTTTATGATGAGGACGGAAAATTGTCTGCCGTGAAGGAAGTGTCCATAGATAAGACATGGAACTGATTTGCGGATAATCATTTTGATAAATGTTAACTTAATACAAAGTCATCATGAGAAAAATCATATTTTCATGCATATGCATGTCGGCATTGGCCGTGTTCGGTTGTGAGAAAATCGAAGAGGGGCAGGTTGAGGCGAAAGTCGGGATTTCCGCATTGGATTATGACGACAGCACTGCCGTAAAAGTTCTGTTTTCTCCAAATGAAGCTACGGCGAGGTTTGAATATGCAATCGGCTTTCCGGAAGACATTGAGGCTTTTTCATCCGGAACCATGTCCGGTATCCTTTCCGTTGATGGAAATTCGGAACTCGAAGCGATTTTTACCGACCTTGATCCGGTATCTATATATTCCGTCTATGCAAGGTCTTATGACCGCAAAGGAAACAGCGGCGGGATAAGCGTTTTGAAAGTCTCTACTGCTGATTCGAGGTTCAAGGCGGAGCTTCAATACGTCTTGGACGTTTCAGCAGGCTTCAGGCTGTCCATGACCGAGGAAATCTACCAATGCCGTTATTATTTGGGAAAGGCATCTGACCGCGATTCTTTCCTTTCGGGCGAGATAGAAGGGAACTATTGCACGGAGGTTTTGGAATACGAGTGCGTCAATTATTTCGATCTCGACCCTGAAACGGAATACGTGTTTTTTGCCGTGGCTGAAGATCGCAGGGGCTCTGAAACGAGACTATGGGAAATTCCTATAAGAACTTTTTCTCCCGAGGAATGTCCGAATGTTTCCATATCTTCGGAAATAGATGTTTATCAGGGAACTTATTCGGCAGAGCCAAATGATCTGTGCGGAAGGGTCATTCTGTCTGTTTCGGAGTCCGGTACGGTCCAGCTGATATGTCCTACCGGTTTTTATAATGATTTTGTGCTGATGCTTGATTCGTGGTCTACTACGAATTTCCATACGTTAGAGTCTTACGGCGGAACTCCTGTCTCTATGACAATGGTTACAAGCCGCATGCTTAATGATCAACCTGTGGATTTGTACGTGTCAATATATGATAAGAATGATGAAATAGCCGGGGTCAAATATTTCCCTTTGTCAACGCCTTCTTTCGATGAGGGCCTGGAAATCCCGAATCCTGTAAATATTGAAATATCCGGAATAACCTCCGGAGGCGCGGTTTACGGCATTGCTGCGGACCAAACCGCTTTGGGGTATTTTTATGAGACTGTCGAGGCCGACTGGTACGATGATCTGAAAGAAAGAGATCCTGAAATGTCAGAGTATTTCCTTGCTGAAACATTCCTTTCGAATTATTCGGAGAATAATGCAACCGGTTATCTGCATTACGGGAACGGTTCTTATACATGGGCGGAGACTTCAGGGCTTCCGGATTTCAGATATTATGCGGCGGCTGTGCCTTTCAATGCAAACGGTCCTCGCGAAGGCGGTTGGGGAAAAACCACTCTTGTGGAATACAGGACATTGCCGGAATGATCCATGGCCCGCTCAATCCATAAGGTTATTTAAAGATGGCTGCCGGATGACTGATTATGCAGGGTTTTGTCCGGTCGTCGGATTTGTAAATCACTTAATATAAAACCAATATGAAAAATACAACATATGCGATAACGATTTTGGCGCTTCTGCTCGTTTTGCCGTCATGCAATAAAGAGGCAGGATTGGATTATATAAACCTTTCGGTAGTGGAATATACGTTCGATTATACCGGGGATGACAGTGTCGCGGTAGTCGTGGAAACCAATGCCGGAGAATGGGAGGCCGTGCCGAGCAAGGATTTTATCCATGTACGGAAAGCCGGAGATACGGCTTACATACGTGTCGATGAAAATAATACGGAAAACAGCCTTGGTGGAAAAATCCTGTTCTCGGCAGGGACTGCCAAGTCGGATCTCGCCGTATATCAGATGCCTGCATTGTTCAGGGGGACATTCATGGATTTTTGGCCTACAAGAAAAGGCTCCATTTCAAAAAACGGAAAGTATCTGGCATATGTCAATACGTTTCTCATAAACGAGAATGATTTTGACGATGAATGTTTCGTGCTTGATTTCGAGACAGGGGAGGTCAGGGAGATCGAATTGGAAATTCCTTCCATAGGAGGCATATACGATCATGTGTTCGCAATTAGCGACGATGGCCGTGTATTGATCATCGGAAGCGAGTCGGGAGTGACCAACGAACTGTATGTTGACGGCATAAGGACTCCGGTATCATGCAGGCCCGGTTATTCTTCTCCATGGATTACCGGAATGTCTGCCGACGGCAATGTGATTGTAGGAGGTTGCGTGGAGGACGGCTCTGTCTATAATGCCGCAGTGCCGTGCAAATGGGTCAACGGGGAACATGTCATTCTCGATATGCCTGAAAGAGATGCAGCTGGCAATCCTTTGTGGAACGGGGTCTATTTGAGGGGGTGCTCTGCCGAC
The DNA here is from genome assembly GCA_944322605.1 of uncultured Bacteroidales bacterium. Taxonomy (GTDB): domain Bacteria; phylum Bacteroidota; class Bacteroidia; order Bacteroidales; family UBA932; genus CALUPD01. Next base: position 16,696 of record CALUPD010000040.1, on the reverse strand, counting down.
GGTTCTGTCATATTCGGTTCCGAATGGAATACTTTCGGGCTTGTATATTACAAGGACGAAAAACTTCATAACGTGGGGATCGAAAACAGCGAGGCAGGCAGCGACGGCTCTGTGAAATCGATTATATATATCCATGCTTCTTATGGGAACATAAGCAACAGCGGGCGGTATATTACCGCAATATATACGAAAGACGGTGTCGATTACCCGGCTCTTGTCGATACTGAAACTGGAATTTTCAGGTATATGGAAAGCGCGGCCAATTGCGGCGGAGCTGCCGTGACGGACGATGCGGTCGTATTCGGGTTTACTCCTACGATGTTGTCGTCATCCGGTTTTGTCAGCGATTTCAATACGGGCGTAACGGAGTCCTTGTCCGAATGGATGAGGCGCGTGCACGGCATAAGCATTTCCGATAACAGGTGGGTCGAGCGTATCAGCAGCGATGGCAAAACAATGCAGGGCAGGAAGGTCAGAACTTCCGCATTAGGAACGCAGTTCCCGCATTGGTTTATAAATATAGATTGATTCGTTTCTTTTTTGTGTAAGCTGTAATGATTTTTCATGAACGGAATATGCAGGGCGCAAACGGCTGCATATTCCGTTTGGTATTTTACAAAATGTTTGTAAATTTGCGAACAGAAAAACGTATTGAATATGGTAGGTAAGGGTTATACGGTTGAACAAGAGAAGCTTGCGCGTTATGCGAAAGCGTTGGGGCATCCTGCGCGTATTGCGATCCTGCAATTTTTGGAGAAGCAGAGCAATTGTTGTTTCGGAGACGTGCACGAGGAACTTCCAATATGCAAGGCCACGGCTTCGCAGCATCTGAAGGAATTGCGGAAAGCCGGGCTTATTCAAGGAGAAATAGAGGCTCCGAAAATCAAGTATTGCATAAACCGTGAAAACTGGGAAGAGGCGCGCGGATTGTTCGGCTGTTTTTTCGACGGAAGCAGGGACAAAGAGAAATAAAATGGCATAAGTAATAGAAAGAAAGCGATATAATCGTATATTTGCAAATCATAAACTGTTAACAATATAACTTAAAAATTTTATAATGAAAAAGTTAGCACTCGTATTCGCGCTGTTTGCGCTGGTTTGCGGGACCGCGTTCGCGCAGATGGTCGAACAGCCTATCAAATGGAGTAGCAAAGTGTCTCATATAGAAGGAAATACATATGAGGTTCTTCTAGAGGGGGCTCTTGAGGCTCATTGGCATATGTATGATTTCGGACCGTATGTTGACGGACCTATTCCGGCTGCGATAACTTTCGAGACGGACGGCAAGGCGAACCTGCTCGGCAAGCCGTATATCAAAACCGAAATCCTTCGTGATTATGACGAAATGTTCGAAATGGAAATCGGGTATTGCGAGAATGAAATCATTTTCGGACAGAAGATAGAGCTTACCACTGACAAGGAATCGGAAATTTTGGCAATAATCGAAGGTCAGGTTTGCAAGGAAGGCATGTGCATGATGGTGGACGAGGAACTTTCCGTGGCATTGCCTGCCGGTAAAGGAAAACTCGCTGCGGTAGCCCCTGTGTCAGGGTCTTCGGAGAGCGTTGTTTCAGCAGGAGATTCGGGATCTGTGGCCAATGCGGTCGCTGCTCCTACGGGGTCTCTTTGGAGCATAATACTGAAAGCCGTTATGTGGGGCTTCGTGATGCTGCTGACTCCTTGCGTGTTCCCGATGGTCCCTATGACTGTGTCGTTTTTCCTTAAAAAGAACCAGAGCGACGGATTTTCCAAGGCGAGAGGAAGGTGGATGGCTACGGCTTTCGGCATTTCAATCGTGGCGTTGTACACGTTGCCTATAGCGATAATAATATTGGTTACGTATTTTGCCGGCGGTGCTTCCGTTACGGCGGACATTTTCAACTGGCTTGCAACGCACTGGCTTCCGAATATATTGTTCTTCATAATATTCATGGTATTCGCCGCTTCGTTCTTCGGCGCGTTCGAAATCACGATGCCGAGCAAATGGGTGAACAAGACGGATTCCAAATCGGATAAGGGCGGTCTTGGCGGTATATTCTTCATGGCCCTTACGCTGGTTCTCGTGTCGTTCTCATGTACCGGTCCTATCGTCGGATCAGTGCTCATAGAAGCTACCCAGGGCGGAAACATATGGGAGCCTATCATTACGATGTTTGCATTCTCGGTTGCGTTTGCGCTTCCGTTCACAGTATTCGCATTTGCTCCTTCGCTTTTGAAGAACCTTCCGAAATCAGGCGGATGGCTTAATTCAGTCAAGGTAGTCCTCGGTTTCATAGAAGTGGCTTTGGGATTCAAATTCCTGAACATAGCGGACATGACATACCATTGGGGCTTGCTCGACAGGGAAGTATACCTTGCTATTTGGATTGTAGTATTCTCGCTTTTGGGACTTTACCTTCTCGGCAAAATCAAGTTCGCGAACGATTCTCCTGTTGAACATGTTTCGGTAACAAGGCTTACCCTTGCGATAATAGTGTTCTCGTTCGTGGTTTACATGATTCCGGGCATGTTCGGAGCTCCTTTGAAAGCATTGTCAGGCTATCTTCCTCCTATGACAACCCAGGATTTCGTGCTTACGTCTGGAGGAACGGCGTCTGCGGCCGTGCCTGAAAACACGGTTCAGGTAAAATACGGGGACAAATTGAAAATGCCTCTCGGAATTCCGGGCTATTTCGATTATGAAGAGGGCCTCGAAGCTGCAAGAAAGGCAGGAAAACCGTTGTTCATAGACTTTTCCGGCCATGCATGCACGAATTGCAGGGAAATGGAATCAAGGGTATGGTCCGACCCGCAAGTGCTTAAAATGCTTAAAGAGGATTATGTCGTTCTGGCCCTTTATGCAGATGATAAAATGACTGTCGATAAAGAAGACTGGATAACGACTGATAATGGCAGGGTCTTGAAGACATTGGGCAAAATCAACTCGTATATTTCCGAAAAGAACTATAACGTGAATGCCCAGCCTTATTATATACTGCTTGACGCGGAAACAGGCGAATACCTTGCTCCTGGAAGAGGATATAATTTGGATGTGGCGGAATTCGTGGAATTCCTCAAGACAGGACTTGAAAACTACAACAAATAACGATTAAAGGAATAATGGCAAATGCCTCCCGTCTGCCGGTTTGCGCATAGCGGGAGGCATTTATTAATATGGCATGTTCAGCCTGCATGCATTCAAAGCGATGATTGCAAGGTGCTTGCAGCATTTATTAATATAGTACGTTCAGCCCTTTGCGGCATATTAAAACCAATAACGATATGGATAAAGTAAGTTACGCGCTCGGCATGTCGATTGCCAATAATCTCAGGCATAATAATGTCTCATCTATCAATGCCGATGATTTTTTCGATGCTTTCAAAACAGTGATCGAAAACAGGGAGCCGAAGATGTCGGTTGACCAGGCCAATGATGTCCTGGATAAATTTTTCAAGGACATGCATGCCGAGGAGGCAAAAAAGCTCAGCGAGGCCGGAGAAAAATTCCTTGCCGAAAATGCGAAGAAAGCATCAGTGACAGTGCTTCCGAGCGGCTTGCAATATGAAGTGATAAAGGAAGGGACCGGCGCGGTCCCGGGTCCTAAGGACAGGGTCAAATGCCATTATGAAGGCACATTGATAGACGGGACGGTTTTCGACTCTTCATACAGAAGGGGAGAACCTGCCGTATTCGGCGTAAGCCAGGTAATCCAAGGCTGGGTCGAAGCTTTGCAGCTCATGAAAACCGGTTCGAAATGGAGGCTTTATATCCCTTATGACCTTGCATACGGAGAACATGGCGCAGGCTCTGCGATACCTCCTTACAGCGCATTGATTTTTGATGTCGAATTGATCGGGATTGAAAAATAACCCGCAAGCCGAGAGCAGAACCCCAAGCTCGCTTGAGGGTTCTGCCGAGGCGCAGCGGTTATTGCCGCGAGCGACAGCGAAGCGGAAATAAGCAAGCCGAGAGCAGCGGTTATTGCCGCGAGCGACAGCGAAGCGGAAATAAGCAAGCCGAGAGCAACAAGAGGCTTGCATGCGAAGCGGAAATGACCCGCAAAACTGCCTGAACGGCTTCCGAGCCTTGATGCCTGCCTTAGGCGCAGCGGTTATTGCCGTGAGCGACAGCGAAGCGGAAATAAGCGAGCCGAGTGCAACGGGGCTTACCGCGCAGCAGAAATGACCCGCGAAAAACGCCTGAACGGCTTCCGAGCCTTGATGCCTGCCTTAGGCGAAGCGGTTATTGCCGTGAGCGACAGCGAAGCGGAAATAAGCAAGCCGAGAGCACGGGGCTTGCCGCGCAGCGGAAATGACCCGAAGGTGGTCAGCAGGATAAGTCCTGTTGATTTGCTTGCCTGTCCAGGCAAGCTTGAAGTGTCCTGCCGGGCGCAGGATTGCGTGTGGGGTGGCAGCGGACCTGAATTAAGCAGAAATCTTGGACACGCAGGCTGGCTTTTGCCAGATGTCGTACCCCGGCGTATGGTTTGCCATGCATTCAAAGCCAATGCGTCCTTGCATTTTCAAGACATGACCTGCAAATTCTTGTGTTTGTCACGCCCGTATGTGCCAGTTAAAATTACTTGTCCACGCTCTTTGTTTTTAATTTGCTAATTATCAGTGCTGTAATAAAGCAAGGCGTGGATTGATCGTATTTTTTTATGGCATTTCTCCACGAGTGCGAATCGTATATTATTAATTATCAGTAGGTTAAAAATTATAGCCGTGGACGGATAATTTGACGAATTGACAACAGGAGCAGCAAAGGCAGGAAAGGCAAGAAAGGCAAGAAAAGCAAGAAAAGCAAGGCAAGGAAGCAGAATGCAGAAGCATGGGGCAAGGGAGTAGAGACAGAAGAAAGATACAAGAGGAGTAAACATCAGATCCGGACGGCTTTCGTGGCGCGATACAAGCTCGGCGCAGCGGTTATTGCCGCGCAGCGAAAAACGCCTGAACGGCTTCCGCCTGGAATTTCCGAGGCGCAGCGGTTATTGCCGCGAGCTATAGCGAAGAGGAAACGTTATTATTCAAATATGGCTGAGGTTATAGGAACAAATGATAATGGACGGGTAGTCATGGCTTCGTCCGCCGATGAATTTGAAGCATCGGCCGCATGCCTTATCGGGAAAACGCGGCCGAGGTTTTTTTATATTGCCGATCATGCCGTGTACCGGCTTTGGAAGAATAAGCTGGCGTTCATTCCGGAAGATTCGGTATTTTTCATGGATGCCTGCGAAAAGAACAAAAGCCTTGGAACGGTAGAAAAGATCATCGCGTTCCTGATTGGGAAAAATGCGTGCCGGAACGACATCCTTGTCTGTGTCGGAGGAGGTACGGTTACGGATACAGGAGGCTTTGCGGCTTCGGTATACATGAGAGGAATCCGCTATGTGAATATCCCGACGACTCTCCTTGCGCAGGCGGACGCTTCTGTAGGCGGAAAGACAGGAGTAAATTTCGGCGGGTACAAAAACATGATAGGCACTATAACGCAGCCTTCCCTCGTGTTCATCGTTCCGGAATTCCTGAATACTCTCCCTCCCGTCGATTACAGGTCGGGCTTTTCGGAACTTGTCAAGACGGCACTCATTCAGGATAAGGATTTGTACGGCTCCATAGTATCGGAAGTTTCAGCTTGCGGCAACGACATAAGATCTGTCGGAATAGGAAAATTCGTGGCTGCTGCCGTGAAAATCAAGCTTTCCGTGGCAGGCAGCGATCCGACGGAAAAAGGCAGGCGCAAAATACTTAATTTCGGGCATACTTACGGGCATGCTCTTGAGGAACATATCTTATCGGAAGGCGGCAGGATAGCCCATGGCGATGCTGTTTCCATAGGCATGGCGGCTGCTATAAGGATTTCCATGGAATCAGGCTGCATGGAAACGGAAGACACGGAAAGGGTAATAAGCGAACTTTCAGGAATGGGGCTTTATACGGAATGCCCCGTTCCGTTGACATCACTAAAGCATTACATTGCGCATGACAAGAAAACGCATGCGGACGGCATCGACTTCGTCGTGCTTCTTGCGCCGGGCCGCGCCGAATGCCGTAGGATCAGTCTTGAAGAATTGGATGATTTAGCCGCAAGGGTGCAAAGCGGATACGGCAAGCGGCATGGCAAACCTGTCCGTTCAAATGCCTTGGCCGGATTTGTGCAAAACGATATGGCAGGCGGCATGGATAAATAGAAGGTTTTATTGCGCCTTGCCGTGCAAGGCGGCGGATTTTGACGACATGTTCAAGGATAACAGGCAGATCATATTTACATCCATGGTAAACCGGGAAACGGTTTTCGAAGATATAAAAAAGGCCGAGGCCGTCGAACTCAGGCTCGACAGGCTGTCGGTTGATATGCAAGAAACGGGTAACCTCATATCCGAATGCAGGAATTCCAAGTACTGCGGCAATCCTGTTCCTGTCATGGCAACGTGCCGCCTTTCCGATGCGGGGGAATTGAGCAAGGCCGAGGAATATATGAGATTCTGCATAGACGCCGGGGCGGATTATGTCGATTTCGGCGAGGAATGGCCCGAGAGTGCGAAAATGCCTCTTGTGGAGCGGGCTAAAAGCAAAGGCGTCGCTGTTGTCATGTCGTATCATGACTTCAAGAAAGTCCCTGAAATCCACGTATTGGAACGCATTTGCTCCGAATATGTCAAGCAGCAGGCCGATTATGTTAAGATAGCGGCCTTTGCCGCCTCTACATCCGATGCCATACGGATGATGTCCTTATACCGCAGCTTCAGGACTTCAGGAGCGGCACGGCCTGCGGGCAACGGAGTCCGAAGATTGGGCATGGGGCTGGAAAGGCGCGATCGAAAGGCGGCGCAGCTTGCGGTCAACGAAGTTAATCCTGCGGTGTCATCCCCAAAATGCCCTCGGGAAAAGCAAAAACGCCATTCCGGAAACGGAACGCGTCCTGCGGTATCATCCGCTTTGGAAAGCATTTGCTTGGAAGGCAGGCTTGTGTGCTTCGCGATGGGCGAAAAAGGAAAGTTCACAAGGATTCTCTCTTTGCTGGCCGGAGCTCCTTTCGGGTACTGTTCATGTTCCGAATCCGGGCAGGCTGCCCCAGGCCAGATGACTCTTTCTCAAATGAAACGGCAGGAATGCCCTGAAAGGTTCGGATACATGTTCCCCTCCATGCTTGCAGATGACGGCTCAGCTGATTGGCTTCAAAAATGGCCGGACCGCCAGTCGCCGGTTCGTGCGGATGCAGTGCAGGCCATAAGGGTACCCTCTTCTAAAAGTTTTGCCCAAAGGGAAATCATAATCGCTTCGTTGTCGGAAAAAACGAAGACAGTGACCGGCATATCCGGATGCTGGGATGTCGACTCCGCTCTTCGGGTTGCGGCTGCATTCGGGTCTTCCATAAAAATATCGCGCCATGGCGGCTCTTTTTTCTCGGCGGAAATATATCCATCGGCACTGAGGGATATGACTGAAAATGACACGTTGCATGTCGATGTCGGGGAATCAGGCTTTCTTGCAAGAACATGCATGGCGATAGGCTCGGTTATTCTTCCCAAGGTGCTCATAACAGGAAGCGGCAGCATCATGGGCAGGGATTTCAGTGAAGAAATAGAAGATATGCGCCGTAACGGAGCGCAATGCTGTTCTGAGGAAGGCAGGCTTCCTGTCGAGGTGGCAGGAAAAATTCATGGGCCTGTAATCGAATTGACGGGGTCCGGAAGTTCCCAATTCGTGTCGGGTATGATGATAGCTTCCGGCATGCTTCGCGGAGACGGCCAAGGGCGGAAAGGCGGATATGCCCTGCATGTGAAGAATTCGGTAAGCCTGGCTTATGCGGATATTACGCGCGAATGCATTTCGGCCCTTGCCGCAAACGATGTCGTTGCCGTGGAAGGCGATTGGAGCTCTGCCGCGTTCCTGATTGTCGTGTCTGCTGTGAAATGCCTGAATACCAAGTTTGAAGGACTTAACCCCGAGTCTTTGCAGCCTGACAGGAACATAATAGAGGTGGTTGCTTCATGCGGCGTTCCCGTAAGGATTGCGGAGGGAATAGTTGAAATATGGCCTTCGGACTGTGCCAGGCCTGCGCAAAGTCCGCTGCAAGGATACGGTCTCCGGCCTTTCTCGTATGACGCGTCCGGTTCGCCGGACCTTTTTCCTGTCCTTGCCGCATTAGCCCTTTTTTGCAGCGGGACAAGCAGGATAAGAGGTTGCAGGCGGCTTTTGAACAAAGAAAGCAACAGGCTCGAAAGCATATACTCGGAATTTTTCAAATTAGGGACCTGCATTGCAGTGGACGGCGATGACATGATCGTATGCGGAATGGAAGAGCGTTTCAGGCAGGGGCGATATGCGTTTTCGGATTTTTCAGGCGGCATTGCCGATGCCAAGGCCGGGCCGGGATTTCATGCAGGGCATGTCCTGTGTTCTTCGCATTCCGACCACAGGCTTGCGATGGCCCTTATAGCGGTTTCGGCATGTTCGGGAATGAAGATTGCAATAGATGATATAGAATGCATAGGCAAATCATATCCCGGTTTCATGAAAGACATGAGGCAGCTGCTGGGTTTATGGTAATTAAAAAGAATTCAAAACATATCCTGTAGTCATGAATACATATGGAAGAATATTCAGAGTCGGCATTTTCGGTGAGTCCCACGGTCCTTGCGCGGGTGTTGTCATAGACGGGGTGATTCCGGGAATAGAAATAAACCGGTCCGTTTTCGAAGAAGATTTGAAAAGAAGGAGGCCGGGCATAAGCGGCACGACCTCAAGGGCTGAACAGGATATTCCGGAGATTGTTTCAGGCGTTTGCAACGGGGTGGCCACCGGTGCGCCTGTAACTGTCCTTTTCAGGAATACGGATATGCGGCCTGAAGATTACGAAAAGTTCAAGGAAGTTCCAAGGCCAGGCCATAGCGATTTTGCGGCATCTGTAAAATACAATCATTACAACGACATGCGCGGAAGCGGGCCGTTTTCGGGCAGGCTTACGGTCGGGCTTGTCGCGGCAGGCGCGATTGCTAAGAAAATGATAGGAGGGATTTCCATCAATGCGTATGTCAAGGAATTAGGAGGCCTGCGCGATGAAAGCGAATGGCCGTCGGCCATTGAAAAGGCAAGGAGGGAAGGGGATTCGTTGGGGGCAATCGTAGAGTGCAGGTGCAGCGGAGTAAAACCCGGATTGGGCGAGCCGTTTTTCGACAGTGTGGAATCATGTATTTCCCATATCGTTTTTTCTATTCCCGGCGTGCGCGGCATAGAGTTCGGGGATGGTTTTTCGGCTTCGGCGATGCGCGGGTCCGAGCATAACGACCCGTTTTGCGGCAGCGACGGAAAAACATCCAAAAACGGTTCGGGAGGAATAAACGGGGGCATATCGAATGGAAATGAAATATTGTTCAGGGTCGCATTCAAGCCTGCTTCGAGCATTTCCAAAATGCAAAGGACATACGATTTCGTCCGTGAAGAAATGACAGCGCTCGGCATCTCCGGGCGGCATGACACATGCTTCGCCTTGCGTGCGCCCGTGATAGTGGAGTCGGTTGCGGCAATAGCCCTTGCCGATTTGATGCTTGTTGCGGAATGACATGGATAAACGCCGCGCTTATCGCATTTCAGGGTCTATGGCTTTCAGGAATTCTGCGGTGTCGCGTTGCAGTTCCATGCGTATGGGGATATAGAACATCCTCATCCTTGTCTTGTCGGGAATGTCGCATCCGCAAATGCGGACCATGTCCTTTTCCGTCGTAATGATGACGGCTTCCGGATGTTTTTCGCCAAGCCTTGCTATTTTCCGTATTTCCTTTTTTCCGAACCTGCGATGGTCCTTGAATTTCAATCCTTCCGTAATGCGGTACCTGCCTCGGATTATGCTTTTGAACAGAAGATCGTCCGCTATGGCTGAAAAGTAGACGGCTGAATTCGAATATACGTATCTCTTTTCAAAGCAGTCCCTGAACACAGGCTCGGGATTGCCGTATCTTATGGATGTGAAAAACAGTCCGCAGTCATCCGGAATCCCGGCTTCTTTTCTGAACATGCCGGCTTCCTCGTCCGTAGGAACATATTCTTCGGGCATTTTCGTGATTATGGCGTTGTTGGCCCGTCCGACGGATGCAGGAATGTCCCTCAGCCTTCCGAACGGCAGCAGGGTGTCCTTGTATGATGGACGGTTGTAGTCGATAAGGACTATCGTGTTCCCGGATGTGATTTTCCTGTGCTGCAATATGTCGTCGAATACGATGAGCTGCGGCCTTGTGGCGGCATCCTCGTTTTCAAGCATCCTGACAGCCTTTATTCTCGATTCGGAAACTATGACTCTCGTGCCTGGGAATTTTCTCTTTATTTGAAGTGGCTCGTCTCCTGATTCGGACGGAGAATCATTTATATCCACTTCTCTCAGGCCTTTTGTCTTTCTGCCGTATCCTCTTGACACGACAGCGGTCCTGTACTTGTCCGACAGCAGCCTCAGTATCATTTCGCAGTGCGGTGTCTTTCCTGTGCCGCCTACGGTTATGTTTCCTAACCCGATGCTCGGTATGGACGGCTTGTACGACTTGATGATTTTCCTGTCATATAGCATGTTCCTGAGCTTGAGTATTAGGAAATACGGGTATGTAAGCGCATTGTACGGTCTCATTTCTTGTTTCGTTTTGTCCGGCAGGCCGAAAGGCATGCGGGTATTGTAGTGTTTCTCGTCAAGTGCCGGGGCGGGCCGTTTTTGGCAGGCAGCGCAGGCAGCGGCCGGGTCGTGAGGCGGATTCGCGATATTTCGCGGCCGGCACGGTTTATCCCCAGCGTTCTTCTATATAATGTATCAGGTCTATGATTTCGTCCGGAGAATTCGAGGTTACCAGTTTCAGCCTCGTTTCCTTGAAATTGTCCAGACCTTTGAAATAGCATGAAAAATGGCGGCGCATCTCAAGGACTCCGACCCTGTCTCCCTTTATTTCGAGGGACTTCCTGAAATGCTTTATCGCGAGGTCTGCCTTTTCCTTTACCGTCGGTTCCGGCATAAGTTCCCCATGCCGGAGGTAGTATTTTATTTCCTTGAAAATCCACGGATGCCCGAATGTGGCCCTTCCTATCATTATCCCGTCCACGCCGTACCTGTCGAATGCTTCCTTTGCCTTGAAAGGGCTGTCTATGTCCCCGTTGCCTATGATCGGAATGTGCATTCTCGGGTTTTCTTTCACTTTGCCGATAAGAGTCCAGTCAGCTTCTCCCTTGTACATCTGGGCTCTTGTCCTTCCGTGTATTGTGATGGCTTTTATCCCGGTGTCCTGCAATCTTTCGGCGAGTTCCACTATTATTTTCGAGTCCTCGTCCCAGCCGAGCCTTGTCTTTACCGTCACTGGCAATTTGACAGCGTCGACCACTTCCTTGGTGATACGGACCATCAGGTCGGGATTTCGCATCATTCCCGAGCCGGCCCCCCTGCCTGCTATCTTATGGACAGGGCATCCGAAATTAATATCGATAAGGTCAGGTTTTGCGGCTTCCGCCATTTTTGCCGCTTCGACCATCGCTTCGGGAATATGCCCGTAGATCTGTATTCCTATGGGCTTTTCATAGTCGTAGGTGACAAGCTTGGCGAGCGATTTGGCGGCATCGCGTATCAGCCCGTCCGACGATACGAATTCCGTGTACATCATGTCCGCCCCGAACATTTTGCATACGTAGCGGAACGATGCGTCCGTCACGTCTTCCATCGGGGCGAGAAACAGCGGCCTGTCCGGCAATTCTATATTTCCTATTTTCATGGCGCAAATATACGAATATGGAATCAATTGCGGCCTGGCCGTAATGACAAATATCTTATGCGGTCGCGCAAGGCGCGCAGATGCGGAAAGCATGTCATGTTTTTAATTCCATTTGCGTTCCGGGCATTACAATTGCAATAATATGATACGGAAAATACCGATTGAAATTCATATGCGAAATGAAAAAGATAGATAGGATAGGCGTTCTTACATCAGGAGGCGACGCGCCGGGCATGAATGCGGCGATACGGGCTGTGGTAAGGACCGCGATTTATAACAAGATAGATGTCGTCGGAATCATGCGTGGCTATTCCGGCCTTCTTGAAAAGCAGTTCATGAGCATGCAGTCCCATTCCGTGTCGAAGATAATTTCATACGGAGGCACCATGTTGAAATCGTCCCGATGCCCTGAATTCCATCAAGAGAAGTACAGGCGTATCGCGGTGGATAATCTGAACGAGGCGGGAATAGACGCCCTTGTGGTCATCGGCGGCGACGGTTCGTTCAGGGGCGCGAACCATTTGGACAAGGATTACGGTTTCCGTGTCGTCGGCATTCCTGGAACGATAGACAACGACATATACGGGACGGACTTCACGATAGGCTTCGATACTGCCATAAATACGGCGGTGTCTGCAATCGATAAGCTGAGGGACACGGCGGATTCCCATAACCTTGTGTTTTTTGTCGAGGTCATGGGCAGGGATGCCGGCTTCATAGCTCTCAATACCGCCCTCGCAACCGGAGCGGAGGCTACAATCGTTCCTGAAATCCCGGCCGACATAGACAGCCTTTGCGACTACCTGCTTCTCGAACGCAGGAAAAACAAGACTTCCGGCATAATAGTGGTCGCCGAAGGCGGCGATTTGGGAAGCGCGGCGGAAATTGCCGCGAAAGTGAAGGAGAAGATTCCTAATTATGAAATGAGGGTGACCACTCTCGGGCATATCCAAAGGGGAGGCGCCCCTTCCTGCAACGACCGCGTGCTTGCAGGCACTCTCGGCTATGAGGCTGTCAATGCCCTTCTGCGCGGAATGTCCGGGGTTATGGTCGGCCAGGTCAACGGCAGGACGGCGTTCACGCCTTTCGAAGAGGCATGTTCGAGGCATAATGAAATAAACCGCAAACAGTACGAAATCGCGCATATCCTGTCGCTTTAGCATGAAACCGGCATGGTGCGCAAGCATGTCTGGCAAGAAGAACCGGCACGTAAAGGACGCGTTCCTCCAGTAGTGCAGTGCGCATATGCAATATCATCCGAACCGTTGCTATTATCACGGGATATATTCCACTGTAATGGGGCGTGCATTAGAATTCGCCATGCCGAAATCCTCCTTGGATGCATCCACGGCAGGGTAGCGCGCAAGCATGTCCGGGCATGCCTTGCCTTCCATGTTCATTTACGCCTTGATTCCAATGGCGCGGCGCAATGCATGGGGTACCGGCAGGCTATGTCAGGGCCGTCAAGGATATCGCGTATTTTGCGGATTTTGCGCGGAAGTCGACGGCTTTGGCTCGCAAGTCCTCGCTGCCCGGAAGCGCATATTTCGGATAGATTTTGCCACATTGGAAAAAAGTATTATCTTTGCAGCCCCTGTAATATAGGGAAATCGCAGCAAAATTAAAGTATTAACTTAAAAATCAACAAAGTGGACACACAAAGTTACAAGACTCTGTCAGCGAATGCAGCCACCGTCAACAAAGAATGGGTGGTAATCGACGCTACAGATTTGGTTTTGGGCCGTCTTGCTTCGAAAGTCGCGATGATTTTGAGAGGCAAGTACAAAGTCAACTTTACTCCGCATGTGGATTGCGGCGATAACGTGATTATCGTTAACGCAGAAAAAATCCGCTTGACCGGAAGAAAGATGACTGACAAGGTGTATGTTCGTTACACCGGTTATCCCGGCGGGCAAAGATTCGCTACTCCTAAGGAGTTGCTCAGAAGAAAGCCGACAGCCGTAGTTGAGGAAGCCGTCAGAGGAATGCTTCCTAAGAATCGTTTAGGTGCGCAGTTATTCCGCAACCTTCATGTATATGCAGGTCCGGAACATCCGCATCAGGCGCAGAATCCTAAAGAAATAAGATTAAACGAAATTTAAAAACAGAGCATGGAAGTAATCAACGCACTTGGAAGAAGAAAGTCAGCAGTTGCTCGCGTTTATGTCACCAAAGGTAAAGGCAACATTGTAATCAATTCAAAGCCTCTCGAAGAATATTTTCGTGAAGAAATCCTGAGATTCATCGTAAGGCAGCCTCTTATGGTTACAGATACCTTGTCCCAGTTCGACATCAAGGTGAATCTCGACGGCGGCGGAATCAAAGGCCAGGCTGAAGCTCTTCGTTTAGCAATCGCGCGCGCATTGTGCGAAGTAGACAAAGAAGCTTATCGTCCTGTCCTCAAATCGAACGGATTCCTTACCCGCGACGCACGCAGGGTCGAAAGGAAGAAACCAGGCCGTCCTGGAGCACGTAAACGCTTCCAATTCAGCAAACGTTAATCGTTACGCAGGAAAGCTGATTTTTTGTACGCTCCGGTTTTTAAAATGCTGGATCTTTTACAGCTACCAGCGTTTGACCGGAATGTGAAAATCGTGAGATCGCTATGCGCTACTTACGGTTGATGTGAATAGTAAACGCCGCAGCGCGATGCGCGGGCTGTTTTATGAAAAATCAAAATTAAATTAGAAAAACAATGCCAAGAACAAATTTCCAAGAGTTGCTTGATGCAGGCGTTCATTTCGGCCATTTGAAAAGGAAATGGAATCCTAAAATGGCTCCATATATCTTTATGGAAAAGAACGGAATCCATATTATCGACCTGCACAAGACCGTTGTCAAGATAGACGAAGCAGCAAATGTGATGAAGCAGCTGGCTAAAGCCGGCCGCAAAGTGCTTTTTGTTGCTACAAAGAAACAGGCAAAGGACATAGTTGCCGAAAAAGCGGCATCCGTGAACATGCCTTATGTTACTGAAAGGTGGCCGGGCGGAATGCTTACAAACTTCCCGACCATACGCAAGGCCGTCAAGAAAATGAACACGATCGACAAGATGATCACCGACGGCACTTTCGAAACGTTGGCTAAAAGGGAAAGGCTTCAGATCACCCGCCAAAGGGCAAAACTTGAAAAGAACCTTGGTTCAATAGCTGATCTTAACAGGCTTCCGTCAGCAGTCTTCGTAGTGGACATACAGAAAGAAATCAATGCTGTAAAAGAAGCAAACCGTTTGAATATTCCGGTAATCGCCATGGTTGATACTTGTTGCGATCCCACGAATGTGGATTATGTGATACCGGCAAACGACGATGCTGCAAAATCGATTTCTGTAGTAGTCGATACTCTTTGCAAGGCCATAGAAGAAGGTCTTAGCGAACGCAAGGTCGAAAGGGAAAAAGAAGGCGAAAAGGCTGAAAAAGGCGGAAAGGCCAAATCAGACAAGGACTCGGCAAGGAAAGCGGCTGCGAAAGCAGAAGAACCTGCCAAAGCGGAAGAACCGGCAGCTGAAGAAGCCGAAACCGAAAAAGCTAACTAATTAAATTGTTAAAGAAATGGAAATCAAAGCAGCAGATGTGGCTAAGCTCCGCAAGATGACAGGCGCAGGCATGATGGACTGCAAAAAAGCGCTTGTAGAAGCTGAAGGAGATTTTGAAAAAGCCAAAGAAATCATTCGCGAGAAAGGAAAGCTCGTGGCAGCTAAACGTGCTGACAGGGAAACTACGGAAGGTTCGGTAATCGCTCTTACCAATGATTCCCATGACAAGGCTATTCTCGTATGTTTGGGATGCGAAACGGATTTCGTTGCTAAGAATGAAGAATTCCAGAAACTTGCTAATGACATAGCAAAGGCTGCGCTTGCAGGAATGCCTGCCGATCTCGATGCCCTCAAGGCCATCAAGCTCGGCGACATAACAATCGACGAAGCTGTTACCCAGCAGACCGGCAAGAGCGGAGAAAAACATTCCATAGCATATTATAGCAGCATAGAAGCTCCGTTTATCGCTTCTTATATCCATATTAACGGCAAGGTCGCTACTATCGTAGGTTTCAACAAGCAGATAGATGCCCATGTCGGCAAGGAAATAGCAATGCAGATTACTGCAATGAATCCTGTTTCCATAAGCAGGGCCGATTGTCCTAAGGAAGTGATAGAAAAAGAACTCGAAATCTATCGCGAACAGGTAAGGGCTGAAGGCAAACCTGAAAACATGGTAGAACAGATTGCAAACGGCAAACTGAACAAGTTCTTCAAAGAAAGCACCCTTGAAGACCAGACATTCGTTCAGGACGGAAAAATTTCAGTATCGGCTTATTTGAAATCTGTCGATCCTGAGGTGAAAGTCGTTGCATTCCGCAGATTCTCCTTGAACGACTAATCCAGTTACGGATATAATAGAATAAATGAAGAGGAGGGCGAGTCAAAAGTCAGACTTGCCCTCTTTTTATTCGTACTCCATGGAGTCGGACTCCAAATATTCAATTCTCAGAAAGGAAAAATTCCTTTTGAGTCGACCCCTCTTGTTGTTATTTTAGCAGTAAGGATAATAAAGGAAAATATCCGATGTTTTCCTTTATTTAACTTTTGTCGCTAACCGACACTGTCCAAAATTTTGTGTAAATGGAAACAGGATTCAGATATAAGTTCATTCTTATATCTGGATTCTGTTCTCAAAAATAAGCATAAATTGGTTCATGATCAAGCCCCAGTTTGAAATAGGCATTGTCCATTTCTTTTCAATTTCCATAAGCGAAAGATATACGGTCTTTTTTACGGCATCGTCCGAAGGGAATGACAGTTTTGATTTCGTGTACTTTCTAATCTTCCCGTTCAGGTTTTCAATAAGATTGGTTGTATAGATTATTTTTCTGATTTCCAGCGGGAACTGGAAGAAAACCGTCAGATCATCCCAGTTGTTTCTCCATGAAAGTATAGCGTAAGGATACTTTCCTCCCCATTTCTTTTCCAGATTGTCAAG
>CALUPD010000039.1 GCA_944322605.1 uncultured Bacteroidales bacterium | reverse complement strand
CGTTAGGCTTTGTGCTATTTGAGAAAATACCTATAAATCAATTGTTTAACAAAAATCAAAATTCCGTTTCAACTGATGAATATCCTAACTTATTTAGTATGAGTTAGTTTAAACGGGACAGTAGTGGGGAAAAATGGTTCTGGTAAAAGTAGTTATTTCCGCATTTTAAATGAACTGATTGGAGGTAATCACCAAACAGAAATTCGTTCTAACATATATTCAGATATACACAAGCCTATAAATGTAGAGTTAGTTTATTCTGAAGATGCCAATGTTAAGAGTTTATCATGGGATGGAAATAGTCGGTCTATAAGTCCATTAAATTTATCGAGTGTATTTGATTCGAGCTATACAACGACATTCCTACAAAAGAGAAGTGCCGATAGTGCAATTGTCCTGCCTTATGGGTTGCATCTCTTTACTGCACTAACTTCAGCAATGGACAATATAAAAAGTAGAATACAAACAGAAATAGATGGTATTTTAAGAACATTGCCACAAATTAACAAGGATGGCCTTTCGGAAGAAGTTGTTAGAATACTTACTCAGCAGACTTATCGAACGACTCAGAAAAATTACATTCAATCAAGATATATATTTACAAACGAGCAATCGGAAATATTAAAATTGCAAGAAGAAAAATTGAAAGTATTGAAAGAAACAAACTTTGAAGACAAAATTCAATTAGCATCTAATGAACAGCAACAATATCTTTTGATACTTAAGCATCTAAAAGAAACAGAAAACAATCTTCAAAAACTTCACATTGAATCACAATCTCTTGCTGAAAAAATATCAATAGTCAGAAAAGAAAGTGAAGTAGTGAAACAAAAAATATCTATATTAAATGAGATAGGCAATACCAATTCTAAAGAATGGAAAACATTTATTGAGGCAGGAGCTGCTTTTACTAAAAGTAGCACTTTGAATGAAAACGTTTGCCCATATTGCCGTCAACCAATTGTAGATAACGCTGTTAATATTGTTACAGCTTATGCGACTTATTTGTCCGATAAAAGTATAGAGGAACTTAAAAATTTAGAGCAAGCTAAAAATGCCCTAAAACAAAGAATATCAACTGTTGTAACCAATTTTACTATTTCTACACAGTTCAGATTACTTATAGACGCTAGGAGTAGTGAACCCGAACTATATAGCAAAATATCAGCTTCTCTTCGTCAACTAGATGAACAAAAGAGAATTCTTTCAGATGTGGTGGAAAATGAGCAAAATAACAATCCGTTAGTTTTTGATTCTACAAATATTGCAATTTCTGCCATAGAAGCTATATGTGAGGAATACAACAGCACTATTAATAACCTTCGAGAAGAATTAACAAAGAAGAATCAGATAGTCTCAGAATTATCATTTCAAATGAAACCTCTGATTGAATACAAATTAATTTCTTCTCAAAAGGATTTGTTTGTGGAATGGTTTGAAAAGATTGATAATGTTAATGAGTTGAAAAAGTGCCAATTGGAATTATCAACAAGAGGTATATCTACATTAGCAAGGACAGCAAGCCAAACACTTGTTACAGACAATCTAAAGACTAAGTTTCAGGAAGAACTTGATGCATTAGGTCTAAAAAAATTAAGTGTTGATTTGACTGATGCAGGAACATCACGAGGGCAAGCATTTATGCAATTGAAACTATATAATAACAATTCTGTGTCTGACGTATTAAGTGAAGGTGAACAAAAAGGTGTGGCGTTGGCTTTATTCATTGCTGAAAGGAGAATGCAGTTATCACAGAATCCAATAATCTTGGATGATCCTGTCAATAGCTTAGACCATTTTATCACAGCAAAATTGGTAGAACGTTTATCAAGATTAGGAAATCAAATAATAATATTCTCACATAATTTGCTATTGCAAACATCATTGGTGAATCTTCGCGGAATACATGAATGTGGAGTTAATCAAAAGTCATCTTGTGGAAAACCGACAAAACATTTGTTTGTGTACTCTGTAACATCACATAATCGTGACAAAAAAGGTGTAATAACAGAAAAGAAACAAGATAATGTGGCTAACAACCTAAGAAATGCATATAATCTTCTAAATAGGACACCATTTAGTGATGATTGCAGTATAATGGTGGGTGCTATTCTTCGGCATACAATAGAGCTAATCATTGATGAGAAAGTATTTAATAACCAGATTCCAGTTAAATTTCATGGCCGGAAAAATACAATACAGTGGGAACAATTAAAAACCCTTAATCCCGATGTAACTATGATTGATAAACTGAATGAACTTTTCAGTCGATTGTCTGGTGGTGACTTACATTCAGGTATAGAACAATCTGACAATCCAATAGACCACGATGAATTAGAGGAAATCTACAATGAGTTAGCAACAATATAGAAAATTGTTCAGTGCTTTTGTCCCATCCAAGGATTTTGGCTACTTTTGCAGTTGAGTTATTTGACAGCAAAACATAGCAAAACGCTGAAATTCGCACGGTTTCCTAGTCGTTACTGCCACTTTTTAAAGTACTAGTTAACAGTTTGTTCCTCAAACGGTTATATCAAACTGTTGAAAATCTAAAATAAGAAAACCGCAGCGCACTGGAACACAAACCAAGAGTAACTCAAAAGCGTCCTTTGACCTCTTCTATGCAATCCTCGCTGTATCCATGCGCAGATCCCGCTACAGCTTGTTCTTGTACAGTTCGGCCTTGGCTTTGCGGTAACTGTTCTCCAAATCCATGCGCTCAGTCAGGTTTTTGTACACGTTTTCCGCTTCGCGGTAATATTCTATTATCGACATCTGCCCGCTGAACACCGACTTTTGCAGCATGTCGAGGGTAGAACGCATCAGTTCCTCGTCATACGACTGCAATACAGAATAAAGGTTCTCCACCTCGGTGAAGCCGGACCTGAGTTCGGCCTCGGCCCTGAGAAGATCGTTTTCATGCTGCAACCTTGCGCTCTCGCTTCTTGCCTTCGCTGCCCTCGAACTGTTTATGTTGGAAAATATCGGAAAAGTCGCGCCTACGAGCACTCCGTTGCTGGCCTCATTCAAAGACGTGTTGCGCCTGTAGCCCACCTCGAATTTCGGAAGCCAGCCTTGCTTGCTTACATTGACATCCTGGGCGGCAGCGTTCAACGAAGCCTCTGAAGACAGCAATCCGAGATCCGAAGCCAGAAGGTCGTCCCTCTCCGACTCATACGTGCCGCAAATCCTGTCCTCGGGATACTCTACGGCATCTAACGAGACGGGTTCGTTCCCGTTCATCGCCGTCAATGTTTGCAGGACGGAATTCCTGTCGGACATGTTTTGGGAAATTTCCACGCCAAGGCTCATGATTTCCATCTTGATCTTATTGATTTCTATGACCGAAGCGTCCCCTTCCTGCAGCCTTTTCTGGAAAAATCCCATGAGGCTGTCCGCATTCTCCTTCCTTTTTTCAAGGAGGGAGGCCTTTTGGTTAAGGCATATCATGTCCATGCAAAGGTTATACGCTTCAAGCAGCACATCGCGACGTGCCGCAAGATACTGCATGTCAAAAGCCTCCATCTTGTATTCTATCGACTTGCGCTTTGAAGCGTACACGGTCGGAAATGCGAAGCCCTGCTTGACTACCAGCTCCGAACTTGCCATTCCTTTCACCCCGTCAGCAAAAAAAGGGCTGAACTCGATGGTAGGATCATCCACGTCATATTCTGTCTTCGCCTCTGCCTTTCCGGCATCGTTTATTTTCATGGCAGCCTGCAAAGCCTTATTGTTCCTTTCAATGCTTTCCATTATATGCTCCACGCTCTGCGAAAAAGCGGAAGAATGGCATAACGCCAATATCGACATTATGGATAAAGCCTTTGTAATCTTATTCATAAACTATTATCATCCTATATGTTCCCGATCCGCCCGTAAATGGTCCGCAAATACGCCCGGACCGGGATTATTATTTATTTAATATCATTATACGCATTTCCGAGACCTTCCGCGCGTTTTGCAAAAAACTTCTTGCCCTGCATCCATTCATAAACTATAGGAACCACAAAGGCATTCAGGAAAGTCGATGTCAAAAGACCTCCGAGTATGACCTTGGCCATAGGGCTTTGAATCTCGTTGCCCGGCAAATCGCCGCGCAAGGCCAAAGGTATCAGCGCGAGAGCAGACGACAACGCCGTCATCAATATAGGATTCAGCCTGTCAAGGGATCCCCTCACGATGCACTCCCTCACGCTAAGCTTGCCCTCGTCATGGAGATTATTGTACTCGGCTATCAGGAGCATGCCGTTCCTCGTGGCTATTCCGAACAGGGATATGAATCCGATAATGGCCGGAATGCTTATTTCCCCTGTCGTAAGCACTAACGAAAATACGCCTCCTATCAAAGCCAAAGGCAGATTAAGAAGGATCACCGCGCTCTGCGGCGCATTCCTGAACTGCATATAAAGAAGCAGGAATATGACCACGATGCTCATTATCGAAGTCAGAAGCAAAGTCCTGCTGGCAGCCTGCTCGCTTTCGAACTGGCCTCCGTACTCGATATGGTAATTTTCAGGAAGTTCTATTTCCTCGTCCACTATCGACTGAATGTCGTTCACCACGCTCCTCAAATCGCGCCCGCTCGTATTGGCGGAAATCACGATCTTGCGCTTCACATTCTCCCTGTTTATGGTATTAGGTCCTGTAGAAGAAACCACGTCAGCCACATAAGACAGTGGAATCTTGTTTCCGTCCGAGCAATCTATTATAAGATCCTTGATGTCCTCCATCCTGCCCCTGTGGTCCTCGTCCGCCCTGACGACAAGATTGAACACCTTCCCGTCCTCGTACACCTGCGAAACGGTCTCCCCGGCCATGTTCACCGTCACGAATTCGTTGAATTCAGGGAGGGATATGCCGTAACGGGCAAGCATTTCCCTTTTCGGGATGATTTTAAGTTCCGGGCGTTCTATCTGCTGCTCCACATTAAGGTCCGCTATGCCCTCCACGCCGCTTATGGCATCCTTTATCCTGTTGCCTATCTCGAACATCCTGTTAAGGTCCTCGCCGAACAGCTTGATCGCGATGCTGGCCTGCGTTCCGCTGAGCATGGCGTCTATCCTATGGCTTATAGGCTGCCCTATCTCTATATTCGCTCCGGCGATAACAGACAATTTATGGCGCACTTCGTCCATCAGCTCGGCATGCGACCTTCCGTCGAGTTCGAAAGGAGCCTCGATTTCCGACACGTTGACACCCAACGCATGCTCGTCGAGTTCCGCGCGGCCTGTCTTGCGTGCGACAGTCTTTATTTCAGGAATGGACAAAAGCAGTTCCTCGGCCTGGCGGCCTATCTTGTCCGATTCTTCCAAAGATATTCCCGGCAGGGAACTTATATTTATCGTAAATGAACCCTCGTTGAACGGAGGCAGGAAACTGTGTCCCAAAGTGAAGAAAAAGCCCAATGCCGCCGCGAACACAGCCACGGTAGTCCCTATGACCGCTTTCTTGTGGGACAAGGCGAACAACAGGCCGTTTCTGTAATGGTTCTTCAGCCATACGGCGACAAAAGCTTCCTTAGGGACTTTCTTATCGCCGGCCTTTCCTCCCAAAAGATAGCTGCACAGAACAGGTGTCAGCGTAAGGGCCACTATCGTCGATGCGAACAAAGAGACAATGAACGATATTCCGAGAGGGATGAGCATCCTTCCTTCCATTCCGCTAAGGAAAAACAATGGAACGAAGCTAACCATTATGATAAGGGTCGAATTGAGTATCGGCATCCTCACTTCCTTGGAGGCGTCGAAAACCACGTCTATGACAGGCCGCCTGTCCTTTTCAGGCAGCATCCTGTTCGCCCGCAAATGCTTCCACACGTTCTCCACGTCCACGATAGCGTCATCCACCAAAGACCCTATCGCTATCGCCATGCCGCCCAAGCTCATCGTATTGAGGCTTAGGCCGAGATAATCAAGGACAAGTATGGTCACAAGCAACGAAAGAGGCAATGTCACAAGCGATATTACAGTAGTCCTCACATTCGCCAAAAACAGGAACAGTATGATTACCACGAATATGGCACCCTCGTAAAGGGAACTCTTCACATTGTCTATCGAACTTTCGATAAATCTCGACTGCTTGAATATGTCCGTGGACACATGCACGTCCCCGGGAAGCGTTTTCCCAAGCTCGTCCAGAACGTCCTCCAATTTTTCAGTAAGTTCGATCGTCCCCGTATTAGGCTGTTTGGTGACGGTAAGCAGAACGGCAGGCTTGCCCCTTTCCGAAGCAAGCCCGAGCTTGGGCTGCTGGGAACCGACTTTTATCGCGGCGACATCCCCCAAACGCACGGGAACGCCGTCGACCGTCTTTACGACGGACTCCGCCATGCTGTTCACGTCTTCTGTCGAAATGACCCCGCGTACTATGTATTCGTTGCCGTATTCATAAATGACCCCGCCGTTGGTATTCATGTTCATGTTCCTTGTCACGGACATGACCTCCTGAAGAGAAACGCCGTAATGCTTCATCTTGCCCGGGTCGAGAAGGACCTGGTATTCCTTTATGTCTCCGCCAAGGACTGCAACCTGGGCGACTCCGCCTGTCGAAAGCAGCCTCGGCCTTATGGTCCAGTCAGCAATGGTTCGCAGATCAAGCATGGAAGTGGTATCCGATGTCAGGCCCACTATCAGCAATTCCCCCAATATGGAAGACTGCGGCCCGAGAGTAGGGTTTCCTGCATTCTCCGGAAGGGCGTCGCCTATGGCCGCCAGCTTTTCAGAGACAATCTGCCTTGCAAGGTAAATGTCAGTGCCCCAATCGAATTCCACCCACACGACGGAAAAACCCGTAGTCGACGAAGAACGCACCCTGCGGACTCCTGTCGCGCCGTTTACCGCCGTCTCGATCGGAAATGTCACAAGCTGTTCCACTTCTTCCGCCGCCATTCCTCCTGCCTCCGTCATAACCACCACGGTAGGGGCATTCAGATCCGGAAAGACATCTATCTCCGCATTGGACGCCTTGTACAATCCCCATCCGAACAGCAAAACAGAAACTGTCAGCACGAACAGCCTGTTCTGCAAGGAAAATCTTATTATCTTGTTCAACATGGCATTGATCGGTTTTAATGATTATGAGTATGAGCCGGTATGGCATTGCTTGCAGAAGCAAGCTTCACGTAGATAGCGCCTTCGGTCACCACCTGTTCTCCTCCTTCAAGCCCTGATACGATTTCCACCCTGTTTCCATCGGACAATCCTAAGGATACGGGCTGTTTTCTGTAAGATTCCTCGCACATGCGCACATATACGAAATACGCGCCCTGCTCCTCCGTCAAGGCCGAAACAGGAACTGAAATCACGTCGCGGCGTTCTTTCGTCTTAATCCATACCTCCGCATAAGCCCCCGGAATCAGTTCATCGCCTCCTTCAAGATTGAAAGTCACAGGTATATACGACGATGTTTCCGAACTCCTGCCGTATGAAAGCACAGGGCCGCTTTCGAATACCCTGCTGCTATAAGGAAGCCTGAAATTCGCAGTCTCGACACGCTTCATTTCCATGTAATACCTTTCCGGGACATCCGCCCTGAGATACAGCCCGCCGTCGCCTACAACGCTGGCAAGAGGCTGGCCTACCGTGACATAATCGCCCTCTCCCACAAGGAACTGCTTGACATGCCCGTCAGAAGGGGAAGAGACGGCGTAGCCGTCCTGACCGTAATTCTTCGACAAGGCTTCGTAAGCTATCTTCGCCGTTTCATAATTGCTTTTTATGGCTTCATAATCCTTTCTTGAAATTATCTGGTCTCCTACAAGGCTCGAAGCGCGTTCGAATTCGCTCGCCGCAGTCTCGTATGCGATTTTCGCACGCCTGACCGGATCCCCGTCCTGTATCCTGTCGGAAGAAATTATCATGAGCGGTTTTCCCGCTTCCACCCGAAGCCCTTCGACTGCCGGCCCGGAAAAAGACACTATGCCTGGAATCGCGGCGACAATCGTCCTGTCATTTCCAGGAGCGGAGACAATCTTGCCCGTAACGCTTATCACGTCCCTGAACGGAGCCGCCTCCGCAATTTCCGTCCTTACGCCGGCAGCATCCGCCTTTTCAGGACTCAGGATTATTTCATCTCCGCCCTCATGGACGTCGCCGCCTTCATCATGGATTCCTTCATCCCCGATGCCGTGATCATTGCTATCAGCATCCGCTACCTTTTTTCCCGTCACGCCTTGCCCGCCATAAGCCGAACCGGCGATTTCGCTTCCATGGTCGTGCCCCTCATGGCCAGCATGATTGCCGCACGATGCCATGACGGCGCATACCGCCATGGCAATCAACATACTATGCTTCATTATATTCTGTTTTTTGCTATTTTACGTTTTGCAATGATATGGATAAATCTTTGCAACATGATTGCAAAGGCAAAACGGAACGCCCGCTGCCAAGGACAGAGGCACGAATATGAACGCCTCGGTTAGTGTCTACTCCCACTGCGCCTACTATGCAGCCTCGACAGAGGGACGCATATGAACGCATCGGTTACCTGAATATCTCCGCAAGCTCGTTTTTGAACGAATCGGACACGGGCAGGCTTGTCCCGTTTACGATTAGATGGTTTTTTGAAAAAGACTCGATTTTCGACACTTGCACTATGAACGATTTGTGAACCCTCCTGAAACGCTTGGAAGGGAGCTTGGCCTCTAACGACTTCATGCTCATAAGCGAAAGCACCGGAGTGTCCGAGCCGGACAAATGAATCTTGACATAATCCTTGCATCCCTCGGCATACAGGATGGATTCGAGCGGTATCTGCCTTATCCTGTAATCAGACTTGACCCATATGCTTTCATTGTATTCCGCCTGCGCCCTCATTCCGAACCAGTCCATGGCACGCTTCGCGGATTTGAGAAAATCATCGTAACTGACAGGCTTGAGAAGATAGTCTATCGCATTCACCTTGAAGCCTTCTATCGCGTACTGGCCATAGGCGGTAACGAATACGACTTTCGTGTTTTCTGAAACCATTTTTGAAAAATCTATCCCGCTCAGGCCCGGCATCTGTATGTCGCAGAAAATCAAATCCGCCGGTTTTTCCTTTAACGCAGCAAACGCCTCGTTGCCATTGGAATAAGACCCCGCAAGCTTCAAAAACGGAGTCTTCCTCACGTACTCTTCCATAAGGTCGGCTGCAAGAGGCTCGTCGTCGACCACGACTGTCTGCAATATGAGATTCGAAATATCCACTTTCCTGTTCGAGATTTATTTCAATACAAACCGCAAATACCGTTCCGCAAAAATGCCTCTTGGAGAGGCGGCAACAAAGCCACGAGAGCATTAAGGAAATAAAAGATACGCAAAATGCCACTTTGGACATGCAGGCCTCGAATGTACGCCCGGCAAATTCCTGCGGCTGCAATGCCTTGGCCATATGTTCATTTGCGGCTGAAATCGCGGATTGACAGAACCGCCCTGTATACATTGCCGTCATGGCCGTATTCGAACGAGTAGTGTCCCGGATATATCATTTCAAGACGTTTCAGCAGATTGGAAATCCCTATGCCGGAGCCGGTCCTGTCGTCCGTAACGCTCTTAGGATAATAACTGTTCTCTATGCTGCACGCCACTGAATTATCGTCCTCGCTAATATCGATTGAAATGAAAGAGTCCATTCCACCTGTCCCATGCTTGAACGCATTTTCTACAAGCGGTATGAACAGGAGAGGGGCGATAGGCCTGTCGGAAGCCGAATCAGGAAAGGAAACCGAAAAATTCACATTGCGCGGAAGCCTTATCCTCATAAGTTCTACATAGTCCCTCAGGAATTCCATTTCCGCCCTGACAGGAACATACGGCATGCTGCTCTCATACAGCACATACCTCAAAAGGCTGCTCAGGTCGTGCACGACTTTTTGCGCCTTGGCCGAATCGGACTGTATAAGCGAATATATATTATTCAGCGTATTGAAAAGGAAATGAGGGTTTATCTGGTTTTTAAGGTTCTGCAGCTCGGCCTCCGTCTTGCGGTGTTCCATTTCCTTTCTGGCCGATTCCTCCTTGTACCACCATGAAGTCATCTTTATCGCAACGCTCGCAGCCACTATAAGCATGTATATCACGAAATTGCCTGCAAAAAAGCGTACCGTGTCCATCCATGGCCTATGCGGAGGGCCCATTTTCCCCGGAGGCAGCACATAGTGGAAAACTATATGCACGGCGGCCATGACCGCGACAACCAGCAGGAAATTGAACAGAAAGAAATTCAGGATTTTCTTGTTCGGGATAAACCTGCTGATCAGTACAAAATAATTGGCATAGAATACCGCCATGAAAGACAGCGGCACGGTTATGAACCTAAGATACTCGTACCATGTCAGGCCAGTGTCCCTCCCGCCTGTAAAAAAGAACGGATGGAGGAAAAATACCGCCCATACCATGACATGGATAAGAACGCCCCTGCTCTTCACTCCGTATTTCGACTTCGACTCAACCATCTTCTTCTAATTTTTTTAATGCCGGAAATCCGGCAATGCCATTTAATGGATTACTGCACGCATTATCATGCCACTTCAAAACCCCAAGCCGCCTTGAACTGCGCGACCATGCCTTGGAATCTGCGCATATTTGGCCTGCGGCCGCATATACCGTCGCCTGTTTCATAGATCATCGGTATTCTTGGAGAGAGGGACTGCGCCTACTTCGCTGCCGAATAGGTTGAGAATCAAGTTGACTTTGTCTAAGCGGAGAGTCTGTTTGCCCTGCTCCAGCTCCCGGACAAAGCGCAGGCCGACTCCGGATTTCTCAGACAGCTCGACCTGAGTCAGGCCGTATTGCTTGCGCATGGCCTTTACGTATCTGGATAAGGTTGTTTGCTGCATGACTATACCCTTTAGGGTATAAATATAGCAAAATATTCCAAAGATATCCCCGATAAGGTATAAAAATACTTTAAATCTAATGTGATTATACCCGTTTGCGTATAATTGCGCTATTCGTACCTGATGGCGTCTATAGGGTCGAGCATCGATGCCTTGCGGGCCGGATACCAGCCGAAGAACACTCCCGTAAGCGTACATACCGCAAAAGAAAGCACGACGCTCCAAGGCTGAATGAAAATAGGAAAATGCGCCGCGAAATTGACGACCAAAGAAGCCGCCACCCCGAAAAGGACGCCTATCACACCGCCGGTAACGCTTATCAGCACCGCTTCGATAAGGAACTGGGCGAGTATGTCGCGGCCTTTCGCGCCGATGCTCATCCTGAGGCCTATTTCCTTGGTCCTTTCCGTTACCGAAACGTACATTATGTTCATGATGCCTATGCCGCCGACAAGCAATGAAATGCCGGCCACCGCCGAAAGCAGGATAGTAAGCATGTTGGTCGTATTGTTCAGCATGTCGGAAATCTCCTGCTGAGAACGGATTGTAAAATCGTCCTCGTCCGTTTCCTTCAGCTTGTGGTTAACGCGCAAAATGGAGCTTATCTCGTCGATGGCCTGATCCGTATATTCCTCGCTAAGGGCCGAACATATTATTTCCTGCACATGGGTTATGGCAAGTATCCTCTTCTGGACTGTCGTGTAAGGTGCTATGATCATATTGTCCTGGTCCATCCCCATGCTGTTATAGCCCTTGCTTTCAAGAAGCCCTACGACACGGAACGGAATCGTCCCGAAACGTATCACTTTCCCTACAGGGCTCGTCCCGTCCGGAAAAAGCTCGTCCGCGACCGTCTTCCCGATAAGGCAAACCTTTGCAGCCACTTTGATATCCTGATCCGAAAAGACATCCCCGGCCTCGACCGCATAATTCCTGATATCCAAGTAATCGAGATTTACCCCGTACACGGTAGTAGGAGTATTGTTCGCGCCGTAGACAGCCTGGGCCGCGCTGTTGACCATGGGCGACACGTATTTCACATACTTGGTATTATTCCTTATATCATTGAAATCCTTCAGCTTCAATGATTCCATTTCGTCCGAGTTGAGACGGACGCCGCCCCTCATGTCACCGCCTGGATGAATCATTATCATGTTGGAACCCATCTCCGATATTTCGGACTGGATGCTTTTTTTCGTTCCTTGCCCTATGGCAAGCATAGTAATCACCGAAGCCACCCCTATGATTACCCCGAGCATGGTCAAGAAACCACGCATCTTGTTATTGCCCAACGCCTTGACGGCTATCTTAAACAAATTGCCGAAATTCATGTTCTATTCCTCCGGTTGCGGCATACGCGACAAAGCCTCTGCCGCGCACAAAATATTGCCATTATAAACGTCATCCGTGACATGCCCGTCCCTAAGGGTTATATTGCGGCTGCTGTAACGCGATATTTCCGGGTTATGGGTGACGAAAATTATCGTCCTTCCGCTTTCATGCAGCTGCTGGAAAAGCACCAGCACTTCGAAACTGGTCCGCGTATCCAGGTTTCCGGTAGCCTCGTCGGCAAGAATGACGGCCGGATTGTTGACCAAAGCCCTTGCTATGGCAACCCTTTGCATCTGTCCACCTGACATCTGGTTGCTCTTGTGCATGAGCCTGTCCCCCAAGCCTACCGACTTCAAAGCCTCGATGGCCCTTTCCTTGCGCTGCGCGGCAGAAATGCCCGGGCTGTACATCAGCGGCAGCTCGACATTCTCTATGGCAGTCGTTTTAGGCAAAAGGTTATAATTCTGGAATACAAAACCTATTTTCCTGTTCCTCAACGCAGCGCGCTGGTTCTTGTTCATCGTGCTGACCGCAGTGCCGTCAAGATAATATTCCCCTTCCGTAGGGGTATCGAGGCAGCCGAGAATGTTAAGCAACGTGCTCTTTCCCGATCCTGAAGTCCCCATTATGGTAACGAACTCGCCTTCGTTTAT
Source organism: uncultured Bacteroidales bacterium (assembly GCA_944322605.1). GTDB lineage: Bacteria > Bacteroidota > Bacteroidia > Bacteroidales > UBA932 > CALUPD01. The sequence continues at coordinate 78,399 of CALUPD010000039.1, read as the reverse complement.
GGTAAACGACACCCCGCGAAGGGCATGCACCGTCTCGTCTCCCACGATGAAATTCCTTTTTATGTTCTCTAATCTTATGACCTCTTTCATCACACTGTCATTTTCCGTTAAAACACGCTTTCATGAAGCACGCTCCGAGAAGCGGCATTCTCCGCTATTTTCTTTCCGGAGGCCCGGGCATGAAAGGATTCCTCTCCATGGACTTCTTTTCCTTCCTGTTCTTCACGGAAAGGCCGGTAACGACGGTCTCGTCCCCTGCAAGGCCTGAAACGACTTCTATCATCTCGCCGCTCGAAGAACCTGTAACCACGTATGCCGGATATACGCTATCTCCGGATTTTATCCATACTTCCCTTCCACCCATACCGGCGGTGTCGCCCGATACGGAATTGCCTGCCTGAACCATTTTATCTTCAGCGCGGATTCCGGCAGCTGGGTCATGATGTTCCGGAAATGCAATGCCGCCGGCCGCGAAACCTGAATTTTCCATGGCAATATCCATATCGGACAACAGTTCCTTATCCGGTATAAAGCGCAATGCCTTTGAAGGGATAGCCATAACATTGTCCTTTTCTATCGTAAATATCGTGACGTTGGCCGTAAGTCCCGGCTTGAGTTTCAATTCGGGGTTATACGCAGAAATCACGACTTCGTATGTAACAACGCTCGATTCCGTCGTAGCTTCGAGCCTTACCTGTTCGACAAGGCCGTCGAACACATCGTCCGGATAGGCGTCCACGGTAAACTGCACCCTTTGCCCCTCCTTCACGTTTCCGATGTCGGCTTCATCGACATCGGCCACTACCTGCATCTGCGTAAGGTCGTTCGCTATCGTAAAAAGCGTAGGGGTCTCGAAACCTGCCGCCACGGTCTGCCCTTCCTCGACAGCCCTGCTTATCACCACGCCGTCGATCGGGCTTGTTATCGTCGCATAGCCGAGATTGCGTTCGACTTTCACTATATCGGCCTTGCAACGCTCGTATGCGCTTTTGGCCTGCTGGTAAAGATACAGCGCGTCATCGTACTCCTGATCGCTCACAAGTTCCTTGTCGTAAAGTATTTTCGTCCTTTCGTAATTTTTAGACTGGTATTCGTATTCCGACTTGCTGCTTTCCAGCTCGGCCTGAGACAATCTGAGATCGGCTTCAAGGGTAACCTTGTCCATTTCGGCTATCAGCTGGCCCTGCTTGACCACATCGTTATAGTCCGCATAGAGCTTCGCTATTATGCCTGACACCTGCGTTCCGACATCCACAAGGGTCACCGGCTCGACCGTGCCTGTAGCCGTAACGGAATTCTCTATTTTTATACGGCTGACCGAAGCCGTCTCCAGGACAATATCGTTTTTGCCGGAAGCTCCTAATACTATCCATGTTATCGCCCCTGCGGCTACCACTGCCGAAGCGATTATGACTGCAACCTTGGTTTTCTTGCTCATTCCCATATTATTTTTCATTTTCCATATATTTTCCCTGGTATATGTCGAGAAGTTCCATGTTCAGAAGGGCCATGTACTTGGCCTGAAGGACCTCCTGCCTCGACGAAACATATTCATTATATGCCGACAACAGCTCGACGGTATTCTTCATCCCCACCCTGAACTGCTCGTCGGTAAGCACATAGCTTTGGTTCGCGTATTTTTCCCTTTCCTTGGCCGCCACATATTGCGACTGGGCGGACATGGCGTCCAAATATGCCGATTCCACATTCTCAAGCAATGTCTTCTTTATGTCCTGCCATGAAAGGACGCTATTGTCCGCTTCGATTTTGGCCCTGTTGACAGCAGACTTGTTGCGGCGATTGGAATAAATAGGCACATTGACCGTTAGTCCTACGTTTTCATTGAACCTGTTCCAGATTTGCGTTCCCTTGGCAAACCCTCCGCCGGACAAATGCGCGGTGCCCACGCCGGCACTAAGCATTATCGAAGGGTAATATCCCGACTTTGCGTATTTTATCCCTAACCGGGATATTTCCACTTCCATCTCCCCTCTTTTCACCTGGGGCATGACTTCAAGGGCTTTTGAATAGACATCTTCCTTTTCAGGCAGAAGCTTCAGTATGTCGCCGTCTTCCACATCCGGGGAAACGACATCTATCTCTTCCGTAATATCAAGTTCGAGAAGCTGTTTCAGCTGAAGCCTGTAATTGTCCAATGACGTTTTCGCAACGACGACCTGATACTCGTCGCTCACGTACTGGCTTTCGAACTGGGCGAAATCGACCTTGCTGACAGAACCCACTTCATACATCTGCTCGGCCCTGTCTTTCTGAGCCTTGGAAAGGAGGGCAGTGTTTTTCGCGATTTCTACGGCTTCCTTTGCATAAAGCACCTGCATGTACGCTGAAACTATCGCTATCCTTATGTCGTTTTCAGATTCGCTCACGGAAAGCTCGTCGATTGCATTCTGGACCTTGGCCTGTTTCAAAGCCGTCCTCAATTTTCCTCCCTGGTAAACGGCGACCGAAGCGTCGAGGCTGTAATTGCCCGTATAACTGTTCCTGTCCAATGCGTTTTCAGAAGGATAATTGACAAATGACTGCCCTATCGAAGCCGAAAAGTCAGGAAACATGGCCGCCTTCGCTTCCTCGGTATCCTCCATTCCGGACAGTTGCGTGTTCCTCGCCCTCTGCAAATCGATATTGTTTTCAAGAGCGTAATTGACACATTCCTCCAATGTCCATAATTCCGGCTGGCTATCCGGAGCCGAATGCGCCGTGCCGCAACATAAAATGCAGCATGCCGCGCCTGCCGCCACGATTGATATTTTTTCCAATATATTCATACCGCCATTCATTTTGCAGTAAAAATAAAATGCGCGGCAAAAGAAAGCAAATAAAATCGACGAACTCCGGTTTTTTATCGACAAGACGGCTTGTCCTGTCAAAAAGATATGTCTGTCCCTATCATCAGCGAAGCGCCGGGCATCGGGAATCCGGAATTGATTTGGTAACGGCAATCAAGCAGGTTTTCTCCCCTGGCCCATAGTCCGACATTGTCGGAAATCCTCACGGAAGCCCTTATGTTCCAAAGCACGAAATTCTCTTTCTCCACTGGATCGACTGACGTGTATAGCCCGTGTACATATTGCACCCCGGTGGAAACCATCCACCTGCCCGACATGAACATCGCTCCTGCGTATAACTTATGTTCCGGCGCGGCAAGCACGGGATTCTCCATATGCAGGAAACTGTAATTGGCATCGACCGACCATGAGCCGCTTATCCGGAAAGAAGCCTGCGCCTCGACCCCGGAATTACGTATGCGGCCGGTATTGGAATTCAACGGCCGCCCGTCGGCATAGGTCGTAATGATCATGTTGTTACCGCTTATGTAAAACAGGTTTATGCCGTAATGCAGCCTGCCTTGCAGAAGCTTTTGCGAAAACGACAGCTCGTAAGTCCAAAGCCGTTCCGGTTCGAGATCAGGATTCGCAGCCCCCCACATGTACATTTCCTTTATCGTAGGATTCCTGAATCCTTTCGACGCCATAAGCTTCAAGTCGATTCCGGAATCGATATGGAAAGAAAATCCGGCCTGCGGAATCCATTCTAATCCGGTGCCGCCGCGATAATCGGCACGTATGCCTGCATCGAAAGTCATCCACCCGGATATGCTCTGCCTAAAATCCAGATACGCGGCGAATTCATCTATCTGCTGGTCCACGATGTCCTCGGAATGCCCGTCAAGGAATCTGTTCCATGCGCTGCCCCCGAAACGGAAATAATCGGCACCGACAGTAAGCCTGTTTCCCTTGAACATCCGCGCCGACTGGTAAACGGACACTCCAGCCATCATATCGTAGGAATTGAACCTGTAGTCCTTAGGATCGTCGTCATCGCCAGGGTCGGCGGTATATCCGTCGTTTATCCGATGCCTGCCCCAATTGTAAAACACGCTGACCGCTCCGGAGGTCCTTTCATACTCGTTTTCAACGGCAAACGAAGCCGTTCCCCTTGTAATGCCCTGGTCGGCATCGAGAAGAGGAGACCAAACCGTTCCCGGATTGGAAGCGTCGAAATGCATAATGTTAGCATCTGCGGACACTTTCCAGTTCGGAGAAATGTCATAGCCGAGCTTTATGAAACCCGAATACTGCGAGAAGTCCATGTTCGCGCGATGGCCGTCGGTGTGGTTATATGAAAAGCCGGCCGCGCTCGAAAAATTCCTTTTCCTGACCATGTTGGTTATTTCGGACTGGAATGTGTTGAATGAGCCGAACCCGGCGTTTATCCCGGTCCTTACGCCGTCCTCCTCCATTTTCCTGGTCACGATATTTATAACGCCGCCCATCGCATTGGACCCGTAAAGAACTGAAGCAGGGCCTCTAAGCACTTCTACTTTTTCAGCCATGGCAGACTGGTACGCGTCTGCTATCGGATGCCCCATTATGCCCATGTATTGCGGATGCCCGTCGATGAGGACCATAAGCTGCCCCGAACCTCCGCTGATTCCACGAATCGTCATCGTACCGGCAGCCCCGCCTGAAACGCCGTACCCCATTATTCCGCGCGCTGTCGTAAAAAGGCCCGGCACCTGTTCTGTAAGGACCGGAAGAAGGGACGGAATATTGTTTTCTTTTATAATATCGCGGCCTACCACAGTGACCGTCATCGGAAGATGCCTGATATCCGCTTCGTTCCTTGTACCAGTGACGACCACCTCGCCTATGTTGTAAACTTTGGAATAAGTGCTGTCTGCCCGGCTTGCGCCTCCTGCCATGCCGGCAAATCCTTCTCCGGTTCCGGATTCATTGCCCAAGCATCCTGCCAGCTCATCCGTTCCGTCCGAATACGGTTCTTCCGCCATTTGTTGCCGCGTTGCGTACCCTGTGCGCTGCCATGCACTGTCCGGATACGGTCCTTCCGCCGAAGTATTTCTGCCGCAGTCGTCCCGGGATAGTGGCAGTACGGAAGCAGAACCGTTATAAACCGGCACCGACGAATAGGCATGCGCCGGCATGCCTCCGAAAAAAAATGCGGCAGCAATCGCCGCAGACATGAAAAATCTTGCCATGACATGGATTTTTAAGCCCCATAGGCTGCTTTGGCCGAGGCATTCAAGTTAAACTATGCAAAGATAAATGCGCCGAGGCAGACAGGAAAAAACGAATGATGGAAATTCCTACCATTTTTACCGGACATGCAGCTAATATATAAAAAGCCGCGCCGCCGGAAACGTCGGAAAATGCCATGGCCGGTCGCTGGAAATCAGGCAGGACGCCTGCGGACATTCCGATTCATGACTGATCATCCAAGCGTGTCAGGCACTTCCACTTTGGCGACGAACACAGCAGGACCTGTCAGATAGACATCCGAGGCAACAGGCAATCCTGTTGCCGAAAAGCCGTTTCCAAAAGGGATGCTGCGTAATCCTGCATCCGCAGCCGCGAGACGTCCTCCATCACTTAAAACCGCTCCAGGCACAAAATCCACGGACAGCATGTCCTTTAAAGCCTTGACCCGATAATGCACCCTCTTTCCGCCATTGTCCCCGATGCCGTCCTGCCCGCCATGGCCTTCCAAAAAGACATCGCATGCATTATACGGCCTGCCGCAACCTGCGACACCGGAATAATAGGCAGCTATGCATGAAGCCACTATCCCTGTCCCGCAGGCGAAAGTCTCGGCCTCTACTCCCTTTTCATAGGTCCGCACCTTCAGCACGTCACCGCACGGCTCGGCGAAATTCACGTTCGTCCCTGCTGGAGCGTACTTTGAAGCATATCTTATTTCCTTGGCCTGCGGAAGGATATCAAGGCTGTCCAAGCCATGGACGAACCTTACGAAATGGAAAGTGCCTGTATTGAGGAAATACGAATTCCCGTCCTCTTTCCTTATATCCTGGACGTCCGTCATTTTAAGCCTGACCGTATGATCGTCTGTCATGTACGCCTGATGCAGGCCGTCGGCAGCCTCGAACCTGAACGATGAAAAACCGAGCCGGGCCGCAAAAGCGACTATGCAACGCCCTCCGTTCCCGCACATCATTCCCCCGGAACCGTCCGAATTGTAGTAGACCATCCTGAAATCGCAACAATCGCTGTTTTCCAACAGCATCAGCCCGTCCGCCCCTACGCCGTAATGCCTGTCGCACAATGCGCTGATTTTCTCTGCGCTGAGGGCATAACCCCGATTGCGGTTGTCGGCAATCAAAAAATCGTTGCCTGCACCCTGGTACTTATAAAATTCCATTTTCCCTCATATATTCGCCGGCCAATTCCGACAATCTTATTATGCCTTCCTCGATCTTTTCAGGAGGCATGAATGAAAAATTAAGCCTCATCGTATTCGCTCCGGGCCGCTTGAACGCGTTTCCGCCGCCTTGCCCGCAATCGCCGCGCCCATTCCTCCGCACGGGCCGAGGATAGAAAAACGACCCCGCCACATACGCTATCCCGTTGGAAAGAGCCGTCCCGTAAAAATCCACGGAATCGAATCCTTCCGGAAATTCAAGAAACAGGAAAAGGCCTCCTTCCGGATGTGTCCACCTGACGCCGTCAGGCATATGCCTTTCAAGCAAGGACAGCATCAAATCGCGTTTGGACCTGTAAAGAGCGATGCTTTTCTTCAGATTGGAATCAAGTATTCCCGACCGGATGAACCCGGCAGCCACATACTGGTCGAACACAGGTGGGCATAGATCAAGGGATTGCTTGCAAACAGCTATCTTATCCAGAACATCGGGATTTCCCAATATCCAGCCGAGCCTGAATCCCGGCGCGAAGATTTTCGAAAACGAACCGAGATGCAGCACAATGTCAGGAGCAATCGAATAAATCGTCGGCACGGCCTCGCCCTCGTAACGCAATTCCCTGTACGGGCTGTCCTCGACCACGGCCATCGAATATTTCCTCGCGACTTCCACTACGGTTTTTCTTTCCCGATAATCGAGAGTTTCCCCCGACGGATTTTGGAAATCCGGGATAATATATATGAATTTCAGTCTTTTGCCCTCAGACAACGCCTGCTCAGCCGCCCTGTCGAAAGCCTCTCCGGCAGGAATCCCCCTTTCCACTCCCCTTACATCGGCACGATAGGACCTGAAAGACTGCAAGGCACCGAGATAAGCAGGAGACGTGGTAAGCACTACATCCCCCGGATTGACGAATATCCTCGTGCAGACATCGATGCCCTGCTGCGAAGAAGTAGTAATCTGCACACGTGAAGAATCCACGCCGTAACGGGCGGCTATCGCTTCGCGCAACTGCGGAACGCCCTGGGTCGCTCCGTACTGCAAGGCCTTTCCTCCGTATTGCTCCATCACCTCGTCCATTATCTTCCTGATTTCGGAAAGAGGGAAAGTTTCCGGGGACGGATAGCCTCCGGCAAAAGATATTATCCTGTCCATATCGTAATTCTTGAAAATATCCCTTACCGGAGACCTGAAAAACGAATGGACGTCATCGGAATACAAATAATCCAAATTCATAAAACATCTATATTGATTGCAGACAGCCGTGCCTTGCGCGATGCCCTGTCACGGCAAAGCATTGCCATCCTCTTTTTAGTTGGATCACGAGCCGGAATCAGCCCCTGAGCAGTTCCTCTAGGTTGACAGACCTGTCGGTCTTGCCGTCCCTGTACTTCACTATGACAGGAGTATAGAGCTGTATCCCGTATTCCTTCCCCGCCCCTTTTGCAAAAGGCCTGCTTCCTGCGACCACGACCGCATTTTCCGGGACTGTCATCACACCGTTTTCATCGGCCTTGATAAAGCATCCGTTCACGGCATCGAAAATAGCAGTAGACGAATTGATTATGACACCAGTGCCTATGACCGCGTTTTCCTTGACCACCGTTCCTTCATATATGCCGCAATTCCCGCCTATGAATACATTGTCCTCGATTATGACAGGCATCGCCCCGACAGGCTCCAGCACTCCTCCGAGCTGGGATGCAGCAGACAGGTGCACGTTCTTCCCGACCTGGGCGCACGAGCCGACAAGCGCATGCGAATCTATCATCGTGCCGGAATCCACATAAGCCCCGATATTGACATACGAAGGCGGCATTATTATGACAGATTTCTCGATATGCGCCCCGCGCCTCACCGTGCTTCCGCCGGGAACTATCCTTATCCCGTCGTCGGGACCGAATTTCCTTGCAGGAATCGTATCCTTGTCGAAAAACGAAAAACATCCGGACGACATGTCCGTCATTTTCCCGTACTTGAACCCGTCAAGGATCACTTCCTTGATTTCAGTGTTCACGACCCATTTGCCGTCTTTTTTCTCGGCTACTCTTATTTCCCCGCGTTCGAGGGCGTCGCACACCCTGTAAAACCTTTCCAAAGCATTTTCCATGGCTGACAGCATTAAAGTCCCAAATCATCCACCGTTTTCGCCATCGCCGCGAACGTTTTCTCCGACGAAGCAGTCAGCGGAAGCCGCAAAACATTCTCGATAAGCCCCATATGGGCAAGTCCGGCCTTCGCCGGAATAGGGTTGCTTTCGATGAAGCAGTTCCTGAACAAAGGAGAAAGCATATGATGGATGCTCCTTGCCTGCTTCATGTCGTCTTTCATCAAAGCCTCCACAAGCTGCACCATAAGGGAAGGCGCGATATTGGAAGCCACGCTTATGACCCCGGATGCCCCGGTAGCCATCAGCGAAAGGGTCTCGTCATCGTTGCCGCTCAAGACGGAAAAACCGTCCGGGGCATTGCGTATGATTTCAGAAATCTGCGCGTAATTGCCCGAAGCTTCCTTCACTGCGATTATATTGCCTATCTCGGCAAGCCTCAACGTCGTCTCAGCTGAAAGGTTTGCGCCTGTCCGTCCCGGCACATTGTACAATATCACCGGCTTGTCGGTAGACTGGGCTACAGCCTTGAAATATTCATACATGCCGTTCTGGGTAGGCTTATTGTAATAAGGCACTACTATCAGGAATACATCGGCTCCGTGCTTTTCAAGGCAACGGATATTCGCGACTGTCGACTTGAACGAATTCGTGCCGCCTCCAGCGACTACTATCCTCCCGCCGCAATTCTCTTTGGTCATTTCGAGAATCCTGATTCTTTCATCCTCGTCAAGGCACGGTGTCTCGCCCGTAGTTCCGAGAGGCACAAGAAAATGAATCCCTGCCTCTATCTGCCTTGCAAGCAATGTCCTGAAAGCATCGTAATCAACGCTTCCGTCTTTTTTGAACGGTGTCACCAAAGCCGTTCCGCAACCGTATAACTTAATCTTTTCCATTTCTTTATTCATTATTGACAAACGCTGCGGCCATCACGCCGCAAAAGCGAAAAATTCCGAATCACAACAATTCTATAAACTCATGCACGCCTTCCATATTCTGGACCATGACGGCAGCATCCACAGCCCCGGCAGCGAATCCTCGCCTTGAAAAGGCCTCATGCCTTATAACGAGCCTGTCGTCATGCCCTTCGAACCCCACCGTATGGATTCCGGGTATCTCGCCGCATCTTACCGACTGGACATCGGGAATAACGCCTGTCCCCGAACCGACTATCGAAGCCAAAGTCTTGGCTGTTCCGCTCGGAGCGTCCAGCTTATGGCAATGGTGCATCTCCACTATGTACGGGCTATACCCTCCTGACTTGCCGAGAAGCGCGGAAAGGCGTTCGACAGTCTTGAAAAGCACATTCACCCCTACAGAAAAATTGGAAGCATAAATCATCGGCGTACCGTGCCGCAGGAAACATGATTTCACTTGATCGGCAATATCGTACCAGCCCGTAGTACCGATCACGGCCGCCTTGAACGAAGATGCGATGAACTCATAATTTTTCCGGAACGCATCCGGAGTCGTAAAATCTATGCATACGCTCTGCGCAGCGATATCCTTGTCGAAACCGGCAACCGATTCCGTGATTCCCGCGCACTCTATGTTCCTTTCCGACAAGACGGCCTCTACCATATGCCCCATCTTGCCATATCCGCTTATAACTACTTTCAACATGTTCCTGTTTTTTAATGAATGATATTGACCTGCTGCATTCCGCGAAACGCTTTCTACATGAAATCGGCACGGCATCCGCACGGACAGCAGGCTTCGCGCTATTCGAACAGCAATTTATGAAGCTGCTTCATTACCCCGTCCAACGACTGGCGGTCTATGACGAAACTGAGATTGATCGCAGTCGCGCCTTGCGAGATCATGTAAATCTTGTATTGCAGCAAAGACCCGAATATGTTCTTGAAAAGGCCTTTGATATTTATCACGTTCTTCCCTATCACCGAAACCTGGGATTTTCCTTCCACCACATGCACTTCCGCAAAGTCCGACAGGTCCTTCACCACGCCATTTATATTCTGCCCCGCTTCAACGGTAAGCGATATGTTAGCCTCAGACGTGCTTATAAGATCGACGGACACCTTATGTTCCTTGAATATGTCGAACACCTTGTCCAAGAAGCCGAAGGTATTTATCATCTTAGGGGAAAATATGTTTATGACCAATATGTTCTCCTTGCACGAAATAGACTTCACGCCCTCTTCTATGGCTGAATCATGGAGTATGGCAGTGCCGCATGCGGACGGATTCAGCGAATCGAGCACGTAGATAGGAATATCCTTGTCCACAGCAGGCTCTATGGTAAGCGGATGCAGGACTTTCGCCCCGAAATAAGCCATTTCCGCAGCTTCTTCGAAAGAAATGCGTTTCAGGCTTCTTGTATTTTCGACCCTCCTCGGATCGGCCGTATGTACGCCGTCCACATCCGTCCATATCTCGATTCTTTTCGCATCAATGGCCATGCCTATGAGAGAAGCCGTATAGTCCGATCCCCCGCGCCCGAGCACAGTCCTCGTCCCGTCCCCGGCAGCGGCCACGAATCCTTGCGTTATCACGGCGTCGACTCCGGAATATGCTTCCGCCACTTTGCCAGGCACTATCTCACATATCCTGTCCATGTCAGGCTCTCCCTTAAGGTAATCGTCGCTTGTGATTATCATCGTGCCTGCATCGATAAAATTCGTCTTGATGCCTTTGGCGTTCATCGCAAAGCATATTATGTTAGACGAAAGGTATTCGCCTGAAGATATTATCCTCGCCTTCACCCTGTCGGACAATTCGCCCAAGGAACACACCGCGCACACAAGAGACTTCAAAGTGTCGAAAATGCCGTTCACCTTGCCTTCCGCCTCCTCTTTCAATTGCAGTTTGCCTTCCATAAGCTCTCGCGCAAGCGACAAATGCCTGTTTCTCAATTGCTCAAGACACTCCATCGCGCCCGCTTCGTTCTGCGCTTGGGCGAAATCGCATATCCTGTACAATGAATCCGTGACTTTGGACAGAGCCGAAACAACCACTACAGGCCTTTCTTCAAGCTTGCTCCCTACTATCGACACCATTCTCGTTATGGCCTCGCAATTGGCGACTGACGTGCCGCCGAATTTCATCACTATCATAAACCAATCTCCGCTTCAATATATCCGGGCATCCGGCATCCGGTGCCGGCATGTCCGGAAATGTCATAAAACCACATGCTAAACGAACCCTTCCTTTACAAGAAGCTCGGCATTCAAAATCGCCGCTCCGGCAGCTCCCCTGACCGTATTATGGCCGAAAGCGTTGAATTTCCACCCGAGGACCGGGCATTTTCTCAAATTGCCCACTGTAACTGTCATTCCCCCTCCCGTAGCCGAATCGAGCAACGGCTGAGGCCTTGCAGGATCGTCCATATAGGCAACCACCTGGTCAGGCGACAAATTTAGTTCCAAATCTTCATAAGAGCATAAAGATTTTATCAAATCTTCGGACGTCGCCTCGCGGCATGTCGAGAATGACACCGACATCGTGTGCCCGTCCCTCACAGGCACCCTGTTGCATGAAGCGGAAACCGTTATATCGGCGTTGCTCACATGGTTTCCGTCGTAAGACCCGAATATTTTAAGCAGCTCAGTTTCCATCTTCTGCTCCTCGCCGGAAATATGCGGGACTACATTGCCCAGTATGTCCATCGATGGAACGCCAGGATATCCTCCGCCGGAAATGGCCTGCATGGTAGTGACCATCGCCTTGTCCACGCCGAAATCGCGGTATATGGGATACAGGGCAAGAGCAAGCACTATGGTCGAGCAATTGGGGTTGGTGACGATGAAACCGCCGCTTTTTTTATAGGTTTCCTGGTCACGGACCATGGCAATATGGCTTCCGTTCACTTCCGGAATCACGAGAGGCACGAATTCATCCATCCTGTGGTTTCGGGAATTGCTCACCACCGCATATCCCCTGCCTGCATAATCCGATTCTATCTCCCCTGCAACGGAAGCGTCCAGTCCTGAAAACAGAATGCGGGCGTCCAGTTCCTCGCAAGGGGACTTTATGACAATGTCCCTCACATATCCCGGCATTGGAGAGGCTTCCCTCCAGCTTGTCCTTTCCGCGTACTTCATGCCTGCCGATTTTTCAGAAGCGACAAGCTCGCTTATTTCAAAAAACGGATGCCTGCCGAGCAATGAAACGAGCTTCTGCCCGACAGCTCCTGTGCATCCCAAAACTCCTACTTTAATTTTTTCCATATGTTAAATTATTTATTATTAATTATCCTATTCAGTTTCAAACGATTTTGCAGCCTTCACGCAAGGGCGGCCTTTACCTGCGCGCCGGAGACATGTACCCATCTCATGCCACCCCTTTCAATGCCATGAACATCCTCACATAATCGCTTACGGCCTTTTCGATGTCCGAAATCCTCACATGCTCCTTGTCCGTATGGGCCGAAAGTATCGAACCCGGCCCGTAAAGAATCTTGTGCCTGAATCCTTTCAGATGCGGGGCGTCGCTCCCGAATGCCGCATTTGCGTAATCGAATCCCGGAAGCGTGAAAAACTCCGAAGGAGTATCTCCTCCGAATTCCCGTATTTCCGCATAAGGAAGCCCGCCATACGAACGCATGAAGCCGGTCACCATGGAATCAGTCGAAAACGTGGTCCTGAAATAAATCCTGAATGACAGGAATCCGCTCAGTATATTCTGCGGATTGTCGCTTGAAAGCTTGCCTATGTTCCATGTAGTCTTGCCGAGCACCTGGTCGTCAGGAAAATCGAAGCCGCGCAGCTGCTGCATGAAATCCACGAACCTTTCCACCGCGCTCGCCCCGTATTCCGGATAGCCCGAATGGGACGGCGTTCCGTAAATGCCGGCCTCGAACGACTTCGTACCCTTGCATGCCTTTATCATCTTATTGTCCGTAGGTTCCCCGACGATAAGGTATTCGCCCCCGATTTCGGAAGACATTCTTTTCGCCCCTATCGAACCTGTTTCCTCACCGGCAAGAAGCAAGAGCCCGAAACCGTCGAATCCCCGCCTTTCAAGTTCTAAGCATGCCTCGTACATCGATATTATCTGGCCCTTGGCATCGCAGCTCCCGCGCCCTTTTATCAACAGGTCCTTATGTCCGGACTGCCAGCCGTCCGCCATAGCCGAAGCAGAAACGTTGCTGCCGCGACTTGAACCGCCGGATTCCCGCCCGGCACCGCATCCGCCTCCGCCTGCCGGCAACTCAACCGGTCCCCGGCCTTCAGCCGCGCAGCCGCATTCCTCCACTGACGGCGGAATATACGGAGGCACCGTATCGAGATGAGTGCAGAAAACGACATCAGGCTTGCCCCAGCTGAGCATGACATTCAACGTGCCGTCACCTGTTTCCATAACGCCGACCTTTGAAAAGGGAGTCACGAAATTCGCGGCTATGTATTCCGCGAGAGCCCTTTCCTTCGAAGATGTGGAATCTATTCCCAATATTTCCAAAAACCTGCCTGTATCCATATAGTCAATATCACAAAAAAAGCAGTCCTTTTCGGGGACTGCCTGATCAAGTATGCCTTATTCGGATTCATGGTCAAATCACACAAGAGAGTCCCGCAACAGATTAGAAACCTGCTTACCGCGTTTATAACTTTTCTTGGACATCATTGCCATCGAATTCATCATATTTCCGTTTTTCCAACGCAAATATAATAAATATATCTTTCAATATGCATATTTTTAATTATTTTTGTCGGCCCTTGCTTTTTTCTTTCCGAAAAGAAAATGGCACGGGTTATGAATTATGAATAATTACGCAATTAATAAAAACTAAAAGATTATACAAAATGAAAAAATTACTTACATTCCTCGCATGCGCCGCCATCGTTTCTGCCTTGGCCTCATGCGAAAAAGAAGAAAAGTCGCAGAAACTGGACACTCCTGTGCCTACAGTCAAGGTGACAAAAACGTCATTCACCATTTCATGGCCTGAAGTAGCCAATGCTGTCGCTTACGTCGTGAATTTCCAGAACGAAGACAAAACCGTCACTGAAACGACGGCCACCTATGAGAACATAGCACCCGGCAACTATAATATCAGCGTAACCGCCAAAGGCGACGGAGAAAAATACTTGGATTCAGAGCCAGGCTATGCCAGTGTCGAAATCGAGCAGCAAAAGCTCGCCACTCCGGTCCTTACTATTGAAAAAGGCGAAACTTCGGCAGTAGTCACTTGGGAAGCAGTTGAAAACGCCACAAGCTACAAATACATCTTCAACGAAGGCGAAGAACTCACCACGGAAGAAACAAGACTGGAATTCACGGACCTTCTCATGGGGAATTCCTACACTATAGAAGTGCAGGCTCTGACAACCGATGAAGCATTCAAGGAATCATCTTGGGCAACAAGGTCTTTCGCCATAATGGACCAAAGATGGGTAGGCACATGGACCGCCACATGGCCTCAGACACTTACAGTCATGATAAGTGACGGTGCAATCACAAGCACTGAATTTAGTAATAATCCTGTCACCGCCGAACTGGAAATAACCGAAGACACGACCGTTCCAGGAAGGTATCTCATAAGCGGGCTGTCAGCCATCTTCAAGCCTGATGAAATGCTCGCCGTCGCCATAATGACGACAGGAGCAGCCAACTCTATCGATATCTACAACGAAGTATCATGCGGCAGCCCATCAAACGGTTTCACTCCTACATGGCTTGCATTCGCTGAAGTTCAAAATACAGATGGCAGCAAACATTGGCAACCTGTACCAGGAAATGCCCCGGTATGCACTCTCACCCTTGATGAGACTGGAGGCAATGCCACAAGTTCGTATGTCAAAGAGCCTAACATAACAATCCATGCATTCGATGTTTTCGGCTTCCAAAGCACAAATGCAATTGGATTCTATTATCCTGAAGGATCCCATGAAGGAGACCCTATAACGCTTAGGGCCGGGGAATTCACCCTTGTCAAAAAATAATCGGGCTGATCCTGCTTGACAATAAACTAAGGCCTGCCAAATTTGTTCAATTTGGCAGGCCTTAGTTTTTAATGGCAATTATACTAATTGCAAGTGATGGTAACTGGTATTACTACTCTAAAATTGTGTTTTTTAGCCTGCTATTCGCCGGAGGTACCGCCTGAATTACGTGCCAAGGCGTAATCGCGATACGTGAAAGTGTAGGTGAACCGGCAGGCCGTGATCTTAGTTTTGTAACTGTGGTAGCAAGTGTATGAATCCATAAGGCACGGATTCTTTTCCAAATCCGTCTGTCGCGGCAGGTAGGCATAGCTTCTGCCGTCAGCGTAGGTTATTTCCACTTTTCCAGGGAACTCGCCTTTTATCATTTCGGCTATGGCGGGCGTGGCGTCAAATTCCTGCGTTTTTACCCTTTCTGAAAAGAATACGAATTCTCCTCCTGCTTCTATTTCGGCCAGTGCTGCCGGCACTTCGTCTTCAGCGTTCATCCATATCGCAAGCACAATCGGGGTGCTGAACTGGTTTTCATAAACAATTTCGGCATCGTAGATTCCGCTTATCTGTGCGGTGCAACCTGTCATTAACATGGCAGCCGTTGCAACAGGCAGCATGGAGGACAATGCGGCCTTTTTAAGAGGCGCGGCAAGACTTTTTGCAAGTTTGCCTGCCGCAGTGATTATGCAGTATGCTTTGTTTGTTTTCATGGCGTGGGTTATTGGTTATTATTGTCGTCAGCCGCAAGCGCGTAATCCTTTTCGTCGAAAGCGAATTCGTAAGTGACTGTTCCGCCTGAATATGTCCGGGTGAAATATTCCTCGTCGAATATGCAAGGATTGCGGCTTGCGTCCGTGTCGGCACTGCTATAAATGTGCCTGTTTCCGTCTGCGTATATGACTTCGATGCTTAGCGGCAGAAGCATTCTTGCCTCCGAATCCCAAAACATGTCATTGTGTTCTATATCAGGTGAACCTGACATGTATCCGCTATGAACAATCCGATGCTCGCATTTCCGGTCAATAATGGCTATGTCGTACTGAGAAGCGAGATCCCTGTTTTGGATGACGACGGTAATCGGGGAATCAAGATTGTTTTTAAGCGTTATATCGACCGCATTTGCATAATCAATGGTGCATCCTTGAAGCAAAACAGGCATATTGCCATTATAAGGAATGATGAATTATTTTTCATAATATCGATTTTAATTTTAGTTATTGGCGAATACAAGAAATGATATGTCGGAAGAAATCACGCTGCCGTCAATTAAGACTCGATAGGTGGTAATAATGAATTTGCCGATTGCGGATTTCAACCGGCGATTGTGTCAAAAGCGTTTTTGCCTATAATAAACAGGCGTGTAAGTATTTTGTAGATATGGAAATACATGCGCTTTCCGTTTGCTTCGTTTCAAAGGTAGGAAAAATCGAGCGGAATGCAAAAGGTTTTCGCTAAGTATAGGTATAATTGCCAAAATCAGTTGGCAAAATTTAGCCCGAATCCGACAATAACGCAGCAGCTTGCAATTACGACACACCGCTTTTGAATGACATTATGTGCACAGTAACGCCTGCCCCGACCAAGGCCAAAAGGACCTTGCCCCAAACCACTGGAATGAAAAACAGGATGCAGGCAATCATCGAAACCCACATAATCGACAACGTAGCCACCTTCGCCCTTAAAGGTATTATTTTCTTTTCCCTGTAATTCAGGATATACGGCCCGAGAACCTTATGCGAAACAAGCCGGCGGTACAGCCTCCCCGAACCGCGAAGATACAAGGCCGCCGTAAGAAGCAGAAAAGGAGTAGTCGGGACAAGGGGCAGAAAGATTCCGGCCACACCTATGGCAAGGAACACCGTCCCCGATATAATGCATATGACTTTCAACCCTTTTTTCATAGGCAGCACCCTAACCGATGAGACATAAAAAGACTGCACCGGATGGCAAATTGCCATTTGATGCAGTCTTAATATTATCTACAATATAATTAACGAGCTATTGTAAGAAGTTCATGGAGATTTTCTTTCTTATTCCAAACGCCGAACTGGAAGTTGTCCTGAACATTATCGAATGAGAATATCGAAGCAGCATTTGAACCTTCTGAAGAAGACGATTTTGTCATGCTCATATCAAGAGCCCAATGGTTAACTGGATACTGTTCATCTGTATACTGGAAATAAACATAGCCTGATGCACTGTCAATCTCTAATACTTCAGCTGATACAGATTCGAATTCTCCGCCGACTGTCAATTGGATAGGAATGCTTTCCGCAGAAATAGTTCCATTGTCATTCAACCTAAGAAGCATTGAATATCCGCCTCCGCTAACAGGAGCAAATTGTCCATTATACTCAATTATCGTACACCATGACAGTGGCAGACCTTGAGGGCCAGTGCCAATTTCCGGCAAAGCATACACGGCCAAAACATTAGGTTCTCCACTCGGTTCAGCTACCGTATAATATGAAGGATCAACGCTGCTCAAGCCAGTAATATGATATAATCCAGGTATTGCACCTTCCTCTTCATAAGGTTCTATCGTAATATTGAAAGTCTTAGGAGTCTCGCTTCTTGACACTACGACATTATCACCTTCTAATTCATAAAGCAGGGTTTGATCTGCATTTACTTCCCATGTTCCGTAAAATTCGGAATTAGGAGTAGCCAAAGTCATAGCAACAAATTCCGACGATTCATACAAAACATTTGAAGATGTAGCTTGGAGTTCGAAATTAAACAAAGAAGCAGGAGTCAAATCAGTAAACGAGGCCTTTGGTTCTGTAACAACATCCTGTGATATGATCGAACCATCGACAGCATTTGTAAAATAATAAGTGTAGCTTTCTGCATTTTCAACAGGATCCCATGAAACCGATATGTAAGTATCGCCTACTTCATCTATATACAGAGTTTCCGGCGCAGCAAGCTTGCCAAGAGATTTTATGCTTATCGTATAAGAAGCATATTCCGAAGAAGTCCCGTCTTCAGCATTAGCCTTTACCCTTACATTATAATTGCCCGGGCTCTCGACAGTCGCCGAAAATGAATTTTCAGGAACATTCTGTTCTTTGCCGCCGAAATCCACAGTATAATTGACAGCATTTTCAACAGCGTCCCAAGTCAGGACGAAAGACAAACCGTCTATTTCCGCATTCAGATTGGCAGGTGTTTTTACGCCGTCGCTGCCGCTATTCTGCTTTTCTTCCGGCGTACATGAAACTGCCAGCAACAAGCCGGCTAAAGAAATCAGCATTAAATTAAATACCTTCTTCATGTTATTCAGAATTTAATTGATTATATGTTTATATGTATTTATGACGATAAAATTAATTCTATTTTGCGACTTGGCAAATATTTTTTAACAAATCGAACGCCGCAATTATAATGCCAGCGCATTAGTCCAGCATTTCCGAAAGAATCCTGTCGAGTTCCGCCACCGACATTCCCCTTGCGGCAATCTTCCCGTCCGCATCGATAAGGACTGTATGGGGAATGGATTCTATCCCGTATAGCTTCGCGGCCTCGCACGCCCACCCTTCCAGGTCGGACATTTGCGGCCAGTCCATTTCATGCTTTCTTACACTGTTTTCCCATGCGTCATGGTCATTGTCCAAAGACACTCCGACAATCTCGAAATTCCTGTCTTTGTACTTGTCGTAAAGTTTTTTGATGTCAGGCATTTCCTTTATGCAATACACGCACCAGCTCGCCCAGAAATCTATCAGCACCGGACTTCCCTTGCCTGCATAGTCGGACAGCCTGACCGCATTGCCTTCAAGATCCTTTAGCTTGAAATCCACGAATCTGGCCCCGACATCAGTTTTCTTTTTCGTATCATTCATATATTTTATCCTTTTAATAAGAACATCGCTTATTTTCGTCTCATCCGGGACAAGGTCGAGTATCGTATCCACCTGGGCCACGGAAAGGTTATAGAAAAGATATTTCAGCAAAGCCGTTCCGGCGGGATTCTCGGCATTTTCCTTCATGAAATCCATGCTTTCGTCCATGAACGAATCGTACAGGCCCATGAGCCTTGCCGTATCTATGTCTTTTATGATTCCCCTGCGCACGCCGGCTACATAATCGTAATACTCCCTCACCGGCCGGCTGCTTTCATATTCGCGGTAGATTGCATTATTCTCCGTGCCTTTTACGCCGGTCACCTTCCCTTCCGAAATGTCTATCCGTATGTTTCCCGGTTCGACTATAAAGCCTGATATGCCCGTCATCCCCCTGTATGAGACATAAGCGATTTCAGGAGTTTTCTTCTTGCCCTCGAAAACGAAACTGCCGCCAGAAACCACTGCAGTGTCGTTTACATAACCGTCGCCCCCGTCGGCCATAAAGGAAATATAGACCGGATCTCCGTCTTTCAGGCAATCGGCATGTCCTTTTATCGAATATCCGTAATCATGGCCTCCTTCGCCGCACGAAGCAAGACACAAAATGGAAGCCGCAACAGAAAATATAGCAAACCTGTCCATGGATTTTAATGTTTTATACATCAAAGGTACGCAAAAGTAAGATGCAACGCAAATCAGGCGGCCATGTTTATCATTGCTTTTAATGATTGTCCGCATCTGCGCGAAAACGAGTGCAGGCCGCGACCTTTCGCAAACGGCCGCATTCGACTTTGGCACGTTGCTTGCAATATAAGCATAATGAAAGTAATATGGTTTTTAGTTTTAGGTTATTAGTTTGTAAAACAGCGGCTCAAAAGGGCCGCTTTTTACATTTTCAGCCGCAGCAAACCCTTCCGTCCATGACATACGGAAGCTTTAAGGAATTATCCATTCGCGCACAATAATAATGGTATAATTGCCATAATCGGGTACCCGTCTTGAACCGATTGCGGTGCCATGCACGCCCATAATAATCATGAGCACGGCAACGCGCGGCCGGAGAGCTGCTCATTCACGGCTTTCCCCGCTCACCTCTTTCACTATATAGCTCCTTATGTCCTCGCTCAGTTTTTTGAACAGGAAACAATCGGTATAATTGTCGTTGTCGAGCAGGACGTCCCTGACCGGCCTCAGGGTATTCTTGTAATTGGCCATTTCATTCTTCAGGGCAGTGCCTTTTTTGCTCGAAGAAGAAATCTTGTTTATCGTCATGCGCCTCAGCTTGTCGCATACGGTTTCGAGCAGAACCATCACGACATTGTCCATAAGCGTATGCCCGTGCATGAAAAGATAGGTATTTTCCGCAGTCATGCCGGACTTCATTATTTTCTCGCCGAAAGCCCTCACCTCGTCCGCATAAAACGGATACCTGTTCTTCAAACCATGGACCTTGCGGTCCACATTGCGTTTAAGCCAGTTAAGCGTAGGCAGGCCGTTATCCTCTATTTCGAGATAATTTATCTTCACGGCGTTCCTGAAATCGGCCAATGGCAGCATATGTATTTCTCCCTTCATGGCCGAGAAGCTATACCATAGGAAAATCGGATAAATTATTTTCGAATATTCCGACAGGAATACCTCGAAATCGAAGATTTTCGTATCGTTCTTGGTCGCTTTCACGCAAACGTTATGCAGGGAGGGCGCATAGCACAGGTAATTTTCCGTCGCATAGGTATGGGTATGGAACATGTTCTTGCATGAGAGCAATTTTGCGGACTGCTCGGTCGCCCCGTCGAACAGATAGTCGAAGTCGGAATCCACGCACATGATGACATCCTCTCTAGGCCGCGAAGTCATTGCCATAAGAACGCTTTTCCCTTTTGGCAGGTCCTCCCTGTTCGGGACAGAAATCTCGAACCTGACATACGGATTCGTGAAATTATCGAATATGCACCTCCAGAACGCCACATCCTCGTAGCCCTCGACATAAACCTTCACCAACTTCTGAGAAGTATTGATTTCCAGCGGTTCGGGAAGGCATTCCGCCTTTCCTGAAGAAAAAGGATTGATGCTCCTTATCGTTTTCCTGATGCTTACGCCCATATCGTCCGTTTTATAAAACACGTGAAATTAATAAATATACTCCATTCGGACAATCATAAGAATCGATTTGTATATTTGCGCATCTATTAATAAAAAACGGTTATCCGCAAAAACATGCATATGGTACATTTCGATTGCGATTACATGGAAGGCGCGCATCCTGAAATACTCAAACGCCTCGCAGACACCAATTTCGAACAGACCCCCGGATACGGGGAAGACTCTTATACCGCCAAGGCGAAAGAACTCATACTGAAAGCATGCGGATTGGAAAACGCAAGGGTGATGTTCCTTGTAGGCGGAACTCAGACCAACTCGACGGTCATAGACGGCATACTTGACAGGCACGAGGGAGTGCTATGCGCCGAAAGCGGCCACATAAACGTCCACGAATCCGGAGCGATAGAGGCATCCGGGCATAAAGTACTGGTCCTACCCCAGCACGACGGAAAAATAAGGGCCGGAGACCTTGCCTCGTACATAGACGATTTCTACAAGGACGACACTTTCGGCCATATGGTCGCGCCGGGCATGGCCTACATATCCCATCCGACAGAATACGGCACACTCTACTCATTGAATGAACTCGAAGCGATAAGCAAGGCATGCAAGGAAAAGGGCATTCCGCTGTATATTGACGGGGCAAGGCTCGGCTACGGAATAATGGCGGACGGCACGGATGTCACGTTGAACGACATAGCAAGGCTTAGCGACGTCTTTTATATAGGCGGGACCAAGGTCGGGGCATTATTCGGGGAAGCAGTGGTAATAACGAACGACCGCATCCTGAAACACTTTTTCCCTCTTGTCAAGCAGCATGGGGCATTGCTCGCGAAAGGCAGGGTTCTCGGACTGCAATTCCAGACCCTCTTCGCCGACGGGCTATATTTCAGAATCGCGCGGCATGCAGTAGAAATGGCCGGCAAATTAAAGAGTGCCATGCTGTCCAAAGGATACCGGCAGGTCATCGACTCTCCGACCAACCTTCAGTTTTTCCGCATTCCCAACAGCGAAATAGACAGGCTGAAAAGATTCGCGACATTCGAGTATTGGGGCCCGAGAGGAAAGCAGGAAAGCACCGTAAGGTTCGCAACGAGCTGGGCCACGAAAGAAGAAGACATAGACGAATTCATTTCCAAGCTATAACGCCGGTCCTGACACTCCAACGAATAGCGACGGCGCGGGAATTCATTTCAACGCCGTAACGCGGAGGCTTCCTTTACGACCGAGAATATCTGCCTTGCAGTCCTTCTCACATTGCGGAATGCATTGTCACGGTCCATTGCCTGCTCAAGGGAAACGATGCCGGACTGTATGCAGAATACCGGAACTCCGTGGCCGCTGCAAGGCATCGAAGGATCGCCCATCCCATGAAAATCATCCGAGACCTGCCCTGCCATGCATATGACAGGAACGCCTCTCCGCTCAGCGGCAGCCGCCACTGCTGCCGGGGTTTTGCCCATGCCGGTCTGCATGTCGACCCTGCCCTCCCCGGTTACCACGAAATCGGCATCTTCCAAAAGGCTGTCGAAGCCTGCCGCTTCAAGAACAAGCTCCGCTCCCCTTGCGATTTTTGACGGCAAAACGGAAAACAGGCCTGCACACGCCCCGCCGGCAGCCCCGCCGCCTTTCAACTCCCTTAAATGGCGGCCTGTTTCTTTTTCCAAAACGGCGCAAAGGTTATCAAGCCCTGAATCCAGCAGGCCAACCATATGAGGATCGGCTCCCTTCTGAGGCGCAAAAACATATGCCGCCCCGTTTTCGCCGCATATGACATTGTCAACATCCACGGCTATATTGAAAAACGAAGCTGAAACATCCTTGGCAAGGCCCGAAACATCCATCGACCTTATTCGAGAAAGGCTTTCCCCGCAAGGATACAGTTCGTTGCCCTTTCCGTCAAGAAACCTTGCGCCCAATGCGGACAAAATCCCTATGCCGCCATCGTTTGTCGCGCTGCCACCAAGAGCGATAATGAAATTCCGGTAGCCCCTCCCGAGAGCGTCCGATATGAGGACTCCGGTGCCATACGTGCTGGCCGCCATCGGATTACGCTCGCTCTCATCAAGCAGCGCAAGCCCGCTTGCGGCAGCTATTTCTATAACGGCGGTCCTGCCGTCACCCAATACTCCGTAACCCGCCTCCATGCTGCGCATGAGCGGATCATAGGAAGCCGCGCTTATTTTTTTGCCGCTCGTCGCGCTGACCAAAGAATCCACGCTCCCCTCGCCGCCGTCCGCGACAGGGACTTTGACAATTTCGCAGTCAGGAAAGACATCGGCTATTCCTTGAGCGGCTGCGCCGGCCACGTCCATAGAGGACAACGACCCCTTGAACGAATCGGATGCGATAACTACTTTCATATGCACATAAAAAAACAGTCATCATAGAGGAACTTGTCCTAATGACAACTGTCGAATTCAGAGGTACCAAGCAGAGTCGAACTGCTGTGCGCGGTTTTGCAGACCGCTGCCTAACCTCTCGGCCATGGTACCATGCTTGAAAAGAAGTGACCCCAACAGGATTCAAACCTGTAACCTTCTGATCCGTAGTCAGATGCTCTATTCAGTTAAGCTATGGGGCCTATTATTGCAAAATTATTGCCTGCTATTGAGCTTCTTCCGTCCTTACGACTCTCTTTTCCTTTATGCGGGCCTTTTTGCCGGTAAGATTCCTCAAATAGTAGATTCTTGCCCTACGAACCTTGCCCTGCTTTTCGAGTTCGATGTTTTCAATAAAAGGCGAATACAAAGGGAATATCCTTTCAACTCCAACGCCGTTCGACATTTTGCGGATCGTAAAGGTCTTTGTCGTGCCCGAACCGCGTTTCTGGATAACTACCCCACGGAATTTCTGAAGCCTTTCCTTGTTTTCTTCTTTGATTTTGTATGTGACAGTAATCGTGTCACCTGCATTGAATTCAGGAAAATTCTTCTGTTCCTGAGCAAATGCGTTTTCAGCAATCTTTATTAAATCCATCTCTTTCAAATTTAACTAATGCAACATTACCGATCAAATTCCCTATGTAAGAGGTTGCTATTACCTTTTGGGACTGCAAAGATATACATATATTTTCAATCTGCAAATAAAATCGGCAAAAGCAGGTTATTTTTTAAAATGCCTGCCTGCAAAATCACCCTTGCGCAGCATGCATTCCTCAATAATAGAATTCGCCCGTGCACTCAGAGACATTGCCCGCCAAATCGCTCACCGTAATCACAAGCACATGCCTTTTGTTTTCCCTGCCTGTCCTCAAATATGAGAAATCGACTGTCAGCATGTCGTTTTTTGCATCATAGGAAGCCAAGGCCCATTCCCCGTCCACTTCGGCCTTGTAGGAACTTATTCCGGTATCGTCCGTAATCCTGAAAGCGGCACTGCGGGAAGGATTGTCCGAAAAGCCTCCCTGTATCAAAGGAGGGCAGGTATCTGCCATGACGGCATACACGCCGAAAGAGGGTATCCGCCCGTACACGAAGCCGTTCCTGTAATAGCAACCGGCAACGCCCGCGATTTTTCTTCCTACGGTATCTATCCGCGCCAGCATCAGTTTGCCTTCCTCGACGCTGCCGTCCGCGTTTGCCGCAATGGCAAGGTCCGGCATCCTGTTCAAAGCCGTATGCGAGTCATGGACGGAATACGCTGACGAAAGGAACCTGCTTCCGCCTGCGGCATCTGCCGCAATCCCGTCATTCATCTCATAACCGCTTATGTCAGGCATGCTTATTTTTTTCACCGTGCATATTATTGAATTGTACAACGCGTTTTCAGGAAGGAACAGCTTCAGCGAATCGGACAGCACAAGGGAGGACACAGACCAATCCATGTACCTCCGGCTCACTGTTTCTCCCCGGACGGCATCCGCTGCGGAACGGGCATCCTGAAAGAGGCCTTCTCCTTTTCTGACCCGGAAAGCCGCCGACGACCTGTTCCCGTGCTCGTCGATTGCCGTAAGCACGAGATCATGGACCAAAGTATCGCGGATTCTCATGATTCCGTCATTCTTGTAATAGCAATGCCCGGAGAGCCTGTTTCCCGGATCACGCATGGTCTTCAGATAAGACCGCCCGTGCTCTTCAAAAGCATGGTACTCTATGAACGAATTAATGTATTTCCCGTCCTGGAAAGGATATTCGTTATTGACATAAACATAGAAAGGCTCTCCGTCGAACGTGACGACAAGGCTGTCTATCCCGAGCTTTGAAAAAGTATTATTCTGCTTGTCGTACACGTCGGCAGCCACATAAAAATATTCCGGCAACTCCAGCGTCTCTTCCGGAAATGGATTTCCGAACGCATGCAGTTCCATGACAGACAAGGACAGGCTGTCATATGAATAGAAATTTATGCCTTTGAAATAAGGAGGAATGTCATCATGCACTTTGACATATCCCCTTTTTATTGAATTCAATGCAACCGACGAAGCGGAATCACGGACTTCGAAATGCAGATGAGGTCCGCCTGATGATCCTGAATTTCCGGCATATGCTATCACCTGGCCTTTTTTTACAGGGAATTCTTCCTTTTGCGGAAAAAGTTCCACGGCAAAAGAACATGCCTCATGCTGCTTGCCTACGGCATACTCCTGCAATCCGCCGGCGAACCTGAGCAAATGCCCGTAAACCGTAATCTGCCCGTTCGGATGGGTTATATACAACGCATTGCCGTATCCTGTAGGAGATATGGAAATCCTCGACACGTATCCGTCGGCGGCAGCATGGACTTCGGCCCCGGTCACCCCTCCTACCCTCATGTCCAAGCCTGTATGGAAGTGATCAGTCCTCAACTCGCCGTATGTGCCGGAAAACGATACGTCCAAATCAAGAGGATAGCGGTATTCCATGTCCTGTCCGGGCCGCAGCACAGGCCTGCCGTCCGGACCGCAGGGCAGGTCTTCTGCCGCATAGTTCGCGGCATGATTCTCCGCATGCGCATATTCAAAAAGCGGATTACCCGAAACAGATAACCCGCCCATTGAAAATACACCTATAATCAATATCAAAAATTTTTTCATATCCCTCAAAAAAGCCTAACTGAACATCTTCTTTATCCTGTCGAAGAAATTCCTGTCGTTATGATCCGGCTTAGGCTTGAAATTGTCGCTCGAACGCAACGCCTCCATCATTTCCTTTTCCTTTCTGTCTATCCTTGCCGGAGTCCATACCTGAACATAGACCAACAGGTCGCCTGAACCGTAACCGTTCACGTCCGGAATCCCTTTGCCCCTCAGCCTCAATATCTTGCCTGACTGGACTCCAGGCTCTATCTTAATTTTCAGCTTGCCATCCACGGACGGTATTTCGGCATCGCAGCCGAGCACGGCATCAGGAACGCTTATGAACAGAGTATATATCAAATCATTGCCGTCCCTCTGCAACTCCCCGGACTTTTCCTCTTCTATCAGGACGAGCAAATCGCCGTTGACCCCTCCGAGCCGGGCAGCATTGCCTTTGCCCTGCACCGTAAGCTGCATTCCTTCGACAACGCCTGCCGGAACCTTGAAAGTTATTTCCTCGCTTGCCTTGACAACTCCCTCGCCTCCGCATTTGCCGCATGGAACGGAAATGATCTTGCCGCTTCCTCCGCAATGAGGGCAAGGGGACTGTGTCTGCATCTGCCCGAGTATGGTACGCGTCACCCTCGTCACCACGCCTGTTCCCCTGCACGTGTCGCATGTCTTTATATCAGCCTCCGATTCGGCCCCGCGCCCGTGGCACCGGTCGCACGTGACAAGCTTGTTTATCTTCACGGTCTTTTCCACCCCGTGCATTATGTCTTTAAGGGAAAGCTTCACGCGGATACGTATGTCGGAACCTCTGTTGACACGCCTGCCGCTTCTCGCGCTGCCGCCTCCGAATCCTCCGAACCCGCCGAAATGTCCTCCGAATATGTCTCCGAACTGGCTGAATATGTCGTCCATCGAAAAACCGCCGCCGAATCCGCCTGCTCCGGAAGCGCCGCCCATGCCCGCATGCCCGAACTGGTCATAACGCGCCCTCTTGTCAGGCTTGCTGAGCACGTCATAAGCCTCGGCAGCCTCCTTGAATTTTTCTTCGGCTTCCTTGTCGCCCGGATTCTTGTCCGGATGATATTTTATCGCGAGTTTCCTGTATGCCTTTTTTATTTCTTCTTCAGTCGCATTCCTGGAAACGCCCAGGACTTCGTAATAATCGCGTTTTGCCATCATCGCCTCCTTTCTCTATCAATCACCGACAACAACTTTTGCAAATCTTATGACTTTGCCGTTCAGGGTATATCCCTGTTCGACAACATCGATGACCTTGCCTTTCTTTTCCTTGTCCTCTACAGGGAATTTCGCCACCGCTTCATGGAAATCGGTATCGAGATTTTCCCCTATCGCTTTTATCGATTCAACGCCACGGCTTTTCAAATATTTCAGCAGCTTGCTGTAAATAAGGTTTGTCCCTTCTTTCGCCGCTTCGCTGTCCACTGATTCGGCAAGCGCCTTCATGGCCCTTTCGCAATCATCCAGCACAGGCAAAAGCCCTTTGATTATGTCCTCGCCTGCGGTCTGGACCAAATCGAGGCGTTCTTTCGAGGTACGCCTCCTGAAATTATCGAATTCGGCGACGAGCCTGAGGTATTTGTCTTTCGACTCCTCTATTTCCTTCGTCAGCTTCTCAAGTTCCTTCTTGCATGCCTCCGTTTCGGCATTGCTGCATTCCACAGCCCCGCTTCCGGCTTCATTTTCCACGGCCGGCGCTTCATCCGCTGCCTTCTGATCCTGCACCTGTTTTTCAGCGGCGGCATCCTGACGGCTTTCCTTGACAGGTTCGCCGCTGCCGGTTCCGGACGAAGAAGCGTTTACTGACTTTTCGTCATGAATTGCATTGCTGTTAGTATCCATATTCTTTTTTACCTTTTTATTTTTCATATCAAAATCACTCGAAACGATTAAAACCATTATGACAAATTATTTGCCAAAACGTCCCGCAGCCAAAATGACAGTCCGCGCAAATAACGGCAAAACGGCATCCAGCCGGAAACGACGCTGAAAAAACAACGGGCCGCACCGGCAAACCGATGCAGCCCGCATAAACCGATCTCCGCTAAGGAGACGTCGCTGTAAAACACGGAACTCAGATTTTGTTATCGCTACCGAGCACGTTGACGACTTTGTGCTTGTAAAGTTCCTTGAGTTTTTCCCTTGCAGGGCCAAGATATTTTCTCGGGTCGAATTCTTCAGGATGTTCGCAAAGCACCCTTCTTACGGCAGCAGTCATGGCAAGCCTTCCGTCGCTGTCGATATTGATCTTGCAGACTGCCGACTTGGCTGCCAGCCTCAACTGGTCTTCAGGAATGCCGGCCGAATCCTTGATATTGCCGCCGAAATGGTTGATTTCAGCTACTATGTCCTGAGGAACGCTCGAAGATCCGTGAAGGACGATAGGGAATCCCGGTATTCTTTTTTCTATTTCAGCAAGTATGTCCAGCCTGATTTCATGTTTCTGCCCCGGCTTGAACTTGTATGCTCCGTGCGAAGTCCCTACTGAAATCGCAAGGGAATCCACGCCTGTCTTGGCAACGAAGTCCTGGACTTCTTCCGGCCTGGTATATGTGTGGCGTTCAGCCGAAACTTCGTCTTCTATCCCGGCAAGGACACCGAGTTCGCCTTCGACAGTGACATCGTATTTATGGGCATATTCAACCACTTTCTTAGTCAATGCCACATTTTCGTCGTAAGGAAGATGGGAACCGTCTATCATCACTGATGAAAAACCGTATTCGATGCAAGAGCGGCAAAGTTCGAAACTGTCGCCATGGTCGAGATGAAGCACGATAGGAATATTGCATCCGAGTTCCTTCGCATATTCCACTGCGCCCTGGGCCATGTACCTCAATATGGTCTGATTGGCATATTTCCTTGCGCCACTCGAAACCTGAAGGATGACAGGAGACTTGGTTTCCACGCATGCCATTATTATGGCCTGCATCTGTTCCATGTTGTTGAAGTTGAAAGCAGGGATAGCATACCCGCCTTTTACTGCCTTAGCGAACAATTCCCTTGAATTCACTAATCCTAAATCCTTGTATGAAATCATAATTTAAATATTAAATAGTTAGTTCTGTTTTAAATAATGCTACTAAGGTAAGGTTTATATTTTTATTTTTGCACTTAATTATCGATTTTTTAATTATGAGCAACAAAGTAATCATTTTCTCGGCCCCGTCCGGTTCAGGAAAAAGCACGATAGTGGGCAGGCTGCTTGCCGACTACCCTAATCTCGAATTTTCAATATCGGCCACGTCGAGGGCACCGAGAGGAAATGAAACCGACGGCAGGGAATATTATTTCTTCACACGCGAAGAATTCGAAAACAAAATAAGGAACGGAGAATTCGTGGAATACGAAGAAGTATACGAAGGATCGTATTACGGGACCCTGAAATCCGAAGTTGAACGGATATGGGCAAAAGGCCACGCCATAATATTCGACATAGATGTCAAAGGAGGGGTAAACCTGAAATCCTTGTACGGCGATACGGCAATGTCCGTATTCATAATGCCGCCAGACATGGAAACCCTGAAGAAAAGGCTCGAATCGAGAGGGACGGACTCTGCCGAATCCATTGAAAAACGCCTTGCCAGGGCCAAGGAAGAAATGGAATACCGCGCAAAATTCGACCATGTAGTCGTAAACGACGACCTGGAAACAGCCGTGAAAGACACCCGGCGGCTGATAGACGCATTCCTCGCAGGCAGCAAACCGGCAAAGACCCTTTAGAAAACCGTCCTTGCCGCCGCAAAAACGGCGGTAAAAGCAGGAGCGCACGCCGGGCCCTCTGCATTGCAGAAAAGAAAGGCAGACACTCGACGGCCATCCTGCGGCAAGAGTGAAAACATGCACGCGAAAACCGGTTTTCCAGCACATAACTTTCTAATACTGAACACCAATGCCGACAGCACTTTATTTCGGTTCATTCAATCCCCTGCACATAGGACATATGGCAATCGCCAATTACGCCATCGAATTCTGCGGGGCAGACGAAGCCGTATTTATCGCGACCCCGCAAAGCCCGTTCAAGGAATCGGACAAAAGCCTGCTTGCCAATTACGGCGAAAGAATCCAGAGCCTGAGGGCGTCAGTAGCCAAAAGCGGCCTGAAAATTACAGTTTCCGACATCGAATCAGGAATGAATCCGCCTTATTATACTATAAACACCCTAAAGAGGATTTCATCCCTGCATCCGGAAAAGGAATTCGTCATCATGATGGGCGCGGACAACATCGCCTCGTTCAGCCGCTGGCACAGATATGAGGAGATTCTTGAAAACTACGGAATATGGGTTTACCCGAGGCTCGGTTACAACATGCAGGCCAGCATACATGAACTGATCTGCGCAGCGGCAGGCGTGCATGATCAGTACGGCAATGTTCCTTTCATGAAAACGGAAGGCAGCCATATGGTCACATATTCAGCAAAAGGAATAAAAGGGATTTCAATAATAGACGCTCCAGTAATCGAAGTCTCGTCGACCATGATACGCAATGCGGAAGCCGAAGGCAAGAACATGAGCGCATTCAAGTACGTTTAGCGGGTATTCGCAATCGCGGGAATCTCCCATGCCTGCCGTGAGCTTGCTCCGCCAGTTTACCGTTCTCCTCGCCTGCGCACGGTAAATCCTTACTGCGTATTTTGCCAGCAAGGGCACTCAATCACGCATAACAGCCAATCTGAAAGCCGGGACGGGATGAAGAGATTGGACAGCCTCTTTCAAGCACGCATAGCGGCTAATCCCTGAGCATCCGGGAACGCCTTGCGACTTTGGACACTTCTAACTTGCAGGCAAGGGCGGACATGAAGCTTATCGCGATCCAGCTCATATTGGACACTGCCACAGACGGCCCTGCAAACGGCCAAAGCACGAACGCCGCAGCCAGCACGGCCATATATGCAATCATGTACCACTTCATGAAAGAAGCAATCCTTGCGGACTTTGCAAACAGGAAAAACAAGGCTATAAGATTGAGAGGGTTCGCCCATACCATATTGAAATTCGGAGCTGTCGTAGGATGAAGCGTGAAGAAGCCGAGGAAAACGAGAAGGCATCCTATAAGCCCTGTCACTGCAAAAAAGAAAACGACCACCGCCTTCCTGAACCACGACACGTACCTTATCCTCAAGACAAACAGGAGAAGGAACGCCACAATGGCCGTCAAAAGGAAAACGAATGCCGGGGAAAACAGGAAAGGAGTCTTCTTCACGGCATTTTCCGCGTAATGCTCGACTACATAGGGGAAGGCCAAAGGCATGTAGCCATCGTTTCCGGAGCACGTTTCAGTCTTTTCGAGGTCCTGCCCATGGCCGCCGGCAAGTTCTCCGGATTCATCACCGGCATTGCCGCAGCCCGCCGCATAACGCGCCGTCGAAAACGCCGCCATCAGATAATCCGGCAGGAACATCGAAGAAAACACGTCCGTTTTCCCGGATGCAGGATAACCGAGAATCGTATGTATTCCCCAATGCACCCACGCATGGTCCCCGATATATTCATCGAGCATGTCCCAGTATGATTTGCCGTCCAAAGGGAAAAGCCCCTCGAAAAGAGGATCTCCCGAATCCTCATCGAAAAAACGCACGTTTCCGCCCACCGCCCGGACGACTATGTCCCTCACCCTCGAAGAACAGTTGTCATAAAGGAAATCATACTGGTAAGTCCTGTTCTCCGGCTTGTAGTTCTCGGCAAGCAAGGCGTAAAGCTCCGCCTTTGCACCGTAATCCAGATTCAGCTTTTGGGAATATATCGAACGCCCTTCTTCCTTGTACGCCATGAGGAATCCGTAATAGCTGCTTATCGAAAGCTGGTAAGGAAGAATGCCCTTTGCGAACTTGAAATAAAAACGATCGGTATTGAAATCGAAAGTGCCGTAATTGAACACTATGTCAGTACGGCTTGCCGGATCATGCAGCCTTATGGCCGTATGGCCGAAAAGAGAATACACCTCCTTGCCAGGAGAACACGTAAGTATATGGAATTCGGCATTTTCGGATATATTAGACGGAAGATTGTATGTCCTTGCGCCGCTCAGGCATGCAGAAGACAGCAAAACAAGAAACAAAACAAGAAACGACTTTCTCATATTCCACTCGATAACCGGTTAAACTTATCGGAACCGCATGGAACGTATCAATTCACGCAGGAAATCCCGCGGCCACGGCCTTCGATTCACGGCCTGTCCCGCCACGCATCCCGCTCTCCGAAGCTGCGGACTCCTGCATCAGTAAGCTAATCGGCCGCTCCCCATGCCAATTCCTTTATCTTTGCAAAGATAGCAGTTTTCAATTTATGGGCCGAAAATTTCTTTTCTATCGGAATCTTTCTCTTGACTGAAAAAATATACCCTGAATTCCTGCCTTCATTAATGTATGCGGACTTGACGGCTTCAAGCGATTTTTCCGGCTTGTAGGTGAACGGCCTGAAAAAGATATTAGTCAATGGATCGAACCATTTGTCCATTTTCAGCATGGCGGTATTCATCACTCCTGGGTCCACCCCGTTGACATAAAGGTCCGGAAAGCTTTCAGCCATAGCCGATGTGAAAACGGTAAGGGCCGCTTTCGATTTGGAATAATTGACAAGCCTCGAATAAGTGGACTGCGAGCCTTTCCACAGCGAATCGTCAAGATCCACATAATTCCTCGTCAGGGACAGCACGTTTATGACAGACCCTCCTTTTTCCATATATCCGGAAAGTTTCAGGGACAGCACGGCAGGACCGATGAAATTAGTAAGCATGTTCATCTCATATCCCTGATGGTTGACGGTATAGTACTTATACATCGAACCGGCATTGTTTACTATCGTTTTCACCCTGAAACCGTAACCGGCAATCCTGCGCACAAACGAATCTATGGAAAGGAAGTCCGACAGGTTCAACCGCTCAAGGAACAAATTCCCTTCTTCTATCCCGGTCGCCAGCACTTTTTTCTTCAATTCCTCCGCCTTTTCAGGATTCCTGAAGCTCAGGACAAGGCATGCCCCGTTCTTTTTCGCCTCCCCGGCCATGAATACCGAAACGGCATGGCCGAGCCCGCCTGTAGCGCCTGTAACTATGATCGCGTCTTTTGCATTTTCCATATCTGTAAAAACATTAACCTTGGCTGGATATCATTTTCCCGCAGCTTTTCTCAACGGCTTCAGCAATCCATATGCACGCTTCACTGCGACAGGCGGCAGGGAATTTATAAGAAACCCGAAAAACCTGTTCATCGCGCCATACGGGACAACTACCCTTTTACGCCTGAACATGGCCTTCAAAGCCTTGTCCACGACTTTTTCAGGACGCGCTATGATTCCGAGCCTGATGCCTAATTTCTGGTATCTCGGCGGCAATCCGTACAAATCCGTCGCCACCGCGCCTGGGCAAACCGCCGTCACGCTTACTCCGTATTTTTCAAATTCGTACCAAAGGGCCTTCGAAAGTTTCATCAGGTATGACTTGGTCGAACAATACATGGCAATCCCCGGGAAAGATATGTAACCGGCAAGCGAAGACATGTTCAGGATATGGCCGCCTCTGTTCCTTGCCATGTAGGGAGCGAAATAAAACATGATCCTTGTAGGAGTCTCCATATGGAGATCCATTATCGTATCTATGAACGGCATGCCGCTATCCTCAAGATCCGAATGGGAAAATATCCCTGCGTTGTTGACTATCACCTCAGGGCATATCCCGTTCTCCGTGCAGAATCCGTACAGCCTTTCAGCGGAATCCTTTTCGGACAGGTCCATGCATAGATGCACCGCCTTCACCCCGTATGAGGAACTTATTTTTCCGGCAGCTTCCTCTATTTCCTTCTTCCTGTTGCTTACCGCAATTATATCATATCCTTCAGAAGCCAGCTTGCAGGCGTACCTGTAGCCCATTCCCGAACAGGCACCGGTAACTATCGCGAACTTTCCTCGCGGCTGATGTCCTCCCATGCCAATCATATCGACAATTCCTTGCGCAATTTTGCAGGAAGTTCGTCCCTGATATGCTTGCAGCATTCCATTTCTATGCTGTACATGCGGGCTATGCAATAATTCTTATGGTCGCAATCGCATTTCTCGCAACCGTTTTTCATCCTGTTCACGAAATCAGGAGTATTTATAAGGGCCCTGCCCATCTGGACAAACTCGAAACCCTTGGAAAGGACGTCTTCTATGACTGATTTGCGGACAAGCCCTCCTACATACACCAAGTTGCATTTCAACTCCTTCCTGAATTTCAGGGCGTCTTCGAGGAAATACGCTTCCTTGAACGGCACCGGCCTTATCATCATTCCTCCGAACATCTTGACACCGTACTTGAGCCACCACGGCGACATATACTCCGTAAGGGACTTTATCGGCATGGCTCCCCTCATGACATACATCGGGGCGCGGCTCACAAAACCGCCGCTAAGCACTATCCCGTCCACGCCGAACGATTCTATTTCCTTTGCTACCGTGATGCAGTCGTCTATCTCAAGGCCGCCTTTGAAACCGTCGCGCATGTTCGTCTTGACAAGGACGGACAACCCGTGCTTGCGGGCCTTTTCCATCACTTCAGACAGGCACATGCGCATGAACCTCATCCTGTTGTCAAGGCTTCCGCCGAAATTGTCCTTGCGATGATTCGTATATGGCGACAGGAACTGGCTTATCAGATAACCGTGCCCTGCATGGACTTCGACAGCATCGAAACCGGACTTGTGCGCTATCTCTACCGCATGCCCGAAATCATGGGCGAACTGGACCAATTCCTTTTCAGTCAGTTTTCTGTGGAATGTAGGAGAATAGAGGTTGAACCCGTTGCCAGGAGCGACAGGCATCTGTCCCGCCGTGCTGTAATGGGTCATGTTCCCGCAATGCCCGATCTGCACGGAAACGGCAGCCCCCTCCTTATGGACCGCATCGGTTATATCGGAAAGATACGGGACATTGGAATCCTCCATGCACAACTGCGTTTTGAAAGACAGCCCGCTCCGGTTCACCGACGCATATGCAAGCGTAGTCATGCCGACTCCGCCTTTGGCGACCGATACATGGTAATTCTTGAGCATTTCCGACGGCCTGTTGTTTACGGCCATCCCTTCGAACGCGGCAGACCTTATGGTCCTGTTCCTCAACTCCAGTTTTCCGAGACGGGCCGGAGTAAAAATCATAGATTCGTTTTCCATATAGATATTTTTCTGAATCCTATCCCTTTACCAAATAAACGGCAATATCCTTTTCAACTTGAGCCTTTTGAATTCATCGCCGAATTCGTCCTCGTAAGACTTGTATATGGCATCCGCCCTCGGGGCAAGGTTGGCGAAAGTCCACAACGCGAACACTGCGCCTGAAAGCGACCATGTAAGAACCGCGAACCCGGCCCACTCTATGAACTCGCCGAAATAATTGGCCGACGAGACATATCTGAACATTCCGCCTTTAGGTATATAATGCCTGTGGGAAGTGTCGCCGGGCTTTCTCAAATGCCTGATGATATAGTCCGAGTTCATATTGACAACCATGCCGAAAACGAACATGACCGTCCCGATTATGAATTGCGGGGAATACAGCCATGAAAACGTATAGTAGTCTTCAGGAGAAACATAGAAAATCCAGCCGCCCTGCATTATGGCATTCACCGAATTGAAAATGAAACCCATAAGTATTATCAGCACCGACATCTTCCCTTTGCCCCTGATAAGGAACGGAAAAATGAACGCCCTTTGCAGATAATGCACTTCGAAAAGAAGCAGCAAAATAATATGAGGCCATGAACAAACCCTGTCGGAAGACAGCCACAGCATCAGCATGAGAATAAAAACCGGGGCTTCCATGAGCACCCAGCCGAGCTTGTTGTTTACCAAGGCTCCCCATTTCCTGCTTACGAACCTGCCGTACCCGGCCTTTACGAAAAACAAGGCTATGAAAACAAATATGGCCAATATCGACATTCCTATAAGGATCTCGTCGAACTTGTTTTCTATGAAACCGATCAAATAATGCATCTCCAAAATTTAATAATCCGCAAAACTACTCAAAATTTCGATGAGAGCAAAAACGGCGGCAGAGTCAACGAGCAAGGGCAGAGTCAACGAGCAAATGCAACACGAAGTGAAAAGTCAACGGACAAGTGCAACAGGCACTCCCGCCGACAAAGTGAACAGGCATTATTACGATGCTCAATATTCAAAATACAGGTTATCGACCCTAAGCTCGTTGCCGAGTTCCCCGCAATATACCCCGAGGCATCCTGAGGCCATGTAAATCACAAGATGCGTAGGCTCTGTGCCTTCCTCGGCCCACCCGACCTCTTCTATGTTCACCATCTCGCCCTCGGAATTCATAGCATAGTATATATCGTTCAGCCTTGAATACTCCGTATATTTCTCCTCGTCTTCAGGCTTGCCGTACTCTAAGTCGAGCCTGTAGCCTTCCACCCAGTCAGTCGTGCTGTCTATCAGCATTTCCGCCGTCGCCACCCTCTCTGCATATATTTTCCCGTTCTCTTCCCATCGCCTCTGAAGCTTCACGAAAATCTGAGCCTTGTCATAGCCATCGAATGTTTTCTTTTTGACGCCCGAAATCTTGCTCACCGTCCCTGAATTCCCTATTTTGGCCGAATAGTCCATCACCAATGATTTCGGCTTCTTGGTAAAAGGAATGCCCATGTCGATATAAGAATAGGCATCGTCCATGCCTCTTATAGGCTCGTGAATTCGCCCGAGATATATAGCCCCGGCTGTAAGGACCTCGATTTTCAAAGCCCCCAACACGCGGAAACTCATCATTTCGGTGGACATCACGACGCATTTTCCTCCGTCATGCTCGCCTGGACGGGTATTGACATTGACCTTTGTGACACCCGACACTATGGCATACGTGTTAGACGTAGACCACGGCGAAGTCTCGCTCAAGTACGGCTTGTTCCCCCTTATGACCTGGTCCTTGTCTATTGCATAGACCTCAACGCTATCGCCGCCGACAACCGCCGACTCTTTTATGACCCTTACAGTCCAGTTCTCGAAATCCCCATACGGCAGCATTTCCAGTTCCTGCGCGCCGCATATTCCTGCCGCCGATGCAATTGCCGCGATTGTCAAAAACATCCGTTTCATCATTAAATCCGGTAAATATGGTTTTACAACTTGGTCCTCTCAAGCGCGGCGATACGGCAAAACCTAATATCGGCCGCTTCCATGCCTTGCGATGAATGAAGACAGGCAGCTTATCCATGAAGCAACGCATGCTGCTTGGAAAATAGCCAAAACTATGCCACGAAGCCGCGAAACGCTGCGCCTGAGGCGAAACCCCAAGCAAGCTTGGCGGACGGATAAAAAAAATCCGCAGGACTCCTCCTGCGGATTCGGCTTGCAGTCATTTCCGCTTCGCTGCCGCTCGCGGCAATAAACGCTGCGCCTGAGGCAAAATCACAAGCTTGCTTGGCGGACGGATAAAAAAATCCGCAGGATTTCTCCTGCGGATTCGGCTTGCAGTCATTTCCGCTTCGCTGTCGCTCGCGGCAATAAACGCTGCGCCTCGGCAAAACCCCAAGCAAGCTTGGGTTTTGCTCTCGGCTTGCAGTTTATTTGTCAAGCTGCATCAGCTGCCGTGTCGCAACCTTGCAGTTAGTTATGGTATCCGGACCGTTCACGCAACCGCCTTCGCACATCATGACTTCGATAAGGTTTTCCTCGCATTTTCCGGTAGCTGCCGCAGCCTTGAGGAATCTCATCGCTTCCTTGTCCAACCCGCTTATCACATGAGGCTTGACCTTGTCAGGATTCTTGGCATACAAAACTACCGATGAAGCCACTCCAGTAGTACGCGCATACTGGCGTCCGCTCTTTTCCACCTTAGGATCGAGAGCTATTTCAGCACAGTCGTCGAACGAAATTCCTTTCGCCTTGATCATCGCGTCGAGTTCTTCGAAAGTCATCACGAAATCGATATTCGGATCATGGTAGCCTTCGATCCTCTTCGCAAGGCACGGCCCTACAAACACGGTAAGGGCATCAGGATGTTCTTTCTTGACAATCTCGGCAGTATATGCAGCCGGAGTCTTGGTATCGGATATATATTTGGTCAAATTAGGATTATGTATCCTTGCCCAGCGCGTATATGCAGGACAGCAGGATGTCGTCATGAACGGCTGGCCTCCTTCGATAACCCTTTCTTCGAATTCATGGGCTTCGTTTGCCGAAGTGACGTTCGCTCCCAAAGCCACTTCCACGACATCGTCGAATCCGCACTTCTTGACAGCGTCGAGAAGTTTAGGGAACGGAATCGAATACTGGCCGGCAATCGCAGGAGCGACCATGGCAATCAGTTTCTTTTCACCTAATATTTCCTTGATTATCTGCACAAGATACGATTTCTCCATTATTGCTCCGAAAGGACATGCTTCCTTGCACTTTCCGCAATGGATGCACTTGCTTTCGTCTATGTGCTCGATTCCCATGCTGTTTTTGGTAATCGCCCCTACCGGACATGCTTCCTCGCACGGCACCGGGGTATATACTATCGCATGGAAAGGACACACCTGCAAGCACCTGCCGCAGCTTATGCACTTCGAATGGTCGATTTCAGCCTTGTTGGTCACAGTAATCGCGCCTTTGTTGCAAGCATACGTACAAGGACGTCCCACGCAGGCACGGCACATGTTCGTAACGGTATAATTGAATTTCACGCACGAGCTGCACGCTTCATCGACAACCGTCAAC
Source organism: uncultured Bacteroidales bacterium (assembly GCA_944322605.1). GTDB lineage: Bacteria > Bacteroidota > Bacteroidia > Bacteroidales > UBA932 > CALUPD01. The sequence goes on along the minus strand of CALUPD010000039.1, from coordinate 39,548 downwards.
ATGGTGTCCGTAAAGTCCTTGCGATCCCAGGACATCTTTGCATACTGGGACAACGTCGTCAGCTCGTCTGTCTCATCCTCGATATTGAAGCCCAATATCGCCATGATTTTATATTTGAGCACAGCCCTGTCCTTATGAATGCAACAACGGGTCACAGCAGAACCTCTCGGCCTGATTTCCAAGGGAATCCTGTCAATCTGTTCCATAAGCTTTCCTTCATAAAGAAGCTTAGCGACCTTTTCTAATAATAGTCTTCGTATTTCTGTAGCCTGATTAAACATATCTCTTAACAATAATTTGCGACAAATTTAATTAGAAATAGGTATTGTGCAAAAAAATTATATATTCGCACGCCGATTGGCGAGTACAATTCAAGAACATGACAACGACAGCCGAAAGACATCCTCTCGAACCGTTTCTGCCGGCGAATGCCGGAATACTGTTTTTAGGCAGTTTCCCTCCGAAAAAAGAAAAATGGTCGATGGACTTCTTTTATCCTAATTTCATAAACGATTTCTGGAGGATAATGGGACATATATTCTTCAATGACAGGTCGTATTTCATAATTTCGGGAGAAAAACGCTTCGACAGGGAAAAAATAACCTGGTTCTGCATATCCGAAGGCATAGCCCTGTACGACAGCGCGTGCAAAATCATACGGATGAAAGACAATGCGTCCGACAATTTCCTGAAAATCGAGGAGCGGACCGACCTTGCGGCATTGCTCGAAAAAATACCCCTCTGCAAAACGGTAGCGGCAACCGGACAAAAATCGGCAGAAACCATAGTAGGATACTGCAATTCCGCAAATGCGGGACAACAAGACGGAACGCCGTCCCTGCAGGCCGCATGCATTCCGGAAGCCGGTGCAAAGACATCCTTAATCATAGGAGAAAGACATATCGAACTATACCGCATGCCATCGACATCAAGGGCATACCCGATGAAATTCGAAGAAAAGGCGGCCATGTATTCGAAGATGCTGAAGGAAACCGGAATCCTTTGACATGCCGGACACCTACTCTGCAAAACGGCACAGGCTTATTGACATAGCCTGAACCAACCTCTTGACGCTGCGTACCGATGTCACGTCAGCATCAAGGTTGCCGCCGACTGCTTCGCACTGACCTCTTGCAACGTATCAGCCAAGGACCGTATTCCGCAAAGAAATGGCAGTCACTTCGACAGTTCAGTCACGGCCCTGCAAGCGTCCGCTCCCATGATTGCCATCAGAAGACGGCTTCTTAGCAATGGAATACACGGAATATGCTATAAGAAGAACAAATACCGCAAGTATGATGAACATTTCCGTCTTATGCTCGGCAGGCGCGACCCATATCTCTTCGAACAGGTTTATGCGCCCCATTATCTCTACGGGCGTCCAGAACACGACAACAGTAGCCACGGCCATCCTCATATTTGCGCCCCACGCCCCTATCTTGCTTTCTTTCAAAAACATGAACACTGCGCCGACCAAGCATCCGAGCCCGACAAGAAATGTCACCGGATGACGATCCCCGAGAAAATTGTCATCGTAGCAGAACATCAGCAGAAGATAGCACGACCACATCATCATGTTCAGTTCCATGAAGGTAACCAATGACGAATGCCTTGTCATCGAATGCCTGACAATCTCGTCCCTCCTCTTGCCGAACAGGCGTTTCTGTATCCACGTTATGAAATAGCAACCTGTCCGCGCATTGAATACGTAAAGTGTCATTATCATTACCCATATTCCGAAAGTGACAGGCATGATAAGATATTCCGGCTTTGTCACGATTTCACCGTCTACTATCTGAGGTTGCACCCCGTACCTGTTCGCATAATACATGAATATGAACTCTACCCAGCCTGTCCAGAAAAGAAGCCCGCCTGCAAGGCCGAGCAAGGTCTGTTTCGCGTCGCCTTTGACGAAAACGCCCCATACGGCCAACGCCAGCCCTACTGCCCCCATTGCGAACGCCGAATAATGCATCGCCTCAGGAGCCATTGTCTTTTCCATTATGATCATAAGCGCATGCCCGAGCGGCATCATGCACAATACCAAAAGAAACGAAGCTATCGTCTTCATCCAATAACGCTTCTGCCTGACCTGTTCCATAACAACCGTGTATATTTTAATAATTTCCTTGCAGCAAAATTCCGTTTTGCGGCAATAAACGCCGCGCCTGAGGCATAACTTCTACGCGAGCTGCGGTCCTGTCCCGAACTTGCAGCTTATTTTATCCCCGAAATGCGTTTCTGCCAATTCCATGCAGACAGAAGGACATCCTCGATAGGAGTATCGGCCTTCCACCCGAGCTCCCTGTTCGCCTTGGAAGGATCAGCCCATACCTGTTCTATGTCTCCTGCCCTGCGTCCTGCAATGACATACGGCACATTCACGCCTGTGGCCCTCATGAAAGCATTGACAAGTTCAAGCACGGACATCCCTTTGCCCGTACCGAGATTGAACACCTCGTACCTGTCTGAATTCCTGTTTCCGAGCATCCTGTCCACTGCCGCCACATGGGCTTTCGCCAAATCCGAAACATAAATATAGTCCCTTATGCACGACCCGTCCGGCGTATCATAATCATCCCCGAAAACAGACAGCTTCTCCCTTATTCCGGCCGCCGTCTGCGTTATATAAGGCACAAGATTGGCAGGCACGCCTATCGGAAGCTCTCCAATAAGAGCGGACTTGTGCGCCCCTATAGGGTTGAAATACCTCAACGCCGTGACTTTCAAGTTCCCGTAAGCCTTTACGCAATCTCTCAAAATGTCTTCGCACATCTGCTTGGTACGCCCGTAGGGAGATTCGGCAGGCTGCAACGGTGCCGACTCCGACACAGGCAAATGTTCTTTGTCCGGTTGCCCGTAGACTGTGCAGGACGAAGAAAAAACAATCGAAGCCTCCTTTTGCGCCTTCATCAAGGCTGTCAGATTGACAAGCGACCTCAGATTGTTATTATAATATTTCAAAGGATTTTCCACGCTCTCCCCCACAGCCTTGCTGGCAGCGAAATGGATTGCGGCCCTTATATCTGAATATTTGCAGAATACCTTGCCGAAAGCATGCTCGTCCGTGCAATCGGCCTCCATGAAATCGACCTTCCTGCCTATTATCTTCTCTATTCCCTGAAGGACATCCGGATTCGAATTGGAAAAATTATCCACTGCGACCACGTCGTAACCGGCCTCGGACAACTCTACAATCGTATGCGAGCCGATATAACCGGTTCCTCCGGTAACCAATATTCTTCCTTTTGACATATGTTTTTCTTTTAGTTTAAATATTTAAGCTATTCGCAAATATAATCATTTTCCATTTCGGCTGGACAAAAAGCATGCTGGCAAGCATAAAAAAGGCCCGGCAGACCGCCGGACCTTTCCGTATACCTATAATATAATATATTAAGCCGTCAAAAGGCATGCGCCCTTATAAACCGGCTCACGCATGTTACTCCCCCGCACGGGCAGTCTAATGAGCGCAAGCCGCAAACGGCCCGACTAAAACTCGTATCCTATCGAAATATTGAACGTGTTGGTAAGGAATGAATTTTCGCTTGCCGAAATCAGATACGCAGCATTAAGGAACACATTGAAGAACTTGAGTCCGACTCCGACAGAACCGTATGAAGGCATCATGCTGTAACACTGCTCTCCTGCAAAATGATAACCTCCGCGCACGAAAACCATGTCGTCATAGCAGTACTCTGCACCTATTCCGAAACCGGCCTGGTTCTGAAGGAAGAGATAATCGCTTTCAAAGCTTGCAGTAATCCTGTGGTCGTTGCAAAAATCGAAATCATATCCTATGCCCAACTTTGCCATAGAAGGAAGGTCGTACTCGCTATGGCCGCCTTCAGGAAGAGGGGTCTTTATTCCGGTCCCGAAATTGGTAGCAGCCAAAGCCAGCCTCAACCCCTCATACTTGTACATGAGCGATATGTCTGCGGAGAAAGCTGAAACCATGGTGCCCTTGACCGGATTATACCCGACATATTTCAAATTGGCGCCCACGGAAAATCCTTCGAGGATCTTGAAAGAGACACCGGCTGACACCGAGAAATCCGAAGGAGAAAACATGCCGTCGACATTATCCATGTTCATGGACCTGTCGCCGAGATACCTTCCGCTCAAGGCAACCCCCCAACGGTCGTTTATCCTGTAAAAAGCCCCTGCGCCGGCAAAATTGCCCATTCGGTCTGACGGAAGATACATCATGTAATTGACACCAGCCGACATTGTCTTGTCTGTCAATGTAATGGCAGCCGCATTACCAGTCTCGGAAGCAGTAAAGGCATTGGCATCCATAGCCAGCCCCGCGCCGCCCATAGCCATAGACGAAGCATCGGCATTGATAGTCAAACTCGCAGGAACCTGCGCAAACGCGCCTGCGCCGCACAACATGAAAGCGGCAAGAGCCACGATTCTATTTTTCAATTTCATATTCAATTAAATTTAATATTATTCGATATTTACCTTTAATTACAATTTCACAATCCGCATCTTGGCTGTCTGGCCTGCGGCTTTCACTTCAAGGACATACGTTCCGGCCGCCCTTCCTTCCATATCGATTTCATAAGGAACGCCCTGCGAAAGCTGCACGCTCTCATTCATCACCACATGCCCCAAAGGATTGATCAGCCTCAATTCGGCAACTGCATCTACAGCCAGCGTAAGCTCGAACGAATCAGTCACCACGTTAGGGTAAACCGAAGCGAATTCGCCGTCGCCTGTCACAGGAGCCGAACCGTCGCCCACGCTCACATTGAATTCCGCCGTAACGCTCTCGCCTGACGTGTCATGGGCTGTCACTGAAACAATGACCGACCCCTCCCCGACAGACGTGATCGTAAGCAATTCTTCATCAAGCTCCAAATTTACTATATTTTCTTCGGAAACTGCAACGGAATATGTAAGATATTCGCCGTCTTCATCTGAAAAATGCTCGTCAAGATGGAAAATCACCGATTCTCCGCCCGGTTTCAAAGTTATATCATCGAAAGGAACGGATACCTGCGGAGCATGCAGTCCCTTGATAGTATAAAGCAACGGAGCCTGTGTCGAAAGGCCGAACTCGTCAGTAACGGTAAGCCTGCCTTCATATGCTTTCGGAGAAGCCTTCGAGGCGTCGAACACTATTTCCACCTCGTTCTCGCTGATCTCGGTAGAAGTCACTGCCGACGAAGCCCTCATTACAGACCACGACACGGAATGCCCGTCAGGATCGCTGAATTTGAAAGTCAACGTCTTTTTCTCGCCAGGTTCAAGGACGATGTCGATGGATTCCGGATCGATTACAGGAGCGGTATTGCTTCCCGTCGGAACGCATACCACATTCGACATTGCAGAACGGTTGCCTGAAAAATCATACGCATATATTCCGAAATAATATTCAGTATCGAACTCGAAATGCCCGGCAGTCTCGGAAACCTTTTCCCCGACCTTATAATCGGCGTTTTCAAACATTATCGTAGCGATTGATTCAGGAAGATCGTACACATCGACGGAAGAATCGAACTGCTGGGTGCTGTAACAGAACATGAATCCTGCCGCGCGGCCATCCGGCTCGTCATTGTCAGCCGTAACCGTCCACCCGGCAGTGACGAAATTGGAATTGGTCGAAACCTCAAGGTCGTCAACCGCAAGAGGAGCCTGCTCGCTTTCCGAACGGGTAAAGGCATTGTATGCGTTAATCAGCTTGCCGAGCTTTCCACGGTACATCTCGTCATTATATCCGTAAATATTCGTGCCGGTATTCTCTATTATGCTCCTCATCTTGTCAGGAGTAAAGCCGTCCTCGTCGCTATGCCATGCCGCAAGCAATGCCGCAAGTCCTGAAACATGAGGACACGCCATCGAAGTTCCAGACATTTCGCCGTAACCTCCGTTGACCGTGCGTATCGTGCTGAACACATATTCACCGTCTCCGGCAGGATCCTCTCCGCCCGGAGCCGCGACATCCACCCAATCCCCGTAATTGGAGAAAGACGACTTCTTGAAACTGTTCGCCATCGAGGATACCGCGATCACGGATTCGTATGCGGAAGGCCAGTACTCCATTTCCGTATTATCGTTTGCCGCAGCAAAGAATATTATGCCGCCTTTCATAGGGCCTGTCTGGTTGCCTTCCTCGTCGCATCCTGCATTCTTGATAAAATATTCCATGGCCGCACGTTCAGAATCAGGAAGGGCGTAAGAATGCGACCAGCTGTTCTGCGCTATGACCGCGCCGTTGTCAGCCGCGTATTTTATGGCCGCCGCGAAGTTCCCGAAATTATTGTCATAGTCGAAAAGCTCGCAAGTCATTATTTTCGCGCCTTCTATGCCCTGCGCGTAATCTCCGCCCGCGATGCCGCACACTCCTATGCCATTGTTATTCACGGCTGCGACGACACCTGCTACATGAGTCCCGTGGTCGTCCGGCTCGATATTGTCATTATAATCTATGAAATTGTAGCCGTACACGTCATCAACATAACCGTTCCCGTCATCATCTACGCCGGGAGTGCCGTTCAATTCGGCCTCGTTTACCCACATGTTCGCCTTGAGGTCTTCATGATTCACGTCCACGCCTCCGTCTATCACAGCAACTATGACTTCGCGCCCTTCTGCCTTTGCCTTGCCGGTAGTGAACTCCTTCCATACCGGAACGACATTTATATCGGCCCCGGCCACAGCATTAGGCTTTGTGCCGTCATTCAGGTAATGCCACTGTTCGCTGAAAAGAGGGTCGTTGAAAGGAGCGTCTTCCGAACTTTTAACAGAAGCGAGTTTCGCTGCCGACACGGGAACGACCTTGCCGTCGCGCCTCAACTTGGGCAGCAATTCCACCGTTTCCACGCCTTCTGAAGAAATAAAGCCGGTCTGTGCCTTCGTCACCGCCGTCTGTTCCTGGTCAAGATAGACATCGTACCACAAATGCAGCCCGGCAGCCCTCGTCCTCGCCTCGAACTTGCCCGAATAAGGGAACGTCCTCCTCATATACTTCACTCCAGGCACTCCGAACAGCATGTCGGACTTCGTCGAAAGCACCACGCCTGACTTTTCAGCCATGTTTTCCAACTTTTCCGCATACTGGGCATTCAATTTGACCCTGACCACATCTGTCCGCACTTGGGACGGTTCCACAGGCTTGACGACAGGCGTGCTGTCATCGGGCACGGAGACCTCCTCCATCTTGGTACAAGACGAAAAAGGAATCGCCAAAGCAAAAGGCAAAATCCATGTTGCCTTCAAATCCAAAACTTTTTTCATTTTACAAATTACACATTAAACTTAAACACATTATTACTTACTATATATAATTGCCTGCAATTTTTTGTTTGCGAACCGTATTTGCTACGGGGTTGACACCCATCCCGTCTACAGCAATGCGAACGGTCCAACTTTTCCGGCAGACTGGTTCATTCGGATTATATCCTGTTCCGCCGTATTCCATTATGTTATGCCTGCGAATCGGCAAGGACGGTCCGCACGGCCTATTTCCTGTTCCCGCACGCGCCAGCTTCCCTGCACGCTTCCGCAACAGCCGACTCCAACGCCTCCCCATCGGCGAGAGCCTGCCCGAAACTGCTTTTCAAAGACTCGGCCAATGACGAAGAATCGAAATCCCCCCTTGCCTGCCTGAAATCCGCATTTCTCACCTCGTCACCCCGGTCAGGACATGCGGAAACCGCAAACTCGCCAGAATATTCCTTTTTGGAATCATCCATGACCATCATGAACAAAGACCGCGCAGCCTCTTTCCACTTGCCGATGATTTCCATAATTCCCTTATAGGAAAATCCTTCCTTCCCGTAAAATCTCATTATGAGCCCGCAGGTCCACATACGCGCGTCCTTGTCGTAATTTCCTGCGATTTCAGAAAAACGATTTTCCAAATCGCCTACAGACGATATATCGCCGTTCTCTATCCTGTCCAACAATCCGTCCGCTTCCGCCACCGGAGCGGCAAGTCCGGCCAAATCGGTCCAGCCTGCAATCCCGCCGGAAAAATCATCTTCTGACAAAGAACCCGCGCTGTTCGAAAGCTCCTCCATGAAGCCTTTCAAGCAGCCAGCTGCGGCAAACCACTTTATCAAGCTATCCCCCAAGAACTTATCTATAGCCATGCCATAAAGGGCCAGTCCTTTGCTTGCAGCCCTCTCCGGTATAAGCATGCCCTTACAGGCATAATTTCCGGACATATCCGCCGGGCCATGCAAAAGGTCCTCCAATATCTTTCTTCCCGACAACATCTTGCGGACAAGGTACGGTCCGGGAAAATCATAAATTATCCTGTCCGTCCTCAATCCTGTCCTCTTGTCCCTCGCCGGCCATTTGGAAACATCCCTGAAAGTCCCTGCCGTCTTCAGGTTCACGGCAGGAAGAAGCAACGTGGCCCCGTTCTTTTCAATGACATACGAAAAAGGGAAATCGGAAGAATCGATATGGAGCGAATGATGCCCGCTGACAAAAGAAAAAGCTCCCACATGCGCCGGAAACATCATATACGAGCCGGAGCCTGTTTTCGAGCCGCGTTCGACAAGCCCGTGATGCACCGGTCCGGACTTGTACATATGGTTGCTTTGGTTGGTTCCCGAACCTGCGTTCATGAAGGAAAACATCCCTCCTATAAGCAAAGTAGACTTGTGATGCGACACTGTAAAAGGACCTGCGAACACCGAGCACGCCTCGCCGTTCTCCATCTGCACATTGCTGAAAAACAGCGAATCCGTCGCAGAAAAACCTTTGCCGACATGGGAAGCCTGGCCTATGAAGCAACCTGAAACAGAAGCCCCGTCATAGACTCTCGCCCCGGAAGAAATTATAAAATCCCTGCATATGACCCCGTGCCCGACATAGGCCGCAGACTCGCGGCTGCTGTCGATCGTCCCGTTTTCAAGAACGGCACAGCCTTCGATTACGGCATGCTCCCCGATTTTCACATTGCGTATAAGGCCTGCTCCTGTTATCGTCGCCCCGCTGCCGATCATTCCCCTGCGGGACCTTGCCTTTTCGGCAACCGCCAATGCGAATTCTTCTATCTTCCCAGCCGCAGCAGGCCTGAACCTGCACATTGCCGCTACATAGGCATATTGCGCCGACATGCCGGAAAATATCCTTACGCTCCTGCTGCCTGTTTCATCGAGGACATTGACTTCATGCCCGTTGCCGAACGAAGTTTCCCCGTCGACATAAATCCTGCCTATATCCGATATGCGTACATTCTCGCCTATGTCATACGACGATATGCCGCCACGTATGTTTTCGATAAAGCATCCGTCCCCTACGGAAACATCGTGCAGGACGGCATCGTATATTCCCGAACGCCGCTTTCCGCCGCATGCGGAAACTACAGGGTTTCCGAATATTCCTATTCTTATATGCCCTGAAAACCTGCAACCGGATATATGTTCCGCATTAAAGCCGTCCTTGACAAGCACGTCGCCCCAATCCTCCGCACTGCATCCGTTGGAGCGAAGCAAGACGATTTCGTCTTCAGAAAGACTTCTGTATCGGTCATTTTTCATATCAGCTGATTAACAAACATTATTACTGCGGTCCGGACCGCCATCACGGGACGGGACTGCCTTTTCCGCAGTTTCCAAAAAGCAGGACCTACCTGCCTTTGTTGAATTCAAAAATATAAGTTATGGTGCCTTCCTGCATAAGAGGAGCTGAAGAGCTCACATTGAACTTCGCCTTCATTGCAGCTTCCTTTGCGGCATCCCATAGCACCTTGTCCTGGACAGTCGTGCCTTCCACGCCTGGTATTGCATTTGTCACTGTCCCGTACTGGTCCACAAGTATCTTGACAACCACTTTCCCGGATTTGTTTTTTACGGCATATTCCGGCAATGGCAGGCTTCCTACGCTGCTTCGCCCTTCAAGCTTCGCTGAAGGCTTTCCGTCCGTGCTGCCTGCCTCCGTATTTCCCTTAGGGTCGCCTGCTTTCAGGGCCTCTGTTATAACTTCGGCAGTCTGCGCGGCAAGTGTGTCGCGGGCATTGTTCGCCGACGGGAAAATAGCCCTCATGTCTATAGGCTTCTCGCGCGGAGCTTCATATGTTTCCACGTCTCCGTCTTCCCCGAGCGTCGTTTCCGCGCCTGAAACCGCTTCGCTTCCAGCAAGGGCGGCTTCCGACTTCTGCACAAGGCGAATGTCTTCTTCAGGCTCGGGATCCGGCTGCTTCGGCTCTACTCCTATCTCCACCTCTATCGGCTCGGGCCCGGGTTCTTCGAACTCGATTAAAATTCCCTGCTCCGGAGGCGGAGGATAAACGGCTTTCAGCCCTGACGTAAAAAAAACGGCCAGCAAAAGCAAATGAAAGACAACCGTCATAACCGCTCCGGTTGCCTTCGCTTTCCTCCCGTTCCTATCAAGCCTGTCGTTTCGCATTCTTCAATACTTTTAATGGCACTCCGCTGCCGCTACTCCGGCGACGTGGCCAATATTACCTTGAACTTGTTCCTTTTTGCTATGTTCATCAGATCGACCACCTTTTCAATAGGCACCGTCCTGTCCGCGTAAATCGAAAAGGTAGGATCTTCCGCATCCTTCAATTCATCTGCTATGATTGCTTCCAAACTGCTGAAAGGCACCGGATTTTCGTCTCCGTTCACATGATACGAAAACGTGTTGCTATCCGTATGATGCTTGATCGAAACGCTAAGAGTCGGCTTGGCTGAAACCTGGTTGCTGCTTTTCGGAAGCAGAAGCTTCAAAGCGTTAGGATTGACAAGGGTGGACGTCACCAAAAAGAATATCAACAACAAAAAGACTATGTCCGTCATAGACGACATGCTGAAAGCGGCTTCAGCCTTGGTTCTTCTCTTAATTGCCATTTTATATATTTCCCTATTTGCCAGTCCTGCGGAAAGATGGCTGAGGCATCCTTGGGACAGGACTCATTCAACATAATCCGATTATCCGATTCATGCCCGCCTCGCATGATGCAGGAGAGCCGGATAACCATTTCATCACTCCTTTGAAGGCTCATGGAGCAAATCCATGAACTCGATCGTATTCGATTCCATAATGAAAACCAGGTCGTCGATTTTGGCAGTAAGATAGTTATACCCGAAATACGCGATGATTCCGACAATAAGGCCGGCCACCGTTGTGACCATCGCAGTATATATGCCGCCGGACAAAAGGGTTATGTCTATGTTATTGCCAGCCTGGGACATATTGAAAAACGCCTGGATCATCCCCATCACGGTGCCGAGGAATCCTATCATCGGCGCGCCGCCAGCAATGGAAGCGAGTATCGGAAGCCTTTTTTCAAGCCTTGCGACCTCCACGTTGCCGGTATTCTCGACAGCCGCCTGTATATCGTTCAAAGGCCTTCCTATCCTCTCGATGCCCTTTTCTATGAGCCTTGAGATAGGAGTGTCGTTGTTTTGGCAAAGCACTATCGCCGCCTTAATTTTCCCTTCATGGATATAATCCCTTATGTCCTTCATGAAATTCTCGTCCACCTTGGCAGCCTTTCTTATCGTCCACCAACGCTCGCCTATTATATATATGGCCAAAATAGACAGGAGCACAAGCGGTATCATGAGCCAACCGCCCTTTATGGCCATGTCGATCAACGAAAAAGAAATTTCTTCCTGAACAGGAACAGCCTCTGCCGCCACAGCAGCTTCCGCATTTGCTAAAAACACAGACAACATTTTTATTTTTTTTTTGCAAATTTAACCAAATAATCCATTTATGAAAGCATTTCGAGCATTATGAGCGGCCCGGCCAGTCAAGCATATGCCAGGCCTTAATCAGCAGCCTTTCCTGAAAAAACCGCAAACCGCATCGATCACGCGATCCTGTATCTCATGCGTTATTTCAGGATATACCGGCAGTGAAAGGACGGACGATGAAAGTTCGGACGACACGCCGAGGCTGCCGGCGGCGCGCGATATTCCCTTGAAAGCCTCCTGCTCCTGCAAAGGAAGAGGATAGTAAATCATCGAAGGGATTCCCTTGCCTCTCAGGAAATCCTTCAAGGCATCCCTCTGTCCTCCAGGGATTTTCAATGTATATTGGTGATATACATGAGTCATAGGACCTCCGGCGGAATAATTGTCCCCATAGCCGCATCCATGCTCCGCCGTCACTTGCCCTGAATCCGTGATTGCAGAGGCTGTTCCGCAACCGGTCCCGGAACAGCCGTACCCCGCACCAGCATTGATTGACGGCCCGCCTGCCGCATTCTTTGCCGCCTGCGAATCTACCGGGCATATTATGCCGTCTATCCCGCGCAAAGCCTCCGTATAATACGCGGCAGCCGCATTGCGCTTGCGGTTGAACTCCGAAAGATGCCTCAGTTTCACGTCAAGCACGGCAGCCTGCAATGTATCGAGCCGCGAATTGCAGCCTATGACTGAATGATGGTACTTTTCCCTCTGTCCGTGATTGGCGATCATCCGGCATCTTTCAGCCAGCACCGGATCATTTGTGAATATTGCGCCCCCGTCCCCGTAACAGCCGAGGTTCTTCGAAGGGAAGAACGAAGTACACCCGATGTCGCCCATCGTGCCGGTCATGGCTGACGACCCGTCCCTGAAAAAATACGAAGCCCCCATGGCCTGCGCATTGTCCTCTATGACATACAAGCCGTTGGACCTGGCCCAGGACAACAGTTCCTCCATTTCGGACGGCTGCCCGAACAGATGGACAGGAACAACCGCCCTCGTCCTTGGCGTAAGAGCCGCCTTCATCGAATCGATGTCTATATTGAAAGTATCGTAATCGGCATCGACCATGACCGGAACAAGCCCGAGCAAGGCCACCACCTCTGCCGTAGCCACGTATGTAAATGCAGGAACTATGACCTCGTCCCCTCGTTCAAGCCCGAGAGACATGAACGCGATCTGCAAGGCGTCCGTGCCGTTGGCGCACGGAATCACATAATCCGAACCTGCAAACGAAGCAAGATGCCCTGCGAACTCCCTGACCTGCGGGCCGTTAATGAAACAGCCGCTTTCGATAACGGATCTCATTCCGTCATCAATCTCGTTCTTCAATGCCGCATATTGCGCGACAAGATCAACCATTTTAATATCGCCCATAGCAAAAAAACTTGCAGCCGTGAAGCAAAACCGTCAATAACCGAATGGATGGGGCGCAAGCGGCAAACGCGCGAGCGGATGGTAATCGCCCTTCAGGCCGACAGGCGTCGAATTCCTGATCCTGCTGACTATCTCTATGCAGTTGCGGGCCTCCGAAATGCGGAATCCCTCGCCTTGAAGAATCTTCTCGTAACTCTTGGTATGCAATTCCGTAAAGCCCGCACTGAATTCGAACTGGTCGCCGTCGATCATTATCGTCCTGTATGTCTTCTTCTCGCCCTGCACGGCATTTTCCGGAAGCGTATCGGCGTTGATGCTCAAAAAATACCTCACCCTCGCCTTTTCGAGGCCGAGATAGCCTGCAACGCGGTCATGGGTCATGACATGGACAACATTCTCGCTCACCTTTCCGAAAATCCACTGCAACATGTCGTAAAAATGGACTCCTATGTTCGTCGCGATGCCTCCGCTTTTGCGGTCATCGCCCTTCCACGAAGCATAATACCATTTTCCCCTCGACGTGATATACGTAAGGTCCACATCGTAAACCTTGTCCGCAGGACCCTCGTCGACCTTCTTCTTCAAAGCGACTATCGAATCGTGCAACCTGAGCTGCAATATATTATAAGCCTTATGCCCTGTTTCTTCCTCTATCCTCTCCAACGCGTCAATATTCCACGGGTTGAGAACGAGAGGCTTCTCGCAAATCACGTCAGCCCCGAGCCTCAGCCCGTAACGTATATGGGCGTCATGGAGGTAATTAGGGGTGCATACGGATATGTAATCTACAGGCTGCCCCTCGCGTGACAATTTGGAACAATGCCTGTCGAAAAGCTCAAGCTCCGTAAAAAACGAAGCGTCAGGGAAAAAGCTGTCGAGCCTGCCTACGCTGTCGAACTTGTCATAAGCCGCGACCAATTCGTTTCCCGTATCATGTATTGCAGTAAGATGGCGCGGGGCTATGTACCCTGCCGCGCCTATCAAAGCGAACTTCTTTCTATTTCCGCCGTTCATAAAATACATTATTAAATGAAACCCTCCGGCTTATGCCGGAAACCCGGACAACGATCATTTTCCCGTGTCAGGCGTATTAATATAATCCATTATGCCTTCGACTATTATTTCAGTGGAACAGTCCATCCCTTCCTGGGAAAGCATGAAATCCACATCCTCCCTGTTGTCCATGAAGAAATTCTCGACAAGGACAGCCGGGCACTCGGTCTTCTTGCATATATACAGATTCGATTTCCAATACAATTGGTTGGACGACTCGTACCTTACGATCACGTTTTTCGATATTGCCCTTTTCGCAAGGCACGTGGCAAGACGGCAGCTTTGCTCGGAAGCCGTTTTGGCCACATATACGCTCCAGCCGCGCGCGGGCATCCATTCCTCGCCGTCTCCCATGGCGTTGCAATGAATCGAAACCAGAATCGTCCCCTTGCCGCCGGACTTGCATATATCATTGGCACGCTTTACCCTGTCGCGAAGCAGAATATCATTTTCTTCCGGGACAAGGCGCACGGCCTCTATCCCTTTCCTCTTCAACTTCGTCAAGACGAGCTTCGTTATCTTCCGCGTATAGGCATACTCCAAGAACATCCCGTCGGGAGAACGCTTCCCATGAGTATCAACTCCATGCCCGTTATCCAATATGACTTTCATTTTCAATTATATATTTACACACAACCAAACTCTTTCCATGATTTTCCGCAGCATGCAGAGGAACGTACCGTTACCGCGCGAATGCCGCCATGCAATCTTGCAAAACTGCATATAATTTCGCAAAAATACTAATAATTTAATTTTATCCGTATCAGCAGGACACAAAAAAACGGCATGGAACATGAAAACATGCCATGCCGTCCTATGTTTTGCGGCCAGATTGTGAAAAGCCTACAGGCGAATCAGCCTAACGACATGATCGCAATAATCCGCGACCCTGTCCCTGTGCGTTATGAAAATCATGGTCCTGTCGGGAAGACTTTCAGTAAGATTCCTCATGAGCCTGTCTTCCGTTTCATCATCCAACGCGGAACTGAACTCGTCGAACAGCAAAATGCTGCCCTTGCGGAGCAAAGACCTCGCTATCGATATGCGCTGCACCTGGCCTTCGCTCAAGCCGCCGCCATATTCCGAACATTGGGTATCCAGCCCGTCCGGCAAGTCCCTTACGAATTCGGCGGCAGCGATTCCCAACACCCTGTACATATCGTCCTCGGTAGCGGAAGGATCGGCGACAAGCAGGTTTTCCCTGATTGTCCCGCTCATCATATTGTTTCCTTGCGGCACATACACGAAATTGCACCTTGTAGAAGCGGAAGCTGCGGCACTGAAACCGGACACGCCTGAATATAGGGTTATGCTCCCGCTCGCCGGACGGAGCAAAGCCAGCATAAGGCGAATCAACGTGCTCTTCCCGGCCCCTGTCTCCCCTACTATGGCAGTACGGGAACCCGGTTTGAAATCATGTGAAAAATCTTTCAGGATGAGCCTCTTTCCGTCAGGATATGAAAATGTCACGTTGCTTACAAGCATGCCCGCAGGATAAGGCACTACGACATGCCTGTCCGATTCTTCCGCCGAAGTCTCGCTTTCAATCTCGATAATGCGGTCGGCTGAAGCAGAAGCATGAACGAATGACGGAAGGTAACGCATGATTTCCGAAGCCGGCGCCTGGACCCTGTTGACAAGCTGCAAGAATGCAGCCATCATCCCGAACGACACCGAGCCGTCGGCAAGTCCGTGAGCGCACCACAGGAAAGCGGCCACATAGCCAATAGCCACGGACGAGACCGCGACCACTCTGGACAATATGGAAATCCGGCTGCGCCTTACTACCTTGGAATACATCTCCTTCATCATGGAATTCAGCTTATCGGAAGCATTCCTTCCCCCATCCAAAGTCTGCAAAAGAACTATATGCTGGAGGCTTTCCTGCATGTAAGACTGCGATTTCCCGTCGATTTCCCGTATTTCAGAAGTCAGGGCCTTGAGCCGCCTCAAAAACAATTTGCTGAATACAAGGCATGCCGGTATCAAAACGACAAGCAATACGGCAAGCGACGAGTCCATTAAAAGCATAAAAACAAATGCTGCGGCGAATTGCGCCAAAGCCACCGCGACTCCGGGAAAAGCAGTGCTTACGGTCTCGGACACGACTCTTGCATCCTCTTCCATGCGGTTCAATATATCCCCCGTATGCCTGCCCTTGCGGCCTGAATAATAGTAGCCGTTCATAAAACGGGAAAACAGGTCGCAGCGCAAGGTACTTTTAAACATTATGTCGTTCCTGTCCCTGAAATATTGCCTAAGGGAAGAAAAAAGGATTTGCAATAATGTGCATGAAACTATCAAAAAGGCATAAAAGGCAAAACCATGCCATCCTGGTACGGCATCCGCGCATGCGCCATCCGTTGCTACGGGCACGCCGGCATAATCCGGCGGACCGCTGTCCGGACCCGGAACGGAATAATATTCCGTATAGCCTGTAGCCGAATCGATTATGGTCTTGCACAGATAAATAAAGGACATGGAACATGCTACCTGCATCAGACCTGAAAAAATGCACAAAGCCAATCCGGCACGGACAGCAGACGCCCTATGCCAAAACCACTGCAAGTATCGTAAAATTCCCCCCATAGGATCAACCTGAATTCAAGACCTCCCGCCGCGCAAAGCGGATTTCACATGCGAATATACAAAACGCGGAAATTCTCCGGAAACATACGCCGGAAAAAGAGAAAATATCCTTATGCGCCATTTGAGTTTTCTGGACAGGGAGTCAGCCTTGCGAAGATAATATCTCAACCTGTCCGATTTGACGGAATTGAAACCTCTCGGCTTGAACATGAAAAAGCCGAAATTTCCGCATTCCATCACCAAGGCGAGCATTTTTTCCGATTTCCTCCATACCCGCCTGCTGAAATTGCCGCCTGCGCTTTCCGGGGCATTGCCGCCGTCTTCCGGGCCCGCTGCCGGAAGGGTATCAGGGCTGACCCCGAAATAACGCACCATCAGGCATCTCAAAACCTCGTAGAACTTCAAAACGCCGGTATCATTGAAATGCCTGACCAAAGCAGCCTTGTCGATTTCGCCGGAATGAGAGTGCATGAACACGGCATAATCGCAAAAATGCCTGAGGCCCACTCCTTCATAAATGAAATGCCTGATCAGATGATATAAAAGATAAAAGGCATCGAAATCAGCGGGCGGCAAAAACACATCGTGCTTTCCGCCGAAAGAATGCTTCCTGAAATTCCCGTCAGGACAATGAAGATAGCGTTCGGTAATTTCAGCAATCTTCTTGTCGTATTCCGAAAATACGGAAACCGCGCATTTGAAATGCAGCTCTACAGGAATCCCGTTTTTCTTAAACGCAGCATGATGGGACAACTCGTCCAAGCTGCCGCCGTCGGTTTCGCATATTTCAGACAACGCCGAACAAGCCTTTTTAAAATCATCGGGACGGACATACAAATCGATATCCCCGCATTGCCTCATCGTCGGAGAAGGATACTCCAAAGCCACGCCCTGCCCTTTGAGCAAAACCGGGCGGATGCCCCTGTCGCACAAATAATCATTGACCTGCGCGATAGTAACATTCAACAGCAGATGGCTTTCCTTTATCCTGTCAATGCAGGCCTTCAATTTCGCGGAAATTGTTTCAGGCAGCAAACTGACTGTAGACGAAGGAGATTCCAATGAACGGCCTATGGAAGAAACTACGCTTCCGACAATTCCTATGACGGCATTTCTCGATGCCATTGAAAAAAGGGCGTTCCATTGCCTTTCGCTCATAAGGCAGCTTTCGGAAATGAGACGTCCTAAATTATTATTGAATTTGTCCGACGAAGACTTGTCGGACAATTCCGAATCATTTAATTTTTCCCTGCTCCATATCCCGATACGGAGCATTCCAATCAAAACGTCGTCTAAAACTTTCATTCAATAACACCAAGTTCCTGCCAAACGGATATGAGCATTGACGCGTCTTTCTTAGCTTCCGAAAACTCGATTGCATACCTCTCCACAAGCAACGAAGCCAGCATCGACACATCGAATTCCTTGCCTTCGATCTTATTCCACAGAAACGCCGCAGAATTATTAAGCCGCAACATCCTATTGAAATTGACCTGGCCCGCACCTTCAGCGACGACAACATAATCATCGCCTACTTTTCTAAGAACAAAACCGTCTTTAATTTTGTACATAACAGAAATTTTTTAAGGGAAATTTAGCACTTTTTCATCAAAAAAGCAAATGTGCCAAATTCACGCGACATAGTTTAAGAATCGCAATTAATAATTATTTAATTTTCTATAAACAAACAACATGAGTCTTCTGACAGGAAGCATGCGCCTCCATAATGAAGACTTGATGCGGAACGACCGCGAATCGCAGCGTATCAGTTTTGCAGGGCCGCAATCATCGGGACCGCGTCCCTTCGACATTCCGTCAAAACATGAGACGCCGCCATTAGCCTGAAAAGTACCGGCATGGCGGCACTTCACGGCAGAGGAACGCCTGCAAGGCCGCAATATGCCCGACACTTTGCCTATGACATCGCCCTCTCCGCAATACTCCTTGCCGCGAATATTCCCGTCCCCCATAAGAACGATACGGCCATCTTTCACTGCAATGGCCCTATGTATGACATAACGTCCGCCGGAAACCCTGCAAAACAAAATATCTCCTTGGGACGGAGAAACAGGCTTTTCAATCACAAGGCGGTCCGTTCCGCCGTGTATGAAAGGAAGCATGCTGGCCCCTTTGGCCGTAATTACGGCTGAACGTCCTTCCTTTATGATGCTTTGCACGGAAGAAGCAAATACCTCGACAGGCAATTCACAAACACTCTTGCTCATACGATTATCTTGCATTATCGCGGAGAACCGAACGGCAAAGCCTCGCCGCCCCGTCGTCAGGGAGGCACTCAAGCATGAAAGAGGGGCATATCCCTATGATCCTGCTTACCGTATCATGCACTCCGTCAGACAATCTCTTGTCCCAATGCATGCATGAAACCGAACCCATCAACGAGGCGTAGGACCTTATCGGATCCATTCGGGAAATATTATTGCTCTTGGCCTGCCGTAAGCGCACGATGCCTTTCAGCTCCGATTTCGCATCCTTATAACATGGAGTCTTTCCGCTCCACGGAGTGCCGAAAACGAAGGCCTTTTCTCCGACAATCCTGATTGCCGGATTATCGTCATTCAAAAGCCTGCAATCGGGATAATTTTTCAACCACAGCCGCGCATGGGTGCTTTTTCCGGTACCGCTTTTACCGAGAAAGACCGCCCCGCAAGAGGCCGATTCCGATCTGACTGCCTCAGGAGCGGAAACCTGCTGGAGAATCGCATCCCCGCCTGAATGCTCCGTTCGCCCGACCGGGCAGCCCGCCTTGGCAGGAGCGTTCCATTCCACGGCAGAAGCATGAATAAGCACCGTATCCTTGTCAGCCGTATTGAATGCATACAGGAGCATAAGGCAATTTTCAATATGAAACCTCATTCTCGAACATATGCGCCGGTTCCGGGACAAATAATCCCGCAGCAAGGCATCATTCGGCCCGCAAGCATGGCTTGCTCCGCACTGCCCGTCCGGCAAACCCGCATTACGGGAAGACCCGTCGCCGAAATCGCCGACGGGCGCACCGGAAAATGAATGAATGCCGCCGCACGCCTGCTTGGCGCTTTCAGTCCAGTACATTACGGCCTGACTGTAATCCCTGCTTGTAAAAATCAGGCATTCAGGAGAATCTTCTGATTCGGAAAAGCCGAACACATAATCGCATCCGTCCGGCAAAAGAACCTCTTGCGAAAAGTCTCCGGACGCCTCCCGCAGCATATCATTGATGCTGTTTTCACAAGCATCCTTTTTAAGCCTGTAAATCCACGTATATGGAGAAGCGTCGTTGTATTTTCCTATGAATTCCAGCAATCCGCATATTTCCATGCCAACATAAGCCTTGCACGGTTCGAGCAAGGTCAATGCAAAGACACGGCCTTTGTCAGTCGCCGAAAACACTGAATATTTTTCCCCGAGAACATCTTTATATGGAAACCAGTCCGGAAACCTGATTTCGAAACCATGTCCTGCAACAACGCATGAAATTCCAGTATAAGCCATAAGAACACCTCAGAAAGCGACACAAGCAAAAGTTAAATAAACGGGGGTGAATCCGAAAGCCGAAAAGCCAAAGGAAACATCCCCGCATGTTCAAAACTTTATTTACCCAGGCATTTTATACAAAACGCCTGTTTGGCATAGTCCGGCAAAGGAGAACAATGTGCGCCCCATGGCCGGACCGGAAACTTCGATTAATTCAAAGCAGGCATTACGCCGGCTTCAAGTTCTACGCCGTCAACCGAGAACGTATTCCCGTTTAATTTAACGTAATTATTATCAGAAATACCGATAATACCGCCGACCTTGTAAGCCTCGCCGTCCACGATCAATCCGCCTGTGATGGTTCCGTCAAAACTGCAATTGGAAATGACCACATTATTTTCCAAGCCGGATGTTTCACCGACGATGCCGCCTACGGAATTCGTATTGCCGTTCAAAGTCACATTGACAGCTTTGAGGTTAGTCAAATTGCCGCCTTGTCCTTTGATTACTCCTACGAAAGTACCGATGCAGAAAGTATTTCCCTGAGCGTTGACAGTGACATTTTCAATAGTGAGGTCCTTGATCTCATAATTCGAAGCAGAACCTTCGTACCAGCCTATGAAAGAGCCTTCCGATGTGAAATTGCTAATCGTGAAACCGCCGCCGTCGAAAGTACCGTTATACGGATTTTCGCTCGAACCGACAGATGTCCATTTGGCATCCTGCATATTGATATTATCAAGCAAAACGCAGTTCAGGCTCGTATTGGACCTTGCCGCGTTAGCCCATGCGATCAAGCCGTCAGCATTGGAAACCCTGTAGGTCGTTCCGTCTTCGCTGATTTCATAACCGCTTTCGTTGGACTCGATAGCATTGATATCTATAGTACCCAAATCAGCGATTTTGCCTGATTCGACCGTCAAAGAGCTTTCGCCTTTCTTGATATACGAAGAAGATCCGCTCGCATTAGAGAAAGTCAGCTCTATGCCGTTCAGGACTCCTGGCATAACCACGAAATAATAGGTAGTATTATCTGATACGTACTCGCCTCTTAAAGCATCGAGTTCGATATTGTCATGAGTATTGGCAGTCGCTGCAACGCTTGTTATGGAATTGCCGTCCATGGTTATCGAAATATTGTCAGCGGCAAGCACTCCTCTCTGGCTTCTGAGAGCGACTCTTGTAAGATTTTTTCCATTGGCATTCTGAGTCCTGAATTTAATCAGTCCCATTGCATTGTTGAAAAACAACTGGTCGTTTTCGGTATATGCCACGGAAACATTCAAGTGGTTATTGAATGAATTGGCTGACAGATTCTGTTCGCGAGGCAGCGAAGTATTCACAACGTTCGAAATCCTTGTAGCTGCGCTATTATCAGGATAGAGGGCCATATACGAATTGCTTTTCCCGATAGTTCCGCTGAAATTGGCATTCGGGGTATCGCCGCCGGCTGTCATATCGAAAGTGGCGCTTTCGCCCATATCGGTAAATACGGTGATTTTATCGCCCTGGTTCCAATTGACAGAATATCCATCATCGCCGAGATGGGTCTTTGTCGAAGGAGAAGACATCGTAGCCGAAAAAACCACTGTTTGCTTATCACCGGTAACCGGAATTTCACTTTTTTCGGAACATGCGGCAAACATAACGAGAGCCGCGCCCGCAAGTAAGAATTTATTATTCATAGTGTTGTTTATTTTTCTTTTTAATGAATTTTACAGTTTAATTGTACGGATGGAATGCCTTTCCATGCCGTATGGAATAATGACGTTTATTATCAAGCGAATGCAAGAATATCTTTATAAACGACAAAGCGCATGGCGATTGCCGCGCCACCATGCATTCGCAGACCCTGCATCCACCGGAATGCCCGATTTATGTTTCGGAATTCCTGCCTTTGAGCTGCATCTCAAAGTTTCGCGCCTGATTTCCCCTACCGGGCAGCACTTAGCCTCTTTGTTGGGTTCGCGCCCGACTTTTTTGGCACGCCTCAGTGCGCTTCGCTTTAGAAAAGACCGGGATTTTCCAACGTGTCATCCCGGTCTCTGCTTATACCAAACTATTTCACATTAATCTCTACCACGCATAGTCGTCGCCGTCTTCGAAAGGCGTGATTCCAGCAGGACCTCCGTTGTACTGATAAGAGGACATCAAGATTCCTTCTGACTGGAATTCTACTATTTCGCACGTAGGCGCAATGTAAATTTCCTTTTTCATAATT
Source organism: uncultured Bacteroidales bacterium (assembly GCA_944322605.1). GTDB lineage: Bacteria > Bacteroidota > Bacteroidia > Bacteroidales > UBA932 > CALUPD01. The sequence continues at coordinate 17,171 of CALUPD010000039.1, read as the reverse complement.
TTTTTCTTCTTTTTTTTAATTTAGTTAGCTAATAATTTCTATGCATCCATGCCATTTCCGCCACGCATGCCGGAATTCCAAAGTTTTGCCCTGCCGGGCAAAGCCGCATAGTTGCATCTATTTGCATTCAAAAACAATACCGGTCCGGTTTTCAACCATTATCGTATAGTCACGAACTGGTTGCCTTCGCCGTTATTAGGCTGCTGCTGCGAGTCTGTTCCGCTGTAAGAAAGCTGCGACTCGGAAACGCCGAGGCTCACGAGATATTCATAGACCACGCGTGCGCGCTTTTCAGCAAGCTTGACATTGTTCTTGTCCTTGCCTGTCTTGAAATCAGCATATCCGGTAATGGCATATACATAATCCTTAGGACCTGCAAGAGCCTGATCCCTGAATACCACAAGACGGATCTTGTCTGTCTTCGAAAGCACGGCCATTCCGTAATCGAAGAATACCGTCGTTTCAGGAGTAGCGGCATCCAGTTCGGCTTCAGCCTGCATCTGCGCAAGCCTCTGCTCTGCTTCGTCAGCACGCTTCTGGGAAGCATCCGCCTTTGCCTGAGTATCGGCAAGCTGCGCCATCAGGTCTTCCTTGGTAGCCTTGGCATCGAGCTTGGCGTCTTCGACTGCCTTTTTCAGGCATGCTATGTCATCCAAAGAATAACCGGCAGCCCCCCTGACATAATCCCTCTTGCCGAAACGGTAGGTTACGCCTACGGACACGTTTGCAGTACCGAGGAAAGTTCCCCTTGCAGGGCTTGCAACAGGATCGAGGCTGGACATTCCGAGGATTCCCCTCAATTCAAGGTTGATATCCACGCTCGGAGAAACCCTGAACTTGTTCAGCAAACCGGCAGTGAAAGCGAAATTCGCTATGCGACCGCTGTTATGGGTAGCTTCCTGCGACGCGCTTGTGAAATTGGAAGCGAACAGGCCCATTCCTGCGAACGGAACAGCATAATATACGCGGTCTTCCCTATATCCGCCTATCCAGTTCGACAGGTTCACCATAGCGTCCACATGCGTAAAGACGAACGGCCATGAAACCTTGCCGTAATCGGGATGAACGGTCCCGTATGTTCCGCCCATAATGCCTACTCTCGCACCTACCACAGGATGGAACCATTTGGTAGCTGAAATCTCGCCGTAGAATCCGAATGTTTCGCCCGGCTTCCCGTAGGTATAATTGCTATACATTGCAGAACCGGTACCGACATTTGCCGAAATCTCCCAGTTGTCCCAGAATTTGTTCGTCATAAATCCCTTAAAGCTCGGATACTTGTCCACGACTTTCACCGAGTCCGTTTCCGCAGCAGATAACGCAGCTACGGAAAAAAGCGACAACACCAATGTTGCCAGACAGATTCTTTTCATTGCTTTAAATGTTTTAAGCTATTGTTTGTTTAATATTATGATTTTCTTATTCTTTATACAAAGATAATACTTATCGGCTTATTTAAAGAATTATTTTTCAATTATTTTTATCTTCTATCAAATCGTCCTGCAACACCTCCTTGAAATAATTATCATTTATTACCGTTTTTAGATTATTTGCATATGCCGCAGCGGCGGCAAGCCATGATTGCTGGCAAATATTAAAAAAGCATGCCGCAAAGCATGCTGGAATATTTTTCTATTTTTTTATAATCGAAAAAAACAATGTCACGATCCTTGTACCAGGCGGCGCAAAAGTTCAATGGTCCTGTGCGGGAGAGGCCGCTCGACAGAGCCTCGCAGCTGGGACATCCCATGAGTATCGCTTCCGGAAAATTCGTACCAGCCCTTACGCAGAAGGAATTCCGCCCTCGAACGCACCTGCCGTCCGTACATGCCGGCTATCGACGGCAAATTCAGCTGGAATTTCACGCCCGATTCCTTCAGTCCCGAATAATCTTCCTCGGACATGTACAGATACCTTTCCGGATGGGCGAGCAGCGGAAAATAGCCGCGTTCCCTGATTCTTGAGATCTTTCCGTAAAAATCCGCCGGAGGGCTGAAGCAGGAAGTCTCGACCAATAGATGCTTCCACCCGAGATCATAAGAAAGCAAATCCCCTTTTTCCAGCAACGAATCGAACGCCCCGTCCAGCATGTACTCGGCTGCAAGATGCAGCTTCAGGCTGCCGCCATGGCCGAAACGATTGCATAGGCCGCCTGCATCGATGCGGCGACCTTGATTATCCGGGCCGCAACCGGCCGTCCGGCCGGAAAAGCCGCTGTCTCCGCTACCCGCGTTGCCGCCTGCGCCGGAACTGCCCTGCATGCCTATGCGGCAGGATTCAGAACCCGCACCGGCTTCCACACCGGCATCCTTCGCCACACATGAAGATTCAGGATTACCTTTTCCTGCATAAAAGGCCGAACAAAGCGCATCGAACCCGGCCCGGAGCTTTTCAGGAGTATTAGGGACATCTTCCATTATATGAGGAGTAAGCCACAGCGACCCGACACCGTTTTCGGAATAAAAGGAGAGAATCTTCAAAGAATCATCCAATGTCTTAACGCCGTCGTCCACGCCCGGCAATATATGCGAATGAAAATCGGCATATCCGGAAAGCAATCCCGAATCCTTTATCGAAACAGACTTGTGAAAAATATCGAATATGCCCATAATCACGCAAATTTATTCCGTAACGCCGCCGGCAAACGCGCTATTTGTCCTGATAACCGTAGCCGTATCCGTAGCCATAACCGTACCCGTATCCGTAGCGGCCATAACCGTACTGGCCGGTAACCACTTCCGTACCGTTAAGGACAACAGACATGTTCTTGTATTTGCCGCTGCGGTAATAATTTTCTATCTCAGGCAAGAATGCCCTGTCCAAAAGACCGGCTCTCACGACAAACAATGTCATGTCGGCAAGGCTTCCTATTATAGAAGCATCGGCAACCACTTCCACCGGAGGACAGTCGATGATCACATAGTCATAACGTTCCCTCAGTTCTCCGATCATCTTCTTCAGCCTTGCGCTGAAAAGAAGCTCTGCCGGATTAGGAGGAACCGCGCCTACAGGAATCACATCGAGGAACGGATGCAGGCCGCCTTTTACGATAACATCCTCATACGACTCTATCCTGTCGCCAAGATAATCGGAAACGCCGCGCTCCGGAGACCCGACGAACTTGCTCAGCGAAGCCTTTCTCATATCAAGGTCTACGACGATGGTCTTCTTCTTTTTGATGGCAAGGCTCATTGCAAGGTTGGCAGATGTGAAAGTCTTCCCGCTGCCGATATTCACCGAAGTAATCATCGCGACTTTCTTGTCAGAACCCGTCATGAATTCGAAATTCGTCCTCACCACGCGGAATGCCTCGTTTATCATGTTCCTGTTGCCTTCCTTAACCAAAAGCTGCGTATCGACATTCTTGTTCTTTTTAAGGAAAGGAACCCTGACTTTCTTCGCAGGGCTGCTCGAAGGAATCTCTCCGGCAAACGGAATCGTAAGCCACTCCAAATCCTTTCTGCCACGAATCTTCGTATTCATTGATTCTGCGAAGAAAATGCATGCCACAGGAACGGCAAAACCCAAAACTACCGCCAGCAGGTAAATTATCATCGTTCTCGGAGAAGAAGGAGAAAGCGGTCCGTTAGGCTCGGAAACGACCTGCGAATTATACGCCGTGAAAGTTTGGGTAAGCTCGTTTTCCTCCCTTTTCTGCAAAAGGAAAAGATAGAGGGCTTCTTTCACTTTCTGCTGCCTCTCTACCGAAAGCAGGTATTTTGCCTGGTTGGGATTCGCAGCCATTTTCGAAGTCGTCTGCTTCTCGGTCTGTTGGAGGTTTTCGATCTGCGTGTTCAACGTAAGCTCAAGGTTGTCTATTGAATTGATGATTGCATTGCGCATGGCCTCCAGTGAATTGTCAAGGTCTACCACCAACGGGTTGTTCACGCTGCTGTTGCTTACCAAAGCATTGCGTTCGAGCATCATGGTATTGTAGCTGTCGATCTGCCCTTCGATGTTGGAACTTTCGATTCCGGAATTCACAGGCAAGAGCTGGAACCTGTTCTTGCCGTCCAATATGTAATCCCTCACGTACTTCGTCATATAGAGCTGGTTGTTCAGCTCGATTATCTTCGCGTTCGTCTCGTTGGCCTGTGTGAAGTACGTATTCGAGGCCGTCTGCAAGTCAGGCAGCAGGTTCCGGCTTCGGAACGAAGAAATATCCTCGTCCACGGCTCCCAGTTCGCTCTCTATCACTGCGAGCCTTTCGTTTATGAACCTCGAAGTCATGACCGAAATCTCGTTCTTGTTCTTTATCCAGTTCTCGTTATACACGTTCACGAGAGTGTTCAATATGTCGTCCGCCCTGTTGACCGAATAATCCCGGCATTCGAGATTCACGACTGTGGCTTCTTCATCTGCAAGCGTTACGGACAATTTGCCCGAATACGCCATGGTCGCCGCATAATTCGTAGCCTTCACGACCTCGACAGGATTCGGAAGTTCTATGTCGTCGTAAAATACCGTTTTCGTCACTACTACATTTCCGACAGGAGTCGAGATGGTGTCGCCGAAATGGCCTCTGACCTCCTTGTCGTATTCCGACAGTCCTTTCTTGAAATCGTAAAGCACGAAAAGGCTGTCATTTATCATCCGGACCATCAGGGCTGCCGACTCGTTGTCGGAAAGCGACTCGAAATGAACGTTGAACGGGCGTCCTGTACCGTAAAGGACTTTCTTTCTCAATCCTGACTTTGTCGTATAATTAGTCGTGAGATTCAGGCTTTTGACAACTTCCGACATAAGCATCGGCGATTTCAGCACGTAAATCTCGTTGTTGACATTGGTATTGTTCCTGAACAAGCCCATTTCGGCGAATTTGTCCGTCTCCGACGAAATGCTCCTGCCCCTCGCGTCCTGCTTTATTATCAAGGAGCTCGACCTCGTGTAAACAGGCTGGGCCGATTTGACATACAGCACCGCTACCGCCAATGCGATAACTACGCACCCGGCAATCCAGTACCAGTTGGCAAGGCACATCGAGAAGATATTCCTCAACGAAAACATTTCCTCGCCGTTATTTTTCATATTATTGTTTATTTCCTGTGTCATTATTATTTAGGATTAAATTTGATATTCCGTTCGGCAGAATTATCACCGGCCAAACATAACCACAGCGGTTTTCTTATCGCCATTATAAATGTCGAATATTATTTATTTATCAAACCATTATAATATATGCCGGTTGTAACAATCGAGGCCACCGAAGCCAAGAATGAAGCTATGGAAATCCAGAACGAAGCCGAACGTACATTATTGCCGTTGACAGTGGACTGGCGCGCTCTCATCTTGTTAGGTTCGACATAGATCACATCGTCCTGCTGCAAATAAAATACTGGCGAAGCATAGACCTGCTCGGCGGAACAGAGGTTCACCGTGTACATCTTCTGCTGCCCGTTCACGGTACGGAGCACCTTGATGTCTTCGCGCTCGCCGTAAATCGTAAGGTCGCCCGCCATGCTTATCGCATCAAGGATAGTTATGTAATCCCTGTCTATCCTGAACCGTCCCGGCTTGTTGACTTCTCCGAGGACCGAAACGCAGAGGTTCATGAACTCGACCGTCACGACAGGGTCGTTTATCAGGTTCTTGGTCACCAATTCGGACTTCACGTAATCAGCAACTTCTTCCCTGCTCAATCCGGCAATGCGTATGCGGCCAAGCACAGGAAAATCTATCGTCCCGTCGCTGTCTACGGTATATGCTGAAATCTGATTATTCGTATTGTTATTGCCGTTGACATATTCGGAAGTATAGCCTACGCGATGCGAATATATCGGCAGGTTGAACAAGTCCGCAAGCTTCGGGTCCTTGCTGCTTATGACAATGGAAATCTTATCCTTGGGCCTTATCTTGATTTCGGAAGGAGCGGCAGCGGCAATCTGTCCGCCGTCAGCCGACTGCACATCCTGGAAATAGGATATGTACTTCGTCGTCGCGCAAGAAGTCATCAGAAACGGCAACAAGGAAAGAAATAGTATCAGGTTCTTAGTTTGCATTTGTTTGGTTTATTTGTTATTATCAATAATTCAATTTTTATGTCTGCGTTACTTAGAAACACACATCTTCTTGATTTCAGAAACTATGTATTCCACATCCGAATCAGACACATACGGACCAGCAGGCAGGCATAGCCCTTTGCCGAACAGTCTCTCGGAAGTACCGTTTATATAACAAGGGGCATCCTTATAGACAGGCTGCATATGCATAGGCTTCCATAACGGACGGCTTTCAATACCTTTCGCATCGAGAGCCACGCGCAATTGCTCGTAATCGAAACCGGTCTTTTCCTTATCAATTAGAATCGTGCAAAGCCAAAAATTAGCGTTGAAATCGCTATTCGGATTGCATTTTAGCTCTATGCCGTCAATTCCTGCAAACGCCTTTTCATACAATCCATGCACATGCCTGTGATGCTCGATATGTTCGTCCAGCACGGTCATCTGTCCGCGACCGATTCCAGCGCAGATGTTGCTCATGCGGTAATTATAACCGATTTCCTCATGCTGGTAATACGGGAACGGCTCGCGAGCCTGGGTCGCATAAAACATCGTCTTCTTTTTCGCATCCGCATCAGGGACAACCAAAGCCCCGCCGCCTGATGTAGTTATCATTTTGTTTCCATTGAAGCTCATTGCGCCGAAACGACCGAAAGTACCGCATTTGCGGCCTTTGTATTCAGAACCCAAAGCCTCTGCGGCATCTTCCAAAACAGGAATCTCATACTTTTCGGCAATAGCCATTATTTCGTCCATCCTGGCAGGCATTCCATAAAGGTGTACTGGTATAATGGCTTTTGGTTTTCTGCCGGTCTTGGAGATACGATCCTTTATCGCTTCTTCCAAAAGCGCAGGATCCATGTTCCATGTATCTTCCTCGCTGTCTACGAAAACAGGCTTTGCCCCGACATATGTCACAGGGTTGGCCGAAGCGCAAAAAGTGAAGCTTTGGCAAATCACCTCGTCGCCCGGCTTCACGCCAAGCATTACCAAGCCGAGGTGCAGAGCGGCAGTCCCTGCCGACAAGGCCACGACTTTATTGTTTTCTCCGAAAAAGTTCTCCAAATCTTCTTCGAACGCATTCACGTTAGGTCCAAGAGGAACGACCCAATTAGTATCGAAAGCCTCCTGGATATACTTCTGTTCATTGCCGCTCATATGAGCAAGGCATAGATAAATTCTCTTATTCATTTTACAAAGCTAATATTATTTTCGATTTATTTTAAACTTCGTTTACAATCACGCTGCGCCTCGGCATTGCCTGAACAAGTTCCGACACTGCTCTCGGCTTGCAGTTTATTTTAAATAATTCTCCTCCAAATCCTTGCCAAGAATAGTATATATGATTATTTTTATATCTAACCAAAAATTCCAATGTTTCAGATAATTAAGATTAATGCGAACCTTATCGGGGAAAATAACTTCGTCATTGTAACGCTTAGGGTCATCGACAGTGGCAAGCAATTCTTCCTCGCTACGGTATTTCAAGCTCGCCGGGCCTGTAATGCCCGGTTTGAGTTCAAGAACCCGCCTGTCTTCGCCTTGCAACTTGTCGGCATATCCCGGGACATCAGGCCTCGGGCCTACGAAACTCATATTCCCTATAAGCACATTCCATAACTCCGGCAACTCGTCCAATTTGTACTTGCGCAATTTTGCCCCAAGCGGAGTTATCCTGCTTTCTCCGGCAACAGAAACAGAAGATCCGCCATGTCCAACTGTCATGCTCCTGAATTTATACATGGTAAACAACTTACCAGCCTTGCCTACTCTTTTCTGTTTGAACAGGACAGGTCCTCCCGGCATCTTGACCTTAATCATAACAGCCACCACTGCCAAAACCGGCCACAAGAATAAAAGCCCGAAAAACGATGCCGTGCGATCAAATATATTCTTTAATAACATAGATTCCGAATTTGTTATTCTTATTTCCCTTGCAATTTCATTTTAAGAACGGCAAAACATCCTGCCAACGAGCCGCAGCCGTAAGAAAAATGCAAGACAAAAAAACTACACAGCAAATAAAATACATTCAATTTTTTATCCATAGCTAACCTGACACTCACCGCAGTCAAAGCCAGCAAATATGCCAAAATCGAGGCGACCGCTATCCATACCAGCGGGAGCCATATTATCGAAGCGAGTGGCGGCAGGACAAGAGAAAGTACAAACACCATAGGAACAAAATGCCTTAACGACAAAGAACTGAATTGCTTCGTATAATAAACAGTCAGGATATTCCATTTGCCGTTCTGATAATTGTTCCTTGACAAGGCGCGATATGTCTCACGAGCATAATAAGTGCAGAACGTATCCGGTACAATGAATATCTTTCCGCCTCCCCTTAAAATGCGCTTGCTTAGTTCTATGTCCTGATTCCTGACAAGTCGCGTATCATAAAGGCCGTACTTGTCGAACACCTCGCGCCTCCAGCAGCCGAACGGCACAGTATCCACCTCCATCACCTTGTCCACCCCTGTCCTGAATACAGAATTGCCAACACCGAACTTGTTGCTAAGGACTTCCCTGATCGCCAATGTTTTCGGAGTCTTGTTAAGGACATCGGTCTTGCAAACCGCACCGACATCGTCGGCTTCAAGCTCGTACAGGCGGCGCACCAAAGCGGAAAAATAATTTCTCTCATAAGAAGTATGCGCGTCTATCCTTATTATCACTTCGCCCTTGGCCGCCTCAATCCCCTTATTCATCGCATACGGAACTATCCTCTGCGGATTATCAAGCACTCGCAGGTAAGGACAGCGAGGCAGATATTCCCCGATTATCTCCCTCGTCCTGTCGGTGCTCATCCCGTCCACGAACAGCACTTCCATATCCTCTTTCGGATAATCCTGCTCCATAATGGACTCGATGCACCTTGCGATGTACTTTTCTTCGTTATATATAGGACAGATGACTGTAATCATAACTACAAAACATCAACAAATTTGTACTTTTTTTCTATATACGGCAAAAACCCTACGGCATTCCTTCTCCTGCTATTTCACATTTTCCAGCAGAAATTCTTTCAATGGCGTCAGATACACAGAATCCAAATTCCAATAATCAGGATTATCAAAAAAGAAATCTTTCTTGTTCTTGAATTTCTCTTTTTCAGAATTCGATTTCTTAAAAGACTCTACGTAAGCATATATCTTGGCTTTCCTGTTAGGGGTAACATACTTGGGATTGCCTTGATCATCGCAATGCCTGCCGATGCAGCCCTCATACCTTTCAAAACACTCTAAAAGGCAGCGGTGTTCTTCATTAACAATATTTTCCAGCATCGATTCAAAGTCGCCGTCGTCTTTATTGTTTGGAAAAAGAAACACTTGCCCTGATACCGACAATTCTTTCATTTTTTCTTCTAAATGCTTTTTGCGAGCCTTGAATCCGCCATCTGTTTCCGGTAAATCAGCATCGAAAATCACCAGATTATTGCCACCGTTGTCGCTGTTCTCTTTAAATTTCTGATCAATCATAGAGAGATTGGAATACCCGCCTGTAGATACGACCTCCCACTTTCCAGCGTTTGCTCCAATAAGAAACATGAGATATTTATCAATAAAATCCGCCTCGCGCCCTTCTACGAATATCCTGGTCATCGTATCTCTATCTCTTGATTAATAACATAATTGAACTTTTCATAAGGATACTCGTAAGCTTTCAATTCATCTGTATCCATGTGCCTGAGAGAATAACACATTATCTTGTCACGCGATGCCGGGCAATCATCGCCAAGCACTTTGTTCAATGATTGCAACGACTCGATATTGTGCGTAGTTGCAAATACCTGGACATTCAATAATTCCGATGTCTTGATAATTGCTTTCCACAAAGAAGACAATGATGAAAAATGCAGCCCGTTATCTATCTCGTCGATAAAAATAACCCCGTCTTTGCAAGCATGCAAAGACGTTATTATCGCCAACATTTTCCTGACACCGTCCCCAAGCATGTTGATTGGAACGAGCCTCGACAGGCCTATGTCAACGTTTACTCCGGATTTTAAAACGGATATGGACTTTATCTTCGGGTCTATCTGCCTTAGAATCTCAACGATTACATGTTCCTGCTTTTCCTGTATGATGTTAGTCAGATAATCCGCCGCTATGCTGAATGCGAACTTGGAATTGATGTAAACCCCGGACAGCGTTTCCTCATAGTCCTTTTGAGACCTTATCTTTACATTATCCTGATTAGTTATGACAATTGCAGAACTGCCGTTTTTCTTCTCTCCGCTACCGGTCACATAACTGAAGTTCATTGCCAAGCCATTACTGATATTGGCCTCTTTGTTAGACAATGACTGAGCGGAAACGTTATCCTTTGGAAGCACATGCTTGGATTCAGAAGCAAGCGGCACTATTTTCAAATCCCTGACCGCACCGCCCATCATGCTACCGTGTATATGGATATGATTTTCAGGAAGCATGTTATAAAAATTCAGGACAAGATCGTCCTCGTCAAGTTTGTCATAATCCCGGAACTGGTTTATCCTGACATTCAGCAAAGGATTCGAAAATCCAGACAATAAAAATATTGCATCAAGCACCGAAGATTTTCCGCAATTATTCTTCCCGACAAGCAAGTTTATTTGCTTGATATTTTTTAGGGCAAGATGCCTGATACCCCTGAAATTCTCGATTCCTATTTCAGCAAATCCCATATCCACGTATTTTGATGCAAAGATAAAAAGTTATCGGCAGTATTTCAATTGTTCCAAACTCCTCTCGCAACAAATATCATCCAACAATTTTATTACTTTATGGATCTCCGAATATGCATTCCAATCTTCCGGCGATTCCTTGGATAATTTGCACAGTTTCTCTGAATTCGCCATGGCCCTTTCCAAGTCCCCGTTCTCTATCAAAAATTTATATAAATTAGTACGTATGAAATATCGCTTTGTCTTTTCATATCCGGGCATATGCTTTTGCAATTCGGGAAGCAGTTTCTCATAATTCTCATATCTCCTGCAAACCGCATTTGGAAGGAAATGCAATAAAAACCAAAATTCCGTACACGGATTCGTTTCTATGAACATCACCCTTCCGGCATATTTCTTTGCACTGTACTTTCTCTTCCAACTCTGATACAACTCCATTTCAGTTGGAATCTGCAATAACCTGTCCATATCAAACAGGCAAACTATAACATCATATTGCTTATCCAAATAGGATTCAAGCAACTTTAAAATATGCCTGACATCGCTATGCTGCGGAAAACTTGGCGCTACTTTAAAGGGATAACGGCGGGCTATCCTCAACGAATCAAAATAAAACCATTCGGTTTCACCTTCGCCAATGATCGCAATACTTTTAGTCACTGTCCTTTCCATAGGTCAATCATCCAAATTAATATATTGACTTTCGAGGAAAGGCAGCTTGACTAATTTTCCTTGCCTGTATGCATTGTACGGCGAAAGATTTTTATGCAGTCCCAAAGAAGAAAGCCGCACGATTTTGGTCTGCCCGCATTCATCCTTGTCGGTGAACCAAATCGTATCACGGCGAATGAAATCCTCATTGAGAAGATTAATGTCATGCGTTGTCAACAACATCTGGGATGTACCGGTGCTGCTTGCCAAAAACACCTTCAGGAAATAAGCCAGCAGCTCATAATGAATGCTCGTTTCAATTTCATCTATCGGCATGAAACGGTTTGTCTTTAGCAGAAAATTCAAAATCACGGCCATTCCCAAAAATCTCATTGTCCCGTTTGATTCGAACTCTTCAGGCAATTCATACAACCCTGTTCCTGCCTTATGGGTGAAAGTCAATTCCATATTTGTGATTTTCCCCCTCCCAAGCATCTCGGATTTGGCCTGTTCTCCGATAGGAGCGTTTTGTATCAACCGTTCCATTTCAGAAGTAATCAACCTTTCATCTTCATGCAAAGAAAAATCCTCTATATTAAAATCAGACGCTTTCAGGAAATTCAGAATGAATTTTTTCAAATCGCCATTCTTGTCATTTTCCAATTTTGATTTGACATATCTCAAAAGTGACATCCTCGGGAACAATACCTTTTTCACCTGATTCGCGAAATAATCATATACATCGTTCAATTTGGTACGCTCCACATTGCTCTTGCCGAATGCTGCAAGCACGCTGCAATTATTGATAGTATTGCCGGAAATCACATCCTGGCTCTTCTTCGCCATTTTCAGATTTGCGCCAAACTCTATGGATGTCGAATCAGTTGAAGCATCGTAACTGCGGCTATACAATTTAGCAGGACGAATGGAATCATAAACAATCAATGTCTCGGAATATATATATTTCTCATCCAGTTCGAAACCAAGTACATATTTCGACTGATTGATATAGAACGCCATCGACAGCCTTGTCTTTTCATTCCTTGATACATCATCCAGCATGAAAGGGACAACCCCTGTCTCTTCGTTGCGGTTCTTAGGCATCCTCAGCACCAAACTCCTAAAGAAGTCTATGGCATTCAACACATTGCTTTTACCGGAAGCATTTGCGCCATATATGATTCCGATTTTCAACAACCTTGTCCCTTCCTTTACCTCGCATGTATATTCATCAGACATGAAAGCATCCGATGTTGGCTCAAAACTGATTCTCTGAACCTCTTTTATAGAGAAAAAATTCTCAACGGCAAATTCTGCTATCATAATCGTTATACATTTAACTCGTCACTCAGGACAAATGTATAAACAAAATTTTTAAAAAATAATTATAAACACAGATTTCGTAATAAAATTACAAAATCTTAATATAAAACAGACGAGATTCGGTTTATTTTCTCGAAATAGGCAATTCAACAGTTTTTCCAAGCTGCATCAGGAACTCAGGCGTATAGAAATTCATCATGATTTAGCCGCTACTGACTGTCCAGCGTTGTTATAAAATCCTTTAATTTCCCGTTCATGGCATGAAGCTTTTCACCCCACTTGACTTCAAAATCAATGTCTCCATGAAAATATTTATCCAATTCCGCATTCAAGGCCTCGGAATGCTCGGGAACATTCTGTTCGATTTTCAAGACCACCTTTCCCCTTTCATTCTGCACCGCTTGGTAATTCAACGTTATGCCGCTTAATGCCAAATTCTTGAACACATAATAAAATGTAAGGCTCGGATAAATCGATTTTTTCCCAAGCACATTCTTCCCAACCCTTCCCAAGACATCCAAAATGACAGGATGAGCCCTGCCGCAACTGCACTTGAAATCTGACGAAGCCAATCTGACGAAATCTCCCAACTTGTAACGAATTATCGGAAACGACCTTGAAAGCAGGTTTGTAACTATGATTTCCCCGTTTTCTTCCTCAACTATCACATTTTCCATGTTAATATGCATATGCCCGCCTTCCGGACACTCGAATGCGATAAGCCCTGACTCGGCAGAACCATATTCGCTTATCATTTTTTGTCCGAACGCTTTTTTTACTTCGTTCTGATAGGAATCATAGATCTTTTCCGAAGTTCCCTTTACCATTTTCAAATGAAAATCATTATTTATTTCCAAACGGTTCACAATCTTTGCGACTTCGTAAATCATAGAAGAATATCCTCCCACATATGCAGCTTTCCGCAGTTTTTCCGCAAACCTGCGTATATGGTCCTCATCGTAAGAGAAAATCCTGAAACGATTCTGCAATTCATCCAGAATCGCGGTTTTGAGCCTTTGTTTCTTATCTATGTTATAGCCCCAAAAATATCCGTTTCTTTCCCAAGGATTAACTCCGTACCATTTATATCCTCTGAACATGGCCGCACGGTTGCATGAATCCCATTCTTCATTCCTGTAGAATTTAAGAACCTGCCCGGAAGTGCCGGATGTCTCGGAAAAGAACAGTTTGTCGAACTTGAAAGAAGACTGTATGTCCTTATTCCGGGAAAGCAAAACTTGCTTATCTATAGGAGGTATCTTTTTCAGTTCATCCAACGACTCCATCTTAGACGGCTCGAATCCGCATTTTTCAAAATGCTCCTTGTAAAACGGAGAATATTTTTGTGCGAATTCAAGCAAGTCCTTGCACTTTCCAAACTGATAATCGTGCAATTGCCCGATACTCCACTTGTCTGATTTCATCAGAAAATCAAAATATCGCATCAAAGACGGATTACGCCTCTTGACCCCAGCTGTATATATCAGTTTATGGAACATACAATTTTACTTTATCCTGCGTTTTATAAAATCACCCGTAATCTCAGCCAAATCAGAAAATTTGAATTTAGTAACATTATGCAATATATCCAAATAATTCGACTTGCGATACTTTTTCATGCAAGCAAAGACATTGGAATAATAACGCTCGTTTTCATCCGCCTTTTTGACCAAAGAGTTGAGATAATCAAAACGAAATTCTTCAGGAACTTGATTTTCATCCAAGAGGCGCGGAAAACAGTCAATTCCAATTTTCGTATAATTCCATGATACTACAGGCTGGCAGCCACCAAAATCCACATTCACGATAGCTGCATATTTTGTCGGTGTCCACGGCATATTGAACACGAAATTACCCAACGAATAAAAAATATATTTGCCTTTATACACCTCGAATCCTTGCAACACATGCGGATGCATGCCTATGATCATATCCGCGCCTTTGTCTATCATCAAATGGGCGAAGTTCTTTTGATCTACGTAAGGGTAATTTATAAATTCGTTACCCCAATGCACGTATGCAATCCGGAAATCGCATCCTGATAATTTACCGATCTCGTCTTCAATTTCGGAATATTCAGGCATGGACCAGTATAACGGCGTATCAGAGAAATTCTCGGGACGGAGGCTGAATGCGATTATTCCAATCTTTTTGCCCTGATGTTCAATCACAACTGATTTTCGGTCCTTGCTCCCGACATACATGCATCCGCTTTGTTTCAAGTACTCCAGCATGTTATCATAGGCCGCGCATCCATGCTGCATAACATGGTTGTTGGCCACCCCGTAAATGTCGAAATGACGGATATGGGACATGTTCTCGGGAGAAATTATGAATTGCTTCCTGTAAATCCCCTCCTTGTCGGAAACGGAAGAACATACGCACTCAAAGTTTCCAAACCAGAAATCCGAATCCTTGCGGTCAAGGTTCACAAACGGATCCGCTCCGCTTTTTATCGAAGATCCGACACCGAAACCAGTATCAAAGAAACCGTCAGTAAAATTTATGTCGCCTGTGATTCTAAGCATGGTTATAAATATTTCGAAAGCACGTTCCATGCCGCATCTGCCGAATACAATCTGCATTTTTCATGCGCAGCACGCTTCATGCAATCCAATTTTTCCCTATCCCTATACAACTCCAATATCTTTCTTTCAAACTCTTCCTGGCAATTCCCGAAAGGGACTATATATCCGGTCTGCCCGTCATCTATGAATTCATGCGAATGCATCCATTCCGTAGCGATTACAGGAATGCCCGAAATATATGCATCAAGTATGCTGCCAGGAAAACCTTCTGTATAGTAGGTAGTAGGAAACAACATCAGATCATACATACATAATGTCTTATGGATATTTTCCGGTTGCAGTACACCTTTATAAGATACGATATCTTTATTCAAATCAATCAATGACATGAACTCTTCTTTGTCACCCTCTTCTATAGGTCCGAAGAAATCAATTTTTATGTCATTGAATCTACCTCTTATATGATTGGCAAATTCGAAAATCGTATCATATCCCTTTTTCTTGTTGACCCTCGCCATGAAAACCAGACGGAATTCATTTGAATTATTATTGCCCAATGGCATATCAGGATCAAAAAACCTGAAATTCGGAAAATATTCCGAATTCTTGAACCCAAGCTCCGATTTGAGTCTACAGTCTACTTCTTTCATCTCAGGAAGGAATACTCTTATCTTCTTGCTCAAATTCATTTGTAGCCTGTGAGGCTTGAAACGTTCATTGCCTTTGAAATACTCCACCTGCCATCCGCCTATGCAGATTTCGATTATGTCGTATCCGAAAATTTTCGACAAATAGTAAGCAAGCGGAAAAACATATGTCAGATTGTTAAGGCACGGAACAAGAATAAGCGTATTGCATCTAATTAGCTGCCATAAAAGTACAAACAGCAATAACGGGTTTCGTCTTAC
Organism: uncultured Bacteroidales bacterium; assembly: GCA_944322605.1. Classification (GTDB taxonomy): domain Bacteria; phylum Bacteroidota; class Bacteroidia; order Bacteroidales; family UBA932; genus CALUPD01. The sequence goes on along the minus strand of CALUPD010000039.1, from coordinate 1,096 downwards.
TTTCAAAGTATCGAAGCCGCATACCTTTCCGTCAAAACGACCTTCAATCAACTTATGGACATTCCTCGTCTTGACTGTCTGACCGTCAAGATGGTTGCCGAAATACCCATAAGCTCCTACTATCAATATTCTTTTCATACTTATTATCAATAACAACTCCTATTTTTTATTTTTTATTCCTAACATCCGCTTTATCCTGTTAAAAAACGGAGTCCATATTCCATAGATATGCAAGATATTTTCTGTCAAAGAAACATCTTTGAATTCCATTCTCGGAATCCGGAATATGTCAGTGTCAGGACATATCCTATTCAGCTCAGTAGTCGTTGCCATCTTGAATCCCAAATTCTTTATTGTTTTTTCCGAACGGTCATCGATATTCCCATTGGGATACGAATATATAAAGTTGCAGTCTACGCCTGTCCACCTTTTCATTTTTTCCTGACAAATCATGATTTCCGTAGCAAGTTCTTCGTCAGTACAGTTATCGCTCATTACATGATCATCCGTATGGTTTCCCCAATACACCAACCCCGATTCCGTCATTTCTTTTAATTCCGCAGGAATCATTGTTTTACGAACCGTCATTTCATAAGGCAACTTGCTGATTATCTCAACTCTTTTGCTGTTCTGCATTTCCCATAATTCTTGAATTTCATCATAATATTGGGAGTCACGGTTTTCAAATGCCTTATCAAACCAAAAATATCCGTCCTCTATTCCTTTTGTAGCAACGAATATTGTTGCCGGAACGGCATACTTCTTTAACACAGGAAAGACATTCTCATAATTGCTTCTCCATCCGTCATCAAAACTCATCCACACATATTTTTTATTGCATGGAAGCTTTCCGCAAAGGTAATCCTCCAATTCGTATGGGGTTATAAACTTATAATTTCTTTTCAGCAGCCATTTTACCAATTCTTCAAAATTTTTCCTGGATATGTCATGCCCGTAAATAGACAGAACGGAATCCGTTCTTTTTGACTCCTGATGAACTTTAAAATAGTAAAACAAGTATAGGATTTTTGCAAGAATCTCTCTCATAAACTAAAAACTATCAAGGTCCAACTTGCTCAGATTCCAATTCTCGACT
>CALUPD010000038.1 GCA_944322605.1 uncultured Bacteroidales bacterium | reverse complement strand
ATCTTCGCAAAGATATTAAAATCAATCCTTTGCAGAGATTTTGTCCTACTTTTTGTCGACTAAGCCCTTTTCCGGAATCCCCTGCCGGCGAACGGATGGGAAACGATTCAGGCCGACGCGTGCGAGGGTTTTTCCGCATCCCCGCGTGGCGCGCGACGGCGGACTCGCGTCCTTTTTGATTACGGCCCATTGGATGAAACGGGATTCTTCCGGCTTCAATGCATTGCGCCGCCCTGGCAACCCATATGGACTTCGACAGCCTTTCTCGGCAATCATGACCGCACGCCAGCCTTCCCGGAAACACCCGACACCGCGCGGTACGACTCCTCGTAGCCCGACCGCGACACGCACGCGCTCCGGGACCAGCCGCGGACGGCTCGAAGGGAAGCATTGCGCGGTACGTCCGGCCGGCGGACATCTTGCCCGGCCGCACGCCACGGTTCTCCCGCCTGAGCAAAGCCGCTTCGCAAAATAAAATAAGCCGCAAGCCGAGCGCAGTGTCGGAGCTTGATCAGACAATGCCGAGGCGCAGCGCGATTGTAAACGAAGTTTAAAATAAAAAGTGCCGTGTCTTTATTTCGACACGGCACCTGATTTAATATTAATCGGATTTCCGACTAATTAGATAATACCCTGTTCAAGCATTGCATTAGCAACCTTCATGAAACCTGCGATATTAGCACCTTTAACATAGTCGATGTGTCCATCAGCCTGTTTGCCGTATTTTACGCATGCTTCATGTATGCTGCTCATGATTTGATGCAATTTAGCATCTACTTCTTCACCTGACCATGAGATATGCATTGCATTCTGAGTCATTTCCAAACCAGAGGTTGCAACACCGCCGGCATTCACTGCTTTGCCAGGAGCGAACAAAATGCCCTTAGACTGGAATTCGTGAATTGCTTCAGGAGTACATCCCATGTTGGAAACTTCGCAGCAGCACCAAGTACCGTTAGCGATGAGTTCCTTAGCATCGTCGCCGTTCAATTCGTTCTGGAATGCGCAAGGAAGAGCAATGTCGCATTTTACGCTCCATGCCTTCTTGCCAGGAGTGAATTCAACGCCGCTGAATTTAGTAGCCATAGGAGCGACTACGTTGTTGTTAGAAGCACGAAGTTCGAGCATGTAGTCGATCATTTCATCAGTGATTCCGTTAGGAATAGTACATACTCCATCAGGACCTGAGATTGCGATTACTTTAGCACCGAGCTGTTTAGCTTTCTTAGCTGCGCCCCATGCAACGTTACCGAAACCTGAGATAGCTACGGTCTTGTCTTTAATGTCTTTTCCTGCTGTATGAAGAACATGCTGCACGAAATACAAAGCACCGAAACCAGTTGCTTCAGGACGAAGGATTGAACCGCCCCAGTTAGCACCTTTACCAGTCAAAACGCCTACGTTGTATTCACGTGCAAGTTTAGTGTACATACCGTACAAGAAACCGATTTCACGTCCGCCAACTCCGACGTCACCTGCTGGAACGTCTTGTTCAGGACCTATGCAATTCCAAAGTTCAAGCATGAATGCTTGGCAGAAACGCATGATTTCAGCATCAGATTTTCCAACTGGATCGAAGTCAGAACCACCTTTTGCACCACCCATAGGAAGAGTAGTCAATGCATTTTTGAATGTCTGTTCAAAACCCAGGAACTTCAACATTGAAGGGGTAACAGCTTTGTGGAAACGGAGACCTCCCTTGTAAGGTCCTATTGCGCTGTTGAACTGAACACGATAACCGAGGTTTGTCTGAACCTGACCCTTGTCATCTATCCAGGTAACACGGAAAGTGAAGATTCTATCAGGTTCAACCAACCTTTCGACGATCTTAGCTTTTTCGAATTCAGGATGCTGGTTGTAAACTTCTTCGATAGATTCAAGCACTTCGCGTACTGCCTGAAGATACTCTTTTTCATGGCCGTATTTTCTTTCCAAATTGGCCATTATTTCTGATGTTTTCATAAAAAATATTTATTTAAAAAAATATGTTAATAAATAAGTTTCAATTATTTGACTTCCCATGTAGAGCCGCTCTTCAGCAACTCGTCCATAGAATGGATCATCGCATGCTCTGTAACGTCTATGACCTGATCCCTGACATTGTCGTCGTATGTTTTGTCTGCGACGTCCCTGATTACTCCAAGCGCAACCGGATATTCAGGATATTTCATGTCGACAAGCATGCTGTGGATTCCTATGTCGTCCGAATGAGCGTCATGAACGAGTATGTCCTTTTCCGTTATTCCGCCTTCGCCTATCTTGACCACTTTCAACCTTCTTCCGACCAAAATCAGACCTTTGTCGCGATTCTTTCCGAAAATCATCGGTTCGCCATGCCTGAGGACTATGGTCCTGTCTTCCTTGACTTCCTTGTCTGAAAATTCCTTGTGGGAACCGTCATTGAAAATGACACAATTCACAAGCATTTCAGTCACCGAAGTCCCGTCATGCTTTGCAGACGCAACGAATATTTCCTTATTCAGGTTTATATCGTTATCTATGCCACGTGCAAAAAACGTACCTCTTGCGCCTAAAACCAGGGCACCCGGATTAAAAGGATGTTCTACGGTTCCGTAAGGAGATGTCTTTGTGATCATTCCTAATTTTGAGGTAGGTGAATACTGACCTTTTGTCAGTCCGTATATCCTATTGTTGAAAAGGATGATGTTTATGTCAATATTTCTTCTTATGGCATGGATGAAATGGTTTCCTCCGATTGCGAGAGAGTCTCCGTCGCCTGTCATCTGCCATACTGACAATGTAGGGTTCGCCACTTTTATTCCAGTAGCCAAAGCGGCAGCACGGCCATGGATGCCATGGAACCCGTATGTATTCATATAATAAGGGAATCTTGAAGAACATCCTATGCCGGAAACGAAAACCAATCTTTCCCTTGAATAATTCAAAGCTTCACAGACTTCAGGAAGAGCTCTTTGCACTGCGGCCAAAACTGCATGGTCACCGCAACCCGGACACCATTTGACTTCCTGATCGCTTTTAAAATCTTGTGCTGTATATTTCATACTATCAAAATTTTTAATCTTTTATAATTATTTTTCATAAGCAGCCTTTACCGCAGCCACTACATCTTGCACGATAAACGGTTGTCCTTGCACTTTATTGTACTGCATGTACTTGAAATCAGGATGCATTGCCCTGAGGTAATTTGCAAACTGGCCTGAATTCAATTCGCATACGATGATTTTCTTGAACTTCGAGAACACTTCGGCCGTATTCTTAGGAAGAGGGAAAATGAAATCGAAATGCGCAAGTCCGACATTGAAGCCTTCCTTCTTCAATTGCTTCAAGGCAGTATACGTATGGCCGAAAGTACCTCCCCAGCTTACGATCAGCATTTCTCCTTCCTGGTCGCCGAGAACATTCTGTTCAGGGATGTAATTTGCAAGCCTCTTGACTTTCTCAGCCCTTCTTGCGACCATTTGCTCATGAACTATAGGATCATTTGAAATCGCTCCGTTAGGGCTCTTTTCCAAACCGCCGACCCTATGTTCGAGTCCTACCTTTCCAGGGAACGCCCATTTGCGCGCATAAGTTTCAGGATCCCTTTCGAACGGCTTGAAAGGACCGTCGCATTTGTCTATGATAGGAGGGTTGATCGCAGGATAATCGCTCATAGATGGAATCTTCCACGGCTCTGTGCCGTTTGCGATGAAACCTTCTGTCAGCAATATGACAGGCATCATATGTTCCATTGCGTATTTTCCCGCATAGAAAGCAGCGTCAAAGCAATTGGATGGAGAATGCGCTGCAATCACGGCTATAGGACATTCGCCGTTCCTTCCGTAAAGAGCCTGGTTAAGGTCGGTCTGTTCTGTTTTCGTAGGGATACCTGTAGATGGGCCGCTTCGCTGCACGTCTACGATTACCAATGGAAGTTCAGTCATGGTAGCAAGCCCGAGAGCTTCCGATTTCAACGAGAAGCCAGGACCGGATGTCGTAGTAACTGCGAAATTACCGGCATATGCCGCTCCGATCGCCGTGCATATTCCCGATATTTCGTCCTCGCACTGGAGGGTCTTTGCCCCAAGATATTTATGGATTGCCAATTCTTCAAGTATGTTCGTGGCAGGCGTGATAGGATAAGAGCCGCAGAACAAAGGCCTTCCTGACTTCTCTGATGCTGCCAGAAGCCCCCATGCCGTAGCCTGGTTACCACTTATGTTCCTGTACAGGCCTGGAACTGCCGGAGCAGGGTCGATTTTGTATGTATTAGGGATTGCCTGTATATTGGCTGCATAATTCGCTCCGTCCCTGAGTACTTTTATATTGGCGTCTATCAGCTGAGGTTTCTTTTTGAATTTTCTTTTCAGATAAGCCTCGGTATATTCCATAGGACGGTTGAACATGTAATAGCACATGCCAAGAACGAACATGTTCTTGCTGCGAATAATGGATTTATTGTCCAGTCCGCTGTCTTTAAGGCTTTCCTTGGTCAAAGTCGTTATAGGGGAAAGTATCAGGTTCCTGTCATCGATTTTCAGTTCGGTAAAAGGATTATCCGTCTTGAAGCCGGCCTTTGCCAATCCTTTTTCATCGAAGTTGTCAGTATCGAGAATTATCGTTGCTGTCGGTTTCGCCCATTTTGCATTGGCTTTCAAAGCCGCAGGATTCATTGCAACCAATACATCACAATAATCGCCCGGGGTCTTGACTTCTCCGCTACCTATATGTACTTGAAAACCCGATACTCCGGATATTGTACCTTGAGGAGCACGGATTTCTGCCGGATAATCAGGAAATGTGGAAATTTCATTTCCATAAAGAGCGGAAGCATCTGCGAATAGCGTTCCGGTTAACTGCATTCCGTCTCCTGAATCACCTGAAAAACGAATTACTACTTCGTCGGTGTCAATGACTTTGTGTTGCATAAGAATGTTTCTTTATTTAGTTGTATATTTAGTTTTATCACTACCGCAAATGTATGGATTATTTTGTCATTCTTACAATTTTTTATGACTTTTATAAAAAGGAAGCGGATGTCCGGAATATGCCGGGCATCCGCCTTGTGTCTCGTAAAATGTTTTGAAGCCGGAACTTCAACGGCACGCCGTCATGCCGCAATCCGGAATATCTTCAAGCTCCTGCAACGGACTACTCGGACAATTGCGTAGGAGCCACTTTTTCCGCCGGTATGCCGAGTTCGGCCTTTGCCTGAGGCAGAAGGTCGATGCTTTGCTCCGAGTCTATATAGGTAAGCACGCCCGTCGTGGTATCGAATACGTATATAAGAGCAAGGGACTTCCCTACCTTGTCTACGGCAGCCCTCGCTTTTTCAAGAACCGGAGCGAAAAGCCTGCTCTGCATCTGCTGCATGTCGGTTTGCGCAGTTTGCTGGAAAGAGTATATCCTATTTTCTATATCCCTCAATTCCTGAGTTTTGGATTCAAGTATCAATTGAGACCACGTATTCCTTTTCTGATTGTACTCGTCCAGTTTAGCCTGATATTCATTCTGCATTCCGACCATCGTTTCTTCCAGGCTCTTGCCGTATTCGGTCAATTGTATATAAGCCGAGTCCCTTTCAGGCATAAGGTCTATAAGGGTCTGCATGTTTATATGCCCGAATTTAGGAGTCTGGGCGCTCGACAAACCGGCCGACATCATCAATATCGCAACCGTCAAAACTGTTTTCAATCTGTTCATCTTATTATTTTATTTTAATTCGTTCATTATTTTTTCGCTCAAATCGTAAGCTTCGTTTTTATATACGACCCCGCTTAAAGACATCGTATCGAAAATGAAACCGAAGCCTTCGTTTTCCGCGACTTTGTTTATCGCAGCCTGGACTTTTTCATTTATAGGCTCCATGAGTTCCTTCGATTTTTCCGACATCAGACCGTCCTGGCCGAAATATTTGTCCTCCATCTCTTTCATGGCATGTTCGCGCAATATTATCTCGTTTTCCCTTTCCTGCCGCTGGCTCGCGGAAAGGTTTGCTTTCTCGGACTGGTATTTATTGAACATGTCCTCTATTTCAGAGTATTCGGATTCGATTTCATTCCTGTAAGATTCGCTAAGTTCCATAAGCGTTTCCTGCGCCTGGTTGTATTCCGGTATGGATTTCAGAATCGTCTCCATGTTGACATACCCTATTTTCTGTGCGCCGGCATAGCATGCGGACGACAAAGCTAAGATCAATACTAATAAAAACCTTTTCATATGCATATTGTTTTTAACATACTAAAATTCCTGGCCGATGAGGAAATGGAAATGGCTTCCGCCTTTCCGCCCTGAGAAATCCTTGTCGAAACCGTAACCCCAGTCCAATCCGAGAAGGCCTACGACAGGAAGGAAAATCCTGACACCTACGCCCACAGAGCGTTTTATGTCGAACGGATTGAAATCCTTTATGTCGGACCATGCATTACCGCCTTCAACAAACGCCAGGGCATATATGGTCGACTGCGGCTGAAGAAGTATAGGATACCTTAATTCAATCGTGAACTTGTCGTAAACATTGCCCATATAAGCATCGTCTATGAGAGGCGTGAGGGCGTAATTTTCATATCCTCTCAACCCTATGATTTCCTGACCGTAGGTATTATATCCGGTCATGCCGTCGCCTCCAAGGGTGAAACCCTCGAACGGCGAATAGCCGAGATTCCTGTTATAATATCCCAAATAACCGAACTGAACCCTCGTCCTCAAAACGAGATCTCCTATCAATTGAGTATACAAATCTCCCTTGAACGTCCATTTATGATACTCTATCCAACGATAACGGTCCTGATCCGTCATATTCTTGTAGTCGGTATTCTTATCCCTGAACAACGAATACGGAGGAGTCAGCTGCAAACCCAATGTGAAATCAGAACCTCTTCTTGGATATATCATCTGGTCGGTCGAATTTCTCGACAGCGTAATCCTCCAACTGAAATTATGGGAAAGCCCGGTGTCAAAAAGGAAATTGTAGTTCCAGTCCTGAAGCTTGTATGTCTGCCAGCTCAATTCATTGTACAGCACGAAAAAGTTATCCGGCCATTTCAACCTCGTGCCAAGGCCTACGGAGGCACCGTAAACCTCCATGAATTCATCATTGTTCAGAACCCAGTAATTGGAATTCGTCTGCCTCGTATAATAAAGGCCCACGCTGAAGGAAGTAGGCTTCTTGCCGAGAAGCCATGGCTCGACGAAACTCAGCGAGAATGCCGTATAATAAGAGCCGTTTGTCTGGAACCTGAGGGCCAGCTGCTGGGCGTCTCCCAAAGGGACAGGCCTCCACGCGTTTTTCTTGAAGAGGCGCTTTATGGAAAAATTATTGAAGCTTACCCCTGCCGTAATGACGAATGTATTGCCGCCCCAACCTCCTGAAAGTTCGAACTGGCTGTTGGATTTTTCCTGCACGTTGTATATAATGTCGACCGTATTGTCGCTCTGGTTCGGCAATAATGTGAATCCCTGATTCTGGGTCATCGCATGCTCCGGCTCGAAATGCCCCATGGACGATATTTCACGGATGGACCTTTCAAGGTCAGTCTGGCTGTAAAGGTATCCCGGCTTGGTAAAAAGAGCCCTCCTGACAACCTTTTCGTTTGTAATCGTATTACCGTTTATTATTATGTTGTTGAAGACAGCAGGCTTTCCCTCGATAATCCTGATTTCAACATCCACGGAATCGTTCACGATATTGGTTTCCACAGGCATGATATTGAAGAACAAATAGCCCCTGTCCGTATACATCTGCGCGATGTTCATCTCGGTAGGGCCTCCGCCGCCCATAAGCCTGTGATTCATGGTAACCACGTCATAAGGGTCTCCTTTTTTTATAAGGAGCATCCTGTTCAGGTCCTCCACGGAATAAAGGGAATTCCCGGTCCATGTTATATTCCTGAAATAATATTTGTCGCCCTGATCTATGACAAAGTGTATTCCCAAGCGGCCCGGTTCCATGTAATAAATGGAATCCTTTACAATCCTTGCGTCCCTGTACCCCCTTTCCTGGAATGCCTGCAACAAAAGATTCTTATCGTTTTCGTATTCTTTTTCATTGAATTTCTTGCTATTGAAGAAGTTTCTGATACGCATGTCCTTTGTCTTCTTCATGGCGGCAGCAAGCTTGCCTGACGGTACATCCGTATTGCCTTCGAAAGTTATTTTCTTGATTTTCACCTTGAGTCCCCTGTCCACATTGAAAGTGACATGCACGGCATTGGCGATTGTCGGATCTTCCACATGAGAAACAGAGACATTGCAATCAAGAAATCCTTTTTCCTTAAAATAACGCTTGATTATATCTATCGACGACTCTATTACATATTCTGAAAATTCCTGCCCCCTCCTTAACCTCAGCCTTTCTTCCAAATCGTTCCTTTCGGATGACTTTATGCCCGAAAAATCCCATAGGGAAACCCTTGGGAGTTCCTGCAAGGCAATTTCCAGCCACACGGTATCCCTGCCGGCAGAAAGGGAATCGATATAAAGCCCGACATCTGAAAATTTCTTTTGCTTCCAAATCCTCGTTATAACAGAAGACACGTCATCGCCGGGGAGGGTTATCCTGTTCCCCGGACGGAATCCAGTAAGAGCTATTATCTGCTTGTCATTCAGATACTCCACTCCCGAGACCCTTATTCCGCCTATGACATAGGTCTTCGGATTATTGTAATCCACTTCTATATCATTCCTGCCCGTTTCCTGCGCAGATGCGGAAACTACCGCAAACGCGAGAAATACCATTTGCAGAAATATATAGCCTCGCAATCTTTTCATCTGTCGTTATTCAATATAATCATTCCATTAAGAATCAGTTCGAACCGGAAATGCCGCATTTTATCTGATCTCCTGTTTTCCCATACCTCCTTTCCCTCTTTGAAAAAACGGAAATCGCTTCGGCTAAATTCTCTTTACGAAAATCAGGCCACAAAACATCGGTGAAATAGAATTCGGTATAGGCGCACTGCCACAGCATGTAGTTGCTGATCCTCATCTCCCCGCTGGTCCTGATCAGAAGATCCGGCTCAGGTATTCCATATGTACTTAAATACCTGTTCATTGTGTCAGCATCCATCTTCATCTCCGGAAACTTGCCCGCGTTTTCTTCAACGAACCTGTTCACAGCCTGCAAAATATCCCATTTGCCGCTATAGCTCAAGAATACTATAAGCGTTAGCCCGGTGTTCGAGCCGGTAGCCTTCTCGCATTCACGTATATGGGACACAACGTCTTCTGGAACCCGCGACATGTCCCCGATAGCCCTGAACCTGATATTGTTTTTCATAAAAACAGGTTGTTCTTCGATTATCGACTTTATCATCAATGACATAAGTCCGGAAACCTCATCTGACGGACGGCCCCAGTTTTCTTCGGAAAAGGCGAACAGGCTAAGGTATTCTATGCCGTGCTCCACTGCATACTCGCAGCACGACCTCACGCTCTCCGCGCCCGCCTGATGGCCGAAAAGGCGTTCCTTTCCTATTTTTTTCGCCCACCTTCCGTTCCCGTCCATAATTATAGTAATATGCTTAGGTATCATAATGCTTTATTTAATCCGTGTCAAATCTCATTGTTCCGCCTGTCCTTGCCCCACATCAATTTTTCAGTAAGGGCGTCTATGAACCTGCTTCTGCGCAAACATACATAATTTATGTAATAACCCGAAATGGAGACATGCAATTTTTCACCCGAAGGAACCTTGAAAGACCTGTTGTCGGAAGTGACCAATGCAGACTCGGCCCTCGTATGGACCGTAAGGCTGAATTCCGATTTTTCAGGGACTACAAGAGGCCTTACGTTCAGGTTATGCGGAGAAATGGGAGCCACCACCAATACATTTGACGAAGGCATGACCACCGGGCCGCCTACGCTGAGGGAATAGGCCGTAGAGCCGGTAGGGGTGGATATAAGCAATCCGTCCGACCAATAAGACGGCCACTGCGTTCCATCGATTTCAAGCCTTATGTTAAGCATCGACGCGTCGGTCCTTTGCAATGATATTTCATTTAATGCATAAGGATAGAACGATTCAGGCATCGATTCGGATGAAAGTTTCAGAAGGTATTTCCTTTCTATGATGTAATCGCCGGAAAGCAGCTTTGCAAACCACGGGTTATCCCCGTTCTCATCTATGCTGGCAGTGGTAAGGAAACCGAGCCTTCCGAAATTTATTCCGGCCACCGGAATGTCCGTCCCCGCCGTAAACACTATGGAATCCAATATGGTGCCGTCGCCTCCGAGCGAAAAGAACATGTCTGTTTTCCCGCGCAACTGCGACGGAGAAGAAAATATTTCGACGGCAGAGGGAAAGGAGCTGCATGAAAGGATGTCTGGAAATGCACGGACAAGCTTGTCATAAAAATCCTCATAAACATACACTGCGCACCCGCAAGAAGAGAGCATGTCGAATAGAATCTCGAACCTGCCCCTGTCTTTCAAGTCTGCCGATCTGCCGAACAAAGCTATATTCATAACATCCTGTCTTAACCACGCTCTTTCCGGTACATCCGGACACGGCCCGCGCCTTTTCCCGTAACGGCACGTACCACAAGCCATAACGGAAGCCTGACCGCATCAAGCGATAAATAATTATAAAATTTGTCGCAAGTTATATATTTTTGTCGAAAGTTAAATTTAAAAATCATGACGAGACTAAGTGTTAACATAAACAAATTCGCCACGCTGAGAAACGCGAGAGGAAGCAACCTTCCGAATCTTGAGACTGTGACAAAAGACTGCGAACGGTTCGGAGCAGAAGGAATCACGATACACCCGAGACCGGACGAAAGGCATATAAAATATGCAGATGTTCCTGTAATAAAAAGACTTGCAACTACCGAACTCAATATCGAAGGCAATCCGATTCCTAAATTCATAGAGCTGGTCCTTGCAAACAAGCCTGCACAGGTCACTCTCGTGCCGGATGCCGAAAACGCCCTGACATCGAACGCAGGATGGGATACTGTCAAAAACAAGGATTACCTGAAAGAAATATGCGGCATTTTCAAGAAAGCAGGCATCAGGACATCGATATTCGTCGACCCTGTCGAGGAGATGGTATTCGGAGCGGCTGAAACGGGATGCGACAGAATAGAACTATATACCGAAGCATACGCGCGCAACTATGCGGAAAATCCTGAAAAAGCCATAGAGCCTTATGTCAAAGCGGCCAACGCTGCAAAAAAGGCAGGATTGGGACTTAATGCGGGGCATGACCTCAACCTGGCCAACCTGAGGTATTTCAAACAGCGCATAGACAACCTGCTCGAAGTATCCATAGGGCACGCCCTCATATGCGACGCGATTTACATGGGACTGGAAAACACCATACAGGCATACAAACGCGCAATTAAGGATTAATAATTATATTTGCATAAAACATTAATAAATCAGGAAGAATGAAAAAAGGTTCTTTAATTTTCAACATCGTGCTTGCCATCGCGGTAATAGCACTTTTCATACTGCATTTCACGGACAGGAATGACGCTTGCTCGAATACCCCGGCAGACGACGCCGCAGCAAATTCCACGGAAAAGGTTTCGATTCCGGAAGGAAGCATCGTCTATATCCAGCTCGATTCTTTAGTAAGCCAATACGACATGTTCAACGATTTGAGGACGGAACTGGAAGCCAAGGCCGAGATAATACGTACCGACCTTGAGAAAAAAGGAATAAGCTTCCAAAGGGACACGAAAGATTTCGAAAACAAAGTGAAAAAAGGGCTCGTAACCAGCTCGCAGGCCGAAAAAATGCAGCAGGACCTTTTGAACAGGCAGGCGGAACTCCAAAATTACTCCATGCAGAAGCAGCAGGAAATAGCTGAAGAAGAGACCGTCATGTACAACAGGGTAATGGATGCCATAACCACATATATTGAAAAATACAACAAGAAAAAGAATTATTCTCTCATACTGACCACCTCGCCTACCACAAACGTGGTGCTGAACGGCAATCCGGAACTCGATATAACCCAGGAAATAGTCGGTGGGCTGAATGACGAATATATAAAGTCAAAAAAATAGACAATTGAAAATAGCGATTTTATCCTGCTTCTACCCCTACAGGGGAGGAATTGCGCAATTCAATGCCGAACTATATCGTGAGCTGAGCAAGGCTCACGATGTGAAGGCATTCAATTTTTCAAGGCAATACCCGGACTTCCTGTTTCCGGGAAAGACCCAATATGTGGACAGCAGCGACAATGCCATGAAAATCGAATCGGACTCCGTTCTCGATACCGCCAACCCGTTCACATATGCGAAAGCAGCAGCCAAAATAAAAAAATGGAATCCGGACCTTCTCATAATGAGATACTGGATGAGCTATTTCGCCCCGTCGCAAGGGACTGTAGGCAGGATTCTGAAAAAAAGCGCAAAAGTCATATCTATCGTCGACAACCTCATACCTCATGAAAAGCATTTTTTCGATGCGCCGTTCACAAAATTCTATCTGAAATCGAACGACGCATACGTGGCCTTATGCGATGCGGTCAGGAAAGACATACTTGATGCAGACCGCAATGCCGTATGCACCACGATTCCGCATCCGCTTTACACGCATTTCGGAGAAAAAATGGCCAAGGAATCGGCAGAAGACCTTTTGGGAATCCGTCATGGAGGCAAAAACATACTGTTTTTCGGACTGATCAGGGAATACAAGGGATTGGACATTCTGATCAAGGCATTCTCCGAACTCGACGAGACATACAATCTCATCATAGCCGGAGAACCTTACGGGAGCTTCAGCCAATACCAGGCCCTGATCGACGATTGCAGGAACAGGGATAATATAAAATGCTTCACGCACTACATAAACGACGCTGAGGTATCGCGTTATTTTTCAGCAGCCGACGTGGTAATCCTGCCATACCGGACTGCCACGCAGAGCGGAATAAGCTCCATTTCCTACCATTTCGAAATTCCGATGATAACCACTGACACAGGCGGCCTGAAAGAAATGATTTCAGGAAAAGGAACGGGCATAGTAGTGGAAAAAGCATATCCCGGCCTTATAAGGAATGCCATATTGTCCTTCTTTTCGGAATCGCCTGAAAAATACGTCGAAGCCATCAAAAAGGAAAAAGAAAGGCTGTCGTGGAGCAATTTTTGCCAAAAGCTAATAGAGTTTTCAAACAGCATAAAAAAATAACACCATGAAAGCAATAACACACACTGACTTCAATTTCAAAAGACAGACAAAAAAATACGAAGGGAAAGTACGTGACGTATATACTATAGCTGACAAGTACATGGCAATGATCGCCACGGACAGAATTTCCGCATTCGACGTCGTCCTTCCCAAGGGAATACCTTACAAAGGACAGGTGCTTAACCAGATAGCCTCAAAATTCTTAGACAGCACTTCCGACATAGTGCCGAACTGGAAAATAGCGTCGCCGGACCCTATGGTCACAGTAGGCTACAAATGCGAGTCGCTGCCTGTAGAAATGATTGTCAGGGGATACCTGACAGGAAGCTCATGGAGAAGCTACAAGGCCGGGGCAAGGGAAATATGCGGAGTGAAAATCCCTGACGGAATGAAGGAACACCAGAAATTCGAAAATCCCATAATTACGCCTACGACAAAGGCAGAAGCGGGAGAACACGACCAGGACATATCGAGGGACGAAATAATATCCAGGGGGATAGTGGACAAGAAAATTTATGAAAAGCTCGAAGAATACGCCCTTGCGCTATTCAAACGCGGAACTGAAATAGCCGCATCAAGGGGACTCATATTGGTAGACACAAAATACGAGTTCGGACTGAAAGACGGGGAAATCTATCTCATCGATGAAATCCACACTCCTGACTCGTCACGTTATTTTTATGCGGACGGGTACGAGGAAAAATTCGCGAAAGGCGAACCTCAAAGGCAGCTATCAAAAGAATTCGTAAGGGAATGGCTCATGTCTGAAGGATTCAGCGGCAAGGAAGGACAGAAGGTCCCTGAAATGACCGAACCGATAATTGAAAGCATATCCAACAGGTACATAGAGTTATACGAACACATTACCGGCGAAAAATTCCAAAAGTCGGAATACGGCGGCAACATTTTCGACAGAATCGAAACGAATGTGGAAAACATGATGTCCAGACTACTCTAATCCGAGATGAAGAAAATAACAGCACTGCTCATACTACTGTTGTCTTGCCCGTGTATCTACGGGCAAGATTTTATTCCGGCGGAAGTCGAAATATCGACTGAAAAAGTCAAGCTGCCGGATGGAAGGATAATGTATGCCCACAGAATAGAAAAAGGACAGACATTGTTTTCGATTGCCAAAAAGTACGGGCTAAAGGTAGACGACATACTTGCATCGAATCCGGGGCTTGACAGCGAAAATATAAAAACCGGAAGCATAATATATATCCCTTCCTCAAAAAGCGGCATGACTTCAAGCGATAATGCCGTAATGCTGTCGGAAGGCATTACAGCGCAGGACTCCGAATACAACAGCCGGTTCACCAAAGGAGAAAGGGAGGCAAAAAAAACGAAATACAAAAAGCACAGGGTAAAATGGTACGAAGACATTTATTCGATTGCAAAGAAATATGATGTCTCCGTAGAATCCATAGTCCACCTCAACAGGCTTTCCACGGTAGAAGTCAAAAAGAAGGACATACTGCTCATACCGGACAAAAACTATAAGATCGAAGACACCTATCAGATAAAGACCGACAGCTTCATAAAAACGGAAGGCATCGGAGACGATACTGAAAGAACGGAGCAAGCCGGACAGCCGTCCGAAACGGAAAAAACGGATGAAAAGAAAGCCCGCAAGGCTTCAAAAACCGTATTCGACAAAAACAAGACATACAAATTCTCCGTCATAATGCCGTTCAACGCAAATGCCGGAAAGGAATTCGCGAACATCAACTTCCTTGATTTCTATTCCGGAATCCTGCTTGCCGCAAAAGACATGAAGGAAAGCGGAATGAAAATCCGTCTCGAAGCATTGGACATGGGAGACTACGGCAATTCTATCGAAAGCATTATAGAATCCGGAAAAATTGATGATTCCTATTTCATAATAGGACCTCCTGACAGGAACAACCTCAAAAAACTGGCAACATACTGTAACGGCAAGAAAATCGCCGTCGTATCACCCATGGACGCAAATGCGGCATTCCTTGCTCATGAAAATCCGTTTTTCGTGCAAATGGTGCCGAGCAACTACTCCATAAACCGGAAAATAATCGAAAATTTCGCGCAGGCGGCAGATACCTGCACTTCGCATCTGATCATATACGAAAAAGGATACGACAACTTCCCTATGCTGGCCGAGGCATCGGAATATCTGACGAAAACCGGCATTGCATTCGAAACCGTCCAATACGGAATACTCGAAGGAAGGGAGATTCTTCCTGAAATAATGTCCAAGATGAAAATTTCAGATTCCGTAAGTTTCTCCAACAAGGTCCTTATAGCAAGCGAAAACCAGGCATTCGTCTCCGATGCCGTAAGGAACATGGAACTTGCGGAAATTGAAGGGTACGACATAGAGCTCTTCGGCCTTGCCAAATGGAAAGGATATGAAAATATCGACCTGAACCTGTACCACAAGCTGGAATTGAAATTGGTAGTGCCTTATGACATCGACTATGGCAATCAAAGGACGGACAGGTTCGTAAAGGACTACAGGGCACTGTTCAATGCCGATCCGACTCCTTACTCGTTCCAGGGATACGATATCGCCTCGTATATGCTTGAATTACTGTTCAAATACGACAAAGACTATCTCGAAGAGCTTCCTTACGTGGAAAAGACATTGCTTCAAAGCAACGTCAGATTCACAAAATGCCATGAAAACTGCGGCTATGTCAACCATGCCTACAAGGAAATAGAATACATGCCTGACTATTCCGTCATTGAAAAAACAGGAGATAACCGGCAACATGACAGCTCGGAAAACCATGCAGGCAACGACAAAACAATAATAAACCCGTCTAAAAGCGAGCCGGGCATCATGGCAGATTAGAGGCTATTGGCGCAAAAGACAATAAGGCCTAATTGCCAAAACAATAAATAACCCCGAATGCGTTTTATCCGGCATTCGGGGTTTGTTTAATTGGCAATGTTGCCAGTGCATTACCCTGCGCGGCGGACCGCCCGCTCTATTATCAGCTCTGTTTTCCGCCCGTCACCTTATCCTGATTTCCTCGACAGGCTGCTCGCTTGTATTATCCAAAAGACAGGACTGGTACTTAACCTTGCCGAAATTTATCTTTTTCAAGTCTATGCACCTGATATTAGAATTGACGGCAGTCCTGTAATATATTTCCAAAGCCGTCATGTCTGAAACGCATGTCCACTGCGTCGCTGACATCATGCCGTCAGGAACACTGCCGGACCGGTGCTCTATGCCGATAGGAATATCGAAATTGTTCAGGATATGGAAGCATTGCATGACGGTCTGCCTGCCGGTATCATACACAGGGGCAGTAGCCTTGTAGAAAGCCGCACGCACGAAGCGGGAAGGAGGGGTAACATCGCCTGGCAACCCTATGGTCCCGCTGCCAGCTCCGAAAGCGGAAAGCCTTATGTTTCCTAAATCTTTCGGCTCAGCCGCTCCTGCATAAAGGTTGACATAATTGTTAAGATTGGTGATCTGCCATTCGAATCCCGGAGAATTGGTAAGGACTCCAAGCCTGTTCTCATAAACATGCGGCACGCCCCCCACTATCTCGACAACCACCTGCCTGCCCGTAGAGTCGGCAATCCTCCAATGCACGGTGGACGCTCCCGGGACTATGGAAACCACATGGACGTCATTTATGGCGGCTACAGCCTCTTCAACCGTAGAGAAAGACGAAAGCACCCATGATACGAACTGCAAGTCGGCCAATGTCGAATTTTTCAACGACTCATCGAATTCTTCATACTCCCCGTAACCTGGAAAATAAAAAAGCCCGGCAGAAAGGCCTGCCTCATTCAATCCTTCAGCCACAAACTCTTCCTTGACCACGCTCAATCCGACATAACCGTATTTTGACACGAATTCCATGCCGTCCGCTCCTCCAGGAGTGAAAGACCTGCATGCATAACCTCTCGGAACCACGACATAATAACTGTCCATCAGGCTTCCGCCCCACTCTATAGTACGCGCAACGACCTTGCTGCCATCCTTCGCCGCAAGGGATATTCCCGTACATGCTTCTGAATCAATAGCAAATGCCGAAATCAATACAGCAACGATTATTAAAATCCTTTTCATGATACAATGTTTTATGCGCATAAGGCGCAGTTTTCCTTATTCCGTAAAGTTAACTAAATTTTCATTAATCCGCTAAAATGGTTATCTTTATGCAATTTTAAACACATCTATCATACTTATACCGGTAATGAACATTCAAATCGAAATCACCCTGCTGATAGGATCGATTATCCTGCTGCTTAGCATATTCATAAGCAAAACCGGATACAGGTTCGGAATTCCGGCCCTGCTTATGTTCCTCATTGTCGGAATGCTCGCAGGAAGCGACGGGTTAGGCATACAATTCAACAATCCGCGCCTCGCCCAGACCATAGGAATGATCGCCTTGTCCATAATCCTGTTCACAGGAGGCATGGACACCAAAATCTCGGAAATAAGGCCGGTCCTGGCCCCGGGAATAATGCTGTCCACCGTCGGAGTATTGCTGACGACAGTAATCACCGGATTCTTCATATTCTGGATATCCAGATGGCAGCACACGGAAATAGGATTCAGCCTCATAGGATCGCTGCTCCTTGCAGCAACCATGTCCTCTACGGACTCGGCGTCCGTGTTCAACATATTGAGATCGCAAAACATAAAGCTGAAGCATAACCTGAAGCCGATGCTCGAACTCGAAAGCGGAAGCAACGACCCGATGGCATACATGCTTACCATACTGCTTATACAATGCATGCAGTTCGGCCAATTCTCAGGATGGCAAATCGCCGGGATGTTCATTCTCCAGTTCACGGTAGGAATAGCGGGCGGATACCTGCTCGGCCGTGGAGCGGTATGGATAACGAACAGGATAAAGCTGAACAACAAGGAGCTGTACTATGTACTGATGCTTAGCTTCATATTCATCATATACTGCTCCGTATTCCTGCTCAAGGGAAACGGATACCTTGCGGTCTACATAGCAGGCCTTGTGATAGGAAACAGCAGGCTGTTCATGAAAAGGGAAATCGGGACTTTCATGGACGGAATCACATGGCTCGTACAGGCGATAATGTTCCTGATGCTCGGGCTTCTCGTCAATCCGCATGAAATGCTTTCCGTGATAATCACGGCCATCCTGGCAAGCATATTCATCACACTCGTAGCAAGGCCTCTGAGCGTATGGATAAGCCTTATTCCGTTCGGCAAGAAAATCACAGGCAAATCCAAGACTTTCGTTTCATGGGTAGGGCTGAAAGGAGCCGCTCCGATAATATTCGCGACTTACCCTGTCATAGAAAACGTGCAGGGAGCCAACCAGATATTCAACATAGTATTCTTTGTTACCATAGTATCGCTGCTTGTCCAGGGAATGACATTGCCATGGGCTGCAAAAAAACTTCACCTCGTTGAAGAGGAAAACCATTTCATTTCGAAAGAAACGGCTGAAGACAATGATAAAAATAACTGACAAAACAAGATGCTGCGCATGCCGGGCATGCGTGCAGGCCTGTCCGGCCGGATGCATAAGCATGGCTGAAGACAGCGAAGGGTTTCTCTATCCTGTCGCAGACGAGAGCAAATGTCTCGAATGCGGATTGTGCGACAGGACTTGCCCGTACAATTCAGACAGAAAAGAGCGCAAGCCGCTGAAAATAATTTCAGCCATAAACAACAACCGTGAAACAAGGACACAAAGCTCGTCGGGAGGAATCTTTTCGCTGATTGCCGAAAAAACAATAGAAAAGGGAGGAACGGTTTTCGGAGCAATCCTCGACAGCGACATGTCCATAGCGCATGCAGGCACCTCAGATAAAAACGGGATTGCAGCCATGAAAGGATCAAAATATGTCCAAAGCGACACGAAAAATACCTTTTCCATGGCCAAGGAGATTCTCGAAAAAGGAGAACCGGTCCTTTATTCAGGAACTCCATGCCAGATTGCCGGATTGAAATCATACCTGAAAAAGGACTACCCGAATCTGACAACCTGCGACATAATATGCCACGGAGCGCCGAGCCCGGGAATATGGCGAAAATACCTGAGCGAAATCCAGTCCGCCGTGGAAAACGGATTGCATGGCGGAGAAAGCAAAATATCGCATGTCGAATTCCGCAACAAGGACAACGGATGGAGGCTCTACAACCTGTCCATAGGCAATGAACACGGATGCATTCTTAAAGAGACTGTAACCGAAAACGCCTGGCTAAAAGGTTTTCTCTCGGACTTGTATTTAAGGCCGAGCTGCCATGAATGCATGTTCAAGGGATTCTCCAGCGGGAGCGACATAACGCTTTCCGATTTTTGGAGCATAAAGAAATACATGCCCGGAATGGATGACAACATGGGAACAAGCCTGGTCTATATAAACAGCAAAAAAGGAGAAGAAATTCTCTCCGGCACAGACTGCACGGCAAGCGAAATCGGATTCCTAATATATCCGTCTCCGGTATTCGAGCCGTCTCCATGGAACAGGAAAAGGGACATGTTCTTCAAAATGATGTCCGAAGGAAAAAGCATAACGGAAGCCGTGCAAAAACTTACATACGCCAGCGACGGCCAACGCCACCGCAAAAAGCTGATCAGAAAAATCCTGCGCATTTTCAAAACAAAAAGGACATACAAGGCCTGATTGAATGACATACGAACCGGCACATCAGTGCAAAAAAGACGAAAACATAAAATGAAGATAGCAATTCTCACACAACCGCTCAGATACAATTACGGAGGCATACTGCAAAACTATGCCTTGCAGAAAACACTCGCCGGACTCGGGCATGAGGCCGAAACCATCTACATGCAAAACGACAAGACCATAGCAGGAAGAGCCCTTTACTATGCATGGGCCTATGTCAGGACTTACGTTTTAGGCAAAGGCAAACCCATTACGCCGCCGAAATCCCGCAAAAGGTTCTTCAGGGAAACGGCCAACCTGAGAAGATTCATAAAAGAACATATAAAGACGACGGAATACATACCGAATTGCAAGAAATTAAACAGGCTGGATATTTCAGGAATAGACTGCTTCATCGTAGGAAGCGACCAGGTATGGCTTAAAAAGTTCGGGACGGCGACATTTTTCGGCTTCCTCCCTCCTCAATGCAAGGCCAGGCTGTATGCCTATGCGGCATCGTTCGGAAGCGACAAATGGCGTTTCCCGGAAAAGCTTACCTCCCAGGCAAGCATGCTCGCAAAAAGATTCTCCGCCATATCCGTCAGGGAAAAAAGCGGCATCGGCCTGTGCAAGAATTATCTTGGAGTAAATGCAACCGTTGTGCTCGACCCGACAATGCTGCTCGTCCGCGCGAATTACGACAAATTAGCAGAAAGCATACCTGTCGAAAATAAAAAGTTCATAATGACCTATATCCTCGACAGGAATGAAGAAAAAGACAGGATAACAGCCATGGCTTCGGAAAAAACCGGCATGGAAGCCGTATCCTACCTGACCGATGGAAAAGACCCGGTCATGCCGCTCGAAAAATGGCTGTCAGGATTCCGCGACGCAGAATTCGTCATAACAGACTCTTTCCACGGAACCGTCCTGTCGATAATCTACAACAAGCCATTCATCACGCTGATGAACAGGCGCAGGGGAGCCGACCGGTTCCATTCGCTTCTGTCCATGCTCTCGCTTGAAGACAGGATTGCCGATTCGTCTGAAAAAGAAAAAATCGCAGCCCTTTTGTCCGCACCTGTCGACTATTCCAAAGCAAACGCGATTATCGAACAGGAAAAAGCGAAATCCATGGATTTCCTCAGAAACATACATTAGTTTTCGCTTGAACCGTCTTTTTTGGTTTCCATATTGACCCTAAGGTAATAAAGATACTCTCCCTCGTACCAGCCTTTTCCGTCCTTGACCTTTTCGCCCTTGCGGTCGCTAAGGTCGATTGAAACGGACTCGAAATCGCCGCCCCCGAGTTCTCCGTCCACATCATTGAAAATAACGTATGTCCCGTAAGCCGTGCCGTATTCGTCCCTCGCAAGGGATGAAACGAATTCGCCGTTTCCGTCAGTATAAGTCGTATCCCTGTTGGTGGATTTTCCGTCCTTTTCAAAAACCTCGTCGGTATCCTCAACTATGACCTGAATCCCTTCCAACGGATTATTCAGAATATCCGTCACCTTTCCTTTAACCCTGTAATCGGCAGTAGGAGAGCCGTAAGCGACAGGGAAACATGAAGAATACCCGAATGCCAGGACCAAGCCGGCGATTTTCCCGAGAGAAGAAAATATTTTAGAAATAAACCGTTTCATAACTATACCTGTTTTAAATACCGGCAGCACCCGTTCGAATGCTGCCGGTAATCGCATTATCTAATGTCAGACCTGTAAGACACTACTTGCAAAGCGTCCACAGTACGTGGAACCATTCCATGCATAGCAGCCATGTATTTTCGGTCGCCGTTCTTCCATATGAATGCACCCTTCACATCGTCGCCTGTCCCATATCCATCGCTTCCGCAAATATAGACATTGCCTTCATCTGAAACGACAATATCGGATTGAACCGAAGTATGAAGATTGCCATTCATATCATAACTTGCTCCATTATTCCATACAAAAAGCTTGTAATAGGAATTATCCACAATCCTGCGCCAAAGTTCTGCCTGTAACAGCCGGCAAAAGGATGCCTTATCCGGACAGGCCGTCACTCCCCTTGAGCTAACGCAAGAAGGAAGAACTCAACCGGCATCGTCTTATTTGAACAGGACATCCGGACCCTGGACATAAACTATGTCCTTAGGGATTCCGGCATTGTTGATCTTGTCCAAATCAGCCTGGAGAGCCGGAGTTATGCCGCCGTTTTCAGAACGGTACTTGACTGCGAAATCATAGTCGCCTTCGCCTTGGGTCTTGAGTATAAGCGCAGCCCAATCGTTCATCGCAGCCTTGGCCTTCGCATAATCGATCACGTAAAGGCCATCCGCATTGCGGGAGAACGCTCCTGCCTTTTCCATGAAGTTAAAGCACATCATGTTTGCCTTTCCATGGGACGAAGCGGCGCCGAAACGTACTGAACGCAGGATGCCTGTGATATAGGTCGTCAATGCGTCTTCCTGCGTAATATCCGTGATTTCTCCGGTTTCTATAAGCCTGCAAACCATGAACAGGCCGAGTATGTCAGCTTTGGCTTCTTCCCACGAAGTCTTTTCAGTGCCCATGGCAGCATCAACGCTGCCCTTGCCGTTTACAGTCTGCTTTATGCCAAGCCCGTGCGCCGCTTCATGGAAAGTCACATTCCAGAAGAACGCGTCGAATTTGACATGGGAAAGCTGGGACGGATCAAGGACCAACTGGCTTATAGGAACAAGAATCTTGTCGAACTTGGCCTGCATCGCGTTCCTGAGCTGGAGTCTCCTCGTTCCTTTCATCGCGTGTACCCTTTCATCGTTAGGAAGGTTTATCGCTATGGTCTTGCTGCCCGCGTTGCAGTCTCCGGCATAATATACAACATCATACACGTTCATGTCGGAAGATGTGCCGGGAACGAAAGTCTTGTACTTCGGCTCGCAAGGAAGCTCCTTCTGCAAGTCGGGAAGCATTGCCACGAACTTCGCAAGGTCCGCGCTCCTTTTTTCGTCTTTCAAAAGGATGAACGACTCATAGGACGCCTTGTTTTCAAGGAACTTGTCATCGTATGTCTCGATAGGGCCGACCACGAAATCTATGCGGCTGTCCTTCATGTCCATCCACGCAAGGTCGCTTTCAAGATAGTCGTCCGTCCTGAATGCTTCTGCGCGTTTGAGCAGATAATTCTTAAAGCCTTCGTCTTCAGCGAGCAAAGCTGCCTTTTCCAGCAGTGCGCACATTTTTTCTACTTCTTCAGCATATTCCTCATGGTACCATACGCTTTTGAGCGATCCGTCCTCGTTCCTGCGAAGCACAGTGTACCATGAAGCCTTGTCAGGATCGTCGAATGCCTCATATTCTTCCTTCGTTATGTCGAGAGGATAATAATTGCATACCAAAGGCTTCTCTCCGTAACCTTCAAGGAACGGCCTGTTGTCGTCAAGCCTGTCCCACGCCCCGTACTGTATCATGGCGAACTGCCTTGCATAAGGGTTTTCAAGGCTTTCAAGCACGGATTTGTCACCGAATGTCTGTTCCCAGAATAGATTGTCGGTAATCTGCGCGATTTCAAAGAAAATGCTTAGCATTTCCCTTTCATTGTCGCTCAGTCCTGCGACAAGCTCGGATGACAACTCGACAGGAGCGTATTCGTCGACCTTGGCCTTTAACGATTGGTCATTGCCGCCGCACGATGTAAATGCCAAGGAAGCAGCGCCTATAAACGCTGCGGAAATTCCATAAACCGTCTTTTTTCTCATAATCTTTTATCGTATTTTGGTAAATTGCGGATACATGTCCTGCAAAAATAAGATTTTTAATTCTTATTTGCCACCCTGTTCCGTCATATCTTCCTCGCGGGGAACGACGGTTTTCTTCACCATAGGGCCCAAATTGCCGTCCGCGTCTTCCGCGATGGCAAAGAAAGTTATCTCCGCGCCCCAATCTATAGGAGTAGCGACATACTCCGAATCGGTATATTTCGAATCATTATGCGGGTCCGTGAGCAAGCCTATCAGTTCGGTATCAGTAAAAGGATTGCCGAACAGGTCTGTGCACACTCCGTCGACGCTTGACAACACCTGTCCGTACCAATGGACCGCATTCTCATTAGGCTCAAGGTAAGCGTAAACTGCGGCCTTGCCGTCGTAGCCTACCTGCGAACCGTCTATGATCCTTATTTCCACAAACTCTACCGCCGCATCGCTGCCAGTATCAGGCTTGCCTGTCCTGAATTCGAATACGGAAAGAGGGGTCGTCACTCCGCCCGAATATCCGAACGCGAAACATATGTAATCGGTATCCGCAATAAGGGCGTTGCTCTTGTCCATCAGGTAATCGCCCTCATACACTCCCATTCCTCCGTATTCCACTATGTATTCCATGAACTCCCCGTCCCTGCCTATATATTCGGCATACTGCTCATATTGCATGCAACCGGCTATGTACGGCTCGTTTTTCACTGACGGGACTATGCTCAATATCGCGCCGCCGGCCGTCTGCTCGACAAGTGATATTTCGAAAGTCATATCAGATGGCTGCACCAGCGGGAGAACCTGAACCGCATATGAAACTTCCGTAGTGCGTTCTCCGAGGCTGCTGACCCCGAAAACCACTATGGCATAAGACTGCCCCGGAGTCAAATCCGTAATGTTCATGTCGGAAAACGTGTTCACCGTCTTTTCTCCGGAATGCAGGGAACTGTACGCAGCCCAGTCTATGCCGGCTATGTCGGCCTGGCGTATCAACTGCAATGCCACTTCGTCGGCGCCCTCTATCTCGATCAGCTTCGCAGGGCACAACCCCACATAATACCTTGTAGAAGGATTATCCGGACTGATGGTAAATGTCATCTCCGTCTGCAATACTTCGTCGAATGTTATATCGAATTTGCAGGCGTCCGCCACCTTGAATTCAGGCGTTGAAAAATCATGCCTTGAAATCACGGTATTCCTCATTCCGCTTTTTTCATCCACCCCGAACGCGAACAGCTGGTAATCCGAACCCGGATCCAGCACGTTGACACGGTAAAGGTCGTCAGCATGCGAAAGTATGTCCACGAGAGAGCCGTTCTGGTCCACGTAATTCTTATAATCCTCAAGGTCCTGGTTCATGACTTCTATGGCATATGCCGTCAGTGCATCGTCATCGGCATATTTTTCATCCGCCAAAGCCTTGTCGAGAATATTCCATGTATAATATATGGTCTTGTCAGAAGGAAGCACGTCTATGGTCACGCCGGTAGAGGTCATGTCCCTCAACTGGAACTCGAACGTAGGACCTTGCGAAGCAAGCTGGGAAACCGGAATCTCCACGACTTCGGCCTTTTCATAGAAAAGCCTTAAAATATTGGTACGGCCTGTCTGTTCTTCGTTTTCATCAATAATGAAAGAGACCTTTCCGTATTCATATTCAAACCCGTGAATCCACTCTTTTTCGGCGGAAGCGTATAATTCGCTCCCTTCGACAGGATTCTTTACGGAGTATGTTACGGTGTATGGGCCGCCTTCAGGGCCTGCCGTTATAAAACACGAATCAGCCGGAGGATTCGAAAGGATGATTTCAGGAGAGGCAGCAGTATTGCCTGTTTTTTCGCATGAAGAAATAGCCATAAGGCATATGGCCGCGAATAATGAAAGTAGAAATGTGTTTTTCATAAGAGCATGATTTTAGGATATGATAACTTTTAATTATTCATATTATTAATAATTTCAAGCGCAATTTAAGAATAATATTCATACGAACGCATATTTTTTTTAAATAAATTTTAATATGAATATCCGCTTTTGCGGACTGCCATTTAAGTTCTCCGGCATTCGCACAATAGGATTTTCATGCCGGCAAGCAGCTTGTGCCAGATTTAATAAGATGTCCTCCGGCATTCGCGCCCGTTACAAGGCGCACCGTGGCTTTTTGCGGATAATCTAATTTTTATATTTTTGCAAGCGATTGAAAACAAAGTTTAAAATAAACTGCAAGCCGAGAGCAGCGGCGGAACTTGTTCAGGCAATGCCGAGGCGCAGCGTGATTGTAAACGAAGTTTAAAATAACTTAAAAACCAAAAAAACATGAGCGAAATAAGAGACACCGCTATCTGGGAAAGCGGAAAGACGAAAATAGACTGGGTAACAGGCCGCATGGACCTTCTGAGGGGCATTGAAAAAAGGTTCGAAGCTGAAAAGCCGTTCAAGGGACTGAAAATAGCATTGTCGGTACATCTCGAAGCCAAGACAGCCTATTTATGCAAGGTTCTTGCAGCAGGAGGCGCAGAGATGTTCGTCACTGGGAGCAACTCCCTTTCTACCCAGGACGACGTGGCAGCCGCGCTGGTCCATGACGGGCTCAACGTGTTCGCATGGCACGGCGCAACGCCTGAAGAATACTCCTCCCACCTTGAACGCGTAATCGAACAAGGCCCTGACATCATAATCGACGACGGCGGAGACTTGGTGAGCCTTATCCACGGCAAATATCCGCATCTCGTATCAAAAGTGATAGGCGGATGCGAAGAAACCACGACAGGGATACACAGGTTGCGGGTCATGGAAAAAAAAGGGACTCTCGGATTCCCGATGATAACAGTAAATGACGCAGACTGCAAGCACCTGTTCGATAACAGGTACGGGACCGGACAATCTGTATGGGACGGCATAAACAGAACCACGAACCTGATTACCGCCGGTAAAAACGTGGTCGTGGCAGGTTACGGCTGGTGCGGAAAAGGCGTTGCGATGAGGGCGAAAGGATTGGGCGCTTCCGTAATAGTGACTGAAATAGACCCGGTCAAAGCAATCGAAGCCGTAATGGACGGATTCAAGGTAATGACAATGGACCAGGCCGCAAAGACAGGGGATATTTTCATAACAGTGACCGGATGCAGCAATGTAATAGGAAAAAGGCATTTCCTTGAAATGAAAGACGGGGCGATCTGCTGCAATGCGGGGCATTTCGACGTAGAAGTAAACGTGGCGGCGTTGCGTGAAATGTCCGGACATTCGTTCCAGGCAAGAAAGAACATTGAAGGATTCGTACTTGAAAACGGAAAACG
This sequence comes from uncultured Bacteroidales bacterium, assembly GCA_944322605.1. Lineage (GTDB taxonomy): Bacteria > Bacteroidota > Bacteroidia > Bacteroidales > UBA932 > CALUPD01. The sequence continues at coordinate 757 of CALUPD010000038.1, read as the reverse complement.
CATCTATGTCCTCGGCGAGGGAAAGCTCGTCAACCTTGCATGCGGAGACGGCCACCCTGCGGAAATAATGGACATGAGCTTTGCCATACAGGCCCTAAGCGCGGAATATCTTGCAAAGAACAGAAACAGGCTGCATGAACTCGAAAAGAAAGTAATACCCGTGCCATCTGAAGTCGACAAAGCCGTTGCTTTCCAAAAACTGTCATGCTGGGGAATAGCCATAGACACGCTTGACGCGGAACAGATGGAATACCTCTACGGAAACTCCGGCAACTGAATGCCTGAAAACACCGCAAGCCGCAAAATGCAACTTTCATAAGGCATCGCTCAGGGATGCCCGTAGCGGCAAACGCATATTCGGAAATGGACGAGACGCTGCACCGGACTTTACAGGAGGGGCATCGCATTGCGCCCGAAAAAATAAAAAGAAGCTGTCATTCGATTGATTGACAGCTTCTTTTCATTTGTGCCCGGAACAGGAATCGAACCTGCACGATTTTACTCACTCGCACCTGAAACGAGCGCGTCTACCAGTTTCGCCATCCGGGCATCAGTTAACCACTAAAATTCGTGAATGCAAAATTAATGCATTTTTTCTTATTGCCAAAAATATTTCCCATGTATAAAGAACGGCAGAGTCAACGAGCAAGTGCAACACGAAGTAAAATTACAACAAAAGTTTAAAGAACTCGTCTTTCGGGGTGGAGAAATTCAGTTTTTCCCTCGGCCTGCGGTTTATCTTCAGTTGAACCGAGTG
>CALUPD010000037.1 GCA_944322605.1 uncultured Bacteroidales bacterium | reverse complement strand
CTGTCTTTGTGCTCTTGTCTTCCAGTATTCCAATCAACTCCTCCCAAAACCCTGCCCCTCGAAAACCCCTCCTTCCCGTTTGGGACTGCAAAGATACTAACTTTTGCTACGACTCCAAATTTTTTTTCACTTTTTTCCATGTTTTTTTTCGAGCCTCCCAGAAAACGCCCCCGGAGGGCCCCGCGACCCACACAGGACCGAGCCAGGGAACCGCCCATCAAGGCCGCACGACCGGCCAAGCAGGTTTTGGCGAGGCCGACCTTTCCTTTTCTGAATCCCCTCTTGGCGAACGGAACTTTCTGCATCCGCACATGGCGCGCTCCTGAGGACATGCGTTAAAAAGCCTCATGAAGCCTGCGCATGAAATATAGCAGGGGCAGCAGGACCTTGTATTCACACAAGGCCGAAACGAATGAAGGCATCAGGCAACACCGTATTTATGAGAATTTATTCCGCATGCCCGGCCAGAAAGCCGGAAATAGAAAAAGGGTAAGCTGATTATATCGCACCGCTACAACCTCCTACCCTTGCTACCTTCCGATCCTGGGGGAGTTCAGAGGGAGCTGGTCGTATAAGACTTACCCCGCTGCAAATGTAACTATTATTTCAATAATACGAAATTTATTTTCAAAGTTCTCCGCCGCCTATTCATTGGCCCAGCTTGAAAGAAAACGGCAAAAGCGACTCCACTCCATTGACTATCTGAGTTTTCTCAGAGCCATGCATGATTATTCTTATGGGAGATCCTTTCCGATGCTGCGATTCGAGAAGAGCCTGCCTGCAAGCCCCGCAAGGGTACACCGGAAAAGAAACCACATTCCCGTCACTTACCGCCGCAATGGCAATTGCCGACACCGATGACTTCGGATATTTGGAATGGGCATAGAACAAAGCCGTCCTTTCAGCGCATAAGCCGCAAGGATAGGACGCGTTTTCCTGATTGGAACCGCATACCACTTTCCCGTTTTCCATCAGGACGGCAGCCCCGACGTGAAAACCGGAGTAAGGAGCATACGAGGATTCTGACGCCGCCTTGACAGCCATATCCACCAATGCGCGGTCCTCTTCCGGAAGATTATTTATGCCTTCGTATTCTTTATACTTTATCAGTATGCTTTTTTCTGTTTTATGTTCCATATTCCAAATATCATTTGATATGCCGCTGTGGCAAGCAATGCTGCAATTACAATTATTTTTATAATTTTGAATGCAAAATCCGGACTAAACGATATCATGAAACCAAAAGTCGGCATATATATTCTGCTTTTACCATTAATCATCGTGTCTACTCAAATCCATGCCCAGGTAACAGCCGAGAGGACCGCGTATATTAATAAGTATAAGAAAATCGCCATCCAGCAAATGAAAAAAACCGGGATTCCAGCAAGCATCATACTCGCACAGGCATGCCTGGAGTCAGCAAACGGAACATCACGGATAGCAGTCAAGGCGAACAATCATTTCGGGATAAAATGCCACGACTGGAAAGGTCCGAGAATACGCCATAATGATGACAAACGCAGGGAATGCTTCAGGAAATATGCCAATGCAGCCGCTTCTTTCAAAGACCATTCTGAATTCTTAATGTCAAAGGAAAGATACGCATTCCTGTTCGATTACGGTCCGGACGACTACAAGTCATGGGCATACGGATTAAAAAAAGCAGGATATGCAACGAATCCGGAATATCCGAAGCTCCTTATAAAAATAATCGAGGACAACAAACTCTACCTGTACGACCAAGGCGAAAAGAATCCCGAACATGTTTTTTTGACAAAATCGCCTGAAAGAAAAGCGGTAAAGAGCACTGCCGAACAGATATTGAAAGAAAAGCATCCTTTATATAAATATACTGCCGAACGCAATATATATGAAAACAATAAAACCGCATATATTATCGGGAAGCCGGGCGATACCTATAAAAAAATAGCACGGAGCTACCGTCTGTTCAAGAAGGAACTCCTTTCATTCAATGATCTGAAAAAGGATGCGGACATACGCCCGGGGGACATTATTTATCTGGAACGCAAAAAGAGAAAGGCCGGCAAAGACTTCCGTTCGCACATATTGAAAGAGGGGGAGACCATGTACGGAATTTCCCAAAAATACGGCATCAAACTCAAAAGGCTGTACAAAATCAACGGCATACCGGAAAACAAGGAACCTGGAACAAATACCGTTTTATACCTAAGATAAGTCAAAAACAAGTATCATATGAAAAGGCCGAAACACAACATTGCAGCCATAGCATTGACCATAGCAATAATGCTTGCGATATATTATTGCATAAATTTATATAAAACATATCTGCAACCGAACATAGCGGACACGGAGTCTGCGCTGCTGATATATGAAAACGATACGAAAGACAGTGTCATTTCAAAATTAGAGAGGATCGGCATTGTACATAACATAAACAGCTTCAAGGCGATTGCGGACAAAAGGCTTTCAGACGAATCAATAAAAGAAGGCAGATACGTTTTTGGCAAAAACGCAGACAACAGATTCATAATAAATTCATTAATAAATGGATGGCAAACTCCGGGAAAACTCATAATAGCAGGAAATATCCGGTCCATGGAAAAATTGGCTTCGATTATCGGGAAACAGATAGAAGCCGATTCCTCGGAACTGATAACCGCATTCAAAGACACATCCCTGATAAGGAAAATGGGATTTACGCCTGAAACATTTCCGGCGATGTTCATTCCAAATACGTATGAAGTCTATTGGACCATAAGCCCTGAAAGGCTTGTCGAACGGTTAAAAAAAGAATATGACAATTTTTGGAATGAGGAAAGATTGGAAAAAGCGAAGAAAACCGGACTCGGAATCAAGGAAATATCCACGCTCGCATCTATTGTCATGGAAGAAAGCAACAAAACGGACGAACAGCCGGTAATCGCAGGAGTTTACATGAACAGGCTTCGCAAAGGAATACCTTTGCAGGCAGACCCGACCGTGAAATTCGCGCTAAAGGACGACTCCCTAAAGAGAATCCTCCACAAGCACCTGAAAATAGATTCTCCTTATAATACATACAAGCACAGAGGACTGCCCCCGGGCCCGATAGCAATTCCGTCTATCTCATCCATAGACGCCGTCCTGAATTACGAGCATCATGACTATCTTTACTTTTGCGCAGACCCGTCGCTTAACGGATACCATAATTTCGCAAAGACCCTAAGAGAGCATAACCGCAACGCCCGCGAATACAGGAAGGCCATAAGCAGCAGATAATGAACGGCCTTTAAGCCCAGCAACGAAACAAATTCCGTCATGGCCTTTCCATTCGAATGCGCATGAAAGGCTACGTCATAGTGAAAACAAGTCCTTTTCACAAGTCCGGCATGATTGCCCTGCACGGTTCAAATGAAGAACTACAATGATTCACAAGCCTCACGCTCTTGCATGATCAGCATTTCATCAAGAGCCCTTTTATAAATTTCATCACGGCAGTTCAAGACTTTAAAATACGAACCAAGCCCGAACAAATTTTTAGCCATAAGGGCTTTGATATATAGAATTATCTTATCCTTAGATTGTTGCGAAATTTCCTCCGGAATCTTGACACCATTGGACTCAAGGTATGAAATGAACCTGCTAAAATATGCCTGACTGTCAAAACCAGAAACAAAAGATTCGAAATCGCAGAATCTGCCAGACAGGGAATCCCTGTCCTTATCGAATTCAGCATTGACAAAATCAATGGCATACCCTCCGCGCAGAATCGAAGAATACAAACCTGAAATGCCGGAAGTATCCATAGGAACGAATATATCAGGCATTATTCCTCCGCCGCCGAATACTGGCCTGTTCTTTTTAAGGGTATGGTATTCCAGCGAATCCGGCATTTGCAAAACACTGTCCGCAGAACCGAAAAATTCACCTGAAGAATATCTTTTATAGTGATTGAGAAAATATTCATTATGCCGACCCTGAAGATACGGCGCCTGTATCACACGTCCCGAAGGGGTATGGTATCTTGCCACCGTCAACCTGATCTGCGAACCGTCGTACAGATCTAATACCCTTTGTACCAATCCTTTGCCAAAAGTCCTGCGCCCGACCACAAGTCCCCTGTCCCAATCCTGCACCGACCCGGCAACTATTTCGCTGGCAGAAGCCGAATTCTCATCCACCATAATGACCAAAGGCTTCTTCCTGAATATGCCTAAGCCCCTTGCATATTCATCCTTTCTGGGATAAGCCGGACCTTCCGTATATAAAATCAATTGCCCCGCATCGAGAAATTGGTCAGCTATAAGCAATGCGGTATACAGCAATCCGCCCGAATTTCCGCGCAAATCCAATATCAGCCCGTCCGGGTCTTTCCCGTAATCGCGGAAAACATCCCTGAATTCGGCATAAGAAGTCGCGGAAAACCTGCCAAGCTTCATATACAGTATTCCTGGAGAGGCCTCATACCATGCATCTATGCTATTTAACGGTATCTTGTCCCTTGTGACATTGAACACAAGAGAAGGAAAACCATTTCTTCTGAAAATTTCCAAAAGGACCTTGGTGCCTCGCTCTCCACGCAGAAAGCCATGCACATCAGGGATTGAAATCCCTACGCCTGCAATGTCTTTGTTATCGACTTTAATTATCCTGTCTCCCGCCAGAATTCCTGCTTTCTCGGCAGGACCGCCTGAGATGACATTCTGCACGATCAAAGTATCCGATATTATCGAAAACTCTATCCCTATCCCGTCAAAGCTCCCGCTCACCGCCATGTTCATTTCCTTGACTTCCGATGCCGGAATATAGACCGAATGAGGGTCAAGAGAAGCCATAATGCCGTCTATGGCCTTATCGGCAAGCACGTTTGCACTGGCCGAGTCTATATAGTAATTTTCTATATAAAACATGGCCTCGCCTATTTTCCTCATGGCTTGTTGGATGCCATCGTTTACACCATGCCCGTCGGCTGCCATGAAAGAAGGCAGGAAAATAAATAAGAATATCCAAAAGGCTCTATTGCGACACATGGCGTATGTCAATCTTTATCGATATGCCTGTCAAGCTTTATGCCAATTTCTTCCCCTTCGACAGCAAGATAAGACTCGGGGAACTCCTCGCGCGCTTGCCCCAATAATTCGCCCAAATCCTTGAATCTTGATGAAAAATGCCCCAGCAACAATTTTCGGACACCTGCATTCCTTGCGCATGCCGCAGCCTGCCTTGCCGTTGAATGGAACGTGGCCACGGCCATGTCTTCCAAAGAATCGTCAAAGGTAGCTTCGTGATACAACAAGTCAGAGCCCGCAACCCAACCTGGAAGTTCCCTGAACGGAGCCGTATCGAGGCAATATGCGAAGCTGCGCGGCACATACGGCTTATATGCGAACTCGGAATTCAAAAGGATGCTGCCGTCAGGACGGACCACATCCTTTCCCTCCTTCAACCTGGCAATTTCATAAAGGGAAAGCGCATGATTTTCAATCATGCTTTTCCTGATATTGAAAGCAGGTTCCTTTTCCTTGAACATGAATCCGAATGCCGCAATCCTGTGATTAAGGGGAAAAGCCGAAATTTCTATCGTTTTGGTTTCATAAATTATTGACGGCCCGGTTATTTTCCCAAGGGAGACATGGACTATTTCGTATTTTATGCTCTCCGCGAAATTCGCCTTGAAAAAAGACAGCAATGTCGCAAATTGCCCTGGCGCGTAAACTCTAAGAGGAGCAGTCCTTCCGGCAAGGGACATCGTAGACAATAGCCCGAATATGCCGAACACGTGGTCCCCATGCATATGCGAAATAAAGATGCTGTCGATTTTAGCGAAGCTTATCCCGTATTTACGCATTCTCATTTGGGTGCCTTCCCCGCAGTCAACTAAGAATAAACGCCCGTGCAGGTTGACTGCACAGGCGCTTGGATATCTGTTAACAGTTGGCAAGGCTGAAGCCGTTCCCAAAACCGTAACCTTGAATTCCATTACTGGTTATTTTCCATTTCGGATTTAATAGCAGCCAATTCGCTGATATCTCCCAAAGTCGTTTTTTCAAGATTTGCCTTGATTTTCTTGACAGCTTTTTGAGTCATGTCAGCTTCGCTGCCCTTTTCCTTGGACTCTTCTTTCTTCGACTTTTCGAAAGTACGAGTATGGGAAAGAACTATCCTCTTGGTAGACTTGTTGAATTCTATAACCTTGAAGTTAAGCTTTTCATCTACCTGAGCCGTCGTTCCGTCTTCCTTCACAAGTCCTTTCATAGGAGCATATCCTTCGATTCCGTATTCAAGAGCCACATTCGCACCCTTGTCCACGAACGAAACTATGGTTCCTTCATGAATCGAGCCTATTGTGAATATCGTTTCGAACACATCCCACGGATTTTCTTCAAGCTGCTTGTGGCCCAAAGAAAGCCTGCGGTTTTCCTGATCGACTTCCAGAACAACTACGTCGATCTTGTCGCCGAGAGAAACGAATTCTGAAGGATGCTTGATTTTCTTCGTCCATGAAAGGTCGCTTATATGCACGAGCCCGTCAACGCCTTCTTCGAGTTCAACGAATACGCCGAAATTGGTGAAATTCCTTACAGTCGCCGTATGTTTCGAACCTACAGGATATTTTTCAGCTATCGTAGCCCATGGATCCGGTTTTAGCTGCTTGATGCCAAGGGACATTTTCCTTTCTTCCCTGTCAAGGGTAAGTATGACAGCTTCGACTTCATCGCCGACTTTGAGGAAATCCTGCGCGCTTCTCAAATGGAGAGACCATGACATTTCCGATACATGGATAAGGCCTTCCACGCCTGGCTGGATTTCTATGAATGCACCGTAATCGGCAATAACCACTACGCGGCCTTTTACTTTGTCGCCCACCTTCAAATCCGGATCAAGAGCGTCCCATGGATGAGGAGTCAACTGTTTGAGGCCAAGAGCGATTCTTTTCTTATTTTCATCAAAATCGAGAATCACCACATTGATCTTCTGATCAAGTTTCACGACTTCTTCAGGATGGTTGATTCGTCCCCAAGACAAATCCGTAATATGTATAAGCCCGTCGACTCCGCCAAGATCTACGAATACGCCGTAAGAAGTGATGTTCTTGACAGTACCTTCAAGAATCTGGCCTTTTTCGAGCTTGCCGATGATGTCGGCTTTCTGAGCTTCGAGTTCAGCCTCGATAAGAGCCTTGTGCGATACGACAACGTTGCGGAATTCGTGATTGATTTTCACGATCTTGAATTCCATGGTCTTATTTACATATATATCGTAATCCCTTATAGGTTTTACATCGATCTGCGAACCAGGAAGGAATGCTTCTATGCCGAACACATCGACAATCATGCCGCCTTTAGTACGGCATTTGATGTAGCCCTTAACGATTTCGTCTTTATCGAATGCCTCATTGACCCTGTCCCAAGAACGCATAGAACGCGCTTTTTTATGAGAAAGAACCAACTGGCCCTTTTTGTCTTCCGCATTTTCCACATAAACCTCGACCTTGTCGCCCACGGCAAGTTCAGGATTGTATCTGAATTCATTGATGCTTATTACGCCTTCGGACTTGTATCCGATGTTTACAATGACTTCCCTTTTGTTAATCGCCACTACGGTGCCTTCAACGACTTCGTTTTCCTTTACTGTCGAAAGAGTGTCGTTGTATTCTTTTTCCACGATACTCTTGTCTGCGCCGTAATCAGCGTCATTTTCAAATGCATCCCAATCGAATTTGTCAACTGGAACAGATGCGTTGCTTTTTCTTTTTTTGCCGGCATCTACAATCACTGCCGGTTCTTCTGCTGCTTCAAGAACAGCTTCCTTAACTTCGTTGCTCATTTTTTACCTTTAATTATAATAAGTGGTTAGACATTATTTATAATGCCCCTAAATAAGGGCCTGCAAATATATGCATTTTTCCGTTAAAGCAAAATAAAATTCTGATAATTAATAATATTAGATAAAGAACAAATGAATGCCCGCAAACATGCCCTCGGTCGTGCAGGCCGCGAATGCTTAGGACGGAATGGCCCGGTTTCCATGGCATAAACGAAGACAAGCTTATTGCCTGATATCGACTTCCTGCACGAACGACTCTTCTACATACCAGACATAGCCTCTGACCTGCCCGTACCCGCTTTCCCTCATCAAAAGCATATACTCCTCCACCTGCTTGACATAAGAATTGTTTCTGCGGGAAAACTTATAGTCGATTATTTCCAACGAGCCGTCCGATCTGAGCACCATCCTGTCCGGCCTTTTAAGTTTTCCGTCCTTGGAGATTATGCTCCTTTCGTTGATTATTTCGTCTTCAGCAGAATCGAACCACCGCCTTCCGCTTACGGAAGCGATTGCGTCCTTTAATTTTGCCGCAATGCCGTCCTTCTCCCTGACAGAAACGTCACCTGAGACGACAGCGTCTTCTACGGCCTGCTCCACATCGTCGGACGAGACGACATTCTGAAGTATCGAATGAAGCACCGTTCCCTTTCTGCGGACATCGTCTCCCTCCGGCTGCCCTGTCCGCCTAATGGAAAGCCTGAGCCTGTCTCCTATCGGGACGGTCCCGTATGAAACGACCATCATGCCGCCATCAGCGCACTCTTCCTCCTTTTCCGCCGCAGGCAATATTCCGCTTTTGAAACTCTTCATTCCGCCATCATCCGTGCATTCGAACAGCACAGGTCCGGATGCCGGTACGGCATCGCTTCCGCCCGAAGAACGGGACACGGCATAGTCGTACAACAAATCCGATATGCGCGAAGCGGCAGCCGGTTCTCCCGATTTCTTCATTTTCCTTTCCGGAATAAAAACGACAAGTGAGTTTTTAGCCCTGGTAAACGCCACATACGACAAGTTCAGGCAATCTACCATGTTCAACATCAATTCATGATAATAATCATCAGCGAATATGGTATCTTTCAATGCCGATGTCACAGGAAGCGGAACGACTCCTATCTCGTCGAAAGGGCTGCATGACGGCCTGCGCCATATCGTTTTTAAAGTCCCGCCTTCAAGCCCGTCGTCAAGGAACGGTATGATGCAAACCTTAAAGCCGAGACCCTTCGACTTGTGTATAGTCATCACCCTTACGGCATGCTGGTTTTCAGGAGCAGACAATTTTTTCTTGCTTCCTGACGAATCCCACCATTTGAGAAAAGACGGGATATTCGACCCCTCATTAGAGACATAATCAAGCACGCTGTCCATAAAGGCCTGGACAAAAGGCAACTGTCCGGTCCTGTGCATTTCATCGTATTTTCCGAGTTCGTCCGATATTATCGACTCGCATAATTCATACAATGGGAGATTTTCGCAAGCAGGCCGCATGCCTTCCGCAATAAATGCGTTGATTTTGTCTTCCGGATTCACCAAATGCTTGAGGCAGGCCACGGTCCTTTTTACAGCCATTGAAGATGATATTCCGAGCGAATCATCAGAAATCACATCGTAACCGTTTTCGACAAGGGAGGCCGCCACCATTTCGCCTTCGCTCCTTGTCCTGACAAGGACAGCTATGTCCTCAAGCGAATACCCGTTTCCGATAATCCATGATATTTTATCGTGCAAACGGCTTACCGCCGCTTCCTTCCATGTCGATTGGGAAGCCGGGGAGACAACGTTGATTTCGACATACCCGTCATTCACGGAAAACCTCTCCATTCTTGAAGCCGGGACATTCTGCTCGAACCCTGAATAAATTCCGGATATTTTCGCCGCACGGGCACGATTCTCATTTCCGCATTTTTCAGAATACAAAGCCGCCGCGCAATATCCCGCATGCCTGAAGAAATCATTGTTGAAAAACACGAGGTTAGGCAAGCTCCTCCAGTTGTCCTTCAGCACATCCAGCACATTTATCTGATAATCCGCCAAATCCTCTTCGATTTTTTCGCCCATCACACGCCAGTCCGACCCGCGCCACCTGTAAATGCTCTGTTTTATATCCCCGACTATGAGGCTGTCATTCCCCTCGGCAAGGCTATTGGAAAGAAGCGGCCTGAAATTTTTCCACTGCATGAGAGACGTATCCTGGAATTCATCCAGCATAAAGGACTTGATCCACACGCCTGTCTTTTCATATATAAACGGAGCGTCGTCCTCTCCTATGACATCATTCAGAAGTTCCGTAGTTTGCGGAAGAAGCATTATGCCGTTCCTCGACGTGTAATCATCTATATGTCCTGACAGATCGGCGAGCAGGCCTATGGAATATATATTCTGGAGTATGACACAGGCAGTCCGGAAATTCATATAGCCGGCATCATAACAATCCACGAACTTCGAAAGGACTCCATTAAGGACCTCAAAACATGAATCCGAAGACATGGCTTTTTTTCCGGAAGGGAACCACTCCTCGGGAGAGTCCGCCATTGCCCTCAGCCTCTCCGGCATGGGAAGGATATTTCCATCGGCATATGCCTTCATCTTGGCCAAGGGGCTGCGGGACTTACCTTTGAACATATCGAAATCGGCTCCGAGGCGTTCCATTTCAGACATGAATTCTTTCGCGACAGACGACAGCCTTTCCGCAAAATCATCTTTCAAGGCGACAATCTTCAATCTGTATGATTCGACCTGCGAAATGTCATATCCGATTTTCATCCCTTCCCTCAAAGCCGTCTTGTATTCTTCAGTAAACAATTGCCGGCCTGTTTCAAGCAATGACTTCCTTATGTTCCATGGCTTGCCGTCTTCTACAGAATCGATTGAAAATTTCAAAAGCCATTTCAGAAGCACGGAAGATGTGTCCTTATCAAGCGAACCGTACAATTCGTCAACGGCTGCGCCGATAACCATGTCCGAATCCAGTTCGACCCTGTAATTAGAAAGCTTGCCGATTTCCCTTGAAAAAGAGCGGGCGACAAGCTGGAAAAACCTGTCTATCGTACTGATTGAAAATGCAGAATAATCATGCAATATTTCTATGAGAAGCTCGCCGGCCCGTTTTTTGACGAAACTCCTGAAAAAGGCAGGGTCCTGATCGCAGAACAGCTGCGAAAGTTCAGGCAAATAGCCGGACTTCTCCGGAGACTCGGACAAAACATGCAATTCCGAAAGAATCCTGCTCTTCATTTCATCCGTAGCCTTATTGGTAAAAGTAACGGCAAGAATATGCCTGAACGCATTATCATGCTTGAACAGCAGTTTCAGGTATTCCCCGGCAAGACGATGAGTCTTCCCCGCTCCGGCCGAAGCCTTATATACATTCAACATAGATTCTAACGGTTACAAATCAATTTAAAAGGGCAATATTCGCACCTGCGCGCGTCACCGGTCTTTTCAAACGGGATTTTCTCATTGAATATTTCAGACAACAGGGTCTTCAGCCTGTCTGAAAACTCTTCCGCCGATACGGCAGAAACATCTATCCCTAACGGCTTTTCCGAAAACATTTTCCTCAACGAATATACGGCGACCCCTATCCCGTCCTTCAAGTATTCGCTTTCGCACTTTCCGTATTTAAGGTACATCATGGCATAAAACATCAACTGGAATAACGGCGCAGAACGCTTGTCCGAGTCCGTATCGAACAAGGAATCCATATCCTTGAATCCGGTTTCCACGCTGCCTGTCTTATAATCCACAAGCCTTATTTTCCCTTTCACGACATCCACCCTGTCTATGAAGCCTTTCAACCTTATGTTCCCGAAAGGGATCTCCAGATTGCCGCCTACCCTGCATTCAGTGTCTTTTATGATCAAAGGAGCGCAGGAAGAATCATACAGAAGCTGTTTCTTCACATACCTCCATACTATTTCCCTTATAATGACATTTCTGCCTTTGACTTCATTGATTCCTGCATTTTCACATATGCACCGTTCGATATAACCGCAAATCCTGTCCTTGTCCTTTATCTCCCTTATCCGTTCGCATGACAAGGCTTTCCCCTTCTCATCTGCATAAACATATTCCATGACCTTGTGGAATATGCTTCCGAGAATGCGTTCGTCGATTTCCTCGGTCACGTCGTCTTCTTCGGAAAGCCCCATGACATGCCTGTAGTAGAACCTCATGCCGCATGTCATATAATCATTCAATGCCGTTGCCGACAAGGCGGATTCCGCCTTTGAACTGCCGTCGTCGCAAAACAGGGAACGCATTCGGCCAATAATCGAAATATCTTTCACGACCTTGTCGTCCTGTCCGCATGCCGAACTTATCCTTGACAATACTATTCTCTCTTTGATGCCTACTTTGTAATGCAGTTTCAACTGGTATACATACCTGCTGAATTCCGAACTTCTTACCCCGTCCGTCCTAGTATCATACAACAGATACACATTCTTCGCCCTTGCAAGAAGCCTGTAAAAATAATAAGCGGCTATTCCGTCCTGCAACTCGTATGTCGGAAGCGAAAATCCCTTTCTGAGATTATAAGGGATAAGGGAATTCGCCACGTTTCTTGACGGATATACGCCCTCGTTGACTGACAGTATTATCAGATTCTCGAAATCCAGGGCTCTTGTCTCAAGATTGCCCATTATCTGGAGGCCCGAAAGAGGTTCGCCGCTGAATGGTATCCTTGCGGAAGAGGCAAGCCTTGACAGCAGCCTGAAAAATGTAGCTTGCGATATAGGCAGGGAAAGCCTCTCTATCCTGTTTATGATAGACAGGAACTGGCGTATGAATTCCCTATCGACAGGCCCGATATTCACGGTGCGGCCGGATTCCTCCATGTCCGCGCCCGAATCATCCGACAATACGCCGAGAATCCCGGAAAGATACTCCGCAATATCATCCGGCTTTCTGAACACCTTATCCAAAAGGAAACATACGGCCGGTTTTTCCCTATCCTGCATTCCCGGCCCGGAAAGTATGCCGGCCATATCTGAAACGCTGACATATACCGAATTCCTGCCGATTATAAACGACTTCAAATCCCTGACCAATTGCCTGTTCCATGAAATATAGGGATGATCCAGCAAATCCATGACCGACCTGTGATAAAAAAGCAGTCTCCCGTCTTTGTCCATGCGCAAAGTCCTTTGCAAAGAATCCAAAGCGGTCATAAAAGACATGACAGGGGTAAAAGAAAGGGGATACCCCATAGTCACGTTGACAGTTCTTATGCATTCAGGCACGGAAGACAGCATCGGCATAAGCAATGATTCGTCAGGGAGCACTACGGCAGTCCCTATCATCCTATCGGCATCGCCGCATGAAGCGGCTATCCCGGAGAGTATGTCATGCGCGGCTTTCGTCTGCCCTACGGCAGAAGGGACTGCGATAAGCTCGATATTATCGAACTTGAAATTTTCCTCATGCAAGTCATCTTTTATCTTATAGCGTGAAGGATACCTCTTTGAATTCCCTTCTATGAAATGAGACGCCGGATTGTTCTTGTCCCTTATCAGGCTGCCGTAATAATCCCAATAAAAATCAGCTTTCCCGGATTTAAGAAGACGGTCCATCAATGCCATTTCGCATTTGTTCGGAGCGTTCAGCCCCACGAAAACCACCATCCCGTATTCCGGCACTTTACCGTCATCTTCTGCGACATCCCTGTAAATCATGCCCTCATATCCAATCCCGCCGGCCCTTAAATCAGACCTCAGCCTCGAATACAGGGAATAAAGAATATCCCATGTCTTGCTGAATCGCTCACGAATGCCGTTTTTAGATGGATTGCCGGAAGAAAAGCCGCTCCAGAATTTATTTATCGCCTCGGCCTGCTGCGGCGATAGAAAAGAATAATCTGATTCGATATCCTTATAATCACCCAGATTCCTGAACAAGGCAGACGCGTCGGCCATATATTTGTCCACATCGTCGAAGTCATTCAGAAACACATCTCCCCAATACAGGAAATCATCGAACTGTTCATTGCTGCCGGTCAATTCGGCATATATCCTGTACAACCTGTACAAGGCCTCTATCCTGTCTGCCGGCCTGAGGCCGGATAACTCTGCAAATAATTCATTGACCGTCAACATGACAGGAGAAAGCAAAGCGCGGCCTGACTCCTCTCCGAGATATTTCTGGAAAAAAAGCAGGGAACGCCTGTTTGGAAAGACGAAGCAATAGTCTTTCAGGCGTTCCCTTTCATTTTCAACAAATGCTGATGCGACCTGCCGCAAAAATTCCATGAATGAAGATTTACAGATTGCTCAATAACCTTTCATGGTCGGCTTCATAGCCCGGCTTGCCGAGCAATGAAAACATGTTGCGCTTGTAGCTTTCCACTCCGAGCTGGTCGAAAGGATTGACTCCGAGCATATAAGCGCTTATCGCGCATGCGAATTCGAAGAAATAGTACAACGCGCCCATGTTATACTCGGTAACATTATGTATTTCCACGACTATCGACGGAACGCCGCCTTCGTTATGGGCAAGCATCGCTCCCGCCTCTGCCAGAAGGTTGCAGTCGCCTATGGTCTTTCCGACAAGATAATTGAGATTATCCAAGTTAGCCGAGTCCGGCTGTATTTCTATCCGCCTGTTGCTATGCTTGATCCTCAATATCGTCTCGAACATGAGCCTTTCTCCGTCCTGTATGTACTGGCCCATGGAATGAAGATCCGTCGTATTCGTCACGGAAGCCGGGAAAAGGCCTTTGCCTTCCTTGCCTTCGGATTCTCCGAACAGCTGTTTCCACCATTCGCTGAAATAAACGAACTTGGGATTGTAGTTCGTCATTATTTCTATTTTCTTGCCCATGGAGTACAATGCATTCCTTGCAGCCGCGTAAATCATTGACGGATTGGTCCTGTCCTTTATGCGGCACAGCTTTTCCATATCCCTTGCGCCTTCGACAAAATCCACGACATCATGGCCGGAAAGGGCCAAAGGCAGAAGTCCTACCGGGGTAAAAATCGAATAACGCCCGCCTACGCTGTCAGGGACGACAAGAGAAGTATAACCCTCTTCTTCCGACATTGTCTTCAAGGCTCCTTTATGAGCGTCGGTTATGGTGACTATGCGCTGCCTTGCCTCCTCTTTTCCGTAACGGTCCTCTATGTGCCTTCTTATCACCCTGAACGCAATGGCCGGCTCCGTCGTCATTCCTGATTTGGATATGACAAGGGCCGCCACCGACCTTTCCTTTATAAGTTCCAGGACTTCGGCAAGATAAATTTCGGAAAGATTGTGGCCGGCATATATTATCTGAGGCCTATACTTGCCAAGCTGCATGTCAAAAGTGTGGGTGAGCACATTGATTATGGATTTGGCTCCAAGATACGACGCCCCTATCCCTATGACGACGACGACATCGATATTCTTGCTCCAGCGTTGAACCACATTATAACACTGATCCAAAATATCGGAATCCAGCGTAGACGAAGGAAGGTTGATCCATCCCCTGTTTTCAGCTCCGGCCCCGGTTCCTTCCATAAGGACATCGTAAGCCTGTTCCGCCTTGTCGAGATATTCTTCCATCAAAGGCTTCGGAACGGCGCAATGCTTGATATCTACTTTTACCATAATTTCATATTTAAATTAGTGAAGTTTTTCCGTTAATTCCCTTATTACATCCGAGGCGTTGCAATCCTCATACAAAATCCTGTATACAGCCTCCGCTATAGGCATGTACAGGTTATACTCCTTGTTTATCTCATGAATGCATTTTGCGGCATAATAGCCTTCGGCGACCATGTCCATTTCTATCTGGGCGGACTTGACCGAATATCCTTTTCCAAGCATGTTCCCGAACGTGCGGTTTCTGCTGAACTTTGAATAAGAAGTCACAAGCAGATCCCCCAAATAAGCCGAAGTAGAAGTCACGCGTTTGGGATCCGGATGAGACCTGTCAAGAAACTCGACCAGCTCGTTGTATGCATTCGTGATAAGCACCGACATGAAATTATCGCCGTAAGCCAGGCCATGGCAGATGCCGGCGGCTATTGCATATACATTCTTCAAGGCAGCCGAATACTCCGCCCCGTAAATATCGGTAGACGGATGGGTCTTGATATATTCGCAAGCGAACACCCTGCACAAGGATTCGGCGACTTCAATATGCTTCGAACTGAGCGTAAGGTACGACAGTTTCCTCATCGCCACCTCCTCAGCATGCGAAGGGCCGCTCAGGACTCCTATCCTGTCGAAAGGCAACCCTTGAACCCTGTTGAAATACTCGGCTATGGTTATGTTATCCTGGCACACGAACCCTTTTATCGCGGATATCACGAACTTGTCTCCGAGAGGCTCGGTTATTTTCGATGCCTCCCCTATGAAAAAAGCGGAAGGTATGCAGAATATGAGGACGTCAGCCGAACGCACGACCTCATTGATATCGCTGCTCATGCGCAACCTGTCCGGAAACATGGTTACTGTCGGCAGATACAGGCGCGGGTGGGAATATTTCCTTATGTAATCGATATTCTTCTGATCCCGGATATACCAATATATCTCCGGCTGATGGTTCATTAGCAAAGTAACCAAGGAAGTAGCCCAGCTGCCGCTTCCTATCATCGCGAATTTCAACTCCTTTTTCGTGTCAAAAAAATTCGTCATCAGTCAAAATCGGTATTTTCGTATAAATATAATAAGTAATTTCCAGTTACTGTCATATTTCAGGATTTTTTTGTTCATTCGCGAACACCGTATCTTCCGGCAATTCCGGCATGAATGAAGATTGGACCGCAAGCCTGTCGCACCTCTCGTTCTCCGGATGCCCGGCATGGCCCTTGATCCACTGGAAACTGACCCTGTGCTTTCTGTAAACCGAAAGAAACCTTTTCCACAAATCCGGATTCTTTTTGCCCTTGAAGCCTTTCTTTTCCCAATCGAAGACCCAGCCCTTCTCAACGGCATTCACGACATACGCCGAATCGCTGTAAACGACGATATTGGCATTCTGCCACTTTATGGATTCCAGCCCTTTTATGACAGCCAGCAGCTCCATCCTGTTGTTGGTAGTAACCTTGAATCCTCCGGAAAGCTCTTTCTCGTATTTTCCGCAGCGGAGAATCACTCCATACCCTCCGGGTCCGGGGTTTCCCCTCGACGACCCGTCCGTATAAATTTCAATAACCTTGCCGTCCATTTCCATTACGGGACAATCCTATCGACTTTCCTCATCGTCGCGCACGGGGATTTCCGGTTCCTTGCCCCCTACGTCGCTCAGCTTCACCGCAAGCGGATCCTTCCTCATCTCGTAGTACCTTTCCCTGTTCCTTACGAAATCTATCGCGGAATATATCGCGGACAACATCGGCATCGCATTGGCCTTGCCGGTCCCGGCTATCTCGAAAGCGGTTCCATGATCCGGGGACGTCCTGATCACAGGAAGCCCTGCCGTAAAGTTGACGCCGCTGTCGAATGCCAGGGCCTTGAACGGGATAAGCCCCTGGTCGTGATACATGGCAAGGACCGCGTCGAATTTATACTGCATGTTGCTTCCAAAAAATCCGTCAGGCGTATACGGGCCGAATGCAAGTATGTTTTCAGCATTCGCCGCCTTGACAGCCGGCAATATTATCTGTTCCTCTTCCGTCCCGAGAAGGCCATGATCTCCGCCGTGAGGGTTCAGCCCGAGCACTGCAAGGCGCGGCTTCACGATATTGAAGTCCTTCATCAAAGACTCGTTCATCACCCTCAATTTGCTCACTATCGCATCCTGCGACAACTCTTCGGATATTTTTGAAATAGGTATATGCCCTGTGACAAGGCCGATCCTGAAATTATCGGAATACAAAAGCATCAGGCCGTCTTTAGCTCCGAACTCTTCGATCAGGTACTCGGTATGGCCCGGATATTTGAAACCGACCGAATTGACCCCCTGCTTATTGAACGGCGCCGTGACAAGGGCGTCTATGGTCCCCGCTTTCAAATCAGCCACCGCCGTCTCCAAAGCTATCACCGCAGCCTTTGCGCCGTCCGCAGTAGGCTGTCCCGGATCTATGGCAAGGGTGTCAGGAACGCAATTTATGATATTGATTCTCTTGTTTTGAGCGTCTTCCGCGCCGTTTATGATATTCGTATGCACCGGCTCTTCTATTTGAAGCAATTTCTTATATGTCCCGAAAGCCTTGGACGAGCCGTAGACTATCGGCATGCACAAATCCAGAACCCTTGCATCTGAAAGAGCCTTGATTATGATTTCATATCCTATGCCGTTGGTATCTCCCTGCGTAATACCCAATACTACTTTTCTATTCATACCGTAAGTTTAACAAATATCTAACAAAAATAATGTATATTTGTGACATGTCAAACCCATTGGACAGAGATATTCAGTTTTTACACGGAGTAGGCCCGAAGAAAGCCGCGCTTCTGAACAAGGAATTGAATGTTCGGACATTCGGCGATCTTCTGAGAATCTATCCTTTCAGATATGTCGACAAAAGCAAGGTATATTCCATAAGGGAACTGACCCCCGACATGGCGTATGTCCAGATCAGAGGGAAAATAATCTCCGTGCAAACGATGGGGACGTCTCCTCGCTCCCAAAGGCTTTCTGCCATTGCCACGGACGGCAGCGGAACCATGGAGATAGTATTTTTCCACGGGATAAAATGGATGAAAGACAAGCTGAAGCCCGGGACGGAATACATATTCTTCGGGAAAATATCAGAATTCAACGGAGTCCTGAACATGGTCCACCCGGAAATCGAGCCGGTGGAAAACGCCGCCTTCTCATCCGAATATCCTTTGATGGGAATATATCCCGGTACTGAAACCCTCAAAAAAAACGGCATGGGAAGCAAGGCCATATCCAAACTGGTTTTATCCGCAATAGTCGAAACATCGAATTGCATCCATGAAACGCTTCCGGGATACATACTAAAAAAAGAAGAGCTGATCGACCTGAAATCGGCCATCTGCAACATTCATTTTCCGAAAAGCCTCCATTTGCTTTCAGAAGCGAAAAGGAGGCTGAAATTCGAAGAGCTGTTCTATTTGCAGCTATCCCTGCTAAAACAAAAATACCTGCGCAAGACAAGAGGAAAAGGGATAAAGATGCCCAAGGTAGGAGCAAAATTCAATTATTGCTACAGCAAGCTCCCGTTTCCCCTTACCGAGGCCCAAAAAAGGGTAATCCGCGAAGTCCGCAACGACATGGCCGGCGGAAAGCAGATGAACCGCCTCCTCCAGGGAGACGTGGGAAGCGGAAAAACGGCAGTCGCCTTTTTATGCAGCCTTATCGCCATAGGCAACGGATTCCAGGCATGCATCATGGCCCCTACCGAAGTGCTTGCAGAGCAGCATTTCAATAGCGCGGAAGGATTTTTCGACGGCTGCGGCATCTCTATAGCCCTTCTTACAGGAAGCACCAAAAGCAAAGAAAAAAAGGAAATCCTGGAACGGCTGGCGGACGGCTCGATAGACCTGATAATAGGAACGCACGCCCTCATAGAGGACAATGTGGCATTCCGTGCGCTGGGGCTTGCCATAATAGACGAGCAGCACCGGTTCGGAGTAAAGCAAAGATCCATGCTATGGAAAAAATCCGACCCGCCTCCGCATATACTGGTGATGACAGCGACTCCGATTCCGAGAACCCTGTCCATGACCGTCTACGGAGACCTCGACGTCTCTGTCATCGACGAGCTTCCTCCCGGGAGAAAACCTGTAAAGACCATACACATAACGGAAAAAAACAGGCGCAACATGTATGCTTTCCTGAAAAGCCAGATAAAGGCAGGCAGGCAGGCATTCATCGTATACCCGCTCATAAAGGAATCGGAAAAAATGGACTATAAGAATCTCGAACAGGGATTCATGTCCATAGTGGAAGAATTCAAGGCCCCTGAATACGTAGTAGCCGTAGTACACGGCAAGCAGAAAAACGAAGACAAGGCCTATGACATGAACCTGTTCGCTTCAGGGAAAGCCCATATACTGGTAGCCACCTCGGTAATAGAAGTAGGCGTAAACGTTCCTAACGCATCCGTAATGGTCATAGAAAGCGCGGAACGATTCGGGCTTTCGCAATTGCACCAGCTAAGGGGCAGGGTCGGAAGAGGAAGCGACATGTCCTATTGCATCTTGGTGACAGGGCATAAATTAAGCAAGGAATCAAGGGAAAGGATAGACCTCATGTGCTCCACCCAGGACGGATTCGAACTTGCGGAAGCCGATTTGAAGATGAGGGGACCTGGAGACATAGAAGGGACCCAGCAAAGCGGAACCATCATAGACCTCAAAATAGCAAATCCCGTAAAAGACAACGAGCTTCTCGAAGAAGCACGCCGCATGGCAGCATCAGTGCTTGAATACGATCCGGACCTCACGTCGCCGTCAAACAAGGTCCTCGGAGCGAACCTGAAAAACATAAAGGACGAAATAAAGGATTTTTCAAATATCAGCTGATTCCTACAGCATCCTTTTCTTTCTGAAATAAATGAAAATAACTGCTATCATGGACAGCATCAGAATGCATATCACATAAAAATCGGACATCCCTCCGATCATGGGCAGCTGGACATTCATGCCGAAAAGGCTCGCTATGACAGTGGCAGGCATGAACAGCAGGGACACGAAAGTAAACAGCTTCATTATCTTGTTCTGATCGAGATTGATCAGGCCCAAAACGGTATTCTGGAGGAACTCAAGCCTCTCGAAGCTGAAATTCGTATGGTCTATCAACGAATTGACGTCCTTTATAAGGACATTGAGCTTGGCATACACGTCCCTCGGAAATTTGTCGCTTTTAAGTATGGCGGAGATCATGCGCTGCTTATCGACTATGTTCTCCCTCACAAGCATGGTGTTTTCCTGCAACTGGTTTATGTCCAAAAGGAATTTTTCACTGACATCCTCGCCGAGGCTTACCCTCTTGCTGAATTGGGCTATTTCCTTCGACATTATCTCTATCATGTCGGCATCGAGGTCGATCCTGTTTTCGAGAATCCCTACCATTATGTGGTATCCCGTAGGATACATCTTATAATGGGTCAAGACCTTGCGCTGTATGTCATTGAAACTTCTCAACGAAACGTTCCTTATCGTCACAAGCACCCCTTCGCTGAGAATGAAGGAAACAGCCTCCATGGAATACGAATCCGGGCCCGGAATAAGGAAGTTGGTATTCGCGAATATCGAGACCTCCGATTCCGAATACCTTGACGAACTTTCGATTTCCTCGGCTTGCAGCCTGCTTTGCAGCGATGTATCCAAAAAATCCTCCACCGCCCTCTTCTCCTCGCCCGTAGGAGACGACAGGTCTATCCACATGACATCGTCAAGCCCCAATTCTTCCAAAGATTTTATTTCTTCGGAAGTAACCATTTTCCCTGAATCCTTGTAAAAAATTTCGACCATAATGAATGATAATTATAAAGTTAGCGCAATACGCGAAAAATCACTTTATAATCACCATCGGACCTTGCATTTTTGTCCTTCCGAAGCTATTAGCCTGAAATCATGGAAACCGGTGCTTGCAGAATTATCGGCAGGCAACGACACGGACAACCCTGCTGGACCGGAACAGCCCATTTTCCCGCTTATATACGGGACCGAATCCCGATATGCTCTCGTTTTGAAACGGATCATCCATGCTTGTTTACGAATGTTATTCCCGGCAAAATTACATGTTTTTGCCGAATAGTCAAATTTAATTCGTTTTTAAAGGATTAAAATCCTGCCTGTTTTCTATGGATTTGCCCAATGTCATCTCGTCCGCATATTCCAGGTCGTCCCCGAATCCTATGCCCCTTGCGATAGCGGATATTTTCACATCCACTGCGGAAAGCTTTTTGAAAAGATAAAAAGAAGTCGTTTCCCCCTCAGGACTTGTGCTCAATGCCAAGATTATTTCTTTTACATTATCGGCAGACGCCCTCTCGACAAGTTCCTGTATGGGCAGATCCGAAGGCCCTATTCCGTCCATTGGAGAAATAATCGCGCCGAGGACATGGTAAAGCCCCCGGTATTTGCCAGTATTTTCAATGCTAAGGACATCCCGTATGCTTTCCACTACGCAAATCACCGAGCCGTCCCTCGACCTGTCGCCGCATATGGAACATACGTCGGTGTCGGAAATCATGTTGCATATGCTGCAATGCCTTAAATCATTCCTCATCCTGAGAATCGAACCGGAAAACCGCGCCACATTTTCCACAGGCTGGTTCATCATATGCAAGGCGAATCTCAATGCGGTCTTCCTGCCCACCCCGGGCAAAGACGCGAATTCATCAACAGCTTTTTCAAGCAATTCTGAAGAATACCTGTTATATGCCATCTTTGGTATTTTTTAAAAACTCCACTGCCTTTCGCACCGAGCCTTTGCAGCGCAACAGCGATTCCGCGTATCCGTAATCCGTTATCCCGGCCTTCTCCATTATCATCCTCGCGCCCCTGTCCACAAGTTTTGAATTCGTCAATTGCATATCGACCATCTTATTGCCTGACACATGGCCGGTTTTCACCATCACCGCAGTAGAAATCATGTTAAGGATCATTTTTTGCGCAGTTCCCGACTTCATTCTCGTACTTCCGGTAATGAATTCGGGGCCGACGACCGCCACTATCGGAATATCCGCCTCTGCCGCAAGAGGCGAACCGGGATTGCACGTCACGCATGCCGTGAGAAGGCCGTTCCTCTTAGCTTCTTTCACCGCCCCTATGACATACGGCGTAGTTCCGGACGCAGCTATTCCTATGACCGTATCTTCCTTCGCGGGAGCGAATCTCGAAAGGTCGTTCCACCCTCCCGTCATGCTGTCCTCAGCCGACTCCACGGCTTTTCTTATGGCCCTGTCCCCCCCGGCAATCAGCCCTATCACCTTATCGTAAGATACGCCGAAAGTAGGAGGAAGCTCTGACGCGTCCAGTATTCCGAGACGCCCGCTGGTGCCGGCTCCCATATAAAATATCCGCCCTCCGCGTTCCATTCGCATGATTAGCTCTCCTACAAGCTTTTCAATCTGCGGTATGCATTCACGGACCGCCGCTGCCACTTTCATGTCTTCATCGTTTATGCTTTTGAGAATCTCCCTGACATCCATGTCCTGGATGTCGTCATACAACGAATCCTGTTCTGTTATTTTCATAAGCCGCTTTCGATTTTGTGGTATTCCGCAAGCCCGTCAGCCGGCCGGCAGATGATTTTTCCTATTTCAATGCCATATGAAAGAGCCGTTTCGCGCAATATGTCGGAAAAATGATACGCCACTGATCCTGCGAACCCGACCGGGCCTTTTCCAGTCCCGTACCTTGCGACCGCACGTTCGAACAGCCTTGAAAAGCCGTCCTTTACGAGGTCGTGCATATAACGGCATGAACCGGCGAATTCCCTGATAAAAGGAGAAAATGAAGCAAGAAACCTCCCGGGATACGGAGACCTGTAGACATTCGATACTATATCCTGGTAATCCAGTCCGTACCTTGAAGAAAATTCGCATGAAATCTCATTCGGGAGAAGGCCCTTTATATAATCGGAAAGCAGCCTTTTCCCAAGGTCGGCGCCGCTCCCCTCGTCGCCGAGAATGAATCCACCAGAACGTATGGAATCCTTCACTGAACCGTTTTCATAAAAACATGAATTGGATCCGGTGCCCAATATGCAGGCTATTCCGCTGCCTTTACCGAAAAGGGCCCTCGCCGCCCCTGCCATATCTGAATCGAACCTGCATGACGGATTGCCGAAAAGGCCATTGAAAACGGAACCGAGCTTTTCAGCCATTTCCCCGTTTATTATCCCTGCCCCGTAAAAATATATTTCATCTACCTGCGTCCCGGTTACTGGAAGCACGGCATCGCCGACAATCGACCTTATCTGTCCGCATGTCTGGAAAACCGGATTAATTCCCTCAGAAGACAACGGGATTATCGCGCCTCCCGGAGCAATAGCCCTCCAATCCGTCTTTGTCGACCCGCTATCAGCAATAAGCAGCATATTATTTGTTTTTAGGCGAGGCCCGTCGCAAACACCGAAGACTGAAAGCCGCCGGCTGCAATCCCTCGCATGGAATGCGTTGTTTACAAAATTTCAATCTCGTATATGCTCGGCCACAACTTGCCAGTAACATATATCTTTCCGGTATCGCGGTCATACGCTATTCCGTTGAGAACATCAGCCTTGTCATGCCTTTCCGAATAAGGATAAAGCCTGCTGAAATCTATTTTCCCTTCGACCTTGCCTGTTTCCGGATTTATCATTACTACAGTGTCGGAAAGATAGACATTGGCCCATATCATGCCGCCGATATATTCCAGTTCGTTTATGAACCTCAACGGTTTTCCGTCCATAGTCACTTCCACGGTCTTCCTGAGAGCGAACGTAAGCGGATCCAGAAATCTCAGAGAAGAAGTCCCGTCGCTCATTATAAGCTGCGAACCGTCCGTGGCCAGTCCCCACCCTTCCCCTGCATAAGGTAGAGATCCTATTTGGGACATGGTAGCCAGATCGTATACAAAACATGTTTCCTCCATCCATGTCAGGATATAAACTATCCCGTCAAGGCAGCATGAACCTTCCGCGAAATATTCGCGCCCGAAAGAAACTTCATCCATGATTTTACCGGAAACGATATCGTATTTCCTGAAGGACGACATGCCGTACTGCCCGCAACTTTCATAAAGATACCCGTTTTCGACAAAAAGTCCCTGGGTGTACGCCGTCTTGTCATGGGCATACGTATTCACTACTTCATAATCATACGAGACTATGCTTTCCCCTGCACACGAAAACACAGGAAAAAGCATAGTTAAAAACAACAGGATACGTATTCTGGAAATATGCCGGAACATGCTATTTTGCCCTGTTTTTATAATCCAAGGCGGCTTTCACGAACGCAACGAAAATAGGCTGGGGATTTTCCGGCGTGCTCTTCAATTCAGGATGGAACTGCACCCCTATGAAAAACGGATGGTCCGGAAGTTCCACTATTTCCACCAGTCCGGTTTCAGGATTTTTCCCCGAAGTCCTCAGGCCGGCGTCCACAAGGGCCTTCACATAATTGTCATTAACCTCGTACCTGTGCCTGTGGCGTTCTGAAATTTCAGTCTTGCCATAAATCTTATGGGCAAGAGAGCCTTCTTCTATTTTGCACCTGTACGCGCCAAGCCTCATCGTGCCGCCTTTCGCGGTAAGGCTCTTCTGATCTTCCATAAGGTCTATGACAGGAACAGGAGTATTCGGCCTTACTTCCGAAGACATGGCGTCCTTCAGTCCCAGGACATTCCTTGCATATTCTATTACGGCCATCTGCATGCCGAGGCATATGCCGAAAAACGGTATCTTGTTTTCCCTCGCGTACCTCACCGCCTCGATTTTTCCTTCTATGCCGCGTTCCCCGAATCCCGGAGCCACCAATATGCCGGACATTCCTTGCAGTTTCTCGGCCACGTTGGAAGCATCGATATACTCGCTATGGACATAATGCACTTTCACCTTGCATTTGTTTTCCGCGCCGGCATGTATGAACGACTCAAGAATCGACTTGTATGCGTCCTGCAACTCGACATATTTCCCTACAAGGGCGATATCCACCTCCTGCTCAGGATTGAACAGCTTGTGCAGGAAATCGTTCCATTTTGTCATGTCAGGTTCGGGAAGCCCTTCCAAATGCATCTTTTCCATGACGATTTCATCGAGTTTCTCTTTCATCATGGTAAGAGGGACTTCATAAATGCTGCTGGCGTCTATGGATTCAATCACGGCATTAGGCTTGACGTTGCAGAACAGGGCCACCTTCTTCCTCATTTCCATCGGAATAGGATGTTCTGTACGGCAAACGATTACGTCCGGTTGCAGGCCGTTCTGCTGCAATGTCCTGACAGAATGCTGGGTCGGCTTTGTCTTAAGTTCCTTCGCCGCGCTCAGGTAAGGCACAAGGGTAAGATGTATCAATACGCAATCCTCTTTCGGCAATTCCCATTGCAGCTGCCTCACCGCCTCCACGAACGGCAGGGATTCTATATCGCCGACTGTTCCGCCCAACTCCGTAATAATCACATCATAATCTCCGGTCTGGCCGAGAAGGAGCATCCTCCTTTTGATCTCGTCGGTTATATGAGGCACAATCTGCACCGTCTTTCCGAGATACGCGCCTTCACGCTCCTTATGAATGACGGACCTGTATATTCTTCCGGTAGTCACATTATTCGCCTTGGACGTATAGACATTGAGAAACCTCTCGTAATGCCCGAGGTCCAAATCGGTTTCAGCCCCGTCTTCCGTGACATAGCATTCTCCGTGCTCGTAAGGATTCAACGTACCCGGGTCAATATTTATATACGGGTCGAATTTCTGTATTGTCACTCTGAGTTTTCTGGCCTGCAACAATTTGGCCAGCGAAGCGGAAATAATGCCTTTGCCGAGGGAAGATGTAACGCCTCCCGAAACGAATATATATTTTGTACTCATGATTAGATGGATTGTTTATACCGGATGACAAAGTTAATCCTTTTATTTTATTTTTCAACTGATTCTAAGCCTTACCCACAGCCAGCGCGGGATAAGCCTCCACAAAGAAACCACGACGGACCATCTCCAGTCGATGATTTTCACACGCTTGCCACGCTCTATCGCACGATATATCCTTCTGACGGCGTATTCCTTGTCCATCGTAAGCGGATACGAATCCCCCTTTATAAAATCCGTATCTATGAAACCGGGCTTTATCGTAGTGAATTTCAGCCCGGCTCCTATCATGGCCGATTTCTGCTCCAACGCTTCCATGTAGACCGCTATGAATTTCTTTGTCGCCGAATAGGCAGGAGCCGCCCCGAGCCCTTTTGTGGACGCGACGGAACTTGTTGCCGCGATATGGCCCCTGATTCCGTTTTTCACGAAATAACAGAACATGTGATTCACTGCCGTCACGAAACCGGAAACATTCACATCGACCGTCCTCGACTCTATTTCCGGATCAAGATCCTTTGTAGATTTCCCGTATCCGGAATTATATATGAACAGGTCGACTCCGCCCATGGCCTCGCAAAGTCCGTCTATGGATTTTTCACAAGCCACCCTGTCGGTAACATCGAAAGCCGAAACAAACGTCCGCTCCGGATACTGCGACTTTATTTCTTCCAGCAACTCTGCTCTCCTTCCGGTTATTCCGACGATATTCCCGGCTTGAAGATATTTCAGCGCGAGAGACCTGCCGATCCCGGAAGTAGCGCCCGTTATCAATACCTTTTTCATGCGCTTCATTATTATTTATAAGACAATCATTTCCATAAAACATTAAAGAAGCCGCACCAAATCGATACGGCTCCTTTGATTATATTCTTACATGCTTTTGACTATTTCGCTATATTCAAAAGGCGCGGGGAATTCATCTTTGAAGACATGAAAGACATGTCGGAAACTTCGATTCTTTTGACATCGGCCATTTTCTGGCTGTATGCGACCGCACGAGGCCCGACCATGGATTGCGATGATGCTTCAAGAAGTTCTTCCGCAGGAGAACATCCGCTTTCCGACAGCGGAGCCACATATGCGCGGCAAATCTTTCCGAGCGACCCGTCCTCCTGGTTATAACCTGCTGCCAAGAGAGTGCATTCAGTATCAAAAGGCAACAAATAATTCATGACTCCCGGAAGGACCAAGGCTCCGCTTTGCTGTATATTATACGCAAGAAGAGCATCGTTATACTCCTGTTCGTCCATTAGATTGCCGCTGAACAATACTGCCGCGATTGCTTCAGTTTCTCCTGTAACTACTTCAAATGATACAGGAAGGACCGCCAAATCGGAAGCACCGGACCAATTCTCAGGATCTGCGGACTCAAGTTCTGTCCCGTTATAATATTTGTCGAAAGTCACAGCCACCTCTACATCCATGAGCTCCAATTCTCCAGACGAGAAAGTCTTCGCACTGGCGCTGCTCGACACAAGTCCCGTCATAAGATCCACGGCCGCTACTGCAAAGATGTATTCCGTATTTTCATCAGGAGTAGACATGTACATTGTTCCTCCCCCTATAGAACATATTTCAGAGACAATCTGGTCGACAGTGTATCCGTATGCGCCATATTCACTCACATAATAATCGATCTGCGCCTGTATCAGGTCTTCCCATGTCATGCCGTATGAATTGAACTCGGAAGCTTCCAAAATCATAGGATACCAATACCTGGTCGTGTCGGACGGCACTACATTGATGCTGGCATCGAGACCGTTGACATCAATAGTTATTTCGAATGTCATGTCGACGAATTCAACAGCTTCGGTACGGAATTCAGCCTTGCTTATAGGAGACAGCTGCTCCCCGCTTACGTTCATGCCGACCGCGAATGCAATGTAATCGGTGTCAGGAGTCAGATTCTTAAATCCCAAAACATCCTGACGGCCTGTCAGCAAGTATCCCGGCTGGGAAAGCAATTCTTCCAAAGTCATTCCGTAAGATTCCGCAAGCGACTCGTAAGAATATACCACATTCAGGAAAAGCTCTTCATCCGTAGTATAGATCTCTTTGGTAATCAACATTACGGTATATGGCATTTCAAGATCGCTCGGAATCAAACTGAATGTAACGCTTGTCTCGGCGATCGCCATGTCCGCGAATTCGAAAGTGACTTCTTCAGGTTCTTCTTCAGCTTCCTTCCCGTCCTGAATTATCTCCATCGAATCCTCTTCGCCGGCAAAGGATATGGTTATCGAGCCTATCCTCTCTGCCACGGACGTGTTGGCCCTTGCCTTGAACGACAACTTGCCCAGGGTGCTGTCGTCGATTCCCGTAATCCATTCATCCGCCTCGACTACAAGTTCCGCATTGGTCGCCGTAGTCTCAAGCCTGTAGGACACCGTGAAATCTCCTCCTTCGGCAGGAACGCGCAAGGAGTCATCGACAAACGAAAGCGACGTCTGGCCCGCGAACTGCCTTACAGTAAACGTTTCGCTTATGTCCATATAAGACACGCTCACCTCGGCTTCCCTTGCCCTTTCGCCCTCATTCGGATCGGCATTGAAGGTTATGGTCCTTTCGCCGGCCTCGAATCCGTAAAGCCAATCGCATCCGCTTTCAGGCGCGATCACGAGTTCTTCGCCGTCAACGGCATTTTCCAGCGTATATGCGATTTCAGCAGGGCCGCCCGCTGCGGGAACTTCCACCAATCCGTCGCCCAAATCCAATTCAGGCGATTTCAAAATTCCTTCAAGCTGGTCGCAACCGATAAACAACGCCGCCGGCAATATTATCGATGCAACCATGGTTCTAATTGTTTTCATAATCGTCATATTTTTATAGGTTAATATTTATTAGCATGCTACTTCTGCCTCAAATATAGTAAAAAATTATGAACAAAAGAAAAATAAATTAAAAAATGGAATGCGCCGGGCAACCAATGCCCGACACACTCCACTCAAAGGCTACATGCCGATATATTTTCCGTGATTACAATTTGAAAACAGGAGTAGGATAAACCCCTTTGTCGGCAAGATTCTTCAGTTGGGCCACAACCGAAGGCCTGTCCTCCTTATATGTAACGCCGAACCATTCCGAATCGGTTTTAAGTACTTCCACCGTAGCCCTGCCTTCTTTAAGCATCTCGTTGACAACATACGGGATATAGAATTCCGAATCGAGCCGCTGCCCGTTCTTTTCAAGGAAATCGAGAAAAGCCCTTTCAATATTGCCGAAGAAATCAGGAGTAAAGCCCCACATGTTCATCGAGACAGGGCGGTCCGGTTCGAGAATCACCTTTTTCCCCTGGGAGTCGAGCCCGGTGATCGTATCGCCTTCGCGTGCAATCCTATGATGCTCTTCCACGGATGTCAGAAAATGGTTTTCGTCTTCCGAACATATTCCGCGAGACACTCCCCCGCTTTCGGAAAGGGTGTTTTTGATTTTGAAACCCACCATGGAATATTTCCCTGCCGATTCCGAATTGCCGGAAAGAAAACGATGCAACACGTTAAAGGAATCCCTTCCGTAGAAGTCATCGGCATTTATTACGGCAAAAGGTTCGCGGATCACGTCTTTGGCCATAAGAACGGCATGCGCCGTGCCCCAAGGCTTCGTCCTTTCCTTATTATAGTCAATTCCCTCAGGCAGATAATTTATCTCCTGCGTCACGAATTCGATATTTATCGAGCCGGAATATTTGGACATGACCAATTTCCTGAACTCTTCCTTGAAAAATTCCCTGACGACAAAGACGACTTTCGTAAAACCGGCCTCGACGGCATCGTAAATCGAATAGTCCATAATCGTCTCTCCTGAAGGCCCTACAGGGTCCACTTGCTTCAATCCTCCATAGCGGCTGCCCATTCCGGCAGCTAAAATCAATAAGGTCGTATCTTTCATATTTTAGATTTTGTTTGCAACGAACACGCGAAAAGGCGCCGGCATGAACTCGAATCGCGGCAGCGGGCCTTATTTTGCAGTTAATTGCAAGAATTCATATGACACAAAGTTAAAAATTTATAGTATGATTTTTGTACTCGGACACATTAAAATCTTATTAATTTAATATGGGCAGACTATCCAAAACCGTGGCAACCGCAGCAGCGTGCCTGCTGATGCTTATAGCAGGTCATGCGGGAGCATGTGCCGGAGATTTCGATTTTTACGGCAAACTGGAACAACTCGAAGAAATAGGCAACAATCCTCTTTTGGAAAAAGAATTCGCATGGAAATGCCTCAATGAGCTTGACAGTTGCGCGCACGGCGAAAACGACACTGAATATTTCATGCAGAACCTCTATTTCATGAAAATTTTCATGGAAGCCGCGCTCAGGATAGACAGGAACGACGATCCGTCATACATAGTCACAAAACAGATGCTGTCCTTTTCTGGAAGCGAAAAAGGGGAAATGCTCTATTCCCTGTTCGCAAGATACTATGAACAAAAAGGACTTATAAACAGGGACGACGACTACGGTCCCGATTATACCTTGAACTGGGTCGCAGGCATGGCGGAAAGGACAGGCAGTACTGACAAAAGCGGAACGGAATACTTCCCAATGGTTTTCGACCTGTACAAGGTGCCCAAGGACTATACGCCGGAATTCCTGAACGAAGCATGCATGCTTGCGATTCTGGACTGCACCGACAGCCCCTCGTTAAAAATAGAACTGCTGGAAAAACTTGCAGGAATCGGGATTTCGGACAAATACATAAAAGGAATGTATTTCACGGACTATCTTGCGGCAGTGTTCTATGACAACCCGGGAGCGATAGTGGAAAAGATCAACGAGAAGCTTTTCCTGAACGACAATTTGGAGTTTTTCGCCCCGCTTGCATATGCCAGGCTCGTAAACGAGATAAAGGCTGCCGATTTGAAAGAAGACGAGAGGGAAAGGGGCGAATTATGCAGGGCGGCCTACGATTTCGGGAAACGCGCATATGAAAAAATATCGCTTTCTTCACGCAAAGAATTGGAAAAAATCAATTCGGGCATACTAAAGATCACCGAGAGCCTTGCGGACAAGTCCGTATTCGCATATCCGGAATCCCATGTCTGCAACACGGCAGAAAAAATACGCCTGCGGATTCATGCAAGGAATATAGAAAGCCTGCGCATAGATGTTTACAGGATACCTGACAGCCTAAGGCTCGTCCGGTTCAGAAATATCGAAGACTATCTCCGGCACTGCGAGCTGACGGAAAGGACCGACACGTCAGGCATAGGCTGCCGATTCGCGCAGGACAGGACTTTTGAGATGTCCTTGCCGGCCCAACCATGCGGCAACTATATAATCCGCGCTGAAAGCGGCAATGCAAAAAGCCTATGCCAGGTCTCGGTAACCGACATTTTCTATTCCTACCGAAATACCGGAAAAGGCCTTGAGATATACGCAGCCGACTCAAGGAGCGGCAGGCCGATTGAAGACGCAATAGTCAACTTATATTCTTACCTGTCAAAAGAAACCGGGCTTGACGAATTAAAACTTACGGACACCATGAGGCTGAGGCTTTCAGGATTCACGGCAGTCCCGGCTAACGGATATTCGTATATGAACATCACCGTGCCGGGCGGCAGCGACACCTATTCCGCCATAGTCCCCGTCTCGATGGAAGCAAGAAAAGCCGCAAGCACGCCGGTTGCAAAAAAATCCCAGGTCTTTACAGACAGGAAACTTTACCGCAGCGGAGAACCGGTCACCGCCAAAGCGATTTTATATGAAACTGCCGGAGAAAAAAGGAATGCCGTAAAAGGAGCCCTGCTTAAAATGGAAATAACCGATCCAAGAGGGGATATGGTCGCCGATACCATCATCGAGACCGACGACTTCGGCTCGGTCTCCTGGACGTTCCGTACAGAACCCGGGGCAAGGCCGGGAAGATACGTCGTAAGGGCGAGGGAATGCGGCGGAAACATGATAACAGGCTCGACGGCATTCAGGATAGAAGAATACTACGTCCCCGTATTCGAATTGAAATTGGACGATTCGGACTACGCGCTTTCCCCGAAAGATACCGCCGTGATTTCAGGGCATCTCGAATCCTGCGTAGGGAACAATGTTTCAAGATTGATGATAGATTGCAGGATGCAGGTAAAAGGATATGTCATAAACGGGACTTACAAAATACCTCACAAGGAATTGTCATTGGAATACGAAGACTACGGATTCACGGATTCCACGGGAGCATTCGAATTCAAGTTCCCGCTCCACGACATGGCCATCGACATTCTTAACAGGAACAGCGTCCCGTTTTCAGAACTTTCAAGCCATGGGGAACTCGAAAGTTTCAGGATAGGCATAGAAGTTTTCCATTATACGTTCGACGGGGAATATCTTTCAAAGACACTGGATCTGACCATAGCCGACGACCCTGTATTCATCCACGCGGACATAAGCCGGGCCGTATCATCCTATGGCAGGCCGTCAGCTTCCATTCGTGTAAGCGGATACAATTCTTCTGAGATAAATTCGCAGGCCAAAGTTTCCATCTACCGTGAAAGCATTGCTCCCGGCAACCTGATTGCGGAAACGGCAGCGCATTCAGGAGAAGACATCGACCTTGCAGGATTCATGAAAGGGAGCGGAAAGTACGTGCTGCACGCATGCGCTGAAAAAAACGGCCATAAAACAGATTGCAGCACAGGCTTCTATTACATAGACATTCCTTCCGGAAAATTGCCCGGAAGCCTCGACACCGTTTTAGTCGCCATGCTGAAAGCCGACACCATAGCAGAGGATGAACCTATAGAAATGACTTTCGCTACTTCCGCAAAAGACACGGTTTTTCTCCTGTACGAGTTTTTCGGAAAAGGAGAAAAACTCGATTCGGGAATTATTCCTCTCGGCTACGGGATTTCGACATTTAAATGGGATTATCCGGCAGACTACCCGGACCGCATCGCATTTTCAGCCCTTGCCGTAAAAAACGGCGAAATATCCAGGCATGTCAGGTACATTACAAGGAAAACCGATGAAGGAAAAATATTCGCGACATTGCATGGCTGGAGGGACAAGCTCGGCAGCGGCCAGAAAAACACGGTCAGGATAAAAGTCACCGATGAAAACGGAAATCCCGCAAAGGCGCAATTCATGATAACGGCATACAATTCGTCATTGGACCGTATGGGCGCGAATTCCTTATTCATATATCCGGGATATTCCTACGATCCAGTCCCGTATCTGAATTTCTCCATTTCGCCGTCATACGCCGTAAAAACGGAGTCGGCAATGGCGGATAACGGTGCTCTTTCAGCCGCGCCTTCTGCCAGGAAAATCCAGGCAAGCATTTCAGAGCCTGAAGAAATACCTCATGATTCGGATTTTTCCGTAAACGAATCCGGAGCCCTTGAACTGCGCGACGATTTCGACGAATCCCTTTTTGTGGCGACAAGCCTGGAAACCGATGAAAACGGCATGGCGGAATTCGAAATCGAGGGAGGAGACCTTCTTTCGGATTTCAGGATGCTGCTACTGGCGCATACCGAGGAGATGGCCGCCGACACGCTGATCCGCAGCCTCAATGTGAGCAAGGACTGCCTTGTACGCTCGAATCCGCCGAAAACCCTCGTCCAGCGCGAAAAGCCGGAACTTGTAATAAGCGGAGTAAACAATACCCCGTATCCGGTCGACATGCTGTTCAGCGTAAACATAACCGACAATGACGGAAACGATGTGCCGTTCACTCTTGCGGAATTTGAAAAACGCGATTATGAAATCCCCGTTGCAAGCGGAAATCACATGCAAGCCGATTCAAAACCGAGAGCCATCACGGGCAAGGATTATATCGCAAGGAACGTGACTTCGGACTGCTCTTTTAAATGCATATTCGAAGTCCCGTCCGATTGCCATGGACATCTCTCGATAAGTTATACGCTCAGCATAGACGGAGGAAAGAGCATCTGCGACGGGGAAGCGAGGAAAATAAAGATACTTCCTGTTTACGAAGATATGATATCCGCCAGGACATTTCTGGCCGGTCCCGGCGAACGCATCCGCATCGACTCGATCGGAGCCGGGGACATGAAGGAACTGACGGTAAAAGTCTTTTCCCCCGTCGAAATGATAAGGGAAACCGTCTCCGCATTAAGCCTTAAAAAATCTCCTGCATTCACCGTGGTTTTTCCGGCATTCGTTTCGTCGAGAATCATGGACTACATGGAAGCCAACAAGATGATAGGCGCAAGCTCAAGCCGTGAAAAGATAGGATTCGACAAAATATCAAGCTACATGAATGAAGACGGAGGGTTCTCATGGATAAAAGGAATGGCGTCTTCGGCAAAAATGACAATGATGTTCCTGCAAGAGTCTTGCGCATTGTCGGCATTCGATAAAGAATATTCGGAAAAAGCGGAAGATGCAATCCTAAAAGCGGTAAGGTATATCGACAATGATTTTTCAAGATACTCGGAATACCAGGCATCTGAGCCGGATTATGCGATCCTGCAATATCTCGCGACACGCACGGCCTACGGGCATATCCCGATCGGGAAACAGGCGTTGAAAAACTATGAAACCGCCT
This sequence comes from uncultured Bacteroidales bacterium, assembly GCA_944322605.1. Classification (GTDB taxonomy): domain Bacteria; phylum Bacteroidota; class Bacteroidia; order Bacteroidales; family UBA932; genus CALUPD01. The sequence continues at coordinate 264,962 of CALUPD010000037.1, read as the reverse complement.
TGCATGCCATTTACGAGAACGGGACGAAAGACGCGACCCCGAGAAAGCTGTTCTATATTGCTACCATTGCCGGCAGGACGGGCAACGCGGATCTGTACGAATCCGCAATCGCTTCGCTGAAAGGATACATGAAACGCACTGGAGACTATATAATTTTCCCCAATGCATCGGAGGTCCCGGGCGATTTCGACATGGAACTGACAGCCCACATGGATTTGTGGAACTTGTTCCACAAGCACGGGGACAAGGAGATAGCATCAGGAATATACCGGTGGATTCTCATGCAGCGTTCCTTATATGAATGGGGAACAGCCCTTTCATCGCTCAAGGCATCCATGCTCGTGCTCGGGATTGCAGGGAAGCCGCAACCTTCCAGATTCTCAATAAACGGCACGGGATACAAATGCGAAGCATCTTCCGTATGGGAAAAGACAGTAAGCGACAAAAACGGAATCTGGATAGAAAACACAGGAAAACACGAACTGACCGTAACCGTGCATTCAAAAAGCAAAGTACGTGTCGACAGCCTGCATGCCAATTACAACGGCATAAGATGCCATACGGAAATCATAAAAAAAGGAAACACGGACAGGCTCGCCTATACTACGTATTCTCCCCTGTACATGGACAACATTGTCATGAAAGGGGCATTCTCATCCAATTACAGGCCAATCGATGAACGCTCCTATGTCGATACGGGATTCGGATTCTCTTATTACCGCGAAGTAAGGGAAGACGGGGTGTATTATTATTTCGAAGTTTTGCCTAAGGGACGGCTTGTCCTATCCGACGTATTATATGACTCATGCGACGGGGAGTTCTTTTTCAGGGGAGCCACGGCATTCAAAGAATAGCAGGCATGCCGCCTTCCTTATACCCCCCATTCATCGAAAATGCAATTGGTCGGGGAAGGGAAAGCATGCTCTTCGTTGAACCGTATATTGGCGAGAAATCTATGAAAGCATACATTTCCTGTTTCTCGCCTCCCCCATAAATCAACATGGATTTTCCGTTGATGCCAAAAAACGGCTCGGCAATTACCGCATGTCTTATTAAATCAGTCAATGCCGTCGAAAATAGTTGGTAAAACTCGTATAATTAACACATTGCCTTATACAAAAAGAACTGTCCCCGCTGCAATCAAATGCAACGGGGACGGCTTTTATATTCGGAAGCCTGCTACGCGGCTTCTATGGTTTCTATTCCGACAGTCGTCAGGAAACTAAGCCGATTACTCAGCCTTGTTTTCTGCAACTGCCTCCGGCTGCTGTTCTTCAACTTTTGCCGATGATTTCTTCGAGCGGCTTCTGCGTGTTGAAGGTTTCTTTTCTTCTTTCTTAACCGCAGCTGCCATAGCCGATTCATTGAAATCCACCAATTCGATAATCGCCATGTCAGCGGCATCTCCTTTACGGAAACCTGTTTTAAGGATTCTCGTATATCCGCCCGGCCTGTCTGCAATCTTAGGGGCGATTACGCGGAACAATTCAGTAACTGCTTCTTTTTGTTTCAGATAGCTGAATACGACACGGCGTGAATGAGTCGTATCTTCCTTGCCTTTGGTAATTAACGGCTCTACATAAACCCGCAAAGCTTTAGCCTTGGCCAAGGTGGTCTCTATTCGTTTGTGCAAAATAAGAGATGTAGCCATATTCGCGAGCAATGCCTTGCGATGCCCTGATTTACGACCCAAATGGTTAAATGATTTATTATGCCTCATAATCGTTATCTATTCGTTTTTTTTTGACTTCAATATTATACTTGGAAACATCCATTCCGAAGTTTAGCTTCAACCTTTCTACCAGATTGTCTATTTCGCTCAATGATTTCTTTCCGAAATTCCTAAACTTCATAAGTTCATTCCTCTGCAATGACACCAAATCCGCGAACGTATCGATATTTGCGGCTTTCAGGCAGTTCAACGCCCTTACCGAAAGCTCCATATCCGACAACTTGGTCAAAAGGAGATGCCTCATTCTCAACGATTCTTCATCAAGTTCATTGCTTACCTTTTCCTGAGGAGTTTCAAGAGTTATCTTCTCGTCAGAGAAAAGCATGAAATGGTGGATAAGAATCTTCGCCGCTTCTTTAAGCGCGTCCTTTGGATGAATGGATCCGTCCGTCGTAATTTCAATATCCAGTTTCTCGTAGTCGGTTTTCTGTTCCACACGCCAATCGGATACCCTGAAATTGACATTCTTGATAGGTGTAAATATCGAATCAATCGCAATTGTTCCGAAAGGAGCGCCGTCCACTTTATTCTCGTCGGCAGGAACAAATCCCCTGCCTTTGCCGATTGTCATCGTTATGCTGAGATTGACAGACGGCTCCATGGAGCAAATATGCAATTCAGGATTCAATACTTTGAATGAAGTTAACTGCTTGGATATATCTTCAGCCGTAAAATCTTGCTTACCACTAACAGATACAGTCACTGTCTCGCCATTCGCTTCTTCCACAAGTTTCTTGAATCTGACCTGCTTCAAGTTCAGGACAATATCAACCACGCTTTCAATGACACCCGGGATAGTATCGAATTCATGATCCACTCCCTGTATCTTGATAGAAGTGATTGCAAAGCCCTCTAATGCAGATAATAGAATGCGACGCAGTGCGTTACCTACGGTTATTCCGTATCCCGGCTCCAATGGGCGGAATTCGAACCTCCCGAAAGTATCGGTAGCATCAAGCATAATTACCTTATCCGGTTTTTGAAATGCTAAAATTGCCATTTTGTTTATTATTAGTGTTGCGCTACAAGCAAGAATTATTATTTAGAGTAAAGTTCTACAATCAACTGTTCGTTAATCGTTTCTGGAATCTCGGTCCTTTCAGGGAAATTGAGGTACTTGCCGCTCAGGGAAGCAGGGTCCCATTCCAGCCATGAGTACTTGCATGCACCCTTGGCATTGTCCTGAATGACTTCAAGGCTCTTTGATCTTTCACGAACTCCTATGACGGAACCCGGTTTGATCTGAGCTGAAGGGATATTGCAGACTACTCCGTCAACAACTATGTGCTTGTGGTTGACAAGCTGCCTTGCAGCTGCCCTCGTAGGAGCTATTCCAAGCCTGTAAACGATATTGTCCAAGCGGCTTTCGAGCAACACGATCAGGTTTTCACCCTTGCGGCCCTTCATTTTGGAAGCACGTTCGTAAGTGTTGCGGAACTGCCTTTCGAGGACACCGTACATATATTTCACTTTCTGCTTTTCTTTAAGCTGAGTTCCGTATTCAGAGCTCTTTTTGCGTTTTTTGGCCAACCCGTGCTGTCCTGGAGGATAATTTTTTCTTTCGTAACTCTTATCTGGACCGAATATCGGTTCGCCGAATTTGCGGGCTATCTTAGTAGTAGCTCCAGTATATCTTGCCATAATTTCTAAATACTTTAAAACCGTTAATTAAAGATTAAACTCTACGGCGTCCTTTTGGACGACATCCGTTATGAGGAAGAGGAGTCACGTCGATTATCTCAGTAACTTCAATTCCTGCACCGTGAATAGTACGGATAGCAGATTCCCTGCCTGCGCCTGGGCCTTTCACATAAGCCTTGACTTTTCTCAAGCCCAAATCGAAAGCCGTTTTAGCACAATCTGCAGCAGCAACCTGAGCCGCATACGGAGTATTCTTCTTAGAACCTCTGAAACCCATTTTACCTGCTGAAGACCAGCTTATGACCTGACCATCATTATTTGTAATCGTAACGATCACATTATTAAAAGTCGATGAAATATGAGCCTGTCCGTAAGCTTCTACCTTAACGACTCTTTTTTTACTTGTTACACCAGTTTTCTTTGCCATAATCTTTAGGTTCTAACTATTTAGTTGCTTTTTTCTTATTAGCCACGGTCTTCTTCTTTCCCTTGCGTGTACGGGCGTTGTTCTTCGTGCTTTGGCCGCGAACAGGAAGGCCGTTACGATGACGGATACCCCTGTAGCATCCGATATCCATCAGACGCTTGATATTCATCTGGACAGTCGAACGAAGCTCTCCTTCGATTTTGTATTCTGCCGCAATCACAGATCTTATTGCAGCTATCTGGTCATCATTCCAGTCCTGTACCTTTATATTATAATCTATACCGGTTTTGTCAAGAATCTTTCTTGCAGAACTGCGACCGATTCCGTAGATATAGGTAAGACCTATTTCCCCACGTTTATTTTTTGGTAAATCAACTCCGGCTATACGTGCCATATCTATTTCCTTTTTTTAACAAATTAACAATTAACCCTGACGCATTTTGAATTTAGGATTTTTCTTGCATATAATATAAAGACGGCCTTTGCGCTTTACGATTTTGCAATCCTCGCTACGTTTCTTTATTGATGCTTTTACTTTCATTGCTTTGATTTTTTTACTTGTATCTGAAAGAAATTCTTCCTTTTGTCAAATCATAAGGTGACATTTCTACCCGAACTTTGTCGCCGGGAAGTATTTTTATGTAATGCATGCGCATCTTCCCTGAAATATGGGCGATTATGACATGGCCGTTGTCCAGTTCGACTCTGAACATCGCATTGGACAATGCTTCAATTATCGTTCCGTCCTTTTCTATCGCTGATTGTTTCGGCATAAGACTAACCTTATAATTTAATATCGTTTTCAATAAATTCAAATGTAGATAAAACTTCCGGGGCACCTTCGGTAATATGGACAGTGAGTTCGAAATGAGCCGAATTTGAACCGTCCCTTGTAGAAACCGTCCAATCGTTATCATCGAGATAAATGTCCTTTTTCCCGGCATTTATCATCGGCTCTATGCATATCACCATTCCTGGCAGCAATTTCTTGCCATGTCCGGCAGCACCGTAGTTCGGAACCTCTGGAGCTTCATGCAAACTTCTACCTATTCCGTGTCCGACCATTTCGCGGACCACAGAGTAGCCATAGCCTTCAACATATTGCTGTATGGCATGGCCTATATCGCCGATACGATTGCCAGCCACAGCTTTCTCAATCCCTTTATAAAGGGACTGCTTAGTGACATCCAGCAACTTCCGGGTATCTTCCGATATATTCCCCACAGGGAACGTATAGGCGGAATCACCGTTGAAGCCTTTCATTTTGGTTCCGCAATCCACAGAAACTATATCACCTTCCTTCAAGGCATAGCCTGATGGAAATCCGTGCACGACCTGGTCGTTCACGGAGATACACAGAGTGTAAGGGAACCCGCCATACCCAAGAAAACCCGGTTCTGCTCCGTTATCCCTGATAAATTTCTCGGCCGCGTCGTTCAACGCCAGCGTAGTCACGCCGGGAGCGATCAATTTACCGACATAAGCAAGAGTCTTTGATACGAGAATCGCATTCTCGCGCATATAAACCAAGTCCTCTTCGGTTTTAAGTTTTACCATATTCAAAGAACCTATTAAATCCTTTTACATCCCCGAACGGCCTTTGAGTCGTCCCGTTTTCATCAATCCGTCATAGTGGCGCATCAGGAGATGGCTTTCAATCTGCTGCAACGTATCGAGGACCACGCCTACAAGAATAAGAAGCGAAGTGCCGCCGAAAAATTGAGCAAACTGGTTGTTCACTCCGAGTATCATCGCAAAAGCAGGAAGAATCGCTACGATAGCGAGGAAGATCGAACCCGGCAATGTGATTTTCGACATTACTGAATCCAGATATTCTTCCGTTTTCTTGCCCGGTTTTACGCCTGGAATGAAACCGCCGTTCTTCTTCATGTCTTCCGCCATTTGCGAAGGCCTTACAGTCACTGCCGTATAGAAGTAAGTGAAGGCGATGACAAGAAGAGCGAAGATGAAATTATACCAGAAACCTGTATAATCACCCAATACAGCCGCTAAACCACGTGTAGAATCAAAATTTGCAAATACCAACGGCAACAACATCAGTGCCTGCGCAAAGATAATAGGCATCACACCAGCTGCATTTATCTTTAGCGGTATGTACTGACGGACACCGCCGTACTGCTTATTACCTACAATCCTCTTGGCATACTGCACAGGTATCTTCCTTACGCCCTGCACAAGTGCGATCGTTGCAATGAAAATAAGGAAGAGGACTATCATTTCTATGATGAACATAAGAACTCCGCCGCCTGCGGATTGTGAAAGCCTCGAACCTATTTCAGCGGTTATCGCATATGGGAGACGTGCTATAATACCTACCATGATTATGAGGGAGATTCCATTACCTAAGCCGCGATCAGTAATGCGTTCGCCCATCCACATAACGAACATGGTGCCGCCAATGAGTATTATGGTAGCCATCAAATTAAATGCGAATCCTTGTGCCAAAAATGCTGATTCAGGAAGCTGGGCATGAAGGTTTGTAAGGTATGCCGGGCCCTGAATGGCAAGGATGACAATTGTGAGATAACGAGTCCATTGGTTCATTTTTCTCCTTCCGCTTTCTCCTTCGCGCTGAAGCCTTTGGAAATATGGAATCATTATGCCCAAAAGTTGAATTACGATAGATGCAGAGATGTACGGCATCACTCCCAATGCAAAAATGGAAGCATTTCCGAAGGCTCCTCCTGAGAACATGTTCAACAAGCTCAAAAGGCCTTCTGAAGCCTGATCCTGCAAATTCGACAACTGCGTCGGATCTATGCCCGGCAAAACGATAAACGAGCCGAGCCTATAGACCAGCAGTAAAAGGATCGTATAACCAATCCTTTTACGCAGTTCTTCAATTTTGAAAATATTCTTTATTGTTTCAATAAATTTCTTCATCGGACTTAGATTATGGTCACAGTGCCTTCTTTAGCCTCAATCTTGCTTTTGGCAGATTCAGAGAACGCATGTGCGGTTACGTTAATTTTAGAAGTCAACTCTCCATTTCCCAAAATCTTCACCAAATCCTTAGATGAAACCATTCCCTTTTCAATCAATGTATCGATGGTAATAGTATCCAAAGAATACTTGTCAACCAAAGCTTGGATGGACGACAAATTTATCACTTTGTATTCCACCCTGTTAGGGCTATTGAATCCGAATTTAGGCAAACGTCTCTGTATAGGCATCTGACCTCCTTCGAATCCGATTTTGCGTGAATAACCGGAACGTGATTTCGCTCCCTTGTGTCCACGCGTAGAAGTTCCGCCATGACCGGATCCTTCGCCGCGACCTATCCTCTTTTCTCTCTTAATAGAGCCTGGAGCTGGTTTTAATGTATGTAATTTCATTATTCTATCCTCCACTGTTAGCTGATTTCTTCTACTGTGATAAGATGTGCAACCTTATCGATCATTCCTTTGGATACTGGATTTAATTCCACTTCTACAGACTGGTGAATCCTGCGGAGACCCAAAGACTGCAAATTAGCTCTTTGCCTTTTAGTAGCTCCGTTTTTGCTTTTTACCTGAGTCAATCTAACTTTTGCCATTAGTGAAACCTCCTTAACCTTTAAAAACTCTACTCATAGGTATTCCGCGTACCCCTGCAATCGTATATGCGTCGCGCATTTCAGCCAAAGCGGCTATTGTAGCCTTGACGAGATTGTGAGGATTGGAAGATCCTTTGGATTTAGCCATGACATCATGTATTCCCACTGATTCGAACACTGCACGCATTGCACCGCCGGCCTTTACTCCTGTACCGGGAGCTGCCGGTTTCATGAACACGCGCGCGCCGCCGAACTTCGCTTCCTGCTCGTGAGGAATCGTAGTTTTGTTAAGAGGAACACGTATGAGGTTCTTCTTTGCGTCTTCTACGCCCTTTGCTATCGCGGTGGTCACTTCATTAGCCTTTCCAAGACCATAGCCTACAACGCCTTTTTCATCGCCGACAACCACGATTGCTGCGAAACTGAAATGACGGCCGCCTTTAGTCACTTTGGTAACCCTCTGAACGGCTACTAACCTGTCAACTAAAACAAGATCTGTCGTTTTTACTCTTTTAAGATTCATATTTGCCATAGTCATTAGAATTTAAGACCACCCTCGCGGGCAGCATCTGCCAAACTTTTAACTCTGCCATGATACAAATAGCCTCCCCTGTCGAAACATACGCGGGAAATGCCTTTTGCAATAGCCCTTTCAGCAGCGAGCTTGCCCACAATAGCAGCTGCTTCTTTACCGGTTTTGCCTTTGACAGCTTCTGCAACTTCCTTATCCATTGAAGACGCTGCCGCAAGCGTAATGCCTTTTACATCATCGATGAACTGAACATAAATCTGCCTGTTGCTTCTGAAAACGCTCATCCTAGGCTGTTCAGCGGTCCCATTCACGACCTTGCGAATACGATAATGTATTCTTTTTCTTCTTTCTATCTTATTTAAAGCCATATAACTCTACCTCCAAAATTATTTAGCGCCCGCAGATTTTCCAGCCTTGCGACGAAGCTGTTCGCCGACAAATTTAATACCTTTTCCTTTATAAGGCTCAGGCTTGCGCAATGAGCGAATCTTTGCTGCAACCATGCCGAGAAGCTGCTTGTCATAACTTTTCAAAACCAGTACCGGATTTGCTCCTTTCTTTACTGCTTCGGCTTCTGCCTTGATTTCAGCCGGCAACATGAAATGAATATCATGCGAGAATCCGAGACCGAATTCCAACACCTGGCCTTTGACTTCTACACGATAACCTACCCCTACAAGCTCCTGCCTGATCGTATAGCCGTGAGATACGCCAGTCACCATGTTGTTTATCAAAGCACGATAAAGCCCGTGCATGGAACGATGGCGAGGCTGGTTCGTAGGTCTGCTAACTGTAACTACATCCCCTTCTACGGTAACTGTAATATCAGCATCGACTTTCTGAGTCAATTCTCCGAGAGGGCCTTTAACCTTAACCACATTACCGGGTTCTACCGTGCAGGTAACCCCTTTTGGAAGGTGTACAGGCATTTTTCCTATTCTTGACATTCTCAAATAAATTTTAATCGTTAACAACTAGTAAACATAACAAAGAACCTCACCGCCGACATTGAGATCTTTAGCCTCCTTATCAGTGATAATTCCTTTCGAAGTAGACAGAATAGCGATTCCCAAGCCATTCAATACTCTCGGCATTGTTTCAACGCCTACGTATTTCCTAAGGCCCGGCTTGCTTATCCTGATAATTTTCTTAATCGCAGCCTTCTTAGTTTCAGGATGGTACTTCAATGCTATTTTGATAGTATTGAAAGGAGTCCCTTCAACTATCTTGTAGCTGAGGATATAACCTTTTTCATGAAGGACCCTGGTCATTTCCGCCTTCATTCTGGAAGCAGGAATTTCTACTATTTTATGTCCTGCGAGATAAGCATTCCTGATTCTTGTCAGGTAATCTGAAATTGGATCAGTCATTTTAATTTTTGTTTGTTAGAACCGACATATTCAATATGCCCGATATCCAAATATTATTAATAATTGATTTTGAGTTTCTACCAACTTGCCTTTTTCACGCCCGGAATCAAGCCGTTGCTTGCCATTTCACGGAACTGGATACGGCTTATGCCGAACATTCTCATATAGCCCTTAGGTCTTCCGGTCAAGGAACAACGGTTATGCAGACGGCACGGACTTGAATTCTTAGGAAGCTTGTCCAAAGCAGCCCAGTCGCCGGCTTCTTTCAGAGCTTTGCGTTTTTCAGCATATTTGGCACATAATTTTGCGCGTTTTACTTCGCGCGCCTTCATTGATTCTTTTGCCATTGTATCTTCTGTTTAATTATTTCTTGCTGTTTTTGAAAGGAAGGCCGAATGCTTTCAGCAAAGCGAAAGCCTCTTCATCGCTGCGTGCATTGGTAACGAAAGTAATTTCCATGCCCATGATTTTCGTAATCTTGTCGATGTCGATTTCAGGGAAAATTATCTGTTCCTTTATGCCGAGGGTATAGTTGCCTCTGCCGTCGAATTTTTCAGGAATTCCGTTGAAGTCCCTGATACGAGGAAGAGCCACAGCTATAAGCCTTTCCAAAAATTCGTACATTTTCGAAGCGCGCAGGGTCACTTTTACTCCGATAGGAGTCCCTTTCCTCAATTTGAAGTTCGAAATATCCTTTTTGGAATATGTCATTATCGCTTTCTGGCCGGTAATGGCAGTAAGTTCTTTCTGCGCAACCTCAACAAGTTTCTTATCGCCTGTAGCAGCGCCTATGCCCTGGTTGATGGTTATCTTTTCGAGCTTAGGAACCTGCATGATCGATTTATAGCCGAAATCCTGCTTGAGGCTCGGAACTATTTCTTCCTTGTATTTTTTCTGCAAAGACGGAACATATCCAGTCGCAGCAGCATTTGTATTCTGCACTTGTGCCATTATTTAATCTCCTCTCCAGATTTTTTAGCGTAACGAACTAATTTGCCGTCTGCATTCCTGCGACGTCCGATTCTTGTAGGAACTCCCTTTGAAGGATCCATTACCAAAAGATTCGAGATATGGATACCTGCCTCTTTCTTGATAATTCCTCCCTGAGGATTCTTAGCATTAGGCCTTGTATGCTTGCTAATCATATTGAGGCCTTCAACTATAGCACGGTCCTTGTCTTTGATGACTTCGAGAACCTTTCCGGATTTGCCGCGTTCGTTCCCTGCTATCACGCAAACCGTGTCACCTTTCTTAATATGCAATTTCTTATTCATGATGTCCTTTCTGTATTTAATTACAAAACCTCAGGCGCCAAAGAAACGATCTTCATATAATTTTCACGAAGTTCCCTTGCTACCGGCCCGAAAATACGGGTACCGCGTACTTCGCCCTGGTTATTCAATAACACACAAGCATTTTCATCGAAACGGATATAAGAACCGTCCGGACGACGAATTTCCTTTTTAGTACGAACTACCACCGCTTTAGATACAGATCCCTTCTTAGCGTCTCCACCTGGAATCGCACTTTTGACGGCAACTACGATTTTATCACCAACTCTGGCATAGCGACGACGGGTACCGCCTAAAACCCTTATGCAAAGAACTTCTTTTGCGCCGCTATTATCTGCCACCTGTAAACGTGTTTCTTGCTGTATCATAATGCTATTTAACTTTTTCTACGATTTCTACCAATCTCCAGCGTTTTGTCTTGCTCAAAGGACGGGTTTCCATTATAAGAACCTTGTCCCCTTCGCTGCACTCATTCTTTTCATCATGAGCTACGAACTTAGTGGTCTTGTTTACGAATTTTCCGTAAATAGGATGTTTTTCCTTTGTCCTTACCGCAACTATTATAGACTTGTCCATCTTGTTGCTGACCACTACACCTATTCTTTCTTTTCTAAGTCCTCTTTCCATGAATTGCTACTTTTTGTCCTGATTTTCCATCTCGCTTAAGATAGTAAGCATCCTAGCGATATCCTTTCTAGCCTTTTTCAATTTGGATGAATCTTCTAACGGAGAGATCGCATGGTTCATCTTCATCTGGGCAAGATTCGTCCTTTCAACTTCTATACGTTCACGCAAATCGTTAACGGACAGCTCTCTTATTTCTTTAGCTTTCATTTTCCCTCACATTAAAATTATTCAACAAAATCTCTACGTACCACGAACTTCGTAGTGACAGGAAGCTTCTGGGCTCCGAGGCGAAGCGCTTCTTTTGCAACCTCCATCGGAACGCCTTCCAACTCTATGAGCATGCGTCCAGGAGTAATAGGGCAAACGAATCCTTCCGGAGCACCCTTACCTTTACCCATACGGACTTCGGCAGGTTTCCTAGTATAAGGTTTGTCCGGGAAAACCCTGATCCAAATTTTACCCTCACGTTTCATATAACGCACAACAGCCTGACGAGCGGCTTCAATTTGTTGGCCAGTCAACCAGCAAGACTCAAGAGTTTTTATTCCAAATGAGCCAAACGACAACTGATTGCCTCTTTGGGCAAGCCCTTTCATACGGCCTTTTTGCTGCCTCCTGAATTTGGTTTTTTTCGGTTGTAACATTGCTTTACAAATTAACTTAAATTATCTAACTTCCTCAGCCTTAATATCATAGGGTGTAACGGACCCTAAAAGGCGGGATGCAAAGATAGCAAATTTTATTTAAAACAAAATATTTTTCAACTTTTTTACACAAAAATTTGCATGCCAACCAAACTATTTTCACGCAGTTACAAAAATGAAAAATAAAACCGGGATGCCATTTTCGACAAGACTGCGGCAAGCCTATGGCGCATCGAATAAAATGCCTAAATTTGGAGCGGCAAAAAAATTGCAGCGCGCATAAGAGGAATGAACTGGAATCATGTCATAAAAAGGGCCGGAGTCCTCATCATGGCTTCTTGCATTTCCGCCATAAGCCTAGGAGGGGCCGGCATAAACGGCCCGGCAGCCACAGGCAGAAAGCAGGAGGGCAGGATAGTCATGCCCTACCGCATAGAAAACGGGGACACGGTATACCAGGCCTCCATCAGAACGGCTTACATATTCTACGTTGACAAAAAGCGCAATAAAGGCAAAGAGTGGAGGGAATACTACAGGCTTGTATGGAATTTCAACAAGGTCTACCCGTATGCGCTGAAGGCGAAAGTACTGCTAAGGGAAGCCGACAGCACGATAGAAGCATCCGGAATGACCGGCGCGAAACGGGAAAAGTATCTCAAGGAATTCGAAAAACGGCTGTTCAGGGAATTCGAAAAGCCGATCCGCAACCTCACATTCTCGCAAGGTCGCCTGCTAATGAGGCTCATAGAAAGAGAATGCGGGCTTTCGTCGTATTACATAATCAATAACTACAGGGGGAAACTGGCTGCCGGATTCTGGCAGGGCATAGCCAAATTATTCGGAGCGGACCTGAAAAAACCGTATGACAGGTTCGGAGAAGACAAGGATGTCGAAGAATTGGTCAGGATGTACCAGGACGGAAGCTTCCAACTGCTGTACAAATCGATATTCGGATAAAACATAAAACGCGATTGGGGCAAGCATTCCGCACGCACCGGCATGGAGGCGTATGTCATAATTGCAAATTGCCGCGTTACTACCCGGATTCGAGCCAAGCCGCCTATGGAAGCAAACTCCTGCCGCCCCAACGCCTTGCATTTTCAATTCCAACACTCCTATGGAGTCGCGCCGAATTTATCTTGTGAGACTATCCCGCGTTCCATATAACTCACAGGACGGAGATCTTTCCCGTCGAAAACGGCCGCTCCTGTATTATGAACCCATTCTCCGAGCATCATGACTTTCGCCTTGCCGAGAGAGAATTCGCAATATCTATGATAATGCCCGAAAACGAAATAATCTACATCCTTTTCCGACAAGACTCCTTCGACAAAGCCGTATATCGGCTCCTTTTCAGGGATGAATACATAATCATTGCTTACTTTTCGCAACCTGTTATGCCTGGACCAGGCATGGGCGAAAGCGAAAGCCCACCTCGGATGCAGCGCGCTGAACAGCACCCGCGCATTTTTTGAATAAAACAATTTGCGCAACAGGCGGAATCCCAAATCGGTCTTTCCAAGCCCGTCTCCATGCCCCATGCAGAATTTTTTTCCGCCTATGTCCACGAACGCCGGCTGGTTCAATACCACGATTCCTATTTCCCGCTCGAAATAATCAGAAATCCATATGTCATGGTTCCCCCTGAAGAAATACACCTTCACTCCTCTGTCCACCAAAGAGGCCAAAGCTCCGAACGTCCTCACAAAGCCGGCCGGAACGACATATTTGTATTCGTACCAGAAATCGAAAATATCTCCAAGCAGATATACCGCACGGGTTTCGCCGGGCAAAGAGTTCAAAAAAGAAGCGAAACGCCTCTCCCTGCCGGACGGATCCGCGTAATCCAAACCGAGATGGACATCGGAAACGAAATAGACAAGCTCCTTGCACGAATCCATGAGAGCGTCAGTTCATCACGGACAAAATGATAGTAAGGGTCCCTGCTGCAAGGCAATATATCGAAAATATCCACAGCTTGGCCTTGCTGACGATTTTTATCATCATCTTGCACGCGAACAATCCGGACAGGAACGCCGCCGCTCCTCCCAAAAGAAGGACAAGAGGATCAATACCCGACTCCGAAGCCGCAAAGCCGCCGCTTACCAGTTCGAGAAACGACTCTCCCAAAATAGGAATCATCACCATAAGAAACGAGAACTTGGCCACTTTGGACTTGTCCACTCCGAGAAGCAGGCCTGTAGCAATCGTAGATCCGGATCTCGAAAGGCCCGGCATTACGGCAAACGCCTGGGCAATGCCTATGACGAACGCCTCCTTATAGCCTATATCCTTCCTGCCTCCTTTCACCCGTTCGCTCAAGAACAGCAGAAAAGCCGTAAGCAAAAGCATTATTCCCACTATCAAAAGCCCGGAACCGAAGATTTTCTCCACGAAGTCCTTGAAAAACACCCCGACTATGAAAACCGGAATCATCGACACGAAAATCTTCATCACATACGAAGTATCCTGGTCCATCTCCGTTTTCAGACCCTCGCGTCCGAAGAGCTTCCCTATGTACCTGAAGAAACTCGTGACAAGAGCGTACAAATCCTTTCTGAAAGCCACTATGGTGCTAAGAACAGTAGCGGCATGCACTACTATCTCGAAGGACAGGTCGCTGGTTTCAATTCCGAACAAAGCTTTCCCGATCACAAGATGCCCGCTGCTGCTGACAGGCAAGAATTCCGTAAGGCCCTGAACAAGGCCCAAGACCACAGATTCGACATAATCCATAATTATTTCTTTTTAGGTTTAGACATTATAGCCGCAACTTCCATTGCAAATCCGATTATTATCAGCAACGGAGCGACCGTGATTCTTCTCGCGCTGAAAATCTCGGGATTGAAAACCGAAGGATCGCTGCTTCCGCCGCCGGCCATCATGGCATAGCCGAGAACAATCACCGCAAGTCCGGCACATACAAGAATCATATTCCTCTTGGGAACCGCAAATTTTTCCATAATCCAAATTATAAATACAATTTATCTTTGCTCATGTCCACCATCCTGTTCACGACGAAAAACGTCGAAGAAAGACAGAGGGCCACGCCAAAGGCGACAACCGCCGCAAGGACGACAACCGCCCTTTCCATATCGAATATATTAAACAATTGAGTAAATTCGTTTCTCAGGAAATACATCAGCAGAACCAGGTATACCGAAGCGAGAAGGCCTGCCAAAAGCCCTTGAAACACCGATTTGTACAGGAACGGTGCGCGAATGAAAGACTTCGTGGCCCCGACAAGCCGCATGGCGTGTATCACGAACCGCTTCGAATATATGTTCAGCCTTACCGTATTGTTTATCAAAACAAATGATATGAACATCAACATTATTATAAGCACGGCGAAAACCGCGCCTATCCTTTCCATGTTAGAGTTTATCATGCTCACGAGGGATTCCTGGTAAACCAGCTCGTCCACAAGAGGGTCGGATTCTATGTCGGCTTTTACGGCAGCCAGGCTGTCCGGCCTGAAATAATCGGCCTTCAGGAAAATCTCAAGCGAAATAGGGACAGGATTCGTCTCGAACACGTCAAGGAAATCCTTGCCGAGCATCCTCTCCATCTCCAACGTGCCTTGCTCCTTAGAAATATACTCTATGTCGGAGACATAGTCCTTTTTGAATATGGACATCATCAGCTTGTTGGCGGCCGCCTCGTCGGCCCCGTCCGAAAGAACTGCCGTAACCCTTATGTTCTCCTTGAAATAATCGGAGACGGATTTCGCGTTAACCCCGAAGAAAACGACAAGGCCGACAAGAAGCAGAACCAAGCTTATGCTTATTATCGAAGACATGTAAGACTGAATGAGCCTCCTTGCCAATATGCTATTTTCCTTGCCCATAATACTCCAATATTAGAAGTTCAAAGATATACAAATTCCTTTTAGTACAGAAAAAATTTACTACCTTTGTAGAGATTAATTTTCGGCACGACAGAGCGCCGCGCAAGTTTAACAAATCGGTTTTTTATGAAAAAGGAACCTGTAAGAATATTATTCGTGAATTCGGAGATAACTCCTTATCTGCCGGAAACCGAACTGTCGAAAACCGGCAGGCATCTACCGCAGGGGATTCAAGAAAGGGGAAAGGAAATCAGATCCTTCATGCCGAGATACGGATGCATCAACGAACGCAGAAACCAGCTTCATGAAGTAATACGATTATCCGGGATGAACATTGTAATCAATGACATAGACAGGCCTTTGGTGATAAAGGTGTCTTCCATACCGTCAGCGAGGATGCAGGTCTACTTCATTGACAACGATGATTATTTCCACAGGAAATTCATATATGCGGACGGAGAGGGCAATTTCTTCGGGGACAATGATGAAAGAGCCGTATTCTTTGCCCGGGGAGTGCTCGAAACAGTCAAAAAGCTGAGATGGAAACCGGATCTCGTCCATTGCCAGGGGTGGATCACCCACCTGATTCCGATCATGCTGAAAAAATCATACAAGGACGATCCGATATTCGAGAATGTAAAATCCGTCGTATCCCTTTATAACGACAGCGCAGGAATAAGCTTCGACAAATCAATGCCGGGGAAAATAGACATGCCCGGAATCGGAAAGAAAGAACTGGAAATATTCGGCGAATGCACGGGAACCGACCTCGCAAAAGCCGCATTGAAATATTCGGACGGCGCAATTATTGCTGACAGCAATCTTGACGCGGCCCTGAAATCCGCAGTAAGCGAATCAGGATTGCCGTGCATAGAGCATTCAGGCAATGAAAATGATGAGTATATTGACAGGTACAACGAATTTTATGACAAAATTCTCGGGATTTAAATCTGCATTGGCGGCATTGGCCCTTATTCCTGCCATGACTGCATGTGTCGAGATGAACTACAGCATGGGCAACGGCTACATTCCGGAAGACCAGAATTATACCGTAAAACATATTTCCAAGGAAATCCCGGTCCAGCTCAGGAATCCGGACAGCCTCCAGGCTGCGAACCTGCGCTCGATAGCCGTGGGATCCATAAGGAACGAAAATCTCGGCACGACCAACGTAGGATCGGTGCTGAATTTTTATCCGACCCTTACCGGACTGAGATTCGGCAAGAATCCTATTGCGGAAAAGCTTTACATCAGGTTCGAAAAGCACGACGAAGGGAATTTCTGCACTGACGAATTCTATGAAACTGCGCCGCAGAACCTGCACTTGCATGTATTAAACAGGGAAATAGATTCGACCTTGGCGTATTTCGATTCCCTCAAGCCTGAAGACTACGACAACGACCCTCTTTGCTCGATAGTATATTTCGGGGACGATACCATAAACGTGAATCTTCCGCTCGACTACGCCGAAGAACTGTTCAGCGCGACGGAGGCCGAACTCGACAGCAGCACGGTGTTCGTCAAAAGATTCAAGGGATTCTACCTTAGCTGCGACGAATACGCGGGAGCCGCTCCGGGAGGGCGTATAAACAACTTCAACAAACAGGCCAGCGCATATTTCAGATATTCATTCGAACACGCCGAAAGCGGGGAAAGAATCGATACAATGATAGTGTTCACCGTCGGATCGACAGCAGTAAACGCCGGAGCATCCGAATCATCTGCCCTGGAAACGGAAAAGACCGGAACAACCATGACGGCCGAAGGGCTTGGAGGAATAAAGCCGTACATAAGCTATGCTGACATTAAGGGCATAATGGAACAAATCGCCGAAGATGAGGGCACAGGCATCGAAAACATAATAATCTCTCGCGCGCGGTTCATATTCCCTTATGACGAAATCCAGGATTACGACCTGATAAACCTTTTTCCGGAACGGATATATCCTAACTACACATACAAATACGACAACACGGGATTCAAGCAGTACTACACTTTTCCCGAAATGACGAGGCAGGATATAAGAAACGGCTCGATAATTCGCGAAAAATACCGCTACGAATGCGATTTGACCGATGAAGTGTCCCACATAAAAAACACGGCACATGAAGATCTCGACGAATCCGACAATTTATGGATCATGCCGAGCATACTTACCGAAAATTCTTATGACCAGGAGGTCGGATATACCGACAATTCCATCTATTCGTTCTTCATACTCAACGGGAACGAATCGGAAAATCCTCCAAGAATCGAAATCACCTACATAGTATTGCAATAATACGGAACATCAGCATACCGGAAGCGGGTTGCACCACGACGATGCAACCCGCTTCCGCTTTTATTGCGATTCTTATTCAATAAAAAAGATGCGGCCCGAAAGCACGGCATATCGATCCAAGCACGCGAAGCGGAAATGAACCGCAAGAAGTCACCGAAACTGCTTCCATCCGGATTTTCCGAGGCGTAACGGGCAGGGTCGGCGGGCCTGAATCAAGCCGAAATCCTGGACATGCAGGCTTGAATTCGTCAAATGCCGTATTCCGGCACATAGTTTAATATGCATTCAAAGCCATGCGCGCCGGCAATCCCCGGACATGGCTTGCGAATTACGGTGTTTGCCTTGCTTATCTGCCATTTAAAATTATCACTCCACCGCCCCTGTTCTTAATCATATGATTGTCAGTGCTATAATAAAATATGGCGTGGATTGGTCGTACTTTTGGAGGGCATCTCTCCACGCCTCTATTCAGCAACTATATGAATATAAGCACATTTGCGAACGAGTGCGTGGACACAAATTTCGACGAGAAGATATTTTTTGAGGCGTACCTAAAAGGTTGGACAAGTCAGCATTTGTCAATTATCAAGTAATTGATTGAATTGTAGCATATTATATAATTAAAGCGATATTAAGGCCGCATCCATGCTCCGTCGTTCATCCCATCCGTTCGTGCGGCCTGGACGTGTCATCCGCCAATGCCGTTCTTTCCAGTTGAGGTGTACCAAAAAAGTTGGACAAGTCAGTATTTATCAATTACCATGTAATTGATTGGTTTATAATATGTTATATATTTGCAGCGGCTTTAAGGCCGCATTTATGCTCCTTCACATACTCCCGCAAGCACTCCTCTGGAGTGAGGCCGGCCCCGCAGAACAACAAAAAAGGGATGGACTTCGTTTTCGAGCCATCCCTTTGCCGTCCAGAAGCAGGACGTTATTTCGAATATTTCTTGAATATCACGCAGCTGTTATGGCCTCCGAACCCGAAAGTGTTATTCATGGCCACATTCACGTCCCTGTGCTGCATCTTATTGAGCGTCAGATTAAGCTTGTAATCTATTTCAGGATCTTCCTCCGAGAAGTTTATAGTAGGAGGAATATTTCCTGAATTTATCGCATGGACGCACGCAAGGGCCTCTACAGCACCGGCTGCACCGAGAAGATGCCCGGTCATTGACTTGGTCGAACTGATATTCAACTTATAAGCATGATCTCCGAAAACTTTCTTGACAGCAGTCAATTCCGCTATGTCCCCGAGAGGAGTGGAAGTTCCATGCACGTTTATATAGTCCACGTCTTCAGGCTTCAACCCTGCATCTTCAAGAGCAAGCCTCATGACATTGATCGCGCCTGCCCCTTCCGGATGCGGAGCGGTGATATGGTAAGCGTCCGCCGTCATAGCTGCGCCTGCAACTTCCGCATATATCTTCGCGCCTCTTTTCAAGGCATGCTCGTACTCTTCGAAAATCAATATTCCGGCTCCTTCTCCCAAAACGAAACCGTCCCTGGTCTTGTCGAACGGCCTTGAAGCGGTCTTGTAATTCTCATTATTCGTAGAAAGGGCCTGAGCCGAATTAAAACCGCCTACGCTGGCCTGCGAAACGCCGGCTTCCGCGCCTCCGGTAACTATGATGTCTGCTTTCCCCAACCTGATCAAATTGAAAGCGTCGCTCATTGCATGAGATGAAGAAGCACAGGCAGACACGGTAGCATAATTAGGCCCCCTGAATCCGTATTTCATGGATATCAGGCCCGCTGCGATGTCAGGTATCATCTTAGGCACCAGAAAAGGACTGAAACGAGGAGTTCCGTCACCAGCTCCATAAGCAAGGACCTCGGCAGTAAGAGTGCTAATCCCGCCTATTCCGGATCCTATCACCACGCCTACCCTGTCTTTGTCTATACCTTCAGAATCAATTCCGCTATCCTGCACTGCTTCAGTGCCTGCTATCATGGCATACTGCGAAAACAGGTCCATTTTCCTTTCTTCCTTGCGGTCTATGCCGAACTTGGAAGCGGAATAATCCTTTACTTCACAGGCGAACCTTGTTTTAAAAAGCGAGGCATCGAAACGATCAATCATGCATGCTCCGCTGACGCCGTTGTCGAGGCTTTCAAAATACTCTTCGACTTTATGGCCGAGCGGATTGATTGTGCCGATACCGGTTATTACGACTCTTTTCAATTCCATAATCATGTGTTTTTAATCAACAAGACCGGCTACATTATTAAAAATATAACCGGTCATAACTGTTTCAATTTCAATAAAAAGTTAAGCCTTCTGCTTTTCTATGTAAGAAATAGCGTCGCCTACGGTCGAAATCTTTTCAGCAGCTTCATCCGGAATAGTAATGCCGAATGCTTTTTCGAATTCCATGATAAGTTCGACTGTATCCAATGAATCAGCTCCCAAATCGTTAGTGAAGCTTGCTTCAGGAGTGATTTCACTTTCGTCAACACCTAATTTGTCAACGATAATGGCTTTAACTTGTGAAGTGACATCTGCTGCCATAGTAAATAGAATATTAGTTAATAATTAAATTCTGTTCTACAGAAACAACTGCAAAGAAAGTAATTTTTTTTCACATTTGAAAATATCGCAGGACAAATTACATTCCATTGCCGATTTATTCTTACATTTGCGCTGAAGAAACGTTTTTATTATGAAAAGATTAGCCATTTTCGTATCAGGATCCGGAACAAATGCGGAAAACATCATCGTTTTTTTCAAAAAGCCCGAGAACCGCGAAATAGCGCAGGCTGCCATAGTCTTGTCCAACAAGCCGGACGCCTACGCCATAACGAGGGCGTACAATCTACAGACTCCGAGCTATGTCTTCACGAAGAAAATGCTCGAAGACGGCCTTGTCGAAAAAATCCTCGAACTGCACCGCATCGACATAGTCATACTGGCCGGATTCCTGCTGAAAATACCGGAAGCGATGATTCGCGCATATAATGGAAGGATCATAAACATACACCCTGCCCTTCTGCCTTCATACGGAGGAAAGGGAATGTACGGGCATCATGTACACGAAGCGGTAATCGCGGCCCATGAAAAGGAAAGCGGAATAACGATACATCTTGTCAATGAAAAATACGATGACGGAAAACATCTTTTCCAGGCAAAATGCAGCATCTCCGAAAACGATACACCAGACGACCTTGCGGCAAAGATCCACGAGCTGGAACAAAGCCACTTCCCGCAGGTAATTAGAAAATATATAGTAGAAAATTTTTAGACATCCGCAAAAAATACTTATCTTTGCAGCCACTTGTTGCGGAAGTAGCTCAGTTGGTAGAGCATCAGCCTTCCAAGCTGAGGGTCGCGGGTTCGAACCTCGTCTTCCGCTCAATGGAGCTCAGGTGGTGGAATAGGTAGACACGCAGGACTTAAAATCCTGTGGGCAGAAATGTCCGTACGGGTTCGATTCCCGTCCCGAGCACCCGAAAAGCCGATAGGCCGCGCCGGAATCCGGCACGGCCTTTTTTCATATGCATGCGCGGCCTCCGGGCCACATATACTGTTGCGCCTCGGCATAGCAAACAAGATTTGCTCTGCTCTCGGCTTCTGCGCAATTTGCCCCTTCGGGCCACATATTCTGTCGCGCCTCGGCATAGCAAACAAGATTTGCTCTGCTCTCGGCTTCTGCGTATATTTGCGCAAACGATTTCAGGATGAAGATTCTTATAGTAGAAGACGAAGAGGAACTTCTGAAAATAATGAAAAGCACGTTGCAGGACGCGGGCTTTGTCGTAGAAACGGCCTCCGGATATGCGGCGGCAAAGGAAAAAACAGGCATCTATGAATACGAATGCATAGTGCTCGACCTTATGCTGCCGGACGGGAACGGATTAGACCTGCTGAAAGAGCTGTCCGAAGAGGGACGGGCGGAAAAAGTCATAATAACATCAGCAAAAGGATCTGTCGACGACAGGATTGCAGGACTCGAACTCGGTGCCGACGACTACCTGCCCAAGCCGTTCCACCTCGGAGAACTTACAGCCCGGGTGAAAAGCATAATACGCAGAAACAGAGGCACAGGAAATATAATAACGCTCGGGAACCTGTCATTGGATACGGAAAAGCGCGCAGCATGGACTGAAATGACGAAACTGGACCTTCTGAACAAGGAATACCGCATACTCCATTATTTCATGACACGTCCGGAAAGAATAATCGACAAGCAGAACATTGCGGAAGCCGTATGGGGCGACAATGCCGACCAATCCGACAATTTCAATTTCGTGTACCAGCAAATAGCGAACCTCAAAAGGAAACTAAAAGCCGCAGGTTCGAACATGAACATACATGCCGTCTACGGATTCGGATACAAAATGTCATCAGAAGAATAACAGGCCTGCGGAGGAGCGGAGCCGTTTTTCGGGAAAGCATCAATACTGATACTCAAATCAAGAGCCATGAGACTGATAGACGATATAATGATAAAGGTGGCCGCAGTAACGGCAGTTCTTCTTATGGTTTGGGCCATAGTGTTTTATGCAGCCATAACGGATGAAATGGTAGACGAAATAGACGACAGCCTCGAACTTACGGCGGAAAACATCATAACAGATTTCCTTGCAGGGGAAAGCAATCCTCCGCAGGAAACGGGCAGCAACAATTCGTACAGCATTAAAAAGGCCACGGCAAGCCTCAGCAGTTCATACCCGTATTATAAATTCGAAGACAGGGACATATGGATAGATGACAAGGACGAGACCGAACCGGCAAGAGTCCTTTCAATGGTATTCAAGGACAAAGACAACCAGGCATACCTACTTGAGGTGGCCACTCCGACCTTCGACATCGCAGACCTGAAAAGGACCCTGCTTCTCATGATAGCGATACTTTACGCCCTGCTGTTCCTCGCAGTGCTGATGACCGCATATTTCGCAGTAGAAAAAAGCATGCAGCCGCTCTACTCGATGTTAGGGTGGATGGATTCTTTCAATTTGAGGAACAACAACGGGCCTTTCAAAAACGAAACCGGCATCACGGAATTCCGGCAACTGATCGAAGCCGCAAACAATCAGGTAAAAAGGATGACAGACATGTATGAGCGCCAGAACCAGTTCGTCGACAACGCAGCCCATGAAATGCAGACACCGCTGGCGATAGCGATGAACAGGATAGAAGAGTTGCAGCAGAACCCGGAACTGGACGAATCCACGCTCGATTCCCTTGCAGGAATCAAGGCTCCGCTAAGAAGGCTGTCCCGGCTGCACAGGGACATGCTAAACCTCTCGCGCATAGAGAACGGCGCATATATCGACAGGCAGGACATAAACATCCGCGATCTGATCGCCCCGATGGCAGAAGACTTCCAGGACATTTTCTCGGAAAAGGGATTGGAATATTCCATTTCGGGCAACCGTGAAACGACAGTAAACATGAATGCCGCCCTTGCAGAACTGCTATTCGGAAACCTGCTCAGAAACGCATGGCTGCATACTTCTCCGGGAGGAAAGATAGAAATATCATGGGACGGCCGTGAATTTTCAGTTTCCAACAGCGGGGAAGCCCCTCTTGACGGGAATATAATTTTCGAAAGATTCAGGCATAATAGCAAATCTCCTAATTCCAGCGGATTAGGCCTTGCCATATGCCGTTCGATATGCACGAGGTACGGATTCTCCATCGAATATTCCTACAAAAAAAACAAACATTTTTTTACGATTTTGATTTCTCTATAAAATCATGTCTGAAATTTGTATCGTAAAACAATATTTAAAATATTTCAGCCATGAAAAAGATTATCATCACAATCCTCGCGGCTATCGCAACGATAGGAGTTGCAAAGGCCGACAATGAAAGGCATATTCCTGTCGACAAGCTCCCTGCACAGGCAATAGCATTCATAGACACCCATTTTGACAAGACAAAGATCCTCTTCTCGATCGAAGAACGCGAATTTTTCGGCACGGAATACGAAGTCATGTTCGATGACAGGACAAGCGTTGAATTCGACGGAAAAGGAAACTGGAAAAAAATCGAATCCAGGATGCCTATAGACAAATCGCTTGTTCCTTCCGCGATAAACGATTTCATCGAAGGACGCTACCCTCAGATTCCCGTGCTGGAAATATCGAAGGACAAGTACGAATGGGAAGTGAAGCTCGCGAACGGGATAGAGCTCGAATTCGATACCAATTTCAACCTTATCGGCTATGACGATTAATCCGTTTTTTAAAAAACACGGACTTATCAAAACAGGCATCGCCGCCACAATCCTTATAATACTCGCAGCGATTCCGTTTCTGGCAGAATACGAAAGGCCTCTCAAGGAAAGCAAGCTGCCTGCCTCGGCAGGCAGCTTTATAAAA
Source organism: uncultured Bacteroidales bacterium (assembly GCA_944322605.1). Taxonomy (GTDB): domain Bacteria; phylum Bacteroidota; class Bacteroidia; order Bacteroidales; family UBA932; genus CALUPD01. The sequence goes on along the minus strand of CALUPD010000037.1, from coordinate 240,684 downwards.
AGCGCATTTCCTGAAGAAAGGATATCATTCGCCAAAATAGAAATAGAAGCCCTGAGGACAGAATACGAAGTATTCCTCTCCAACGGGACAAAACTGGTATTCAACGGCAAAGGAAAGTGGAAGGAAATCGACTGCAAGCATTCCAGCGTTCCGGCCGGAATAATACCGGAACAGATAATGGATTTCATTATAAAGCACGGCCTTGATCCTTCGGTGCAGAAAATAAGCATCGGCAGAAAGAAGACAGAAGCAGAACTCTCCGACGGGACGGAACTGGAATTCGACCGCCGATTCAACCTCATAGGCTTCGACGACTGACTCAAGCCGTACAAAGCGGCGCAGGACACGGGGCGAACCTCAGGAACGGGAAATATCGCAATACGCATTCCCGATTCATTACCAGTGCAGCATATTCCGAGATGCAGGCATTACTGATACATTGAACGACGTTAACGATTAAAAAACACAAGCATATGAAAACGCCTATATTTTTTTCAGCAATACTTATAGCTTCTTCGCTACTAATTTCCGGATGTGAAAAAAGCCAAATGCCAGATAAGCCTCAGGACACGGTTTCAGGAGACATCCTACGCACATTTTCCGAGATGTTCCCGCAGGCAAGCAATGTACAATGGGAATTGAGGGGAGACTACGCAAAAGCATCGTTCGACCTTCCTGACGAAACAAAATCACCGGCAAAAGGAAAAAACAGCGCATGGTTCTCGAACCGTGACGGAGAGTGGAACATGACGGAAAAGGATATCCGCTATGAAGAACTTCCCGATGCAGTAAAAACAGCTTTCGAAGCCAGCGAATATTCGTCATGGAGAATCGACGATGTGGACATGATCATAAGGCACGGGGTAGAAGAGATCTACGTTATCGAAGTCGAACAGGGAAATAACGAAACCGACTTGTATTATTCAGCCGACGGAATACTCACGAAAAAAATCGAAGACGCTGAAAACGGTTACGACTATGAAGACTATATTCCGGGAGAGTATACATCGTCCATCAGGGAATACATCGACAACAAATACCCGGGAGCGAGAATCACAGACATAGACGATGACGAAAACGGAATAGAAATCGAAATCATACACGAGCGCGAAGTCATCGAATTGCTTTTCACATATGACAACAAGCTGATCTACACAAAAACGGAAGCAAGATTATCTGAAATTCCCCAATCGGTACTCGATGCCGTTTACAAAGAATATCCTGAATGCCGCATCGACGAGGCGGACTTCTATGTCCTGCCTGACGGAGAAGAATATTATATCTTCGAGATAGAGATGCGAGGAAAGGACGATTTCGAAATAAAAGCAAGCTTGGACGGGACAATATCCATTCCTGACAACGGAAACCACGCCGGGTCCGGCATCCCTGAAAAAGCGGCGGAATTCATAGAAACGAACTACCCTGGCTCCAGGATAACCGACACCGATATGGAAAACGGATACATTGTCGTCGAAATCCTGCATGACGGAACGGAAAAAGAAGTGATTTTCTCCCAAAGCATGGAATGGATCGGAACTATATGGGAAATCGGATACAGGCAGCTTCCTGAAAATGTAAAAGACAGCCTGAAAACAAATTATCCGAAAGCCGAATACGACGACATCAGCTTTTTCGAAGGCCCTGACGGAGACTGCTACATCATAGAAATGGAAATCCGAGACAGGGACATTACGATACGCATGGACCAGAACGGGAACATCCTCGATTAAAAACCGGACAGAGCCTGTCATTCATGCAGAACAGACCCCGAAGCTTAACATTGAAGCCTCGGGGTTTTCCGTATATGCTACCCGCAAAGCGCGTAAAAGCGGGTACGGCATAAATATTTTTAATTATCATAATTTTTATTTGCATATTTGATACAATATAGCTAACATTACATCCGAATTGGGACTTCGGCAAAAGGTCGTCAAATTCTATCAACACATTAAAAGCTTAGTATATGAAAACACTTTGGAAATGCATGCTTGCATGCGCAATTGCTGCCATCATGTCCGCATGCGAAAAAACAGACACTTCGCAGTCACCTGAGATTTCCCTGAGGCTGCTGTCGCAAACCGAAAACTCGGCAAAATTCCTGATCGTGACTTCCTACGCGGAAGAATGCGCATATCTTAACCTTCCTGCCGGCGGATTCATTCCTTCCACGGCAGAAGAAATAATAAAAAACGGGACGAAGCTGCCTGTCGAAAAGGAAATAGAATTCGAAGTCGAAGCTGAAAGCAATGTCAAATACGCAATAATAGCGGCCGTATCGAACAAAAGCGGGAACGCCGTCTCTGAAAAAATAGAATACGTAATCGACGGCTCTTCCGTCAACCCGCCGGACGATCCGCAGGGAGAAGGGATAGACGAAACGTTCTCCAGCGCGCAGGTCGTGTACCAGCAGGACGGCACAATCATATTCAACCTCCTCGAAAGCCCCAACTACGGAAAGCTATCCGTCCAGATAAACGGATTGGAGAACGGAGCATTGCAAGGGGACAGCCATTTGCTTGCCGACGGCACGTACCAGACGATAGCACCGGCATACCTGCTTGACATGGAGGGGAACGGGGACATCGACAATCCTCTCGAAAAAGGGGCGTCGGTAACTATCGGCAGATCCGGTTCTGACAGAGACATTACCGTCATAGGCAAGCTGTCCGACGGACGAAATGTAAAAGGCAGGTTTACCGGCGGATTCGAAGCAGTAGGTTCGGAATTCGAACTCAAAGGATACTCGCTTTCGGGCATCAGCCTTGACATGAGCGGTCCTGGAAAATGGACGGAAAATCCGGAAGGAGGATTCACTCTTGAAGTGCCTCTTGGAAGCACTTCCGATTTCGACAAAGTAAGCCAGCTGTCCATACAATTCGTACTTGAGGAACAGGCTCTTCCTGAAGGCGAATACAAAGTAGACCTGTCCGGAGGAAACGGGACCGTAAAACTGGCGAAAGTCTATCTTGACGAGACCAGATGGGTATGGCCATTGGAATACAAGGAAGGAAACATATCGGTAACGCATGACGGCGAAAAATACAGGTTCACGCTTGAATTCCGGGAATCCTTCGACTCGAACTATAAAAAATACGCAGGCGTTGAAGTCATTTACGGAGGCTCGTTCTCGGCTGAATTCAACGGCACGATACAATACGTGGGAACAGAACCGGGAGAAGGGCCGGTCGACCCGGATCCGGAAATAATAACGGAACAGGTCGATTATTCGCTCGGCTCGACCCCGCCGGAAGCCGAATACGGATATTCGGCAGATATGGGGGGATACTACGGCAAGATATATTTTGCAAGGCCTACGCCGGCAGATATCAACACCTGCATATATTTTCTGAATCATGCCGAAAACGCTGCCGAAACGCTCGACCCTGAAGCAGGAGGAATAGAATTCCTGCCGGGAATGTCGTACATATCCTTCGGCGAAGGCGACAATGAAGACGGAGAATACTACCGCCTGACGGAAGGCGGGATAGACATGTCCTATGACAGTTCTTCCGGCGAATGGACCTTCAATTTCAACGGCATAATGACCAATACGGTAACAGGAATCCAATGGAAAATCATCACCAAATACACAGGGCCTATAGACGGATTCTCATCAGTAAAACCGGAATGACCCATGGCATCGGCACGCATCCTGTTCTGACAGGGATGCGTGCTTCCATTTGAACAATACAGGACCGGCAACCTTTTTGGCAAATGCCCGTCAAGGCATTCCGCGCCAAAGGTCTGCCATAAAATAAAACATTATGAAAAAATACTTTTTCACAGCCGCAATCCTGATTCTTGCCTCGGCGATGCAATCCTGCGCAGAAAAACAGGACACTGAAATAATACCGGAAATATCCATTGAAATAACAAGGCAGACTCCAGACTCGCTATTTTTAAAAATACATACGGAAAATGCCGAAGATGCCGCCTACGTATTCGCCAAGTACGGTTCTGAAATACCTGAAAACGGAGAAGGAATACTTTCAGCCGGAGAAGAGTTCATAGCTGAAGAGCCCATTGTCAGGACTCTCGAACCGGATACGGATTACATTATAGCAGCCGCAGCCGTTTCCAAGACTGGACAGATTGCGACAGACCGTAAAACCATAACAGCCGTTTCCGCACCTCAACCGGAAATTGCAGAAGAAACATTCTCCAAGGCATCGATAGTCTACAATGAAGACGGAAGCGCAGTCTTCACACTGTCGGGAGGAAACATCTACGGCACGATATCGATGCTCGAAGCGGATTGCATTTTGGAGAACAGCCACATGCCGGCAGCCGGAGAATACCCGATCGGCCAAACCGCCCTGCTCGGCCCGGACAATGAAATACCGGCAGGCAGCATTTTCTCCATATCGCGGGAAGGCGGTACTTACGCATTGTCCGTAACTTCATCAGGAGACATAGACGGAAAAGGATACAGAGGCATATTTTCCGGAGGCATAGACAACGCATTCGAATTAAGGGAAGCAAATGCCGACTACGATTTTGCGGCATGCACGCCGGCATGGAACGAAAACACGCTTGAACTGATTTTTTCAGAAGGCACGAGCAAAGGGCAGCTTTCCGGAATAAACTCCCTTTTCATCTCGATAGAATGCCCCGATCATATCCTTCCTGCCGGGGAATACAAGATAGGAGAATCCATAAATGAAGCTTACGCTACCATCTCCGCAGGAAACTGGGAAATAGGATACGCTTCAGGAAGCATAACGGTAGAAGAAAACGACGGCATATTCTCCATATCGTTCAACCTCGCGGAATCCTATGACAGGACATACTCAAAAAACGGGAAAGAAGCCTATTATGACGGGGCATTTGCCGGAACATTTTCCGGCCGGATAGAAGGAGTGAATGCGGACGACCCGCGCAACGGGACCATATTCTCCTCCGCCGAAGTATCATTGAGCGCCGACTATCTCTACATAGACCTTTTTCCTGAAACGCCCGATGAATTTTCAGTAAGATTAAGGTGCGAATTCCTTAGCGAAACGGCAAGATTCGATGAAGGCAATTATGCTTTCGCCAGTGATTACGGTTGCTATATATTCATGGGAGACAACCCGATGGATATGGACTCCGCACAATATTTCCTCATGGGATGCGATGTCGGAATAGATTACGACGGCACAGCCTGGACTATCCACGTGACAGGAAACTATTTCAACGATTCATGGGAAACCGTTTCATTCGAAGGCTGGTTCGAAGGAGAATCGCCGGCATTGGACATGTTCAAGCCGTCGTCCTACTAACCACCGGTCCGAAACGGAACATGCCGGACCTCTAACCGCCCATACGGACGATACGTGCAACCCGGCATTCCACCACAGGACGGAAACAGAATAAAAGAGGCCGGCCGTCTCAAAATGACGTGAACCCCGAAAGTCGGACAAAAACTTTCGGGGTTCACGTCAAAATCCAAAGAGGCTTTCTTAGATAAAAAATCCTAATGTACTGGCGCACATTAGGATTTTTTCGTCTGGCCGCTCTTGCGAAGTTCTATTGTTTTTACTCATAAAGCCGGGGCGATCCGGCTTTCGAGGAACAAGCCCACAGGCGCGGGATAAATATGCAGGACCTGACATTCACGCCCTGCGTAGCCATGGGCGTTTTGCGGACAAGCATTAAGATGCATGCCCGCTATTTTGTAACAAACGACACTGTTTCAATGCTCGTCGTGCGGCCTCCTTCATAGCCGAAAACTATCACGATATACTCCGTCATCGGATCAAGCCCGGAAAAAGAAGACGTATAATCCCCTTTGTATATGTCCAGCAATCCCGTATTCATAAGTATCCCGTTATCCTCTATGTAATAATCGACAAGTTCTTCTATGGAATAGCCTTGTCCGCCCGGGGAAACGAAGAACGTATAGGGATCTTCATTCACAGTCTCTATATGCAGGACCGCGCTGCTTGATGTGATATTCCTTACGTCAAGCGTAAACCCGTTGCCGGAAATCGGGACCCTCATGCTTTCGAACTCATATTCATATATCCCCGACGCGATATTCGCTTCGTAATCGACCGCGCAGACCAGAACGTTGTACTTTGTCGACCCGAACAGACTGCTCAATGAATTGTAAAAATCCCCGAAATGCACATTGGACAAAAGAGCGTCACGGAATTCCATTCCTTGGCTCATGTCATATTCTATGGAAGCGTCCAGCTCGTTTTTCACGAACATTTCAGCTATGCCATCGCATTCGTCGAGTTCTTCATCAGTCGCGAGAGTCCAATACCAGCTTATTTCCTTGTCTGAAGGAGATATGCTTATATCTGCGGACGTGACTCCCGTAAGCTCGACGCTCACGGCATATTCGCAAGAAACGCCCGTGATTTTTTCGGTATAGGCTTTCTTGCTGAAAAAGCCGGATGACGGGACACCTTGCTCGTCTACGTAAAATCCGTAAATACGGTACTGCGTATCCGAATACAGGCCTTCAGCCTTTACGCCGTTCAAAGTCCCATGATATAGTTTCGAAAAATCCAGGCCGCCGTCTTCGCCTTTAATGGATTCCATATCCTCGGAAACGATTTCCGCTTCCGTCTTTACGGAGAACTGGTATTCGGGACGGACATTGACAAAATAAGCGGACTCCGCGTCATTAGGGGCGGCATCATAAACAATATAGTTCCTGGAAGTTTCCCGTATAGAGAAAACAATAGAATCATTCTCCGGATCGCCATTGCCCGAAGTCTTGTCGCAGGACGGCAGCGAAAGCAAAGCCGCGCACGCCATGAAAATTTTTAAAAGATCCGATGTCTTTTTCATAATCGTTCAAATTAATGTCCAACAAATGCCAAGGCCATGGCCTGCATTTATTTGCAACGCTCATCGGCCTTGTTTCGAATATGAAAAAGGTCTTCGGCAAAAAGTCATCGAACCTCCAATATTCTGTAAAGATAATATTTTTTTTGGAGGTTTAAAAAAATTATATACCTTTGCATCCACAACGCGGAAATAGCTCAGTTGGTAGAGCACAACCTTGCCAAGGTTGGGGTCGCGAGTTCGAGTCTCGTTTTCCGCTCTACTGAAGCCGTCGGAAACGACGGCTTTTTTCGTATGCCCCGGCCCGAAACAAAAAGCCGCCCTGCAAACGCAGAAGGCGGCTGTTTTTGAATCATCCGGAAAGGACCGTTCCTACAATGCCGTAGAGAATTCCTTCAGGAAACGTATGTCGTTCTCGAAATAATGGCGCAGGTCCTTGACTTGCCATTTGAGCATCGCGATACGTTCCACGCCCATCCCGAGCGCGAACCCGCTATATGTCTTAGAATCTATGCCGCACGCCTCAAGCACGTTCGGATCGACCATTCCGCAACCCATTATCTCCAACCAACCGGTACCCTTGCAAATGTTGCAACCTTTTCCGCCGCAGATATTGCAGCTCACATCGACCTCCGCGCTCGGTTCGGTAAACGGGAAATATGAAGGCCGCAGCCTTATCTGCGTTTTTTCGCCGAACATTTCACGCGCGAAAAGCAGAATCGTCTGCTTCAAATCAGCGAACGTGACATTCTTGTCCACATACAGGCCTTCCACCTGATGGAAGATGCAATGCGCCCTTGCGGAAATCGCCTCGTTCCTGAAAACACGGCCCGGGCATATAATCCTTATGGGCAGAGGCCTGCTTTCCATGGACCTTACCTGCACGGAACTTGTATGGGTCCTGAGAAGAATAGGATTGTCGTTCCCCGTAGTGACGAAAAACGTATCCTGCATATCCCTCGCAGGATGTTCTGGAGGGAAATTCAAGGCGGAAAACACATGCCAGTCATCCTCGATCTCAGGGCCTTCCGCAACGACATAACCCAGTTTGTCGAAAATTGAAATTATTTCTTCCCTGACTATCGAAACAGGATGCCTGCTGCCGAGCTCGAATATGTCCCCTGGTATAGTCATGTCCATGGACGTCGCGCCTTTCTCAGGATTGCTGTCCACCGACTGCCTCAGCTCTTCGACTTTGGCAGCCGCAGCTGTTTTCAGTTTGTTCAGTATCTGCCCGAATTCCCTTTTCTGCTCTGCCGGAACAGTCCTGAATTCTTCGAACAGCTTCGTGATTTCGCCTTTTTTGCCAAGCAATTTCACTCTGGCGTCTTCGACTTCCTGAACCGTAGAAGCCTTGAGTCCGCCGATTATTTCGAATAGTTTATCAATATGCTCTCTCATTCTCCATCATTATTTGTTTTTCCCGCAAACCAGCATTGCAGGAAACAAACCGTAATCATATTTCATAAACGGAGGGAAGCCATTATCTGACCGCTTCCCTGCTCAAAGGCATCGTCATGCACCTTGCTCCGCCGCCGCCGCGAGGGAGTTCGGAACCTTCGATGGTAATAACGCATTTCCCGAGGCTTTCATAGTCGGCCCTGCCTTCTATCACGTCCCATGCGCGGACTATCTCGAATCCGTTCTTGTTCAATTCATTGAGCGTATGTATGTTTCGCGCGTAGGAAAGAACTTTGCCGGGTTCTATGGCAAAGAAGTTCGCGCCGCTATGCCACTGCTCCCTTTCCTGATACCACTCGTCCTCGCTTCCTCCGCATTTTACAGGCTTCAGGTCCATTCCCAATTTACGCAGGGCAGCCGGTATGTCCGACACCCTTGTTATTCCGGTAACCTTGCCGTCCTCTATTTGCATATGCACGGTCTGGAACTGGTTATCATGCATGATAAGAGGCTCGAACACCATGCATTTGTCCACATCGAGCATGGTGAACACCATGTCGAGATGGATGAAGGATTCCGGCTTGTCAGGCAGCTGCTGCACGATCACGTGACGTTTTCCCCCGTTTTTCTTGGTCAGGCGGCACATGTTCTGGACAAGGGCGTCTATTCCGTAAGTGCTCGTCCTGCATCCGTTGCCTATGATAAGTATGTCGTCCCTCGCAATAAGGATGTCCCCGCCTTCCATATGCACATTGCCGGGAAAGTTGAAATCGTAGGCGTTTATGACATTGCAGTCGAAAGCGCCCGATCCCTTGAAAATGGCTTCCATTATAAGGGATTCCCTTACGCGCACCTTGTTCGCCATTTTGCAGATCAAGGCATTATTGCCGATCGTGACAGACGCGTCCCTTGTGAAATAAAAATTATACAAAGGATACAATGCGTAATAATCATCGTTCAGGAAAGAAGTAAGGGTATTGATCCTTGCAGGCTGGCCTTCGATCAGGGCCGTTGCCAGCTGCCGCGAATCCATCGAAAAAAGTTCTTCGTAATAATCCGCAGCATTTTCGTTGGCGCATATCTTTCTCAGCAAGGCTTCGCGCTGGTCCATATCGTCAAGCACCCTGACAAGCAGATCATGCACCTTGTAAACCTTGGAGACCTTGCTCAGCACGCCTTCCAGCTGGCGGTATTCCTCCTGGGCTATTTCCAGATTAAGTATATCGCTATACAATGCCCTGTGAGCATCCTTAGGAGTCATGTTCTCCACTTCCGCTCCCGGATTATGCAATATCACGGCATTCAGCTTTCCAATTTCCGACTGGATATTCAAAGACAATTTGTTATCCATAATATAGTGTTTTAAATGTAATTCATAATTCACGTCCTAAGAGACGTCATTCAATCCTCCGAAAACAAATTCCCATTTTCGGGATCACTGGTATTTCCCGGCTTCGGGAGTCATCGACAGGTCCGTAATAAGGTTCTTGAAATCCTTCGCATTGCGAGGGCATATCATAAGGACGTCGTCCGTATCCACCACCATGAAATTTTCCAGGCCTTTCACGACAACCAGCTTGTTCCCCTTTACGGAAACGATTGCGGAATCCTTGACCCCGTAACCGACAACCTGCCCGCTAATCATATTCCCGTTATCGTCCTTTTGGGAATAGCTGTAAAGGGAATCCCATGTGCCGAGGTCCGACCATCCGAAAGAAGCCTTGAACACCCAGGCATTGCCTGTCTTTTCCATAATCCCGTAGTCGATGGATATGCTTTGGCAGGCAGAATACACGTCGTCGATGTATTTCTTCTCGTCCGGAGTATTGTAATGCCCCGATATCCCCCCGAAAAGCTTCGCCATATCGGGAAGATGCAATTCGAATTCCTTGATAATAGCTTTCAGATTCCATACGAAAATCCCTGAATTCCAAAGGAATTCCCCGCTCTCGACCAAAACTTTGGCAAGTTCCTTGTCGGGTTTTTCCGTAAATGTCTTCACGCTGTATGCGGTATGCCCGTTTATTATCTTGAACTTGCCCATATTGCACTGGATATACCCGTACCCTGTTTCCGGCCTTGTAGGGCTTATGCCGAGAGTCAGAAGGCTGTCATTGGCCGCAGCATAGTCGAACGCCCCGCAAATCGTGTCTTCGAATATATCCTCATTGGCGATCATATGATCCGAAGGAGCTACCACGACCGTGGCGTCCGGGCATTTTTCCGCAAGCTTGTACATCGCATATGCTATGCAAGGCGCCGTATTGCGCCTGTACGGTTCCAAAAGTACGTTTTCCTCCTTTACCGAAGGCAGCTGTCCCATTACCAGTTCCTTATAGGCTTCGGAAGTAACAACCAGGATATTTTCCTCCGGAACGATCCTGGAGAACCTGTCGAATGTCATCTGGAGAAAAGTCCTTCCCGTCCCCAATATGTCCAAAAACTGCTTAGGCCTGGAATTGCGGCTTACCGGCCAGAACCGGCTGCCGATTCCGCCTGCCATTATTACACAATACCTTTTACTCTCCATTATATGTCTTTGTTTTAATTACCATTCAGGCTGATATGCGTCCGGGATATACTCTATTTCCGCCGAGTTTCCATGCCTCACTATGGAAACGACATCGAAAACCACCTCCTTGCTCGTATTCTTCATCGCCGCATACGCGGCAGCGGCTTTCATAAGGCGCGTCCTCTTTTTGCGGCCTATCGATTCATACGGCTCATACCCTTGGCCCTCGGATACGGACCTCACTTCCACTATGCGCAAATGCGCCTCGTCCTCCATCACCAAATCTATCTCCTTATGGGAACAATACCAATTGGATTCGACAAATTTCAGACCGAACTCCGCTTCAAGATAGGCGGCAGCCAATTTTTCCGAGTCCCTGCCCATTTCCACCTTCGAATCCCATTCCGCATCGCCGCAGTCCACATTTCCCCTCATGCCCGTCAATATCATAATAATTCACAAATATAAGCATTTGCGGCGTTATACTAAAATAAAATAGGGAAGCGGCCTGAAAATATTTAACGGAAAAGCTCGCGCGTCATGAATTTATTTTTACATTTGCACCTGAATTGTGGACAGATTTGACTGCTTGCAACCACTGAAAAAAATGCTAAAACGAATCTGCGGTCCGAGGCCGCGTTTATCACAAGCTGTTTCAGCATGCAGGCAAATCGGGGAACCGGTTTGTTTTTTTATTTTCAGACTGTCCTGTTTTATTAATTAACGCATTAAACATACCAGTCATGTATTTATTCACATCAGAATCAGTTTCGGAAGGGCATCCTGACAAGGTCGCGGACCAGATTTCCGATGCAATCCTCGACGAGTTCCTCAGGCAGGACCGTAATTCCAAAGTAGCATGCGAGACTTTCGTCAGCACGGGCCTTGTCGTAATCGGCGGCGAAGTAAAGTCGGAAGCATACGTGGACATCCAGAAAGTGGCAAGAAACGTCATAAACAGGATAGGGTACACGAAAGCCGAATACAAATTCGACGGAAACTCCTGCGGAATATTGTCCGCCTTGCACGAACAGTCGGCAGACATAAACAGAGGAGTCGAAGTTTCGGCAAAAGACGAACAGGGAGCCGGAGACCAGGGCATGATGTTCGGCTATGCCTGCACGGACACTGAAGAATTCATGCCGCTGCCTCTGACACTGGCCCATATAACCCTTTGGGAACTCGCCCGCATAAGAAAGGAAGGCAAGGCCATGACCTATCTCAGGCCGGACGCAAAATCCCAGTTCACCATCGAATACGATGACGACCACAACCCGGTGAGAGTACACACGATCGTCATTTCAACGCAGCACGACGAGTTCGACTCAGACGAACGCATGCAGAAAAAGATTACGGAAGACATCCGCGACATATTGATTCCGGCAGTAATGAAAAGGCTTCCGGAGCAAACCAAGAAACTGTTCAAGAACGACTACGAGCTGCTTGTGAACCCTACCGGAAAATTCGTCATCGGAGGGCCGCACGGAGACACGGGGCTTACCGGAAGAAAGATAATCGTAGACACCTATGGAGGCCGGGGAGCGCATGGAGGCGGAGCCTTTTCAGGAAAAGACCCGAGCAAGGTTGACAGGTCTGCCGCATATGCCGCAAGGTATATAGCCAAGAACTTAGTAGCGGCAGGAGTCGCTAAAGAAATCCTCGTGCAGCTCGCATATGCCATAGGAGTCGCGAAGCCGGTGAGCATTTTCGTGAATACTTACGGAACGTCGCTGACAGGAATGACGGACGGGGAAATCGCAAGAAGGATTCCGGAATTCATAGACCTCAGGCCTGCTAAAATCATAGAAAGGTTCGGGCTTCTTAATCCTATATACGAAGTCACCGCAGCATACGGGCACATGGGAAGAAACCCTTATACGAAAAATGTCGAAATCCTGAAAGACGGACATCCGGTAATGGAAAACGTCGAATTTTTCGGATGGGAAAAGACCGACGCGGTAGACGAAATCAAGAAAATATACGGGCTTTGATACAGGGGTCCGTCCATTAACGATAAAATGGCAAGCTCCATGCAAAGGAGGCTTGCCATTTTCATATATATTAATGGTTCAGTATTTCACATAGACAAAGGTACGCATTTATACGCCTCGCAGCACCTTTCAATCCTCATGCAAAACACTGAAACACAGCAGTATTTAAAAATATTTTCCAATCATTCCTCTCGCCGGGGCGATCATGCCTCATCAGGAAGGCCGGCAGAAGGATTCCCGGACTTGTTTATGATCCTGTTGAAAAACATGTCGAAATCCTCGCCGTCCGGATTATGCATATAATACTTGCTCCGTATCCTGGTCCTTAAAGTATATATGCTGTTCATGTTTTTATGGTTGAAAATAACTCTCATGGACTGGAATCCGAACCCCATCCTCAAAAGGCACACGTAGCATAATTCATGCTTGGTTATGTTCGGCACCTTCTCCGTTATTTCGAGGACCTTGCCGTCAGATATGCAATCCGCCGTGGAGATAATCTCGTTTTCGATGCCGGAATTCTCTCCGGTGACAGTATACATCTTCTTCACAATCGAATAAAATGCGGCAGGACGGCTCTCGTACAAGGCGGTCGTATCCAACAGCATCTGCAAATCCCTCAAGCGTTCGGACAATTTCTCTTTGAGCTTGCCGTCCCGAGACAAAGGCATGTCGTCGTATTTGCTTTTCAATTCGCAATAATTGCGTTCCATGTTTCCCACAATGTCATGCATGCTGTCGAGCGCGGATTTCTTCGCAAGCGACATCTTTTTCCATGAGACATATGCAGCATAACCGGTTATCAGCACCAGAACGAATGAAAGAACCATTATTATCAGGTAATCATCGTTCCTGCCTGCCAGATACGCATTTTCCCATTTAAGATACCTGTTCTCATGCTGCATTTCGGCGACCTTGTACAAATATTTGTCCAAGCTCTCGTGCCTTTTGTATTTATACTCGTAATAATTGCGCTCATACTCCCGGGCGCGGGCAAAATCCTTTTTCTCCCCGGCCAATTCGGCAAGCATGAGCCATCTGCCGATCATATGCGTGGAATAAGGGTCCTTCATGCTTTCCGCAAGGTAATATTCCGCGCTGTCCCTGACACCGAGGTCATAATACATTATTCCGAGAGTTCCGTAACATATCTTAGGAACTGTTCCTCCATAAATTCCCGCCATGTCGAAAATCCGCTTTTTCTCCGCGATTATCGAATCCTTGTTGAAATCGGTTTTCCGGCGTATCCTGTTGTAAAGTATCATGACACGGCATATTCTTTCCGCAGAGCCGGATGAATATGCGTATTCCGACAGATCGTCGATATCGGAAGCGGCTCCCTCGTAATCTCCATCGAGCATGCGGCAAAGGGTCCTTCCGTAAAGAGTCTCGAACCACAGACCGGGATGCTTTCCGTCCGATTCCCGCAATGCCTTCGTAAAATATTTCAATGCCGCCGCATTGTCGTACTGTTCAAAGGACATTCGCGCCAATGCATTATAAAGCCCCGCCTCAAAAAGGAAAGGCACGCTGTCCCTGCATTCGGACCTGTACATCTCCGAAAGGAAATATGATCTCAGGGCTTCATCCTTTTCCCCTCGCCTTTCATAGATAAGGCCCCGGTAGAAAGAATTTTCAGCAAGGGCGCAGGAGTTTCTCCTGCCTTCATAAAACCTCATGGCCCGAACGACATGGAACGAATCAATCGGGATACCGGCGCTTTTGTTTATTATCACAGGCCATGAGACCGATCCGCCCGCAGGAGAGCCATGGCCCGCGCCATGGGAAAACAATCCGTCATCGCTTTTGCCCGGCCCCTGCATTCCGAATACGGAATCCATATATTTGACATAGGCGACCCTGTTACACAGGATTCCGTACCTTGCCATATTGGCCGGACCATGGACCTCCAACCTGCGCAATACGGACAATGCGCTGTCCGGAGACGACATTATCAATTCCTCCGCATAGTCCAAGGCCTTTTCCTGCCGGCAGGAACATGACCACAGGCAAAACGCCATGGAGAAGCATATAACGGTTTTTAAAACGACTCTTCCCATCAAAGCAAGGATTTTACTATTTGTCAACAAAAACAGGGCGGGGGCATTTAAATTAGCATCCGTCAGGCCTGCGCCGAACCGCAAATATATGCACATATGATTGAATATCTTTCGGATTTTTTGGATTTTCTCATGCCGCGCAAATGCGCGGTATGCGGAAGGGAATTGTTATACGGAGAAAAAATCGTCTGCCTCCGCTGCAATTCCGACATGCCCCTTACATTTTTCTGGAGCCTCCGTGACAACGGAATGCATGAGAGGCTATACGGAAGGACGGGCATATGCCATGCGGTCGCGCTGTTCTTTTTCAGGAACGGCTCCGATTTCAACAATCTCGTCTATAAAATAAAATATTCGGGACGGTGCGACATAGGAACTTATTTAGGAAAGATACTGGGGAAAAGGCTGCTTGAATCATGCAGGGACATAACCCCTGACGAATGCAGGCTTGTTCCGATCCCGCTGCATCCGTTAAAACGGCTCAAAAGAGGATATAACCAATCCATGGTCATAACCGAAGGCATAAGATCCGCGACCGGAATAAGGATTGCCGCGAATCCGGTCCTCAGGAAAAGGAATACAGTCTCACAGACTTCGATCGGGATAGAAGAGAAATGGGACAATATTTCGGGGGCTTTCATTGCACGCAGGAGTTCCGGGATATGGAAAGACCTCTCGATAAAACATATTATCGTAGTGGACGATGTCGTGACTTCCGGCTCGACCATGGAAGCCTGTTGCTCAGTAATAAAATCGCTGCGACCGGACATAAAAATTCATGCCGCAAGTATAGCATTCGTTGAATAAAAGGCGTAACTTTGTAGTTTGAACTCTAAAACACAGCCAAATGTTCGACGTCATAAACATAACTTTCACGGACATACTCGACATTCTGCTCGTAGGACTACTGTTTTACCAGATCTACAAGCTGATACGCAATACTGCCGCAATGAACATTTTTCTCGGCATCATCGCGTTGTACGCCATATGGATTGCCGTCCGGGCATTGAACATGAAACTCCTTTCGTCCATCCTGAGCCAGGTGCTCGGCGTGGGCGTAATCGCACTTATCATCCTGTTCCAACAGGAAATAAGGAGATTCCTGCTTCACATCGGGACAAAATACGTCAAACACGGAAGATTCACGGGAGGAATATTCGGAAAGGGAGAGAAAGGGATGAAGGACAGGGCAAGCCTCGAAGAGATAATGATGGCATGCCAGCACATGGCCGACAGTTATACCGGAGCGCTGATAGTACTCGCCCAGGAAAACTCCTTGCAGGAAATAGCCGAAAGAGGAGACATAATCAACGCGAACATCAACCGGCGCCTCATAGAAAACATATTTTTCAAGAACTCCCCGCTGCATGACGGGGCTATGATAATCGCGAACAACAGGATCATGGCTGCGCGATGCACCCTGCCCATAACCGAAAATCCGGACATTCCGGCCCAATTCGGGATGAGGCACAGGGCGGCGATAGGCCTCACCGAAACATGCGACGCCATCGTGATCGTATGTTCCGAAGAGACAGGCAAGGTATCATTGGTACGCAATGGCGAAATACACGTAATGAGCAACATAGGAGAACTGAGAATCGCCATAGAAACAATGGAGCACAAGAAGGACTGAGAAGCTGCGGCCTAATAAAAACACTCTACCGTCAAACTATAATACAGAATCAGAATTGGACAACCATATAATCGAAAGGACCGAAACCAAACTCGGATTCGACAAAATAAGAAAGTCATTGGCCGAAAAATGCTCGACACGATACGGATCGGAACGGGCAATGTCGGAGACTTTCTCGTCAAAAAGGGAAACAATAGAAAAAAGGCTCGCGCTGACTGATGAAATGAGGGTGATCCTCATGTTCGAAGCATCGTTTCCCTCTTCAGGATACATAGACACGGCTGATTTTCTCAAGACGCTTGAAATAGAATCCGCATACCTTTCCCAGGATTCGATAGCGCGGCTGAGGGAATCAGAAGAGCTGATGCATGGAATCCTGTCTTTTTTCAAAAGCGACAAAGGCGGCAAATACCCGCACCTTCAGGAAATGTCCGGGAATATCGTCTCTTTCCCCGAAATACGGAGGAGGATCGACATGATCCTGGACAAGTACGGCGAAATCAAGGACAATGCGTCTCCGGAGCTGTTCACGATAAGGAAATCGATAAGGGAAAAGGAAATTTCCGCATCGAAAAGAATAAATTCACTATTAAAAAGGGCGCAGGAAGAAGGGATATCCGAAGAAGGCGCTACCGTTTCGATACGCGACGGCAAAGCATTGATTCCCGTATCGGCGGCCAACAAGAAAAAGCTCCCTGGATTCGTCTATGACGAGTCGTCTTCAGGCAAAACCGTATTCATAGAGCCTGTCGAGGTAATAGAGATCAACAACCAGATCAGGGAACTCAAGTTCGAGGAACAGCGGGAGATAGTCAGGATTCTCGTGGAATTTTCCGATTTCCTGAGGCCATACCTGCCTGAACTTCTTGAAGCCGCGAAATTCATGGGAGAACTTGATTTCATATGCTCGAAAGCATCTCTTGCATCTTCCATGGAAGCCGGAAAACCCGTCATTTCGACGAACAACGAAATGCGGCTGATCCGGGCGAGGCATCCACTATTGGAAAGCAGCCTCAAAAAAGAGAACAAGCAGATTGTGCCTCTATCCTTCGAACTGAACGAGAAAAAGCGCATACTTCTCATATCCGGGCCGAACGCAGGAGGAAAATCAGTATGCCTCAAAACGACAGGACTCCTGCAATACATGCTGCAAACAGGGCTTCTGATTCCTGCATCGGAGAGTTCGGAAATACGGCTTTTCAAGTCCATATTCATAGACATAGGGGACGAACAGTCCATCGAAAACGACCTGAGCACCTACAGTTCGCACCTGCTCAACATGAAAACCATGCTTTCCGACACAGACGGCGACAGCTTAGTCCTGATAGATGAATTCGGTTCGGGAACAGAACCGACCGCAGGAGGCGCGATAGCCGAAGCCATCTTGGAAGAGATAGAAAAAAGAGGATGCTTCGGAGTGATTACCACGCATTACTCCAACCTTAAATTCTACGCCAGCAACAGCTCCGGAGTCGTCAACGGGGCAATGATGTTCGATGCAAAGAACATACAGCCGTTGTTCAAACTGGAAATCGGCCTTCCCGGCAATTCGTTCGCCTTCGAACTCGCAAGGAAAATCGGGCTTCCTGAAGACATAGTCAAAAAAGCCGAAGAAAAGGCCGGGAACGACTTCGTGGACATAGAACGCCATCTTAAAAAGATAGCGAGAAGCAGAAGGGATCTGGACAGGAGGCTGGAAAGGATAAGGATAGCGGACAAGACCCTTGAATCCGTTACCGGCAAATACCAGAAAGAACTTGAGGGAATCCGGACAGCAAGAAAGGAAATACTCGAAAAGGCCAGGGAAGAAGCGGAAGAGATGCTTTCAGGAGTAAACAGGAAAATCGAAAGCACCATCCGCGAAATACGCGAGTCCCAGGCCGAAAAAGAAAAGACGAAAGAAATACGCAATTCTTTTGAAAGCTTCAGGAAAGGCATTTCAACCATACAGGAAAGCGACGAAGAGGCAAAACTTGCCCGCAAGCTCGACAAGCTTATCGAGCGGCAGAAAAGAAAGGAAGAGCGCAAGCGGGAAAAGGAAGCCGAATCCGCAGAAAAAGACACAGCCAAGGCCGAAACAGTCGACAACTCGCCTGCAAAACCGGGAGACCATGTAAGAATCAAAGAAAGCGGGCTGGCCGGAGAAGTGATTTCCGCAGACACGAAAAAACTTGTCGTCAGCGTAGGAAACATCAAAATGTCCGTTTCCCCTGACAAAATAGAGAAAATCTCGAACAACGAATATGCAAGGCAATTGCGGCAGGACCGCAACAATTCGCCTGTCAGATACAACGACTACGGCATGTCCGAGCGCAGGCTCAATTTCAAAAGCTCGATCGACATAAGAGGGTACAGGCTGAACGAAGCCATAGATACTGTCAGCAAACTTGTAGACGATGCAGTAATGTTCGACATAAGCCAAGTGAAGATACTGCATGGAAAAGGAAACGGCATACTCAAAGAGGAAATACGAAAATACCTCAAGAATTATCCCGGAGTAAAATCATGCAGGGACGAAGCCGTGGACATGGGAGGCTCAGGCATAACAATTGTAGAATTGGAATAGGACGGGCTGCGCGGCAACGCAGGAATGGAAATATACGCCTGCCTCAGCCGGCATCGAACGCCCGGCATGGCGCAAACAATAACAAAACGCTTTATAAAAGACTTTTAAGACATGAATAAGAAAAGATTGATATACGCAATGGCTGCGCTTATGGCCGCCGGATGCGGCAGCATGTCCGATGACGCCGAAAAGACAGCAGCCGGATTCATAGAAGCATATATGAACGCCGACATTTCCAAAGCCTCGGCATTCTGCAACGACAGCATCGCGGAAATCGTAAAGAAAAGGGCCGGCATAATCGAAAGCCAGGACAGCTCGGTCTGCATGAAGGCCAAGGAAAAACTGAAAAGCCTGTCCACGGAAATCATTTCCATCGAGAAAGGCAAAGATACGGCGACAGTGCATTACGCAATAAACTCATCCGGCAAGGAACTATGCACCGACAACAGGATCAAGCTTGCAAAATCAGGAAATGCATGGAAAATAATTTCAATCGAAAAGGGAAATGAAAATATTTGACAACCATTCCCATTCGGAATTCTCGCCCGACGGAAGGATGAAAATGGAAGACTCCGTAAGGACAGCCTGCGAAAAAGGGCTGTCCGGAATATGCATTTCCGACCATTACGACATGGACATACCCGGAGGAAGCAAAGCCTTCTCTTTCGATCCGGAATCACAGCAATCAAAAATCGACGTGATAGCAAAGAAATACGCCGGGAGAATACGGGTTTTCAAGGGAATTGAATTGGGATTGCAGAAATGCTGCATAGACAAGACCTTGAAATTCTCGTCCGGATACAATTTCGACACCATAATAGCATCCATACATTTCATAGACGGGATAGACCCGTATTATGGCGAATATTACATAGGGCTGGACCGCAAGCAGGCATACGGCCATTATTTCGAAACCATGTACGAATGCATCACCTCGTTCAAGGACTTCGACATACTCGGGCATTTCGACTATATCGCGAGATATTCGCCCTACAAAGAACAATCCATAAAATACAAGGATTTTCCGGACCTGTTTGACGAAATATTCAAATATTTGATTTACAACGATAAGGCTCTCGAAATAAATACCAACACCTACAGGCCGCGAAACGACAGGACTCCGGAACTTGACACAAACATCCTCAAAAGATACCGGGAACTCGGAGGAGACAGCATATCCTTGGGTTCGGACGCGCATGAAACGGAGAGGATAGGAGAAAACTTAGAAAAATACGCCTGTCTCGCTTTGGATGCTGGAATCAGGTACTCATGCTATTTCTCGGAAAGAAAAAAACATTGCGAGAAGATAGCCTGAGCTGGACCGCCCGAAAGGAGCATGCAAGATAAAACAGCCATATAAAATACTTACGACTGAATCCTGTTTCCATTTACACGAAATCTTGGACAAGGCCTCATAAAATAAAAACTACGGAATCCTCTTTGAATTCCGTAGTTTTTATTTTTTCGCAACCCCGTCGCGCTATTTATTGAAATACTTGAATTTGAACCAGTCACCCGATTCTTCCTTTATTTTCTTTTTCCATTCGTCGGAATAGCCGGGGCGATCCGGAGACACAGGAATTTTCATTCCATGCCCGTTGTCCATAAACGACCCGTCAGGATTCTGCTTCTTGACATTGCCGTCAATGAACTTTACAAGCAGGAACCTGTCGAGCTGCTGCCATGTATCGAACAATTCCTGGGCGCGAGCCACGGTGTAATCCGAGACTATTTCGATTGCAGCATCGTAATCATTGAATTTCTCTATCTGTTCCAACGCTTCCATATCCACTTTCGCAACCTGTTCCAATGTCGCGCATTCGAACCCGTCGATAGCTTTGTCAATTTCAGGATGGATGTAATCGTACATGAGATATGCGAAATTAGCCACCCTGTTGAACAGCCAGAACGCGGAAGTAGGGGAATATTCCGTCATGCTGCCGTTGCCCTCGCGGAAACATTCCGGCACGGACGCGGTATTCGTATAGATAGGCGTAAGAGCCGAATTGGCGGCATCGTCCACTCCGAACCAGAGGATTCCACCTATTTCGTCAGGAAGCCAGCTCCTTGCCTGCCCGAGCATCCAGAACCCGGTCTGCTGCGTGGCAAGCGGCCTTTCGTTGAAATAAGTTTCGCCGTCAATATCGAAATTCAAAGGACAGAGCCTGTACGGAGACCTGTACATTCCGGCATTCATGTCCATCGTCATGTCCATAGGAGTTCCTTCATAATGATCCCTCATCACGTCCGCAAGTTCCTTCCATCCTATTTTTTCAGAAGGCTTCACATAAAGGGGCATTTTCCCGGAAGGGTCTGAACCCATTGCGAATCCAAGGTATTCTTCCGCTTTCTTTTCCCCTATCATGCCGTCGCACAATATGTTGAATGCAGACCACACCCGGGCTTCGCATGCGCGCAATCCGCTGAAATCGGCAGGAGCATAGGCATCGCAGAAGCTGAAATCCTTGTCCTTCCCTTTGAAATAGCCTTTTTCCTTTGCAAAAGATATCACATCCTTCGAATACATGCAGTTCTTAGGGTCGTTAAGCGGGAATTTGTCGATCCTCGACTGGTTCGCATGGGCGCATATGTATCCGTCCGGAATCCTTACAGCCACCCATACGGCACCTTTATTCACGTTTTTGCCGTTTTTCATTTCAGTGCCCTTGCCGATGAGTTCCATTATCCACGCCTCATTCTTGTCGGCTATGCTGAACGATTCCCCATAGGAAGCATACCCGTATTCCTCAACAAGAGAAGCGATGGTCTTTATCGCCTCGCGGGCAGTCCTGGCCCTTTGCAAAGTCACATATATCAACGCCCCGTAATCCACGATGCCTGTCGAATCGTAAAGCTCGGGACGTCCTCCGAATGTCGTCTCTGTAATTATCAGCTGGTGCTCGTTCATGTTTCCCGTCGTCTGATAAGTATAAGGGACCTGCTCTATTTGCCCGAGGAATTTCCCTGTATCCCATTCATATATATCAAGCATCGCCCCGGCAGGATAAAGCCTTGCGGGCCTGTAATACAATTGGCCGTAAAGGACATGGGAATCGGCAGAATAAGTCACCATTACGGAGCCGTCCTTTGACGCGCCTTTTGTAACAATCACGTTAGAACATGCAAGTGCCGCGACAGTCGCGGATAAAAATACCGCAGCGGCCAGAATCAGTTTCTTTAGTAAAGTCATTTCAATCTTGATTTAAATTTAATACTTATCTTTGCGTGCATTAGGCAAATATAATGTTAATAATCCGAAACATGAAATTATTTGAAAACACGGCGTTCCCAATCATCCTCGGCATAACCGTCATGCTCATGGGCATTCCGGCAGCGGCCGGAGCACAGTCCCCTTCATCAAACGAACGCGACCCTATCGAGGACGCCTACGCTGAAACGGAAAGGCTCGTGGAGTTGCTCGACCTGGATCCGGCGCAGGCTTTTTATGTGGACTCGACATTGCAATACAATCTCACCAGCATGTATGCGGAATTGGAAAACGCCAGGTCTTCCGGACTGACAAGCAGGAACACCATGGAATCCATACAAAACAAATGGCTCGATGCAACGATTGCTTCGTTCAGCAGATTTTTGGACGAAGATCAGATGAAGACCTACCTTTACCGCGCAGGAAGGGCGAAAGACGTAAAAGCCAAGGAGAAAGCCGTAAAAAAGAAAGAATCCCGAAAGCAAAGGAAACAGGAACGGAACTGAGGCAGGCAAGGCGTGTGTACCATAGCCGGATGCTCCGCCCTGCATTCCATACGTTTTATAAAAGCCGGCATCAATCCGGATTCACCAGCACGCCGAAGGTCCGGCATCGTATTCCATACGCAGGGACACCATGAGGCCGAACCTTTCAGGCAAAGCCCTTAATAGCCAAATTGAAACAAGCAGCGTATTCAGGAAAGTCCTGAACTGCGCCTATCCCGGCACAGGAGCGGCAAATCCGGACATGCCCCTCTTTTCCATGCATGCCCCCTCGGGAGTGTCAGCCCCTTTTCTTATAAGACAGCACCGCCCATACGTTCAAAACGACAGTAAATCCCGCAAGGGCGTATAATTGCGGAAGAAGGTCCGATACGGTCGAACCTTTCAGGTAAACGCCCCTCATGACCACATTGAAATAAGTAAGCGGGTTCAGGTAGGTTATGAACTGCGCCCAGCCCGGCATGGATGAAATCGGAGTAAACAGGCCGCTCATCAAAAGCAATATGATAATGAAGAAAAGCATGACGAACATGGCCTGCTGGATGCTTTCCGAATAATTCGATATGATAAGCCCTATCCCCGAGACCGTAAGCAGGAAAAACATGGAAAACAGATACATGGTGAATATAGAGCCTCTCGGGTAAAGGCCGTACACCAAAGCCGCTATGCCGAAGCACAAGCTCAATACGACGAATCCGATTATCCAGTAGGGAATCAGCTTGGCCAAAATGAAGCTGAACCTGTTCACAGGCGTGACATTTATCTGTTCGATGGTGCCGCGTTCCTTCTCGGTGACTATGTTGATTGCCGGAAGAAAGCCGCAAAGCAAGGTAAGGAGCATTACCATCATGACGGGCAGCATATAGCTTTTATAATCCATCTTCTCATTAAACTCGTAGGAGACCGAAAGGCCTTCGGAAGAATTATCCGAATAACCGAGCCTGACATTGTTCTGTTCCTCGAAATTCCTGACTATGGTCATAAGATAGGAAGCCCCGAGTCCGCCCTTGGTCCCGTTCACGCTGTTTACCGAAAGCAGGATATCCGGCGTTTCCCCTGATTCTATGGATTTTTCGAAACCGGAAGGAATTTCCACGATTATATCTACATCGCCGTATTCGACAAGTTCCAAAGCCTTGTCATACGAAGACGGATTGTCGATTATCGTAAAATATCCGGACGCGGATATCATTTCGGAAAGGTTGGAGGAATATGAATCATGCGAATTGTCTATAAGCGCGATATTGACATTCTTGATTTCCATGTCAGCCGCCCATGGAAGGAAGACCATCATTATGAACGGGAACACGAAAAGCAGGGGAAGCATGAAACTGCTCCTGAATATTTGTTTGAATTCTTTTTCCAGCAGATACTTCAGCATATCACAACCTCGATTTGAATTTCTTTATGCTGACGGTCATAAACACGACCAGCATCGCCAGCAGTATAAATGTTTCTTTCATGACGAAAGCGAACGGCAAGCCTTCTATCATTATCTTCTTGACTGCAAGTATATACCATTTTGCAGGAATGAAATCCGCCACTATCTGCAAGAAATACGGCATGTTCTCCAAAGGGAATATCATCCCCGAGAGAACCATCGTAGGCATCATCAGGACCATGCCCGATATAAGCATTGCCGCAGCCTGGCTTTTGGCGATGGTGGAAATGAACATTCCCAAAGCAAGCGAAACCATTATGAACAGCAACGACACGAAAGAAAGAAGCAAGAGGCTTCCCGCTATCGGCACATGCAGCACGAACCTCGAAAGCAGCAGTATGGTCAGAAGATTAAAACATGACAGCAGGAAATACGGCACCGCCTTGGCGAATACTATCAGCATAGGCCTGACAGGAGAAACGAGAAGGACTTCCATTGTCCCGGTCTCGCTTTCCCTTACAATCGATATGGAAGCCATCATGGCGCACAGGAGCATGAGGATAAGGCCCATCACGCCGGGAACGAAATTATACGAGCTTTCCATGCCCGGATTATACAGGTACTTGACACTGGTATTCACGCTTACCTTAGGAGAAAGGCTCATGAAAGCCGTTTCATTCATCGCGGCCTCGCTCATTTTCTGCTGGATTATGCTTGATATGTAACCCACTGCCGTGGTCGCCGTGTTCGGGTCCATTGCATCCGCCATTATCTGCATGTCGAGAGTGCCTCGTTCAAGGAAATTATCATAGAAATCATTGCCGAAAACGATTATCACCTCGTATGTCCCGTCCTTCAGGAGGCCGTTGAAATCCCTGTCCGAGCCTATCATCCCGCACAAGTCCACATATTCGTTCGAGTTTAGGGCCTGTACTAACGAATACACGGCATCATCGTATTCCGGTGCATATACGGCAGTCTTTATGCTTTTCACTTCCGTAGACAATGCGAATCCGAACAGGATAATCTGGACTATGGGCATGACGATAAGTATCAGCACGGTCCGCACATCGCGGAATATGTGATAGAATTCTTTTTCAACGAATGCCCAAAATTCCCTCATACGTTACTCTCCTCTTTTTGCGCCTCTGGCAAGCTTGTAGAAGACCTCGTCCATTGAACAGACACCGAATTTCATTTTCAATGCGGACGGAGTATCCAACGCGCCTATGCGGCCGTCCACCATTATGGATACGCGGTCGCAATACTCGGCCTCGTCCATGTAGTGAGTGGTCACGAACAACGTAACCCCGTCATCTGCCGCCTCGTATATCATGTCCCAAAACTGGCGGCGCGCCACAGGATCGACGCCTCCTGTCGGTTCGTCCAAAAAAACCACCTTCGGATTATGTACCATCGAAACCGAAAACGCCAGTTTCTGCTTCCACCCGAGAGGGAGGTCCTTAACCATGGCATTCCTCGATTTATTGAATCCGAGCTTGTCAAGCATCGCACTCGTCCTCTTCGATATTTCAGAATCCGACAGGCCGTAGATTCCTCCGAAAAGCCGTATGTTCTCCCATACCTTAAGGTCCTCGTACAGCGAAAACTTCTGGCTCATGTATCCTATGTTCTTCTTGATTGATTCGCTTTCCCTGTTTATATCGAAACCGGCCACCATCCCCGTCCCCGACGTAGGCTTGCTGAGCCCGCATAATATTTTCATGGCGGTAGTCTTGCCGGCTCCGTTCGCGCCGAGGAATCCGAAAATCTCGCCTTTTGCAACCGAAAACGATATATTGTCGACAGCAATGAACGAGCCGAATTTCTTTGTGAGGTTTTCCACCTTTATTATATCATCCATGCTGAACGATTTTATCAATGAAACAATCTTCTATCGTCGGCTTGATTTCCCTTATTTCAATCTCATTGAAGCCGTCTCTTTCAAGAGCCGCCTTTATCCGTCCCGACATGACGTCCCCGTGCAGGCTTGTCGCTATATGGAAATATTCCCCGAACGAATAAATCTCCCCGATCCCGTCTACCGTGGAAAGCGAAGCCCTCAACCTGTGCATCCTGTCGGCCTTGACGGCAAGCAATGTCCCGGAATATTGCTCCATGATATTCTCCGGGCTTTCCACTTGCAGTATCCGCCCTCCTTTTATAAAGGCTATGCGGTCGCACAACAAAGCCTCGTCCATATACGGAGTAGACACCACAATGGTTATTCCCTGCGTTTTAAGCCTGGCAAGCATGCCCCAGAACTCTTTTCTCGAAACAGGATCGACCCCTGTCGTAGGCTCGTCCAAAAAAAGGACCTGCGGGCGATGTATGAGCGCGCAGCACAAGGCGAGCTTTTGCTTCATCCCTCCCGACAGCTTTCCGGCCCTTCTTTTCCTGAACGGCTCTAACTGCACATATATATCCCTGATAAGATGGTAATTCCTCTCTATTGTCGTACCGAACAACGTCGCGAAAAGCCTGAGATTCTCTTCCACGCTCAGATCCTGGTAAAGCGAAAAACGGCCCGGCATGTATCCGACCATTTTCCTTATCTGGCTGTAATCCTCGATCACGGAATATGAATTCACGTAGGCATTTCCCTCATCAGGAATTGTCAAAGACGCAAGGATACGGAAAATCGTCGTCTTACCCGCCCCGTCCGGACCTATCAGGCCGAACATTTCACCGGGATGCACATGGAAGGACACATTTTCTATGGCCTTTGTCCCGCCATACGAATGAGTAAGATTCTCGGCAAGTATCATAATAGATTAACGGAACTTTATTCCTCCGTACATTCCTATTTTCGCATATCCGTCGTTCTCAAAAGCCACTTTAACGGCATATACGAGATTGGCGCGTTCATTCGAGGTATATATCGTTTTAGGCGTGAATTCAGCCTTGTCCGAAATCCATGACACGACACCGGAATATTCCCTTATATTGCCGTCGCCGTAATCCGAATAAACGCCGACCTTGTCCCCGATCTTCAAAGAAGAAAGCTGGTCAGAAGTAAGATACGCCCTAAGTATCATTCTTTCCATGTCCGCAACCTTGAACAAGGGCCTTCCCTGCACTGCCAGTTCCCCGCGTTCTACATACTTGCTTATTATCCTGCCTGAAATCGGCGAACGCAGGATGCTCCTGTTTATCTGATCATTTATCTGCTGTATTTGGATATAGCCGGCCCGGCTTTCCCCTGAAAGGGACTTGTTCGAACTTTCAATGGTTTTCTCGCTTGCCCTCAACTCGCTCTCCAGCATTTCGATATTGGCGGCAAGGTCGTCGACCTGCTTCCCGGTCACGGCTCCCGATTCGAGCAGAGAGCTGAACCTTTCATATTCGCTTTTCAGATTCGATATCCTGTCCTTCAGGGACGCCGTCTGCAAATCGGCATCTACCATCCTCGAATTTATGGCATCATTGGCGGCAAGCAATTGCATCTTGCTCAAATGCAACTGAGTAGTATCTATAAGGCCTATGGCCTCCGATGCCTGGACCTCGGAGCCTTCGTAAATATCAAGCCGTTCCACCCTTCCGGACACTTCTGCCGAAACGGTAACTTCGGTAGCCTCGAATATGCCTGTGGCGTCATATTCGATTTCCGAATCCGAACACGCCGCTGCAAAGAAAGCCAGCGGAGATAACAGCACGGCGCATGCGGATTTTATTTTAAATGGAATATTCATATATCGGTATTATTTGTCATTCAACGTATATTTCAAACCGTATACGGCTTTCAATAATTCAATTTCATGAATCAGCTTGTTCAAAGCCGCCTGGTTTTCGTCATTAATGTTATCAAGCATCTCGGACACGGACATGAGGCCTTTCGCCGCCATATCTTCAGCCGACGACCTTATGGATTTCCTGAGTTCCAGCATGCGGCTGTCCTTTTCCAGCATGGATGAAAGCTTTTCGATTTCCGAACGGCTCTCCGAAATTTTCTGGTCCAGTTCGAATGTAAACAAGTCCCTTGCCATGCCTATATTATGCTCCATGTCGTAATTCATGAGCCTTTTGACTCTTTTCGTATAGAAGAAGCTGCTTATGCTCCAGCTCATCTTGAATCCCAAAATGCCGTATGGCCTGAAACTGTTGTCCAGCATGTCATAGCCTGGACGGCCATACGCTCCTGACATGAAAAATGAAAAATGAGGAATTTTCCTTACGTCCACCTGCTTGATCTGATTCTCGTACAATGAATATCGGGCATCGTACAATGCATATTCGGGCCGGTAGAAATTATTTTCATATGAATTCACGGATATTTGCCTCGGACGCCTCAGTTCCGTTTCCGACATGTCCATGCCGGTAAAAAGGGAAAGCCCGTTCCTGAGATTCTTCCTTGTCGCCGCAAGCTCGTCTTTCTGCTGCGAGGCTTCGAGGATGGACACCTTGATTTTGTCCAAATCCATTTTCGATACTATGCCCTGGCTGTAGCATGCATTCATCCTTTCAAGATTGGCATCGAGCTTGTCGAGGAAGAGATCCGTCTGCTTCATCGCCTCTTCAATGAGGATGACCCCGAAATAAAGTTCCATGACCTTCTCCTGCACGGCGTACATGTTCACTTCCAGTTCCCTGAATCTGACTTCCGCGCTTGCTTCGGCGACCTGCTTCTTCAGCCTGGCGTCGCCTCCGTCCCATATTTTCTGTTCGAATGTAATCTGCGCTGCATACTGGTCCTTGCTCAAGCGGTCGACATCGAACATTTCCGTAAAAATATCAGGAAATTCCACGACTTCCGTCTGGTATGTCGCCTGCGCCGACAAAACGATCGAAGGAAGATAGCCCCATTCAGCCTTCAGCAATTCCAGTTCCTTGTTTTTTTCGATAATCCCCCACTGGCGGACGAGAGGATAATTTTCCCTTGTCAGTTCCTGGACCTTCTCTATCGTCATGAAATCATCGGAAGACACCGCTTCTTCCATGGAAACCGCCGTCCCTTCCAAAAGGGAAGAATCCTTGCCAAAAGCGGCAGGTCCGGGCCCGGGCATGCATGTATCCGCCTGCATCGCGGAAAAATCCGGCCTGCATTCTCCATATTGCGGGAAAATGGCCGCAACAAGCAAAGCAAGCATACAAATTACAGGTTTTCGCATATCTCCTCCTATTCTTCGGGCATGGTTTCATTTTTCGCCACGCTGATCTTGTCAACGCGCCTTCCGTCCATTTTCAGGACTTTCATCTTCAAATTGCGGTAATCGAACTCTACGCCTTCGGAAGGGATTTCCCCTACCAGGAAAGTAGTCATTCCTCCGACCGTCGTAAAATCCTTGGATGTTATCTCGTCATCCTCGATTCCCATGTATTCCATGAAATCATCAATGTTCATGGTCCCGTCAACGACATAAGAACCGTCTGTCAACGGCACGACTTCCTGTTCTTCATTTTCGTATTCGTCGTATATATCCCCGAAAATGCTTTCCACCAAATCGTGCAAGGTTATTATGCCTTCCATTCCTCCATACTCGTCGACTACTATCCCGAATTTCTGCTTTTCTTTCTTGAACATTTCAAGAACTTTCCTCGCTTCAAGCGTCTCGGGTATATAAAGAGGCTTGGTCATTATGGAAGCTATTTCGAACTCCGAGCCGTTCGCCACAAGATTCAGCACGTCCTTTACACAAAGTATCCCTACCACTTCGTCCAAAGAGCCGTTAAGGACAGGGTATTTGCTGAAGTGGGACTGCGACATTATGTTAAGCACGGCGTCTTTCCCGGTTTCTATGTCTATGCCCACGACATCCTTTCTCGGTGTCATAAGCTCATTCACCTTCGAGTCCGAAAAATCGAACACGTCCCTTATCATTTCGGATTCTTCCTTGTCGAGCACTCCGTGCTGGGAACTTTTGTTCAGCATTGTCATTATTTCCTCCTGGGTCATGGCACGGACGGCCGTGACATCGACGCCGAACAGCTTCATTATCACAGTGGACACCTTGTCGATAATCCATGCGAGCGGCCAGAGTATGAAATACGCCGCGCGGGCTACCCAGTAGAGCCTTGACAATATTTTTTCAGGATGCTTGAAAACGGAATATTCCACGCACCTTCTTCCTGTCGAAAGTATAAGGCAGACCATTGCCGCCACGATGGCCACGATGGCAAGGTCCGTCATGTCGTCTCCGAAATTATGGAAATATATCAGGCTCAGGCCCGGTATGCATGAGACCACGAGGATTCCGAAAAATACCCCGGCGAACACGGCGCATAATTCCGCATCGATCCTGATGTAATTAAGAAAACGGCCGGGAGCGTCCAGCAAAGACGACAGTTTTTTCAGCTTTCTGCCGCTGCATGAAAATTCTTCATCCAACCTGTTTTTAGACGACTGTAATAGCACGGCTTCGTACAATGTCAGTATGACATATAGAACGAGCAGAAGCAATACTATAAAATAATCCATATTATATACTTAAAATCATCTTACAAAGATAGTCATTATATGCGAATTGCATATAATTTATTGGAAAAGCGAGCCAAATGGGACAAAATAAAACACATATCGGCAATAGCGAGCATCGCGGCACTTGCCGCACCGCCCATGACTGACAAAATAAAATACATACCAGCAATCCCCTCGATATGCATGCCGCGAATATTTTGGCAGGCAAATCATTTCCGCTCCGTGTGAACGGAATGTCCGAAATCCGCTACCTTGCCACCAAGTCCCGCGAACCTTTTCCGCTCCTGCGCAAACCGGTTTAGCTTGAAACGCCGCCATGCCGACATCATACCCACGAACCATTTCGTTTCTGCGCGAACCGGCTTCGGATAGAATCCGATAGCGGCAAACGCCCCCGCGAACCGTCTCGAAAAGCCGGACACAGAACCAGCCTCATGAGCAAAACATGTACCGGAAAATGCGGGGAATCAAGCTTTGCAATGGAAGGCCGCCTGGATTTTTACCGTTCGCACTCATTTTTTAGGACAATGTACAAACATCCATTATTATCGTTAACTTTACGTATTAATACCAATCATAAAAAACACGAAATGAAGAAAGTTGTTTTTACTATCATCGCCATGGCAGCCATGCTGCCGGCAATAGCATCTTGCGGCTCCAAGGATTACGGATATTCCAAGTCGATGGAATTCGCCGGCTTCACAAAAATAGAAGCAGAAGGGAACTACGACATAGAACTCATAAAATCAGACGAAAGCAAAGCCGTGCTTTTTTACGAAAATCCGAAAGA
Organism: uncultured Bacteroidales bacterium; assembly: GCA_944322605.1. GTDB lineage: Bacteria > Bacteroidota > Bacteroidia > Bacteroidales > UBA932 > CALUPD01. The sequence goes on along the minus strand of CALUPD010000037.1, from coordinate 209,444 downwards.
CCTTGAATATTTCGACATATACGAAAACAACGGCACTTTGCGAGCGAATATCAGGAAAAAGAAAAACAGATGGCTGAGGAGATTCCACGGCTATCCCGAGGCAAAGCTCGTAATTTATGCACAGGAGCTGAGCTGCATCAGGCTATCCGGAGCGTCCACGCTTGCAAGCACAGACAGGTTCGAGGCCGCTTCTTTCTCGATCATCGTGTCAGGAGCATCGGAAATACGGCATTTGGACATTAAAGGAGACAAATTGCATGTCGACATTTCCGGATCCTCATCTGTTAACGCCGCAGCGCATTTTTGCACCGCAGGCATCGGCCTAAGCGGAGCCAGCGACGCATGCTTGAGCCTTAAAGCCGAAAATCTGAAAATCGGAATTTCCGGAAGTTCCGATGCGGAAATAAGGCTAACCGGAAACTCAACGTTGAAGGCTACGGCATCAGGAGCTTCTTCAGCGATAATTTCAGGTGAAGGAGAATCCGCTATATACCATGCCTCCGGATCATCGGACATAAAAGCGGACCGATTCAAATGCGGCGCAGTAAAAGCCGTCTCATCAGGAGCATCGGAAATATCGGCATATGCAGCCAAATCAATGGAAGCCGATGCCAGCGGCGCGAGCGAAATCGACTATTACGGAAACCCGTCAAATGCAAAAGAATCCCATAGCGGAGCATCCTGCATAACCAGGCACAGGTAGAATCCAATAGCGGCATTAGGCGCATAGGTCCTTGAACCTCCCTGAAACTGGAAAAGATGAAAGATAAAATCCGATGGGCATTAAGCGCACACATCCTGCGAATTTATTGCCCATGCACATGCTTTTGCGGGAATCAGGCATTTCACGCAAGAGTTTGGAAACACGGCAAGTGCGCCCGGTTTAAAGATGAAAAAAATGGGCAATGTCGCCAAAAATAGTTGGTAAAACTCATATAATTAATAAACAATTGGATGGAACAACTTTGATGAAAACGTTTTCGTCAAAGTTGTTTTTTATGTCAAAAACTCATCATGAAAGATGTTCCGCACTGCGGCTCACAAAAGTGATAAAATTGGGCAGGCAGAGATGTCACCAACTATTTTTTGCAACATCACCTAATTTATGCCTACGCACATGCTTTTGCAGGCCTCCGGCATTTCACGCGAGAGTTTGGAAACACGGCAAGCGCGCCCGGCTTAAAGATGAAAATGAGACTCAAAATAAAAGGTATGATTGCCAAATAAAAAAGGCATCCTTGTTCTCTCGGATGCCTTTATTTATGTGGGCCCAACAGGGCTTGAACCTGTGACCCCCTGATTATGAGTCAGGTGCTACTAACCAACTGAGCTATGGGCCCTAGTCACATATTGTGATTTGGACTGCAAAGATAGCTTATTTTTTTGAATATGCAACTAAAAAAATCAAAAACTCGTACAAATTCTGCACGCGCCGAACCTGCTGCGGCAGGAGTTCAGCGCGCCGGCTCCCCTGGAGAAGCTGGTGACGGACGTCACTGAGATGCGCGTGCTTGGCGGCAGGCGGCTGTACCTGTCCTCGATAATGGACCTTCACAGCAACATGGTCCTGGCTCACAGCGTGTCGGCCAGCAACTCGTGGCCGATAGTCCTGAAGATGCTGGAAAGGCTGGGGAGTGCCGCAGGGGATGATAATCCACAGCGACCAGGGAGTCCTCTACAGGTGCGACGAGTACAGGATTTGAGGGGATTCCAGCCCTTTTCGGCGGCGAGTGAATCCTCTACAAGTGCGGCGAGTACTTGAAGTTCACCCGGAACACAGGATAGTGCGCAGCATGTCGGGCAATGGCAGCTGCTGCGACAACGCAATCATCGAGAGCCACTTCGGGAATCTCAAAGGATGGCTGGAGAAACTGGACAAGATACCGGCGGACAAGGCCGCCGAGATGATAGACGGGGCCGTGCGGTACTTCAACGAGGAACGGATACTGCTAAAGCCTTCGTTTTGAAAATCACTGCATTTTCTTACAAAAACTTCAACGATGACCGGATATTACTAAAGCTGGCCGGGCTCTCTCCCGTGGAGTACCTGCAGGAGTATGTGAAGGAGCATAAATGCGGCCTTAAAGTCGCTGCAAATATATAACATGTTGCAAACTAATCAATTACTTGGTAATTGATAAATATTGACTTGCCCGACCTTTTAGGTACGCCTCAAAAAATATCTTCTCGTTGAAATTTGTGTCCACGCGCTCGTCCGCAAATGTGCTTATATTCATATAGTTGCGAATAGAAGCGTGGATAGATGTCCTCCAAAAGCACGACCAATCCACGCCCTGTTTTATTATAGCACTGACAATCATATGATTAAGAACAGAGGCGGTGGAGTGATAATTTTAAATGGCAGATAAGCAAGACAAGCACCGTAATTTGCAAGCCATGTCCGGGGATTGCCGGCACGCATGGCTTTGAATGCATATTAAACTATGTGCCGGAATACGGCATTTGACGAATTCAAGCCTGCACGTCCAGGATTTCGGCTTGATTCATGCCCGCCGACCCAGCCCGTTGCGCCTCGGAAAATCCGGACGTAAGCAGTTTCGGTGACTTCTTGCGGTTCATTTCCGCTTCGCGTGCAAGCATTCGTTGCTCTCGGCTTGCCTTATTTCCGCTTCGCGGCAATAATTGCTGCACTTGAGGCAGAACCCTCAGGCAAAAGCTTGAACCGAGGATAAAAAAAGCCGCAGGCAATTCCTGCGGCTTGGCTTGCAATTTATTTCCGCTTCGCGTGCAAGCATTCGTTGCACTCGGCTTGTCTTATTTCCGCTTCGCGGCAATAAATGCTGCGCCTCGGCAGAGCTTTCAAGCAACCTTGAACCGAGGATAAAAAAAAAGCCGCAGGCAATCCCTGCGGCCTGGCTTGCAATTTATTTCCGCTTCGCGTGCAGGCACCCGTTGCACTCGGCTTGCCTTATTTCCGCTTCGCGGCAATAAATGCTGCGCCTCGGCAGAGCTTTCAAGCAACCTTGAAGCTCTGCACTCGGCTTGCAATTTATTTTATTTCAACATCGACACCGCTCGGAAGTTCCAGCTTCATCAATGCGTCTACAGTCTTAGGAGTAGAATTGTAGATGTCAAGAAGGCGGCAGTATGAATCGAGTTCGAACTGTTCACGAGACTTCTTGTTGACGAAAGTCGAACGGTTAACAGTAAATATCTTCCTGTCGGTAGGAAGCGGAATAGGACCGCTGACTACTGCACCGGTAGCTTTTACCGTCTTTACGATTTTGTCGGCAGACTTGTCCACCAACATGTGATCGTATGATTTTAATTTTATTCTTATCTTTTGAGTCATAATTTTTCCGAATTAAGCATTTTTACTCGTCTATATCATCCAGTTTCCTGTTGCCTGATTTTTCAATCACTTCCTTAGCCAACGTAGCAGGGAGTTCCGCATAATGCGAGAATTCCATGGTGCTTGTCGCCCTTCCTGAAGAAAGAGTTCTCAAAACCGTAACATAACCGAATTGTTCTGAAAGCGGAACCTTCGCTTTGACGATCCTGGCATTTCCTTTAGCGTCCATGCTTGAGATCTGTCCGCGACGTTTGTTGAGGTCGCCGATTATGTCGCCCATGTATTCCTCAGGAGTAACCACTTCAAGATCCATGATAGGCTCCATGATTACAGGATGTGCTTTTGGCAAAGCGTGGCGGAATGCCTGGCGCGCGCATATTTCGAATGAAAGCTGGTCTGAATCGACAGGATGGAACGATCCGTCTTTCAAGGTCACTTTCATCGAAGGAACTTCGTAGCCGGCGAGCACGCCGTTTGCCATTGCAGACTTGAAGCCTTTTTCAACAGACGGAATGAATTCCTTAGGAATATTGCCGCCTTTGACTTCGTCGACGAATTGAAGACCTGTAACTCCTTCATCGGCAGGTCCGATTTCAACTATGATATCAGCGAACTTACCACGACCGCCTGTCTGCTTCTTGAATACTTCACGATGCTGGACTGTCGAAGTAATTGCTTCCTTGTAATTAACCTGAGGAGCGCCCTGGTTGATTTCAACGCCGAACTCCCTTCTCAAACGGTCTACGATAATTTCGAGGTGGAGTTCGCCCATGCCGCTTATGACTGTCTGGCCGGTTTCATGATCCGAACGGACAGTAAACGTAGGGTCCTCTTCAGCGAGTTTGCCCAATGCTATTCCGAGCTTGTCAAGGTCTTTCTGTGTCTTAGGTTCTACGGCAAGCCCGATCACAGGATCAGGGAATGTCATGGACTCAAGAACTATAGGATGCGATTCCTCGCAAATCGTATCACCGGTACGCAGTTCCTTGAAACCGACAGCAGCGCATATATCCCCTGCTTCAACGAATTCTATAGGATTCTGCTTGTTTGAATGCATCTGGTAAAGCCTTGCTACCCTTTCTTTCTTTCCCGAACGCGTATTCAGGACATAAGAACCGGCGTCGAGTTTTCCTGAGTATGCCCTAAGGAATGCGAGACGGCCCACGAACGGGTCAGTCGCAATCTTGAACACCAAACCGCAGAACGGTTCTTTGGAATTAGGCTTGCGGTCTTCCTCTTCTCCGGTTTCAGGATTCGTTCCTACGACGCTGCCCTTGTCGAGAGGAGAAGGAAGGTAACGCATTACGGCATCCAAAAGGAACTGAACGCCTTTGTTTTTGAAAGAAGAACCGCAAGTAGCCGGAACGACAGCCATGTCGATAGTAGCCTTGCGCAAAGCTGAGATTATTTCTTCTTCCGTGATGGAATCAGGATCTTCGAAGAATTTTTCCATGATCGCGTCATCGTATTCTGCGACTGACTCGATCAATTTGTTTCTCCATTCTTCCACTTCGGCCTTCATTGATTCAGGGATTTCCCTGTATTCATAATTGACCAGATCCTTATTCTTGCTTTCAATATAATAGATGGCCTTCTTCGAGATAAGGTCCACTATTCCTTCGAACTTGTCTTCTGCACCTATGTTCAATGCGATAGGGACGGCATTCGCACCGAGTTTTTCCTTGATTTCAGCGACTACTGCGAGGAAATCGGCCCCGATACGGTCCATTTTATTGATATACGCAATCTTAGGTACATGATACTTGTCAGCCTGGCGCCATACGGTTTCAGACTGAGGCTGAACACGGCCTACTGCACAGAATGTAGCGATTGTACCGTCAAGGACACGCAAAGATCTCTCTACTTCGACTGTGAAATCCACGTGGCCCGGAGTGTCTATGAGGTTTATCTGGTACATTTCGTTATTGTAATGCCAGAAAGCGGTAGTCGCAGCAGAAGTAATCGTTATACCCCTTTCCTGCTCCTGGACCATCCAGTCCATTGTCGCCGCTCCTTCATGTACCTCTCCGATTTTGTGGGTTTTACCCGTATAAAAAAGAATACGTTCAGAAGTAGTCGTTTTACCGGCATCGATATGAGCCATGATACCGATATTTCTTGTGTATTTTAAGTCTCTTGCCATTGTCTGTCAGGTACTAAAAACGGAAGTGGGCAAATGCCTTGTTGGCCTCTGCCATCTTGTGCATATCTTCTTTTCTCTTAAAGGCCGCGCCTTCGTTATTATAAGCCGCCATTATTTCAGCAGCCAGTTTTTCTGCCATCGAACGGCCGGAACGCTTGCGTGAATACAGAATCATGTTCTTCATGCTGAGCGATATCTTCCTTTCCGGACGAACCTCGGTTGGAACCTGGAAGTTTGCACCGCCGACCCTGCGACTTTTCACCTCAACTTGCGGAGTAACATTTTCCAATGCTTTCTTCCAAATTTCGAGAGGTGCCTTATCAGAATCTTTCATCTTCTCGCCTACGATGTCTATTGCATCGTAAAAGATAGAATAAGCGATACTCTTCTTCCCCTGCAACATTAAATTATTCACGAAACGCGTAACCATCACGTCTCCGAATTTTGGATCAGGAAGTAGAATCCTCTTTTTAGGCTTCGATTTTCTCATTTTTCTTGCAATTGATTAAATTAAACATTACTTCTTCTTGGCTGCCTTAGGCCTTTTAGCTCCGTATAAAGAACGACTCTGCGTACGTCCTTCAACACCAGCCGTATCCAATGCACCGCGAAGAATGTGATAACGTACTCCCGGAAGGTCTTTCACCCTGCCTCCTCTTACAAGAACGATAGAGTGTTCCTGAAGATTGTGGCCTTCACCGGGGATGTAGGCATTCACCTCTTTCTGGTTTGTCAGACGAACCCTCGCCACTTTACGCATAGCGGAGTTCGGTTTCTTAGGAGTCGTAGTGTAAACACGTACACAAACCCCACGTCTTTGAGGACACGCGTCCAATGCACGAGACTTGCTTTTCTCTACAAGAACTTGGCGTCCTTTACGAACTAACTGTTGAATTGTTGGCATAAATAGTTGTTAATTATAACTTTATACTTTTACCCATACTATATGGGGCTGCAAATATATTAAAAATTATTGATATTTACATAATTGGAGAAAAATTCTTAATAAAATGGCAAAATTCCCCCGCGAAAAAGCAAATCAGGCCGGCCGGAAAACCGGCCAGCCTGATGCGTTTCAAAAGCTGCAAAGCCGCAGCCGCATTATTTGACTTCTACCTTGGTCACCTTAGTGGTAAGCTTGGTTCCCATCACAGAAACCACTCTCTTCATAGGGAACATGAGCCCGTATGAAGTCTTCTGGTAATTCGAATATACTGTTTCCTGGGTCATTCCTTCAGCGGTAACCGTTTCTTTTATCTTGGCTCCGGTAGCCGCGTCATAGAACGTGTAAGACGACATTCCGTTTTGGGTGAACTTCACCTTGTACGCGTCCGTTCCGTCGACCGATTCCATGCCTTCGAGTTCCGCAGTTATTCCGAACTGGCCGATAACAGCCTCAAGCACAGGATAGGTCTGTGGAAGGAAAGGTTCTACTTCTTCAGGCTTGGTAAGGAACTGGGTGCCCTGAGGCGAAGATATTATTGCAGTGCCTGTAAGCGCGTTATAGTCTGCCATCACTGTGTTCCCCATCGCAGACTGTGTCATTTTCAATGACTTGCCCGGCTCGGTAGTAATGGTGGTAATCTGCTTGACACCTTGGAATTCGAGTTCTTCTTCGGTCGAGAAGCTCTTGATATTCTCGATAAGGGACCTTCCGCCCATGTAATTCAGGTAACTTTCTATGACTGATTCGGCTGTCACGTCTCCTGAGATTTCCTTTCTTACGACAGGCTCGCCCTTATAGTCGAGTTCCACGATTTCACCGTCCGAATCAAGCTTCGCAAGGCCTTCAAGGACAGAAGGGTCTCCAACTACGAAATAATACGCGTTGTCAGGATCGAAGTATTTTTCAACGGCTGCCTGGACTTCTTCCCTTGTAAGGGCGTCCAATCTTTGCAGGTAAGTAGTGAAATAATCTTCAGGCAATCCGTACCTTTCAATAGTATACGCGTAATCCGCTATCGTTGACGGCTGTTCAAGGCTTCTTGAGAAGGAACCGGCATAAGCAGCCTTCGCACGCTTGAAATCCATGTCGTCGTAATCGCCTTTGAGCATATTGCGCATTTCATATGCCATTTCGATGAAAGAACTGTCGGTTGCATTGGCGTTCACTTCACCTGCCGCGCTGAACGAACCTGAAAGAAGGTCCGGAGAAACGCTCGAATAAGCCCCGTAGGTATAACCTTTGTCTTCGCGGAGGTTCTTCATGAGCTTGGCCGAGAATCCGCCGCCGCCGTATATGTAGTTGGCAATGGAAACCGCGAACAGGTCTTCTGCTCCCGGCTTCAAATCGATAGGATAAGCCATTTCGATAGATGACTGCACTGCGCCGTCTTTCGCCGAGAACACCACGTTTATGCCTTCAGGCTTGCTCACTTCAGGATAAGACACTTCGACAGGTTTTCCCATTTTCCATTTTCCGAAATACTTTTCAGACAAAGCCTTTGCCTGATCAAGGGTTATGTCGCCGACGAATATGAGGATGGCCTGGTTAGGCATTATGTATTTTTTGTAATATGCCTTGCAGTCGTCAACCGTTATGTTATTGATAGTGCTTTCGGTAACTATGTCGCCATAAGGATGTTCAGGACCGTAGATAACGGCAGCCTCCATGTTTCCCTTTATTGCGTCAGGATCGGTCTTGGAAGATTCTATGAAGCTGAGGTACTGTGTTTTCAGCTTGTCCATTTCCGCCTTAGGGAAAGCAGGATGATAAAGCACGTCCGTCATTATCTGCATCATCTTGTCGGTATACTTCGACAAAGAGTAGAAATATATCGATGTCGAGGATGTTCCGAAGCTGGCTCCGATGAAATCGACTTCTTCGTTGATTTCCTCAGCGCTTCTTTTCTTTGTTCCCTTGCTCCACAAATCGCCGTAAATGCTGAGAAGGCCGGCCTTGTCCCCTTCGAGGACAGGATCCCTGTAAAAATTAAGGCTTGCCGTAACCACAGGACGCTTGCTATTTTCGACAACAATGACTTTCAAGCCGTTTTTAAGAGTGAACTTCTCATAGGAACCCATTTCAACCTTAGGTGCAGGACCCGGTTCCGGAGCCTTGGACCTGTCAAGCTGCGCAAACGATTCAACGCTGAAAAGCAAGGCAGCCAATGTCAATATTGAAAATATCTTTTTCATATACTATTCTTCTTTTAATGATTATTCAGCAGTTTCAGCCGCTTTCGCATCTTCTGTTTTCGGCAGGAAATATATTGAAACCTTTTCCTGAGGAACGATATATTTCTTCGCCACGTTTATGACATCTTCTTTTGTAAGCCTGCTGTACTTTTCCCAATCCTCGTTGACCGCATTGGTATTGCGAAGATACGTATACGCGAGGGCAAGGTTCATGGCCTGTTCTTCAATCGTCGAATTTGAAGAAGCCACTGCGACTTCCAGTTTGTTCATGACTTTCTGGAATTCCTCGTCGGTCATTCCGTTTTCGAGAAGGCCGTAAAGCTGCTCGTCTATGGCTTTTTCAAGATCTTCCACTTTCACGTTCATGTTAGGAATCCCGAGAACTGCGAAAACGCCCGGATGTTCCATAGGAATGATTTCAGCCGATGCCTGGAGAGCAAGCTGCTCGTCCACGATGTTCTTGTAGAACCTCGAAGTATTTCCGGCAGACAGCACTGCTGAAAAAACGCTAAGGGCATACATGTCGTCGCTTCCGTATGCAGGAGCGCGATATGTATTGACAATCATCGGCAACTGGATGTTGTCATAGACAGTATCCTTTACCGGAGCGGTCCTGCGCGGTTCCATGTTCGGGTCAGGCCTCCTGAATTCGCCGTTTCCAGAAGGGATGTCCCCGAAATACTTGGACACCATCGCCTTTGCATCTTCAAGATCGAAGTCGCCGCAAATTGTCAGAACGGCATTGTCCGGAACATAGAACATGTCGTGGAAAGCCTTGAAATCTTCGATGGATGCATTCCTTACATGTTCTTCAGAACCGAGCACGTCATGGTAATAAGGATGCACCTTGAACGAATTTCCGAGTATTTCAGTGAAAAGGCGTCCGTAAGGGACATTGTCCCTGGTCTGGCCCATTTCCTGGCAAACCACGTCTTTCTGGGTCTTCACTCCTATTTCCTCTATTCTCGGATGCAGCATCCTTTCCGATTCGAGCCACAGGCCGAGTTCAAGATAATTGGACGGAAGAAGCTCGAAATAATAAGTCCTGTCCATATCCGTATTTGCATTCAATTCTCCGCCAGCGTCGGACACGTACTTGTCGTATGTGTGTCTCGGGATATTTTCAGTTCCTTCGAACATGAGATGCTCGAAGAAATGGGCGAAACCCGTAAGCTGCGGATCTTCATTCTTTGATCCGACATGGTACATTACAGAAACCACCACGTTCGGAGTGGTATGATCCTGTGACAATATCACATGCAGTCCGTTGTCGAGATCATATTCGACAAACTCCACCCCTTTCGCAAAGGAAAGAGCCGGAAGCAATGCGAACAAAGCAACAAAAATTTTCTTCATAAAAAACGATATTATTAATTTATAAATTTTTCCCCATTCGGCGACATAGCACCAAAACTATGCCAAAAGGACAAGCAACTGAGCCGTAAGCACCCTTAAAAACATAGTAAGAGGATAAACCGTCGCGTAAGCCACGGAAGGCTCAGGGTTATTGGCCACCGAATTCGAATATGCCAGCGCAGGCGGGTCCGTCGTACTTCCGGCAATAAGTCCCATTATGGTAAAATAATTCAGCTTGCAGCCAAGACGCGCGATTATCCCAATCAGCAGAATCGGAACTATCGTGATTATCACGCCGTATCCTATCCATTTATAACCTCCGTTCACTATGGCGTCGACGAAACCTTCCCCCGCGCTAAGTCCGACTGCCGCAAGGAACAAGGATATTCCTATTTCCCTGAGCATCACGTTCGCGCTTATGGTATTATAGGTAACGAGCCTGTATTTCGGACCGAAATAGCTTATGAGTATAGAAATGATAAGAGGTCCTCCGGCAAGTCCTAGTTTCACAGGCTGAGGTATGCCCGGGAATACAAAAGGAATCGAACCGAAAATCACACCCAACGCTATTCCGAGGAATATAGGGATAAGATGAGGTTCGTTAAGCTTGTTGAGGGAGTTGCCGAGAAGGCTGCTCAACTGGTTTATATCGTTCTCGGCACCCACGGCAAGGATACGGTCGCCGAGTTGCAGTTTCAGTCCCGGATAAGGCATCAGGTCGACTCCGGCCCTTGTAATCCTCGTTATGTTCACTCCGTAGATAGTCCTGATTTTCAAATCAGCAAGCCTCTTTCCGTTGATTTCAGGCCTTGTGATGAAGATTCTCCTTATCACCATCTGCTTGTCGAGTTCTTCCCATTTGTCGAAAGCCATGTCGATACGCTCTCCCACGAAAGCCGTTATGGCGTCTTCATCGGCATGCGTAGTTATGATGAGGACCCTGTCCCCGTTGTTGAGCCTTGTGTCGGATTTAGGTATCTCGACCTTGCCATCTTCATGGCACAGCCTCGAAAACACGAATGATTTTCCGACAAGCTCCGAAATTTCGACTATGGTTTTCCCGAATATGGCAGGGTTCTTCACTACTGCGGAAACACGCTTGACGGTATTGTTCGAATCCCCGCTTTTCGAATCCAGCTTCGACTGCTCAGCATTAAGCTTGATCCTGAACGCGAACCTTATGACCAGCAAAGTGGCGATTATGCCCACTACGCCGAGAGGATATGCGACCGCGTACCCCATAGGAATCGTGTTCCCGATTGCCGGATCGCCGCCCATGTCGGAGAATGTCTGCTGCGCGGCACCGAGACCAGGAGTGTTGGTGACTGCACCGGAAAGCACGCCGACCATGGTGACAAGGTTTTCCCCGGTCACAAGATGAACGATGTAAGTCGTCACCACACCTATGAATACTATCCCGGTAGCAAGCAGGTTGAGGGAGACGCCTCCCTTCTTGAACGAAGAGAAAAACGAAGGACCTACCTGAAGTCCTATGGAGTAGACGAACAATATAAGTCCGAACTCCTTGAGGAAATGGCAAATATGCTCATCAATCCCCATGTTGAAGTGGCCGAACGCAATCCCTGCGAACAGAATCCACGTAATACCTAAGGATATGCCGGCTATCTTAACCCTGCCCAACAATATACCTATCGTTATGACAAGCGACAGGATCATTATGGAATGGGCAAGCCCGGATCCTACAAAAAGATCAACAAACCAATTCATTTATAACTTATTAATTAAAAAACATCTCTTTCCCTGATAACACCGTCCCTGTAAGCTTTCAGAAGCTCTTTCAAATCGGCGATCTGCTGTACGAGTTCCTTTCCTATGTCGGTATCCCTCACCAGCTTCCTTTGCGAGACATGCTCTACGACCTTCGTCGCGGAAACAATGTCCTTGCCTTCTTCTATTGCTTTCTGCACAGATTCGAACGGCTCATGCTGCACGAGAAGCAGCCCGTAGGAGTTATATATCAATGTGTATCCTGCTATTCCCGTTTCCTTTTGATAGGCTTTCGAGAAACCGCCGTCTATCACCAAAAGCTTTCCGTCGGCTTTTATAGGAGATTCCCCTTTGGTAGTCTTGACAGGGATATGCCCGTTTATTATGTGGGCGTTTTCCATATCCTCTACCCCGAATTCCTTCAGGATCATCTCGCAGATTTCCTTCTTGCCCTTCAAAGTATAGTAATATCCTTTCTCTTCTTTCTGAGGTTCTTTCTCGTTAAGATAATAACGTTCGAAAGTGGCCATCTTTTTCTTGTCGAAAGGAGGAGAATACGGCCCGCACCAGAGATACCACACGAAGTCTTCCGCATATTTTTTCAAAGGAGTGCCTTCGTCCCCGAAATACGCAAGCCTTACGATCCTGTCGATCTTGTCGAACAATGCTTTCCCTGCATATTCCCTGCCCTGGACCCTTACAGCCTTGAACGTGCCGTTTTCATTCAAAGGGACAGAGCCGTGGTAGAGAAGGTTATTGTTCCGAACAAGATACAAGGCCCCTTTCGAATACATGCAGCGCATATGCTTTTTCAATTTCGTGCTTGACGCGAAACTGTGCATGAGCTTTTCGACCACCGAATTTTCCTCTTCGGTCAATTTATACGGATCATTCGGGTCTATGGTCGGGAAGAGTTTGTCTTTCAATTCATACTCGACCCCGTCTATCACGATTGTGCCTTTTTCGTAATTTATCCTGTGAAGAAGCCTGCGGTCATCCATTTCAAAATCGGGCCTGCGGGATATTATCTCACCCTCAAGCTTGAACTGTATTATGGAGATGGCCTTGTGCATCTGCGAAATCAACTCGATCTGATTCTGCGTTATATTAGGGTCTTCCACGACTTTAGGATGGAATATAGTGCAAGGATCGTTTCCGTAGACCTGCATGGCGAAAGTCGCAAGAGGCAGGAGGTTGATCCCGTAACCGTCTTCCAAAGTCACAAGGTTCGCATAACGCAGGCTCATTCTCAAAACGTTGGCCATGCAGGCAGCGTTCCCGCATGCCGCGCCCATCCAGACCAAGTCATGGTTTCCCCATTGGATATCAGCATTATGGTACTCGCACAACGTATCCATTATGATATGCGCTCCGAGCCCCCTGTCGTATATGTCCCCGACAATGTGAAGCGAGTCTATCGTCAATCGCTGAATCAGCTTGCTTATTTCTATAATGAAATGGTCGGCGCGACCGGTAGAAACGATAGTGGCTATGATCGCGTCCTTGTATTCCTGCTTGTTGAGGTCGTTATGCACTTCATGCAGCAATTCCTGTATTATGTATGAATAAGCCTCAGGCAACGCCTTGCGCACTTTCGACCTTGTATATTTAGACGAAACGTTCGAACAGACTTCCACAAGGCGCATCAGCACCATCTTGTACCAGTCTTCGAGTTCGTGTTCCTGCATTTTCACGAGCTTCAGCTTCTCTTCAGGATAGTATATCAAAGTACACAATTCCCGTTTTTCCGATTCGCGAAGGTTATGCCCGAATATTTCTTCCACCTTCCTCCTTATCACGCCTGACGCGTTTTTCAGAATATGCTGGAAAGCCTCGTATTCCCCGTGTATATCCGTAACAAAATGCTCGGTTCCCTTAGGAAGATTCAATATGGCCTCAAGATTTATTATCTCGGTACTGGCAGCCTGGACCGAAGGAAACATCTTCGACAACAGCTTCAAATATCTGAGATCCGTATTCATAATGCTTTATAGGTGTTAGGTTATTGCGGCAAAAATAGCAAATAAAAGACATTTTCAATTATTTATTTGTTATATTTACTGATTATTATAACAAACTCGTGAAACGGAAGGAAATGATTCCGCCGGGACACGAGGCCTATTGCACATAACTTAAAACACGATACGCCATGAAACACCTGTTACCGGAACTCGGATACAATGCGGACGCGCTTGAGCCGGCCATCAGCAGAACGACAATTGAATTCCATCACGGAAAGCACCATCAGGCTTATGTAAACAACCTCAACTCCCTCATAGAAGGCACGGAATACGAAGAAAAAAGCCTCGAATACATTATATGCAACGCAAATGGAAGCATATGCAACAATGCCGCCCAGGCATGGAACCATACATTTTATTTCGAGGCCCTGTCAAAAGACGGGAAAAGAAAGCCAACAGGCAGGCTCGCCGAAACGATAATCGGGAAATGGGGCTCTTTCGAAGGGTTCGTATCCGAATTTTCGAAATCGGCATCGGGACTCTTCGGCTCCGGCTGGACATGGCTCGCGGAGGACGCCATGGGAGAACTGCACATAATAAATGAACAAAATGCGGGAAACCCTCTCAGGAACGGATACAGGCCGCTGCTTGTCATAGACGTGTGGGAACACGCCTACTATCTGGACTACCAGAACAGAAGGGCGGACTACATAAAGTCATTTTGGGAGATTTTGGACTGGACTGTCGTAGAACGCAGGTTCTCCGGCAAATAATCGGTCATCCATGAAAAGAGGGCGAACCCAAAAGGAGGAATTTCAAGGCTTGCGAAGATGAGGAAGCCGCAGTGTACTGATGTACATGAGGATTTCCGAACCAAGCGTAACGCAGAAATTACCCTTTTGAGTCCACCCCCTTGAAACTATATCTTCTTTTCTTCAAATACATAAACCTTGTCTGAACGACGAAGCCGGGACACCCCATCCTTTACGGGAATGGAACACAATATTCCTTTGGATACCGAATCCACAGGCTTCAGGTCCACCCTTATCTCCTCAACCTCCTGTTCCACTATTCCGGTCGTAGGGCCGGTTATCAGTATATTGTCGCCCTTTCTCAATGTGCCGCCCTCTATCAGCACCTCGGCCACGCCGAGCCTGCTGAAAAAGTTCGTGATTTTTCCGACATAGACTTTTTGCATGGACGCCTTGCTTCCATAGACCTCGCTCCATTGCCCGAGCCGCGCGCCTTGATAATAACCGTCCCAGAATCCCCTGTTGAACACTTTGCCCAACTTGTCTTTCAGCCTTTTCTTCATGGCATCGTCATAAAGCCCGTCGCAAATGGCATCGGCAGCCTCCCTATAGGCCGATACGACATAGCTCACATATTCAGTCGCCCTGGCACGGCCCTCGATTTTGAAAACCCTGACTCCGGCATCCAGCATTTTGTCCATGAATTCTATCGTGCACAGATCCTTAGGGGACATTATGTATTTATTGTCAACCACAAGAGACCGCCCTGTCTCAAGGTCGGTCACTTCATAGCCCCTCCTGCAAAGCTGGTAACAGGCCCCCCTGTTCGCGGAAGCATTGTACTCATGAAGGCTGAGATAGCATTTTCCCGAAACCGCCATGCATAACGCGCCGTGGCAGAACATCTCGATCCCGACCGGCTTGCCGGAAGGCCCTGTCACGTTTTCTTCCTTTATGGCGCGGCTTATCGCCTTTACCTGACCGAGATTCAGTTCCCTGGCGAGAACCACGACATCGGCGAACCCCGAATAGAATTTCAAGCTTTCAATGTTTGATATGCTCAGCTGGGTGGATATATGGACTTCGACACCGGCCTGCCTCGCAGCCAATATCGCTGCCATGTCCGAAGCGATTATCGCTGTTATCCCCGCATCCTTGGCGGCAGCGACGGTACGTTTCATTTCGGCAAGGTCCTCGTCGTAAAGCACGATATTAAGGGTCAGATAGGACTTGATATTGCTGTCCCTGCATATCCTGCATACTTCGGGCAAATCCCCGACAGTAAAATTATTTGCCGAATGCGACCTCATGTTGAGGTTTCCGACACCGAAATAAACCGAATCAGCCCCGGCATCTATAGCGGCATGCAATGCTTCGAAATTGCCTGCCGGAGCCATTATCTCTATATCCTTCTTGCTGTATTCCATAAAGACTATCTGATTCTTTCCGCGAGCATGTCGCCGAATGCAGTAAGCTGCATCGTTTCTTTTTTGCCTATTCCGGACTCGGTCAGAAAACCGTAACCTGCATTATGGTATTTTTCGACTTCTTCAAGCGCGGCCCTGTCGACCCCGAGCCTTTTATACACTGCTATCATGGCTGAAATCTTTTCATCCCCGCGAGTCTCGGCAGGCATGCCGAGTATCCTGCCGATTTCCGCCCTTGTTCCGGCATCGGAGAGTTCCATGGCCTTGATCAAGGTCCATGTCTTCTTGTTGCAGAGGATGTCCTTTCCTATTTTTTTCCCGAAGACAGACACGTCTCCGAAAGAATCGAGATAATCGTCCATTATCTGGAAAGCCATGCCTATATTATATGCATAATTATAGACCGCTTCGGAAATCCTGCTTCCGGCACCGGCTATCACGGCGCCCATTTTCGCCGAACAAGCTATAAGCACGGCCGTTTTCAATCCGATCATCTTCAGGTAATCCGGCATGGAAACGGATTCAAGGGACTCGTAATTCATGTCGTACTGCTGCCCTTCGCAAACCTTGGCCGCCGTATCCGAAAAAAGGGACAGGACTTCAGGAAGCATGTCCGGATAAGTCCTTGCCATGAACCTGTAAGCCATTATCGACATCACGTCTCCTGAAAGAATGGCCACATTGCCGTTCCATTTCTTATGCACGGTAGGCATGCCCCTTCTCATGTCCGACTTGTCCATTATGTCGTCATGGATCAGAGTGAATTCATGGAATATCTCAAGGCCTATGGCAGGATTCAGTATTTCTTCCGGGAATCCCTCCCTGAACAGGTTATAGACAAGAAGGCAGAACTTAGGCCTGAGCCTCTTGCCCCCTATGGACATCATATATTTTATAGGCTCGTACAATTCGCCCGGAGTTCCCGACAAATCGGCGAAATCGAAAGCCCGGGCCGTCACCTTGTCCAATTCTTCGAAATTCAGCATATGCAATCAATTTTAAAGCACACAAAGTTAATTGTTTTTATACAAATTCTTAACTTCGCGGCGATTGAAAAACATATTTTGTGAAAGAAAAGGCAACAGTAGTAAAACATACGGGCAGCCACTACCTGCTAAGCAAACTTCCTGAATGGAACGTTTTTTCAGCCGTCATCAAAGGGAAACTCCGGCTTAAAGGATTCAACGCCACTAATCCGATAGCCGTAGGGGACATGGTCGCGTACCATATGGAAGACGAAAACACCGCTGTCATTTCGGAGATACTCCCGCGAAAGAACTGCATTGTAAGAAGAGCAGCCAACCTCTCTAAACAGACCCATGTCATAGCCGCGAATATCGATATGGCATATCTTATCGTGACCATCGACTTTCCTGAAACGAAACCGGCTTTCGTGGACAGGTTTCTCGTCACATGCGAAGCCTATAACGTTCCTGTGAAAATACTTCTCAACAAAACGGACCTCTACACGGAAAACCACGCCGGAATGATCGACGAATTCAAAGGGATATATTCGAATGCAGGTTACCGGATCGATGAAATATCGGCAATTGCAGGCAACGGCATAGAACGGCTCAAGGACGAAATCAAGGACAAGGTCGTCTTGTTCGCAGGGGCGTCCGGAGTAGGAAAATCATCCCTTATAACAGCAATAGACCCATCCCTTACATTAAAGACAGGAGAAATCTCCGATGCCCACAACCAGGGCAGGCACACCACGACATTCTATGAAATGCACCCCATAAGTTCAGGAGGATTCATAATCGACATGCCCGGAATAAGAGGATTCGGATTGGTGGATTTCAAGCCCGAAGAAATCAGCCTGTTTTTCCCGGAAATGTTCCGAATAGCGGAAGAATGCAGGTTTGCGCCATGCACGCACACGCACGAACCCGGATGCGCGGTAAAACAAGCCGTGGAAGACGGAGAAATCCCGTACCAGCGTTACATGTCATACCTCGGGATGCTCGAAGAAAACGGGAAATACAGATAACCGGCCTGTCCCGTGCCATAGACGGGCCATGGCGCCGGCCAGCCCGTCCGATACGGAAAGCAAGCCCGAGCAAACAAGAAATGAAAAGCCTGACCAGAAACATAAACGGAAAAGTACTCAGAATCGCGGTGCCGAGCATATTCGCGAACATCACCGTGCCGCTTGTCGGAATGTCCGACCTCGCGATAGCAGGCCGTCTCGGCAATACGGCAAGCATCGGAGCAGTAGCAATAGCCGCTATGCTTTTCGACCTTCTTTACTGGAACATGGGATTCCTGAGGACCGGAACGGGAGGGTTCACGGCTCAGGGACTTGGAAGAAAAGACATAAAGGCGATTACAGGCACTTTCATCCAAGGCATCGGTACGGCAATCGGAATGTCGCTGATAATACTGTCCATACAATGGATATATGCAGAAGCCGCATTCAAGTTCATCAAATGCACCCCTGAGGTAGAAAAGCTTGCGCGCGACTATTTCTTCATAAGGATATGGGCCGCCCCGGCAACGCTCAGCCTTTATGTATTCAAAGGATGGTTCATAGGAATGCAGAACAGCGTTTTTCCAATGATAACCGACATAACGGTCAACGTGACCAATATAGGCGCAAGCATATATTTCGCGTTTTTCACGCCAATGGGATTCCCCGGAATCGCGCTCGGCACGCTTATCGCCCAATACACCGGGCTCGCCTTGGCTTCCTTCCTGATGGCCAGGCGATACGGCAAGCTCTACAAAGGAGCGGGGATACGTGAGAATTTCAGGCCGGAACGCATCAGGAAATTCTTTGCGGTAAACAGGGACTTGTTCATAAGATCCCTCTGCATTCTCGGAGTATATGCCGGATTCACCTCCCTGTCTGCAAATTACGGCGAAATCCATCTGGCCGTAGGCTCGATAATGATGAAGCTGATGATGCTGTTCTCCTATTTCGTAGACGGATACGCCTACGCAGGTGAAGCGCTGGCCGGGAAATATATAGGAGCCCGCGACAAAGAAAAGCTGATTGCATCCGCAAAGGTCGTTTTCATGTGGAGCATGGCAATAGGAATCGCATTCACAGCCGCATACATGCTCGAAGGCGAATCCATGATGAGGATGCTGACTTCGGAAAAGGATGTCATTGCAGCGGCAGAAGAATACATGCCGTGGCTTATCATCATGCCCGTAATGAGTTGCGCGGCATTCACATGGGACGGAATATACATAGGGGCGGCAGCATCGAAAGAAATCCGGAACTGCATGATTTTATCCGTCGCAGGCTTTTTCGCCGGATACTATATGAGCCGTCCTTTCATGGAAGGCATAAATCCTTTATGGGCCGGATATACACTGCACCTGCTGATAAGGACAGCATACATGTCGGCCAAGGCGAAGCCTGCCGTATTCAACAGGCAGAATGCATGTTAAGGCACGTCGGCCACAGGCGATTCTTCCTTTTACGCTACCGGAGACTGAAGGGCTGACGTAAATGGCACCCCGCCCGGTCACCTGTCCTGACCGGCATCGAGCAGAGAAAAATCAGCATTGTCAAGGGCCTCGTAAAGCTGCCTGTCCTTTTTAAGGAATGACACGATTTCCCCTTCCATGAAATAATACTTGCCGATTATTTCATCTTCTATGATTCCCTTTATTTCATCCTTTTGCAAATTAAGGACATCCTCCTTGCCCGGATCGAACTTGCTTCTGAGGGAAGCCATGTCGTTTTCGAACACATCGTACAGCATCTCGTCCTTCAATGCCTTTTCAAGCTTGTCAAGCTCTACCGCCGCAGCCGTCCTGCAATCGAAATCCCTCGTGCAGGCATAATCCACGAAATCGGAATATTCCTCATCGGAAAGGCTGAAAAGTTCCGGCGGGGCTATTGTATCGTGCTTTATGAAATAATCTATCGCATAATCCCCGACTATGTCGTTAAGGATAAGGGACGCGGCCACCCTGCTATAATACTGTCCTTCCGCTTTTATGTCAGGCTCTATTCCGCCTCCGTCATAAACCGGCCGGCCGGATTTTGTGAGGAACTGCTTTTTCAGCGAATCCGGTATGGAGCCTACGCTTCCGTCAGGATTCCTGTGGCTATAGTCTATGGCCTGCACGCACCTGCCGCTCGGTATATAATATTTCGCAATGGTAAGCTTCACCTTGCTGCCGTATCCGACATCCTTTATTGCCTGCACGAGACCCTTTCCGAACGACCTGGTCCCTGCGACCAAAGCCCTGTCCATGTCCTGAAGGGATCCTGCCACGATTTCAGATGCCGAAGCCGAGCCGGAATTTACAAGAACCATTATCGGAACAAGCGTATCTACAGGAGATTCCTCCGTCCTGTACACCCTGTTTACGGAACTGTCCCTCCCTATGGCGGAAACGACTTCCGTCCCGTATGGAACAAACATGGATACGATTCCTACAGCCTCGTCGATCGAACCGCCTCCGTTGCTTCTCAAGTCGAGGACAAGTTCTTTCATTTTTCCGGTCGCCTTCAATTCCTCGAACGACCTTTTCACATCCTTTGCCCCGCCTTGCGTAAAGGCAGTTATCTTGATATAGCCGACACTGTCCCTGATGATTCCGCTATATGCCACATCCGATATTTTTATCCTTTCCCTGACCACGGACAAATCCACGGTATCGCCGGACTTCCTTCTCCAAAGCCTGAATTCAACTTCAGTGCCCGGCACTCCTTTCATTCTTTTGCTGCATTCTGCTGCCGAAAGGCCCTTTACGCTCTCTCCGTCTATGGAAATAATCACGTCTCCGGGCAATATCCCGGCTTTTGTCGCCGGAGAATCCTCATAAGGGCCTGTCAATACTACCCCCACGCTGTCCACTTTCTTTATTACCGACCCTATCCCTCCGTAAGAGCCTGTAATCATAAGCTCCATGCCTTCATTGTCCTCTTCCGAAATGAACTCCGTATACGGGTCCAGAGAGGCAAGCATATACTGCATGCTTTTATCTATAAGATCCTCGACATCCACTGAATCCACGTAATTGCCTTTGACTTCCCGAAGGACCTGATAGTAGGTATCAAGGCCTTTCCCCGTCCTGAAATTCGAAGACTGTCCGTAAGCGGAGACGGCCGTAGCGAGCATCAGCAGGAAAAAAGCCGCATTGTATTTACGCATATGTTATCCGATTTAAAGTTTTACTACCTTTGAAGTGAATTTAGAACATAGCAATTATCATGCAAAAAATAATCTTCGCGACAGGAAACAAAAACAAGCTCAAAGAAGCGGCGGAAATACTCGGAGGAAAATACGAACTCGTCACTGCGGCAGAAGCCGGAATAACGGAAGACATCCCGGAAACATCCGACACGATTGAAGGGAACGCCTCGCAGAAATCCCATTACTTGTGGAAAAAAACATCCATGGCATGCTTTGCAGACGATACGGGACTGGAAGTGGAAGCATTAGGAGGCAGGCCAGGAGTGTATTCCGCAAGATACGCCGGAGACGCCAAAGATTCCAAGGCCAATATGGAAAAGCTCCTGTCCGAACTTGAAGGAGAAAAAAACAGGAACGCAAGATTCAGAACTGTAATTTCACTGATAACAGGAGGGAAGGAATACCTGTTCGAAGGAATCCTCAAAGGGCGCATCACTGAATCCCAGCGAGGAAATGCCGGATTCGGATACGACCCGGTATTCATGCCGGAAGGATACGACAAGACACTCGCCGAAATGCCTTTGCACGAGAAGAATCTCATATCGCACAGAGGAATAGCCGTAAGAAAGCTCGCGGAATTCCTCAACAGGGATTAGGACTATGGTTTTTTCGGAAGAAATAGCAGTCCTTCGGTGCATAAAGAACGGGGACAGGAACATGGTAGTGCAATGCATTTCACGCTCCGGAGGGCGCGAAGCGTTTTTCATGCGCAATATCGGAAGATCCGCCGCAGGGATGCTGTTCCCTCTGAGCATATTGGAATGCACCATAGAGAAAAGAGGACATGGCATGGGCATCATACGGAATCTTGAGCCTTCCTGCAAAATGCCCGAACTCAGAAGCAATATCATGAAATATTCGATGGCCCAATACATGGCAGAACTCCTGTACCGCACAATCCATGAAGGGCAACCGGACGAACAACTGTTCAACACCATAGCCGGATCAGCAAAGCTTCTCAACGATCTTCAGGAAAATTATTCGAATCTTCACATTTACTTCACATTAAGGCTTGCGGAAAAATTAGGATACCTCCCGAAAGACAATTGGACGGAGGAAAACTCCGTATTCGACATGGCGTCCGCATGCTTCAGGAAGCAGGAGGCTGCGGAAGCAGATTGCAGCCGCCTTTCCCCGAGGCTGTCCGCGCTCCTCCACGAATTCCTCAGCCGTTCCGCTCCTGAATGCCTTAATATCAGGATGAACGCCTCGGAACGCACGGCATTGCTCGAATCCCTTATAAGATTCCTGTCCATGCACAGCATGGAAGAAATAAACATAAAGTCGATAGATGTATTGAGGGAAGTGTTCGCATATTGAAAATTATAGATTAATTTTGTAAAAAACTCACGGCTATGTCATTTATAAACCATATAGTGCTGGAATACGGCTCGGGAATCCTTAAAAATCTCGACAAGGAAAGGAAGGACCCCGTGCCGTTCCAAAGGAATATCCTGAAACGCCTCGTGTCCGAAGGCGCGGGAACTGTTTTCGGCGCAGACCATGATTTCAAAAGCATCAGGGACGAAGCCGGATTCAGAAAAAATGTGCCGATAAGGGAATATAACGATTTCCAGAATTATATAGACATGATTCTCGCCGGCGGCAAGAACATCCTGTGGCCCGGCAGGACGAAATGGATGGCGCAGTCGAGCGGAACAAGCAGCACGAAAAGCAAGTATATCCCGATTACAGGAGACAATCTCCGCAAATGCCACTTTTCAGGCATGACGGCAATGCTCGTCTCTTATCTCGAATCCAACCCGTCCAGCAAGATGCTTAGCGGAAAGGCCCTGACTCTCGGAGGATCCACCGCGCCGAGGACGGCCGGCAAAAACGGGCTTATCAATGTCGGCGACCTTTCGGGCATAATGCTGGCGAACTCCCCTTCCATCACGGAATTCAGAAGAAGCCCCAAGAAAGAGACAGCCATATTGGGAGATTTCAACAAAAAGGTGGAACTCATATGCAAGGAATGCAGCAGCCAGGACATAACGTCCATATCAGGAGTGCCGTCGTGGAATCTCGTAATGCTGAAAAGGATATTGGAATACAACAACGCAAGGAACATAACCGAAGTATGGCCAAACCTTGAACTATTCATGCACGGAGGAATAAGCATGGAGCCGTACAGGACGGAGTACATGAATCTTATCCCGTCACAGAACATGCATTACCTTGAAAACTACAATGCGTCGGAAGGATATTTCGCATTCCAGGACGACGAGAAAGACAGGAACATGCTCCTTCTCTGCAACAATTCCGTCTATTACGAATTCATTCCGCTCAGCCTTTATGCAAAGGCCTTAGCCGGAGAAGACGTCGAAACCTGCACGATAGAAACAGTAAGGAAAGATGTACCTTACGCCATGATAATTTCCACCAATTCAGGACTATGGAGATATTCCATAGGCGACACGGTAATGTTCAAGTCCCTGTTCCCGCATAAGATGAAGATTACAGGAAGGACCAAGCTTTTCATCAACGCTTTCGGCGAAGAGCTTATGATTTCAAATGCGGAAGAAGCCATAACCGAAGCATGCGCCAGAACCGGGGCCATAATACGGGACTTCACCGTAGCCCCTATATTCATGGAACTCGACAAAAGGGGAGGACACCAATGGCTTATAGAGTTCACGAAAAGGCCGGACGACATAGACGCTTTTGCCGGCATTTTAGACAATGCGATATGCGACAGGAACTCGGATTACGAAGCCAAAAGGAAATCCAACGTTTTGGACAGGCTGACGCTCACGGTGCTCGAAGACGGGACTTTCATGAAATGGCTTGAGATGAAAGGAAAGGTCGGAGGCCAGCACAAAGTCCCTAAGCTGTCGAATGACCGGACTATCGTCGAATCCATACTCGGCATAGCCTCGAAACAGGCTTTGCCCGAATGAGAGACAGGCTTGCACGCCGACCTTCAAGAGCGTCCATATCATGCATAGTCCTGTTGCGGACACGTTCCAACCGACTTACCTTACAGAAATGACAAAAGAAGAATACTCGGAATATTCGAAAAGGATATTTTCCATACGCAGCGAAAAGGAATTCAACGAAGCCGCGATTTACGCATTCCGCATACAGTATGAAAACTGCCCTGTCTACAGGGAATATGCGGATCTTATAGGAACCAACGCAGAAGCCGTAGACCATTTCACGAAAATACCGTTCCTCCCTATCGGGCTGTTCAAAAAAAGAATAGTGGAAACGGAAAACGGCATTGGATTCGGAGAAGGCGCAGAAAAGATATTTTCTTCCAGCGCAACAACCGGAATGCATTCTTCATCCCATATAGTCAAGGACATATCGCTTTACGAAAAAAGTTTCCTCAAAGGATTCGAATATTTCTACGGTTCGCCGTCCGGTTACGTGTTCTTAGGTCTATTGCCGTCTTATCTTGAAAGGGAAGGGTCGTCGTTGGTATACATGGTAGACAGGCTCATGAGAGAATCCTCCGATCCGGACAACGGCTATTACCTGTATGATTACGGGAATCTGTATTCGAAATTGGAGAAGCTGTCCGGAAGCGGCAAGAAAGTCATTCTTTTCGGAGTGACTTTCGCCTTGGTGGAAATGGCGGAAAAGATGCCCGACATTCCATTCGGCGACCTGATAATCATGGAGACCGGCGGAATGAAAGGGCGCGGAAAGGAAGTGGACAGGAAAGAGTTCCATGACAGGCTTAAAAAGAAATTTTCCGTAAAATCAGTCCATTCCGAATACGGCATGGCAGAACTTCTGTCACAGGCCTATTCATACGGCGACGGAATATTCATGTCCCCGCCATGGATGAAAGTATCAGCCAAAGACATACGAGACCCGTTCAAGCCTGCGGCTTACGGAACGGAAGGAAGGCTTGACATAATAGACTTGGCAAACATCAACTCCTGCTGCTTCATCGAAACGGAAGACAGGGGCGAGACATTCGAGAAATATCCGTCCGGCCTGTCGGAAGCCTGCTGCCTGAATAAAAAAACATGCCATGCCCCGTCGGAAGTCCCGCCGGAAGCAATGACATGCTTTACAGTCAACGGCCGCATCCTCAACTCTGAGATCCGGGGATGCAACATGCTGCTATAAACAGCCTTCCGCATCACGCGCAATCCTGCGCCCTTCCCGATTCATTTCCGCTTCGCGGCAAGGCCTCGTTGCGCTCGGCTTGCTTTATTTCCGCTTCGCGGCAATAAACGCTGCGCCTCGGCAGAACCCCCAAGCGAGCTTGGGGTTCTGCGCTCGGCTTGCGGTTTATTTTTCCAAATTATAATCCCTGACACCGAAAACCTCGGTAGAGAGTTCTCCGGTCCAGCCGCTTTTGGAATTCACCCCGGTCTGGACCTTTACGAAATCGACATAGGCAAGGCCGGCAGGCTCGCCGTCGAACGTAACGGCATCTGATATCCGGAAATGATTATCGGCGGCGGACGCGTCGCTGTTGTCATCTTCCACAAGGCGGTCCACGCTGCTGAAATTATCAGCATACCCCCAGTCATACGGAGGATTTACCCAGTACGTGCCGTTGCCGGAAGAATCATAGTTCCTTGCTTTCAAGCAAGTACCCCGTAACGTATAGCTGTCCTGAACAATCCATTGCGGATAGTAATAATCCTGGCTATGGAACGAGCCCAAATGATCTATTACGCCCGAGCCTCCCCTGTTGTCTTCCCATGCCACCGGCATTGCAGGAGAAGAAGGCCTGTAATAAGTGACCGCATAGTCCTGGATCGTCTCGGCCTTGCCGTACTCTGAGCCTTTCAATTCATACCATGTATCATTCGGCAGGCCGTCTCCGTTTTCATCCTGCATGACCCATACTATGCCGGGTTCGGAAGATCCGTCGAAAGCGTTCCCGGCAACCGCGATATTGTAACCGCCGTCATTATCAATGCTATGGTCGAAGCCGACCACTATATAACCGCCGAACCCTCCGAGAGAAACATACTGCGATTGCGCCAACCTCTGCCCGGCATAAGCGCATGCCTGCTCCATTGTAGAGGCATCATAATTTTCATTGACAAACTGGCCTGGAGCCGGCAAAAATTCAAAGACCTTGTTGCATGCGGGCCGGCCTCCTCCGGAACGGTAATACGTCCCCTCTTCGGGACACACGTTCACAGTCAGTTTTTTAGTAGCCTCGATATATGAATTGCGCATTCGCACCATGACTTCGTGGACTCCTTCCTGCGAAGCGTTGAAAACGTATTCCATGCTGCTGCCTTCCTGTACTTTCCCTCCATCGACAGTCCAGACGTATTCCGCATCGAAAGCATTTTCGACATCAAGGATTCTTATCAATATGCGGCGGCCCTTCGACACGTTGTATGCCTCTTTTTCGAAAGTCCATGAAAAATCCGCATCGTCAGGAGACTTTACGCTTACTGTAAATTCAACCGCGGTCGTCCCGTCCTCGTTGGAAGCCTCGAACCTGAATCCGTAATCGCCTGTTTCCTCCCCGACAAAAACATATTCAAGGCTTTCGCAAACATTGCGCCCGTCCACCGACCACAGGAACGACACATCGGAAGACGATTCCACTACAGGCGAAAATTCCATGGACGATCCCTGCAATATCGTAAAGCCCTCGTCAGAACCGGGGATGAAAACAGACGGAGGCATAAGTTCATGCACGTCGATTCTTATTTCAGCCTCGTCCATGCCAGCCTCGTTCATGACCGTCAAAACGACATAATACCGGCCGGAGTTTTCGGCATAAAAACTCAAGACCGGTTCGCTGCAAATAACTTCCCCGTCGATGGCCCACGAATACGATGCATTACCGGCATTCCGGAAAGACGGCTCTATCACAAGGGTTTCTCCCTCCTTGACAGCATATATTCCTGTTTCATTATCCAAATGGATTTCAGGGGCAAGAGCCGCCGGATCCTCCTTGCAGGAAGAAACCGGCAGCCAGGCCGCTGCAACTATGAAAATCAATATTTTTTTCATTCTGATCATCATTCAAAAATCACGGCTACATCATCATAAGCGAAATAAGCAGGCATTGAAAAGCCGTATTCGTTCCTGCTGTTTCCTTCCATATTGAATTCCACCATGAGAACATCTCCCAATCCGGAAAGATCCCATTTGTTCCATGAATCCATATTCATGATTCCGTCCCGGGCATCCCCGCTTTCCGCTATTTCAGCCAATGAATATTCAAGGTGTCCCGATTCCTCCCCGTTTTCATCATACCCTATGGCGACAATCCTGATCCATTCTCCCGGAGCCATAGGAGGATTGAAGCCGTCGCCGTACATCGCCGAATGGGCAAGGTAAGCCGTGCCGTTAACCCACATATGGTCTATCGTCCTCGCCTTCCCGTCCCCGAAAAAGATGCTTGGCAATGTCACGCCGTATGAAGAACCGGAATCATCCACATATCCGTAATGCACGCAAAAGTTCTTGGATCCGCCATGGCCTCCCTGTCCGGGAATTATTCCTGCCGCATCGTTCCGCAAAAGCGCAAGCTGTTCCGTATAGTCATACGCCGTGCCGCCCACATAGTCGGAAACGGCATGGCCGCCGCTCGAAAAGCCGAAATCGCCCGGAAGCCCGGAAGACATCAGTTCCGTATTGCCTTCGTCATACCAGAAATATTGAGAAGCGTTTTCGCCGTACAAAAGGTTTCCTCCGTATTGAGGGCTGTCGATAAGCGAAGACCAGTCCATGTTTCCAAGGAAATTGCCGCTTCCCTTATAATCCCCGTCCTCGAAAGTCAGGACACGGATTTCATAAGGAAGAGCCTTTACCCGGAACTTCACTATCCTGGCAATTCCGGCAGCGGAAGAAAGGTACACGGCCACATCGCCTTCCATTTCCGCGAATTCGTTTTCCTTAGCCGGGGCGGTTATCGAAAGCGTCGAATCCGCCATGTCCAAAACCGCCGACCACCCGTCAGGAGAAACTATATAGCTGCCTGAAACGGCGGCCATTTCCACGTCATAGACACTATTGCTTCCGCATAAAAAATCATTGGATTCCGATTCGGACATGCCCTCTACGTCGAACAATATGGCCCTCGGGACATCTATTTCCGTACCGTCCGCCAATACAAAAGTCACATATGACGGGTCGGAGGTCCTGACCTCCCTGAATATGCAGGAGCCTGACGGTCCTGCGGAACCGTCTTTGCCTTCTGCGACTACGCCTGTAGACACCCAGCTGTCGCCGTCAGCGGAAACCTCCCACATCATTGTTTCAGGATTTATCCTCAGTTTGGGGGAAGTCCCCTCCTGGCCCTTTTCCCCGTCAACGCCCTGAGCAGGAATCCTCTTCCCGTCCATAATCATCCATGAACCGTCCAATGTCCAATAATACACGCCGTCGTCCACGTCCTTGGCTATGGAAAGGACAGGGGCAGCCATCCCGCTCTCGCCTGAAGACAGGGAAGCAGACGAACCGTCCGAAAAATAAACCACATACCCGTTCCCGTCAGCTTTCACACGTTCTATATAGACATCATTACGAAGGGCGTCAATGACTTTCATCAACGACTCGATATCCGAATTCGCCGATTCCGCCTCTGATTCAATGTCCTCGATTCTTCCGTTCAGGCCATCTATCGTGTCCCACAGCCCTGAATCATCATATTTGCTGCATCCCGCAGCTGACGACAGGAAAACAAGGACCGCAATCGCATAAAATATATTTCTCATAGCTATTCGAATCTTACTGCAACATCATCATAACAAAAATATGCAGGCTGGCTGAAGCCGTATCCGTTATCGCTGTCCCCGGCCATATTGAATGCTATCCCGTAGACTTTCCCGAGGGACGAAAGATCCCATTTCGTCCACTCTTCGATATTGCCTTCTGCCGAAGCGATAAAAAATTCCACGGTATTGCTTTCATCCGGTTCAAGAGCCTCGTCAAGAGCCATTGCGACAATCTTGACATACCCGTCAGGGCCGACAGGCTCTGTAAGAGAATTGCCATTGAATATGCTATTTGCCAAATACGCATTCCACATGACATACATATGGTCTATCACACGGGCGGTATTGTCCTTGAAATATATTGCAGGCAATTCGGACATGCTGAAGCCTGAATCGTCGGCATAACCGTAATGGACGCAGAAATTCTTAGATCCCCCGTGCCCTCCGAATCCGGTAACCGGATCTTTATAATATACCGCCAGCTGGTGCAGATAATCGGCATTCGCCATGTCTGTTTCTACATAATCGGAGACAGCATGGCCGCCGCCCATATAACATGTAGTGCCCCAATTCTCCGGAAACTCATGCGCAAGGAACGTATTGTTTTCATCCCACCAGCAATAATCCGACGGCCCGAAACCTGTCTCGCCGTACAAAAGAGGGCCTCCGTACTGCGTATCGTCGATCAGGGAAGACCAGTCCTTGTTGCCGAGATAGTTTCCGCCGCCTTTGTAATCCTCGTCCTCGAATGTAAGAACGCGAAGTTCGTAGTCCGAAGCCTCTACCTCAAGCATTGCGATTTTTGTCGCCCCTGTCTCGGACACTATGCTTATCGAAACCGTACCGCGCGTTTCGGCATAGGCATTTTCCTTAACCGGGGCCGTTATCGCGAGCGTGCTGTCCTGAACATCGAGATTTGCCCTCCATCCGTCCGGCTTCGCGATCATGAAAGAAAGGACGCCGTTCATTTTCACATCATATGTCCTGGTCTTTCCGAAAACCACGGTCTGGACCGAACCCGCCTGTACGCCTTCGATTTCGAAGACCGCATCGATTGTTTTCGGCACTGTAATGGTATTGCCGTCGGACAACGTGAATACAACGGTATTTCCCGAATAGTCCACATCCTTGAATATGCACGAACCCTCACCTGAAGACCCGGCATCCTTGCCTTCGGCCACGACTCCGGTAGATTCCCATTCCTGTCCGCCATCGGTAGAGATTTCCCACATTTTCGTATCAGGATTTATCCTGACCTGCGGAGCTATGGCATCATCGCCCTTCTCGCCGTCAACGCCTTCAGCCCTTATCTTTTCTCCGTCCACAATCAGCCATTCCCCATCCGAAGTCCAGTACCATAGCCCGTCCTCATCCTGCTTTACTGAAATAACCGGAGCATTGGCACCGTTGCTGCCGTCTTTTATTTCCGCAATTTCCCCGTTGGAAAAATAAATCGCATAGCCGTCTTTGCCTTTGACGACCTTGTCTATGGTCACATTATTTTCCAATGCTTCCACAATCCGCTGCAATCCGTCTATGTCTGAATTCATGGATTGCACCATGTTTTCCAATTTCGAGACCCTGTCATCCATCTCGTCCAACTGGTTCCTGATTTCCAAGTCGTCATACATACAGCCGCTTGCCAGCAATGACGACATTAACAACATGATAATTGGTAACTTTTTCATTGATGATTTTTATTGTTTTATAAATATTTTTAACATTCATGAAATTCAAACGGTTCCTGGTTTATTCAGCCGGTTCAAGCCTTTTCCTCGTAAATACCATGTGCGCCGGAATATCGCCTGTGGTAACCGACCATTTGCGTTTCCCGTCCGGAGAAAAGCAATGCAACGTTCCGGGACTTACATAATCCCTGGCATCGGCAACCAATATTTCGCCTGTCGCAGGATGCACGGCAAGCCCGTAGGGGACCTGTATATCCTTGTCTGTACCGTCGGTGATGAAATTCCTGGAGACAGTCCTTCCTGTTTTCGTATCCAATATCGCGTAAGACACAGACCACCCGTTTGTCAAATAACTGAACTCCGTGCTGTACACATAAAGAGAATCTCCGTACAAAGCCATATTGCTGTTCGGAAGAAGATGGAGGGTATCTATGCACATGTCGGTTTTCGTATCTATGACGCATGTCACCGAAGGCGTGTCGTAATAATCCCCCCTCGAAGACACGTATAATTTCCCGTACCTGTCAGGGACAATGCGGTGCAGGTTTATCGCCACCGGAATCTTATACATCTCGTCGAATGTATCCAAGTCTATCACGGACACCGTATTATCATAATCAGGAGCGCGGTAGCCTCCGGAATTGGCCACATACAGCTTGTTGCCGACGACAGCCATTCCCTCAGGCTGATAGCCCACAATGCACGTGTCCACTACGGACAATGTCGCGGTGTCTATTTTGACAACCATACCTATTCTTGCGTTTTGATCTATCTTGACAGGGCCTGCATACGCGCTCACATAAGCGTAACCTTCATCGAATGCAAGGTAACGGCAATTCGGCACGGCGATTTTAGCAAGATGCCTGACCGTCCTGACATCCATGACTTCCACGTAATTTGAACAATTGATCACGGCCCAGAGCCTGTCTCCGTAGATTTTTAAGTCATTGCCCACATCGCCAAGGTCCTTTGTCTCGTAAGGATTCCGCTCCCCGAATATGTTCCTCGTGTAAACGCCTGTACCGTAATCATAATAATCCAAAGAAGCCTTATTGCTGCCCATGTTCCCTTCGTTCAGAAGAAAAAATCCGTAAATCTCTCCAGAGACCGTATCCCATGGATTGACTTCCACCGGTTCGGACGGAATGACAGGCATATCGCCACGGCGGCAGGAAAACATGGCCGCCATGCAAATCGCGGCTGCAAAACAAATTAATGGTCTTGTCTTCATATCGTAACGCTTATAATTATCTTGAAATTGGTTCCCGGCATGGGATACCATTTCACCACTTCGTACTGCTGGTTGAATATGTTATTGATTTCGGCGGTAGCCGTCAATACGGTATTCTTTATATTGAAAACCTTGGAAACAGAGACATCGCTGGTGTACCACGGCTGGATATAATTGACAGGGATATTTCCGCCGAGCATGTACCTTTCGCCCGTATAGATGAAACTGTAATGGAAATCCCATGTCTTATAATTGCAATTCACGGCAACGGAGAAGCTGTGTTCAGGCACATACGGAATCTGGTCCCCGTAGACATCCGTCACGCCGGGAGTACTGTCGCCTTTTTTCGATTCGGTAAAATCCTGGGCCTTCTGATACGTGTACGAAGCCCGTATGCCTGCATTGAACTTTCCTATCCGGAAAGAAGGAGAAACGACCACATCCACGCCTTTTATTTCCACATAGCCGAGATTTACCATAGTCCATACAAGCTGGTTCGATGTGGGAGTAGCTATTATCTTGTCCTTTACGGTATTATAATATGCATCCACGGAAAGTCCTATGCCGGTGAAGAAAGACTTGCCGAATTTCTTATCATATGCCGCGCCGATGTTGTACTGGTTAGCGTATTCAGGGCGCAGGTTTCTGTTGCCGAGCTGCACGTAATAAAGGTCGTTGAACGTAGGCATCCTGAATATCTGCTTGTAGAAAGCCCGGAAATCCAGGTTGATATTTTTCCAAGGCCTGTAAGAGATTATCGCAGAAGGCGTGAATTTGCTCCTGTCGGCCGCCACCGGCCTTCCGTTGGCGCTCATGTCATGGACATAAGTATAAAGGACATCAGCCTGCATCTTTAATCCGAATCCGAAATCGAGAGACGTGGCTAAGGCCGAAAGGAGCGTCAGCCTGCGAGGCCGTATGAAATTCATGTCGAACATTTCAGAGCCGTCGGCTTCAAGCCCGTTCCATTGCAAATCGCACGACAGGCCCATGCTCCATATCTTATTTATCGAAAACAAATGCGCCGTGCTGAGATACATTTCCTGCTGCCAATAATGATTGTCCATCGGCTGCACCGTACTGTGCTCAGGCATGACGTAATTCATGTAATCGTTGGCATACTTGGCTTTAAGCATGAAAGAATAGAAGTCGCTCACATGGTCTGTAATGGACGATTGCAGGAAAAAGTTCCTGTCCGTCTGCCTGTCCTCGTTGAGAAGAGATATTCCGTAATCTTCCTTGACCGCAGCGCCGGGATACCCTCTTTCAGAGTAATAGAAATAGCCTTTCAGCATGAAGTCTATGTTTTCCGTCTTGCCGAACAATGCCGCTTCCGCGCGGACTGCCATCACGTCGCCGTTCCGCCTTGTCTCTGTCGTGTCGTATCCGTCCTTGCGGCTGTAACGGAATTTATACCTGCCGGAGGCATTCATGAATTCGGCATTTACAGACGTGCTGAAATGCTCCCCTATCTTCCTGTCCCAAAGAGAAGAGACGTCGATCAAATCGAAAGAACCGGCCTTTACCTTGAAATTCAGGATGTTTTTGGTACTGTCATCGAATACGGGCCTGCGGGAAACCATATAAAGGGCCGCTGCCGAAGCATAGTCCTTTGCCGATTGGAGAATATCGCTTTTCTGCCCGTTATAGACCGAAATCGCCTCCATGTTGTCCATTGAGAACTTTCCCAAATCGACGGTGCCGTTCTGCGCGTTTGAAATCTGCACGCCGTCATAGAACACGCCGACATGCTGGCTGCCCATGCTGCGGATATTCACAGTCTTCAGGCCGCCTATGCCTCCGTAATCCTTTATCTGCACTCCGGAATAATAACGCAAGGCATCAGCAACGGAATTCGAACTGAGTTTTTCAAGTTCTTTGCCCGACAATGTCTGCACCGGAACGATTGCCGCATTCCTTTTTGCGGAAATGCGTATCTCGGGAATGCTGTCGACAGAAAAAATGCTGTCGCGTTTTTGCTGGAATGCAATGGGATTTTCCGCTCCGGCGCAAGGCCGGAAGCATAGAAAAGCAAAGGAAAATAGCGTTACAAGGCCTAAAACGGACCTGCGTATTTCTTTCATGGCACAGCATAATAAGTTTAAAAAAACCATAGCTGCAAACCCTGAGAAGAAACAGGCTAAAAACCACGATATGGAAATCAAGGAAATTATCCGTCAGCCTACCCCCGTCGCCCGCAGGGTTGCAGTCAAAACGTGAAAGCAGGTCTTCTGACTTATTCCTTCGCGACGGTCTTCCCATTGTATTTAACAGTGACTTGGATTGTCGCAACAAGCTTTTTCAAGCTGGAACTTACAGCAGCGGGAACTGTTGCCGAATCTCACGGCATTCCCTTTTAATTCCGTCCGCCGGCAGGCGGCTTGGAAACTATTCACGCAGCAAAAATATGAAAAAACGCCGTTTTGCCAAAAAAATAATCGTCTCCCGGAAACGAAAAAAACGGGACCGTATCGCGTATCGCGACACAGCCCCGCCTAAGAGACAATAGCCGTGCAATGCCCGTGCAGTAAAATCAGACTCTCAATGCGTCCAATTCGCCTTTGACCAATTCCGTCAATTCCTCGGACCCGTATGCCTTGACGACATTATAAAGATAACTCAAGATGTACAGGTTGTCGGTCAAAGCGTTATATGCCGAAGCCGATTCTGATTTCATGAACAGGGAAATGGAATCCATTATTTCATCATTCATTTCCATTGCCAGCTTGTCGGCTTTTTCCCTTGCCCCGCATTTGTAATAAAGTTCTATCGCATCGAAAACTGCTGCCGTGTTATAAGACGGGATCAATGAGGAATTGAGAGGGAAATAATCCTGCCTCATCACCTGCTGCATCCTGTCGAGCAATTCTTCCGTCCTGACGGAATCGCCCTCCTCGAACATTTTCCTTGCCGTTTGGGTGAATATGTTCCTTATGGACATCACACCGTTGAATGTGGTAAGGTTCTGGTAATCGATATGGATTCCGTCGGCGGCAAGGCTTTCGAGCTTATAGCCGTGCATAAGGCGGTCGTACATAAGATCCGTATCAGTTCTCCCGGCATCCGCAAGGCTCATAGGCCCTTTCAGAGGAACGAACGTATATACGAAGCCGTCATACCTCAAATAATCCTTCAGGCCGATATTCACATCGCCTCCCATCTGTACCATGCATATAGGCCTGCTCCAATCATAATTCGCGAGTATGTCGAGAATCACCAATTCCACCTTCGTCAGGTTGTTCTTGCCTTCCGGTATGTTTATTTCAATATATTCAGGAACAGAATCGAGATCTTCTTCGGAGACAAGGCCGCATTTCAAAGCGTTTTCCGCATTCACCGGAATATACATTTTCCTTGTCGGAAAGAACTTCTGCACCCCGAATTCCGTGTCGTAGCCGAGCTTCGGATTCTTGAACAGTTCCATCACCTGCTTCACGCTCGCCCTTTGGCTCAGATTCGGGATTATCTGCACGAAGTCGTTCATGCCCATAAGGTAATCCTTTCGGTCAAGGGAAATAGGAAGAGGATCGGAATCGTATTGCTTGCACTTCATCTGGTCGATATACCAGTCGGTCTGCCCCAAGGAAGTGTTGTACACGCGGACATCCGTCCTTACGCCTTCGACTTCCTGGATATACCACAAAGGGAAAGTATCATTGTCCCCGTGCGTGATGAGGATGGCGTTAGGGCCGCAGCTCTGAAGATAATTTTCGGCCATGTCCCGCGAAGTGTACCTGCCGCTGCGGTCATGGTCGTCCCAGTTCTGGCAAGCCATCTGCACCGGCACTGCAAGGCATATGACGGAAATAACGACTGCCGCCGCAACAGTATTCATGAACTTCGCCGATTTCAGTTTATCCCTCAGGAAATTATATATTGCCATTACCGCAAGCCCGGTCCATATCGCGAACGCATAAAACGACCCTGCATAAGCATAATCCCTTTCCCTTGCCTGGTACGGCGTCTGATTCAGGTAAACGACTATCGCCAGTCCGGTAAGCAGGAACAGCAGAAGGACTATCCACCAGTTGCGCTTGTCGTTGGAAAGCTGGTAGAACAGCCCTATCAGGCCGAGTATCAAAGGAAGGAAATAATAATGGTTCTTCGATTCCGAATTCACTAAATAGTCCGGCCCTTCCGACTGGTCGCCGAGCCTTGCCTTGTCGATGAAACCGATGCCGCTCTCCCAATTGCCGAGATAAGGATCGCCCGGGAAATATCCTTGCAGATCGTTCTGGCGTCCGACGAAATTCCACATGAAATACCTCATGTACATCCAGTTTATCTGGTAATCGAAGAAAAATGCCAGATTGTCCGAGAAATACGGCATCGTGCCGCCTCCAGGTATCTTCTTGGTTTTCCCGTTGGTGTACAATTGATAGAAAGCCTTCGAATTGTCATCGCTTCCCCACATCCTCGGGAAGAGCATCTTCCCTTCGGAACGGTATTCCGCCTCTATCGGACCCTGCGCCTTATAATACTTGTCTCCCAATTTCGTATAATAGTCATGGGCAGTAAGGTCGTAAGGGGAATCGAATCCCGGACCGTACACGAGCGGAGCGGAACCGTACTGTTCCCTGCCGATATAGCTTACCAGCGCGAACGGATTGTCGGGCTGGTTTTCATTGGTAGGGGTATTTGCGGAAGACCTTATTATTATCACCGCGAAGACGGAATATCCTATCACTATCATCGTGAAACATAGGGATATGGTATTGAGCAGCGTTTTTTCGTGCTTGTAGGACCAAAATATAAGCCACAGGCACAAGGCAAGCAGCAGGACCATGAACGTCGCCGCCCCGCTGTTGAATCCCAAACCGAACACATTCACGAAGAGCAGGTCGAACCATGCCGCGATTTTCGGCAGATAAGGTATTATGCCGTAAAGTATTACCGCCAATATCACGCATGAAAGCAGGAAAACAAGAATGCTCTTTTTCATCGTAGGCTCGTATTTCCTGTAGTAGTATATGAACACGAGGGCCGGTATGGTAAGCAGGTTCAGAAGATGCACCCCTATCGAAAGGCCCATGAGCAAGGATATGAGGACTATCCACCTGTCCGCATATTCCGTGTCCGCCTGTTCTTCCCATTTGAGCATGGCCCAGAACACGACTGCCGTGAAAAGGGACGATATCGCATAGACCTCAGCCTCGACTGCGGAAAACCAAAACGTGTCAGAAAAACAATATATCATCGCGCCGACTACCCCGGAACCTATGACGGAGGCAAGCCTCGAAGCGGACCATGCCTGCGGGGATTTCCCGTCCGCCGCCGTGCCGTATTTCTTCTCGTTCAGCCTGCGGCCGAGATGCACGATGGTCAGATAAAGGAACATTATGGTAAGCGCAGAGCACAGCGCGCTCATCGCGTTTATAAGCACTGCGGCGGACTGCTCGTCGCCGAAGAACGTGAACGCCCTCGCTATGAGCTGGAAAACCGGGTTTCCTGGAGGATGACCTACTTCCAATTTATATGACGAAGCTATGAATTCCCCGCAGTCCCAAAAACTTGCGGTCGGCTCCATCGTCGAAAGATAGACGAAAGCCGAAACGGCAAAAACCACAAACGCCGTTATCCTGTTTATCAGATTGAATTTTCCGGTATTCATTTAATCTTTATTTGCGTATATCCTGCAAATTTAAACAAATAATCATAGCAATAGCAAATAAAAGGCCGCGCCCGGCCCATATTCCGGACACGGCCTTGTTTCAGTCGCACGCCAACGGCGTTTATCAGCAGCCGACAGGATATCAATCATCAAAATGATTATTATCTTTCCTCCAATTCCGCAAAGCCACACCATTCACAATTTCGAACAATAGGATCATGACTGCGGACAAAACTGCCGCCCCTGTCCAGCTACGATCTCCCAAGAATCTGAATGCCAACAGCAAGAGACCAATCAATACAATATCTCCTGCAATATGTAATACCCTTTTATTTGCAACCTGTTTCATCTTTGATTATATCCATTAAAATAGATACGGCGGAACCCGAAATACCCTCAGCGGCAAAGTCCGTCCTCCTGGCAGGGGCTACTCGAAAACAACCTCGACTGTCCCGGTAATCAACGCAGGAGACCCGTCCTGGCGGAATGTCACGCTCAATTCATATGTCCCGGGCTCGTCAGGAAGGCTGTCGAACAGAATGTCCCCTATCAGATAATTCTCCACGTATCCGCTATAGTTTGACGACACCCCTGACCCTTCGTATGTCGGCAGAGGAACGTACACATCCGGTTTCCCGCCGGACCCGATAACCTTGAAATCCTCACGCCCGTATTCCGACACCGCCTTATAGACAGGATGACTGGTCTGGTACTTCTCATATTCCGGTTCGGTCATTATCCTGTAAAAATACGTCGACTTCTCCGCTTCGTTGCCGAATCCGTTCCAATCGAACCTTTCCTCATACCCGCTCTCTATGTATGTTTTCTGCGATGCCGTCAGGAATTTCGCAATGTCCGCTATGTCGCTCCCCGCCGGATGATTGCCGTCCCACGCTTGCTTTGTCACAACCTCCATGGAATAAATGTCATTGGCAAGCCAATAACTATATGGATAGTATATGATATTGCTCGCGTAATTGAAATCCTCCGCTTTCATCCCATAGGAATTGTCCCCGATCGAAGCCGCCAAGACATCGAATTCGGCCTGCTGCCGGTCGTCCTGCAAGTAATGATTTACCGAGAAGAAATTCACAGGTGTTCCCCTGTCCGCAAATACCTGGACATAAGGAATTCCTCCGTCCGTTTCCTCCGCAACGCAGTACAGGCCATGAGCTTTGACATACACCATTATCCTCGAATCAAGAGACACCGTCTCGTAACGCCAGAACGGAGGAGTCTTTGTCCCGCATCCTGCAAGGAAAAACAACGTCGCCAACGCAACTATCATTATTTTTTTCATAACCGTTCCTTTCTTTAATAAGTGATCATTTCAAACAATGAATTCAAAGAAGATCCGTCTTCTAAATTAAATGCTTTATGGGAATAATATCCATTATATGTATTTCCCCATCCCCAAGCGCAATGGACTCTCACAAAATTCATTGTAAACGTAGCATATAATCTGCCCGTATCTATGCCACGCAACTCATATTTCGATGTATAATCGTAATAACCATCTATAACCCATGCATGCCCCTCAAAATTCGATAAATCTCCGGCCGCAATAAAAACCGGCTTTCCATTGTCAAGCATGTCCTCTATCTTTCCGGCATCGTATTTGAGAATCAATTTAGCATTTCCGTAACCGTTCTTTTTCATGCATGCCTTTGCATACGACGGAAGAGACCACGATCCTCCACGAGCATAAGACGTATTGCACTGATCTGCCACAGTTTTCTGAACTCCATCTATAAGAATACTCAAAGTTCGCGACAATTCATAATCCTCGTAGTTCATAATATAATCCATATATATCTTGCCCAAATGATCTTCATAAACATATTCCGGCTTTTTATTGTGCATCATTATCGTACTTACAGCCACGCCTACGCATCCGACAGGACACCTTTTTCCAATCTTGACAGGAGTAAAACAGTTTTCTTGATCCAACGAATCTAAAGGATACTCCAGCATCGGCTTGACATCAGCATCGTACCACATATCCACAAGTATACGTGTCAATGGCTCGCCAAAACCCATGTCTGGATCGATTGGACTATCAGGCAAGTCCGGCAAATCTATCAAAACTGTATCAAATGTATCGAAATGAGGATATGTCCCGCTTCTGGACGGTAGAGAATTGACATACATGTTATAAAACGGGTTGAATTCAGAAATCACTTCCCCGTTCGAATCTTTCAACTCCCTCACCGTGAACATTTCAGGTGTCGCGTTACCATTATCTACAACCGCAAGCACACTCTCCCCTATCCTCATGTCGGCAGCAAGCACCGCAAAACCTCCGTTATCCTCGTAATTGACTATGTAAAACATATTTTCCTCTGCCATATCAATAGAACGTGTCAATACCGGGTATTTAACCGTCTGTATGTTGGCTATCTTTTTGTTCGATGACTTTGTATAGACACCCCCCCCATCGAAGCTTCGTATTCGGCCAAAGCATCGTCTATAGATATGCTATATGCAGACACATCTTCTGCAAAAGTTTCCTCATAAATCTTCGTGTCTTCAAGAACATTGCTGCATGACACGAACATAAAAGGCAGCAGTGCCATCAAAATAAATAATATTCTATTTTTCATCTCTTTTGTTTTTAAAAGGTTAATATCGACAATAATCCTTCGCAGGCCTATTCGGTCTGACGGCAATGCCGGACGGAAACCTCACGGATGAAAGTCTTGCAGGACTTACAGGAATTTGGCCAAACGCCTGCCGGACGATTCCCATCCGGCATTACTGTCAAAGGCGTTCTTGCCTACAATGAAAAGGCGCCTCCTGATTTGATTGACATAATCTACCATAATCCAAGTTTAGTTTTCTAATGATACAAATATAATATTTTTTAATGAGAATAAAAAATATTAAAGAGAAAGACAATATTTTCGAATCAAGAACCCCATTCCATAAAGACAGAAAGCCTTCGGTAATAATCACAGGACATATCAGGCACATTGAGGATTCCAATGCCTGCCATATTGAGCGCGACATGAATCCTTGACGACGGCCTTTAGCAGGCACGTCACAGAGCCGTCACGCACAATTAACCCTTGCGTAACGGCATTGTAATATTCAAAATCTTCCTTTGCGCAAAAATTTTCAGATATGGGCAAGGGCAGATTTTTGATTGCGGCAACCGCGATGACACTATGCACCGGAACGCTGATTGCCGGCAAC
The DNA here is from genome assembly GCA_944322605.1 of uncultured Bacteroidales bacterium. GTDB lineage: Bacteria > Bacteroidota > Bacteroidia > Bacteroidales > UBA932 > CALUPD01. Next base: position 169,084 of record CALUPD010000037.1, on the reverse strand, counting down.
GTACAGGCGGAAAAGAAGGGCAAACCGGCAATAGAATATATCTCCGAAGAGGAAAGGCCTGCCGGGGTCTACTTCAAGGACGGAAAGCTGAATTTCGCCACCAAGGACAAGAAATTCAGGGTATGGCTAGATAACAGGATCTACATAGACGGGGCATACTATATTCCTGACACTGATATTTCAGGTCTCGCTTCAGACCCGAACAAGGACCTCGAAGAGGATGACGGGATATTCAGGTTCAACAGCGGCATAAGTGTCCGCAGGGCAAGATTCGCGCTCAAGGCCACCCTGTATGAAAAATGGTTCGCCGAATTCGACCTCGACTTCGCATACAACGAAGTGGAAATAAAAGACATGTACTTGGGATACCACATAACCGACAGGCTTTCCATACAGGCAGGGCATTTCAAGGAGCCTATGAGCATGGAAAGGCTTACCAGTTCCAAATACCTGATCTCCATGGAAAGGCCGATGCCTATAGAAATGTTCGGAGGCGGAAGAAGGCTCGGTCTCGCGGCGACGATGTGGGGGAAACACTGGTGGGCCTCGGCAGGAGTATTCGGCCAGCAGCTCGACATCATCCAGAAAGAAAAGAACCGTGGCAGCGACGGCATAGGATACACCGGAAGGGTCGCGGTCTCCCCGATAGCAAACGACAACATGACCCTGCATATCGGAGGTTACGCCACCTACAGGAATCCGGATGCCATGGGGCTTGAGGACAGGATGGTGGAATTCAGGACATTCCCGGAAAGCAGGACGGACAGAAGGAGATTCGTAAGGCTCGAAATTCCGAATGTAAGCCATTACGCGACTTACGGACTGGAAATCGCTTTCAGATGGAACAAGCTGCTCGCTTACGGAGAATATGTATTTACCGACCTTGCGCGTTACAAGAAAGGCCCGGACGGAGCAAGAATCCCTCTGAAAAACGCGACATTCAACGGCTGGTACGCGACAGCATCCTACATGATTCTCGGACAGCAAAGAAGATACGCTCCCGAAGACGCGGAATTCGGGCCGATGAAAGTCAGGAAAAAAGGAGGGAACTTGGAAGTTGCCGCAAGGGCGAGCTATGTAAACCTCAACGACTTCCATGACGCGACAGCCGTCCTTACAGGCGGCAAGGCATACGCCTACAATTTCACAATCAACTGGTATCCCGTAACCAACGTGCTGATAGGGCTGAACTATACGTATGTCGACAATGACAAATACGCTGACGACAAAGGGAATATCACAAAGGGAGGATTCGCTCTCAGCGAATCGCTGAAATCAGGAATAGACTTCAGCGTGCTCCAGATGAGAATAATGGTTTCGTTTTAAATTAATATTCACAATCATATGAAATTCAGAAATCTTACACTGACCGCAGCCATTTTCGCAGCTGCATTCTCGACTTCCTGCAAGACCGACACGGAAGACGACATCAAACACGGAAACTCGAATATAACCGGGCTTTACATAAATGAGATCTATTCGAGCAATCCGGACTGGATCGAGCTATATAATTCATCCGATAAGGAAATAGACCTGAGCCTCTGCACATTGCAGGACGACAAGGGTTCTGCGGAAGAATACATATTTCCTGAAGGGACGAAAATACCGGCAGGCGGATTTCTCGTGTTGGAACAGGACGCTTCTTTCACGTTCGGAATAAGTTCCAGCAACGGAGATGAAATATCCCTGTTCGACAGCAAAGGAAACCTTATCGACAAAATGGCCGTTCCTGTAATGGAAGACGGCAAATCCTATGGCAGGCTTACGGACGGCGGCTCTCAGACCGGCATAATGGCCAACCCGACAAAAGGCGCTGCCAACGACAGCACGCCCGGCGATGACAGCCAGGAACCTGAAAATCCGGACACGCCTGTAAATCCGGCAGAAACAACGGTATTCCTTAACGAAGCCATGTCCTCCCCTGCCGGAGACGATGAAGACTTCATCGAACTCTACAACGCTTCCGACAACGAGGCCGACATAAGCGGATTCATACTCCAGGACGACAAGGGAGAAGAGGAAGAGTTCGTCATACCTGACGGAACGGTCATCCCCGCAAAAGGATTCATAGCCTTCACGAAAGATGAAGCAGGCTCCTTCACTTTCGGACTCGGGGCAGGCGGAGACAAGGTGACCCTCCTCGACAGCGGCAGAAACATCCTCGACTCCGTGGAGCTCCCTGACTTCGGGGACACCGAAGGATCATCATACGCAAGGACAGAAGACGGCGCGGGCGAATGGGCGATAACCGAGAACCCTACCAAAGGCGCCTCAAACAATAACTGATTAGATTCAGAATCGCCAATCCGGTAGTTTTTAATTGATAATGGTTAAATAAGTTTTGTGTTTATTTGTGGTTCAAGGGGATCGCCGGCATCGGCAGTCCCCTTGAGAGTATATCGGCATAGACATTATGATAAGATTCAAATGCATATTACCGGCAGCCGCCGCAATTATCCTCGTCGCAGCCGCTGCAAAAGGAAGCCAGGCGGTCCGGCATATGGACGGCAATAACGGAAACAGCATTGCAGCCGGAACTTCCGGATCGCCTTATGAAAAAGGCATTCAGATAGAATGCAGCGACTCCATCGACTGCAACGGCGTTTTTGTCCGGTTCGGAGGATACGGGTCCGACCTTGACTACAGCGAAAAAGACTCGCTATTCTGGATCCTTACGGATAGAGGGCCGAATGTCGACGGTCCCGTCACAGGCAGCAAAATATTCCCTTATCCCGATTTTTGCCCTAATGTCGGAATATTCAAAATGGAAAACGGGACTCTCCGTCTTGTAAGCAAAATCGAACTTAAAGACAAAAACGGGGAAAAAATGAACGGATTGCCGGACAAGGGATACAAGGGAGACGACATAGAAACGGCTTTCGACATCGAAGGGAACATGCTTTCGAACAAATCGCGGGGAATAGACCCGGAAGGCCTCGCCATCTGCCCTGACGGAAGTTTCTACATAAGCGATGAATACGGGCCGTTCATCCTGCATTTCGACAGGCACGGCAGGCTTATCGAAGAATACAGTCCCTACAATGGAAAGCTCCCGGGATTCATCTCGCATCGCCAACTCAACAGAGGCATGGAAGGGCTTACCATAAACAACGAAGACACAATCCTTTACGGCATCATACAGTCCCCTCTCGATGAAAATGAGGAGACAGTGGAATACTGCGACAGGCAATCCGTCCCGATCATCGTGCTGGATTTGGTGAAAAAGGAATGGCATACCGTGAATTACCGGCTCGAATCCCCTGAAAACATGGTCAGCGCGATCACTTATGTCAACGACAGCACGCTTTACGTGCTCGAAAGGGACGGAAATTTCCCAAATGCCGGAAATGGCATGAAAAAAGTATTCGCAGCGACTATTAAGCCGGACAGCATCCATGTCGCGAAAAGACTTCTTGCCGACATCATAGAGTCCGTTCCGTCATATTGGCATGACAAGACCGAAGGAATGTGCCTTTTAAACGACAGCACATTATGCATAGTCAACGACGACGATTTCGGAATTATCGGTACGGAAGCCCCAAAACGCCCAAGCGGCATCTCCCAATCATGGAATCCGGTATCCGCGAAAAAAAGCCCCGACGGCAGGACCGACATTAACGAAATGTATTTCATACGAATCAAATCGGCAAAAGGACATTGAACAAATGAATACCGGGCCGCGCAGCGCATTGCCGCACACGGCCCGAATCAAAATCAAACAAGCAATCACTCGTTTAGCATCCTCACTTCATAATCCATGGAATCCAAGCGGCATGCTGTCCGGCAGGCTCATTCGCACAACCATGTCAAGCACGGATTTTGCATGCTCCAGCGTGCGCGAAAGGCCTGACTGATGCCTTGAATGCCGCACAGAACGGCGGCAGCAGGGAATCCATGGCCGGGAAAGCGCGACGGAACACAAATCCTGTCCGCATTATTATCCCCAAAAAGCAGGAGCAGGGTATTTTGCGGATAAATATTAAAAAACGAACGCTATGCCAAAAGACTGGAAAGACAGGCTCGGAGTAGTATATTCCACCAATCCTGATTTCAAATACACCGTAGCCGAAACGGAAGAAGAGGACACGCTGCCTCCTGAAAAACAAAAGCTGGTAGTCTCCATCGACCGGAGGAACAGAGGGGGAAAACAGGTCACCGTAGTAAAAGGCTTCGCAGGAAGCGAAGACGACCTGAAAGCCCTCGCGAAGAACTTGAAGCAGAAATGCGGCGTAGGAGGAAACGCAAAAGACGGGGAAATACTGATACAGGGAGATTTAAGGGACAAGGTGCTCGACCTGCTGCTGCAAGCAGGCTACTCTAAAACAAAAAAAGGAAACTGAGATTAGTCAATTTTCACTATCTTTGTGGCCTGATTTTTTTCATGGCAAAAAAGCAGCAAAACGAACATGAAAGTCAAGAACATACTTATCGCACAGCCTGAACCGGCAAATTCACCGTACTCGGAAATCATATCCAAATACGGAGTAAAAATAGACTTCTTCCCTTTTTTCAGGATAGAGCCGCTGCCCGCAAAGGACTTCCGCAGCCAAAGAATAAACATATTGGATTACACGGCAATAGTATTCACGTCTAAAGCAGCGATAGATGCGTTCTTCAAACTTGCCGAAGAACTCAGGATCTCGATTCCTGAAACGATGAAATATTTTTGCGCGACAGAAGCCATCGCCCTGTACCTGCAAAAGCACATCGTATACAGGAAACGCAAGATATTTTTCGGAAACGGGCCGCTTAGCTCAATAATAGACGCCATAGGCAGCAAGCACAAAGGGGAAAAATTCCTGCTTGCGCTTACCGAAAACTGTTCCGCCGACCTGAACAAGCTGTTTGAAAAGGCGAAGCTTGATTTTTCGAGCGCGGTCTTCGTAAGGCCGGTAAACACGGATATTTCAAACCTCGATCTTTCCGGCTACCAATTGATAGTATTCTACAGCCCGGGCGACATAAAATCGCTCCTAAGCACGTATCCGGACTACAAACAGGACGAAAACACGATGTTCGCGACTTACGGCCCGGCAACGGCAAAAGAACTCTCGAACGCAGGACTGAAATCCATAATAACAGCCCCTACTCCTGAAATGCCGTCCATCGCCAAGGCCCTCGACATTTATCTCGGGAACAACAAATAATCCGATGGGCTACACGTTCACGCAACAGGAAAGGCTGAAATCGAAAAAGACAATCGGAATCCTTTTCAAAAAGGGTTCTGTTTTGTTTTCATACCCGTTGAAAGCGGCTTACATGAAAGGAAACGGGCTTGACTGCAACCGCATAATGGTTTCCGTCCCGAAACGGCTGTTCAAACGCGCCGTAAAAAGGAATCTATTGAAAAGACGGATGAGGGAAGGATACAGGCTGAACAAGAACCTGCTCCCGGCAACCGGGGAATCGGGCGGATACGACATAATTTTCATTTACACCATAAAAGAAGCCCTCGGGTCGAAAACCATCCATGAAAGTATTATTGAAATACTTAAAAGAATTTCTGACGAAGATCCTGATAGGAGCGGTCAACTTCTATAGGGCCGCCATATCGCCGCTCAAGCCGCCTTCATGCAGGTTTACGCCGACATGTTCGCAGTATGCGATAGACGCCATCAGGAAATACGGCCCGATAAAAGGATCCTACAAAGCAATCCGGCGCATACTGCGCTGCCATCCTTGGGGCGGCAGCGGATACGACCCGGCATGACACCCGGAATGCAGGCCATAAGACAGAATCAAACGAAGCCATGCGCATAGCCTGTCAACTCCACGACTCGGACCCGGGCCTTTAAAGACATCCTCAAACGCAACCATATCCAGCCAGCAACCGCAGCGACCGGACAAGCAGGATTCACGCCCGATGCGGCATGCCAGTTGCATTATATGCAGCCGGATGAATGAGCGGACATGGAATAAAACGGCATTCATGACGCCAATTGCACCATATGCAACCGGATGCCGTTTGGACACCAGCCGATAGCCCGAATATTCCAAGCATTTTAAATACCTACGTGCCGAATGAATACCGATACCAATGCCGGCCGGCCGGCAAAGCCGGAAACCATCGAAGACGAAAATCTCAGCCCGAAAGAAAAAGCGCGCCTGCTGCCTGACAGCCCCGGCGTGTACAGGTTTTATGACAAGAACGGAACAATAATATACATCGGGAAAGCCAAAAACCTGAAAAAAAGGGTATCCCAATATTTCCGCAAAAAAGACGCTCTGACCGTGAAAACAAGGGCAATGGTATCCAAAATAGCCGACATAAAACATACCGTCGTCGAAAGCGAAGAAGACGCGTTCCTTTTGGAAAACAACCTAATCAAGGAAAACCAGCCGAAATACAACATTCTGCTCAAGGACGGCAAGACATATCCATGGATAATCATTAAAAACGAGCATTTTCCGAGAATCTTTACCGGCCGCAGGTTCGTAAGGGACGGTTCCCTGTATTTCGGGCCGTACAGCAGCGCGTTCCACGCAAAGCACCTTGTCGAAATCATAAACTCCCTGTACAGGCTGCGGAGCTGCAAGCTGAAGCTCGATCCTGAAGAAATAGAGAAAGGGAAATACAAGGTCTGCCTGGACTACCACATAAAAAAATGCTACGGGCCGTGCATAGGCGCATACGACGAACAAAGCTACGACAGGCAGATCGAGGAAATCAAACGGCTGCTGGGAGGAGAAACATCCTCGCTTATAAAAGAATACCGCGCAAAAATGAAAGAAGCCGCCGCGAACCTCGAATTCGAATACGCGCACGAGCTGAAAACCAAAGTAGACATACTTGAAAACCACTACAGCAAATCCTTGATCGTGCATCCGTCCATAAACGATGTCGACGTATTCTCGCTGATTCGCGACGGGGACGACGTATTCGGCAATTTCCTGAGAATAAAGGGAGGATGCATCATACAATCCTTGAACATGGAATTCAGGATAAGGAACGACGAGGAATCGGAAACGGACGTAATGGGAATGTTCATAGGGGAAATATATTCGAGCACCGGAAAGCTTTCTAGCGAAATACTCGTATCCCATATGCCAGAAGAAAGAATCGGAGGCAAAAACATGCATATCCCGTTCAAGGGAGACAAGGCGGACCTTCTGAAGCTGAGCATAAAGAACGCCAACGCATACAAATTCGAAAAGCTGAAACACGAAGAAATCATCGACCCTGAGGAACACACGCGCAAAATACTCGACAAGATGCAGAAAGACCTGCAACTAAAGCGCAGGCCAGTATGGATGGAATGCTTCGATAACTCGAACATTCAAGGCACGAACCCCGTTGCCTCATGCGTGGTATTCAAGGACGGGAAGCCGAGCAAGAAGGACTACCGCCATTTCAACATAAAGACAGTCATCGGGGCCAACGACTTCGCTTCAATGAACGAAATATTGGAAAGAAGATACTCCCGCCTGCTCGAAGAAGGAAACGGGCTTCCGCAGCTGATTGTCATAGACGGAGGAAAAGGACAGGTAGGCGCGGCTTGCCAGGCCCTCATACGGCTCGGAATCATGGACAAGGTAGAAGTGATCGGGCTTGCCAAACGGCTTGAAGAAATCATCGTTCCAGGAAAGCAGGACAGCCTGCTCCTTGACAAGAATTCCTCGACTCTAAGGGTCCTGATGCACATAAGAAACGAGGCCCACCGCTTCGGCATCACCTTCCACCGGGACAAACGCAGCAAGTCCCAGATCGATTCGGAACTCAGAAGCATCCCGGGCATAGGAGAGGCCACCGAAATGAAACTGCTCAACGCCTTCAAAAGCGTAAGGCGGATAAAGCAGGCTTCGGAAGAAGAACTTGCGAAAGTAGCCGGACGGTCCATCGCGAAAAAGATAAAATCCGCCCTGTCCGATTGAATTACATCCCTGCTCTGGAATACAACGCCTTTCTGTTCCATGCTCGGATAGGCGCAAAGCAAAGCCGCAATCTCCAAATAGAAAACTCATCCCTGCCGCAGACAGCTGCAACAGGGACGGGTTTTCCAAAAGGAGCCTCGGCACGCGTCGCCCCGATCAAAGCCTATAATCAATTCTCCGCCACGGTCATTTCGTACAGGTCACCGTATGCAGGATCCGCCCTTTTTTATCCATCATATGAAGGTTCAATGAATCTCCATCGACAGTAATCAAAGAGAACCCCTCCTTAGGGCTGCAAAAGATAGTACCTTCGACAGGTTTCACATCGCGGCTCAAGGAGCCGGACGAATTGACGACATACTCGATGCCGCTGTCCTTGGCGCGGATATGCTGGAAATTATGTATATGACCGCAAATATACATGTCCACATTGCCGTGTTTCCTCATGATTTTGTCTATGCTGGCCTGAAGATCGGTGCGCTCGGATTCATTCTTGTCCGTATCGGCATACACCGGATGGTGGCCTACTACTATCACCCATTCTTCCGAAGCCTCTGACAAAACCCCGTCGAGCCATGCAAGCTGGGCATCCTTGTCCTGCATGGAAGCGTCGCCGTATTTTTCGACATCCTCGCGGTATTTGTCGATAAGCGGGCATGTGTCAATCATTACTATCCTTATCCTTACGCCGTCCTCCTCCTTGACGAAAGTATAATAACGGGAAGGGACATTCCATCTTGCGCTCTTAGAGCTGTAGTCGATTACGGCCTGGGTATTGCCCCTGTATTCATGGTTTCCGCATATCGCATACCATGGCATCATAAGATCGGGATGCGTATATATGAGTTCATAGTTGGTCATCCAAAGCGGATCGTCCACGCTCCTTACGCCCTCGAAATGGTGGACATCTCCTGCCGCGACAACGAACTCGATGTCAATTGTTTCCGCGATTTCTCCAAGGGTTTCCGCTATAGGTTTCTGTTCATAATAGCCGTTACGGCCCAAGTCGTTCACCAAAAAGAAATTAAGCGGTTTTTCTATCTGTTTCCATGTCCGAGGCTGCGCCTGCGCGTAAAACGACAGCAAGGCCGCTGCCGCAATTAAAAATATTTTCTTCATCATGCTAAAGCGTTTATCATTTTTATACTATGATTATCAGGGAATAATCCATATGATTCTTAATGCCCGTCCGTATAAGTACAAAAGAGAGAGCCGCGTTCCCTTGAACGGAAGGAATCCGGCCGCCTGCAAGGACTGGCCATCAATGTTTTTTTCAGCAATACTGTTACCGGAAGAGCGTTGCTTCCGGCAACAGTACTGTCATGTCTAATCCTATATTTTAAGGGCCTGCTTTCCGTTAATTCACTCCGTATGCTCCGAAATAATTCCCGAGAGCAGGAGAAACATACGTCTTGCCGTTTACTGCAAGCCCTGTCACAGAATAGAAAGGCACGACATCGCTTCCAGAATAGGCCCCTTCAAGAGCCGGAGAACCTGCCGTAAGATGGAAATCCCAGCTTTCATCGTAACGGTAGCCTGCCGGATCGGCGTTAATATCGAAGTTGACAAATTCAGGATCGAGTTCCTGTCCCCTTTCTTCGCTGTCCGCTATGATGCTGTTTACATCCACGACACCTGCATAATATTCTTCATGTCCGAAAACATAACCCTGCCATGGGAATCTTACACCTGAATATTCGAGAGTTTCCCCGTCATCTTCATATTCGCCTTCCCATACCTTCGAGCTTTCAACGTTTCCTGATGCATAGAAATTATAATCGATCATGGAATGTTCTGCATCGTATCCTCCGTCAGGAAGTCCGAGCTGGTCGAGCGCAGGAGTGATGGCCCTGAACTTGCAATTCACGATAAGGTTGTTCACGACATTCACGCGCGCGTTTTCTTCAACATAGACGGAGCCGCCCTTTTCGCCGTCCCTTCTCCATCCGGAATTGATAATCGTATTGTTATACGCCTGTATCTGAGCCTGCTGGCGGACTTCGCTCTGGTCGGAGCTGGAAAGTTTCAAGCCGTTTGTATTAGGGGCGTACATTATGTTGCCTGCCACATCCACTTTGCATCCTGATTTCACATTCACAGCTTCCGCGCCGTCGTAACCGTTTGCAGAAAATACATTGTTGGCAATTATCGCATTTCCGCCCATCATATAAATCCCGTCGGACCAGCCGTTACGGATTACCGAATTGATTATCACGTAATTTCCATCCACGTTATTGGTTGTGATCTGAGGATATGCATCATCTCCGGCGGTATAATAACCGTTTTCGGCAGCAGGAGAGCCTTCGATTACCTGTCCTCCTGTATATTCGATTATCGTATGGTCAATAAGCATTTCAGGACATTCGGCGCCTGCCACTATGCCTCCCCAAAGGCCTGCGAACGTATTGTCATAGGTCCTCTCCGACTCCTCTACGGTCAGGCGCACAGGGGCGTCTTCAGTGCCGAGGCAATAAAGGGAGCCGTCCACGGAAAATTCTATGGCCACATGGTTCACGCCGACGCCTTTGGAGCTGAAAATCACGGTAACTCCTTCTTCTATCGTAAGGCTCTCGCCTGCCGGGACATTGATATGCCCGTTTACATGAATTGTTTCGCCTGCGCTCCACACTCCGGATACCGCTCCCGATATGCCTTCCACGATTTCCGTATTGTCGCCGCCATTTCCGCCGCCCTGATTTTCATTTTCCCCGTTATCTGGCTTTTCGGTTTTCTCGCACGATGCAGCCAACGCCATGCATGCGGCAGCCATCGCAATAATTAAAAATTTCCTTTTCATATAATTAGATTTGTTTGTTGATTATTTTCTTAATGAATCGGCAGAGAATTTATACCGCAATCCTATCATCATGGCCTGCCCGTGCCATTCCCGCCTTTCAATCACTCCTCCTTTATACCGTGCATAATCCTTCAATGATTCCGTATGCGGTCCCGGATTGATAAATCTCACGAGCGGGGTATCAAGCAGGTTGTTCGCCTTGGCGAAAATCGAAATCCCGTTACGGAAAGACTTCTCTATCGAAATGTCCAGCTGCACGTAACCGGCCTCCCATATATCATCGTCCAGCCACATCGAAACTTCGCTAAGACGCTTGCCCACATAGCTTCCGGACACCTGGGCCTCAAGTCCCTGCTTCGCGAATTTGAAAAGCAGGGAAAGATTCGCAACATGCGCGGCCTGCCCGTACAACGGCCTTGTCTGGCGCACGGATACGACATCGTTTCCGTCCATCGTGCTTTTCGTCGTCGTTATCGCAGAATGCGTGTATGTATAATTAGCCTTTATGCCGAACCAGTTGAAATATTTCATTATATCGACTTCCACCCCGTAGTTCACCGCGTCGCCGAAATTCATAGGGGTAAGGAACGTGGCCTGGCCCTGCGTTATAAGCCCGTATTCTATCGGATTATGCAGGCTCTTCCAGAAAAAGCCGACCATCAGCTGCTCGGAAGCCTTTGGGAAGAATTCGTACCTCAAATCTATATTGTCGGCGACGGTATGCTGCAAATCAGGATTTCCCTTTTCGTCATAGTCTTCATTAAGGATAGTATAAGGCACTATCTCGAAGAAGCCCGGACGGTTTATCGAACGCCCGTAAGAAAATCTCAGGTTCGCGTCGCGGTGTACCTGGTATTTCGCATGGAAGCTCGGAAGCACGTCCGTATAGACCTGATGCCCTTCCGAATCAGACTGCCTCGGATAATCAAGGACATAGCCCTGGTCCGTATGTTCGACCCTGACGCCTGCGATAAGTTCCAGCCCGCCCCACGTATATTCGGCCATGAAATAGCCTGCCCCTATCTTCTCGGTCGCATCGTAATTCAGAGGGTCGCCGATATTCCCGTATTTCCTCGGGACAAGATCCAGTTCGTCGAAATTGGTCCAGTCCTCGCCAAAAATCTGCGACTCTCCGGGAGTTCCCGAATCAAACGTGTATTCATTGAAAAAGCTGTCCCTGAATTTGTCACGGTACATGCCGCCTGCTTTCAGAAGCAGGGAAGAATACGGCCTGTCGAAATCGAACCTGTACGAAAGATTCACATAACCGGCGAAATCCCTGTCGGAATTATGCTCCCAACGCCTGTCCGCCGCATCCGTATTATAAAGATGGTTGCCGTTGATATATATCCTCGTATTGTCCGGAGTAGTACTGTACGCCTGCGAGAACACTCCGGTCCAGTCGATAGAAAAATTATTGTTTTTCAAGAACTCATGTTCTCCTTTCAATGTCGCGTTCGCGATATACTGCCTGTTGTATTTCATCCTCACTATGCGTTCCCTGTCATCCTGAGCGTCGCGCACCTCGCTTTCGGACAGGTCCATGTATCCGGCATAAAGCATCAGCTTATGCCTCTCGTTAGGACGGAAATCGATTTTCGCATGAGTTCCGAGCCTGTTCTGCTCTCCGGAATAAAGCCTGCTCTCCGTCCCGTATGTCGAGGAACCAGGCTTATAGTACAGGTCGCTGTTCTTGCCCCTGAAAAGGTTCTGGTAGCTTGCCGCAACCATCACTCCGAGCCTGTTATCGAAAAACCTGTCGCCGAAGGAGAAGCCGCCGGTTATATCCGGCCTCGGGCGCGACCATTTCATATGAAGGCTTTCGCTGCTGAAATCATCCGCCGTGACGGAATAATCCTCCGGCATGCCGGCCCTCTCGTAAGGGGAGAGCATCATTACGGCCTTGCGGTTGAACGACTGGAAATCCCTCTCGAAGAAAAGGGCGTTGTATCCAGTAGACAGGTTGATATTGAATTCCATATCCTCCGGAGCGTCTTTCATGACAAGGTTGACTGCGCCGCCGATTCCGTCTCCTTCCATGTCGGCAGTAAGCGACTTGGTGACCTCAAGACGGTCCAGCATCTCGGACGGAAAAAGGTCGAGGGGGACGAAACGGTTCTTGTTGTCGGGGCTCGGGATCTTTATCCCGTTTACGAGAGTATAGTTATAACGCTTGTCCATTCCCCTGAGAATAGCATAACGGCCTTCCCCGCTGCTGTTCCTTTCCACGGTAACTCCGGACATCCTTTGTATCACGTTCGCGACCGTAACATCCGGGGATAGTTCCATTGCTTTCGCGCTCATGACATTGACGACATTAAGAGAGGATTTCTCGATGCCCCTTGCCCCGGATTCGGTCCTTCCCTTATTGGAGGCGGTAACGGTCACCCCGTCCATCATTATCGCTTCCTCGTTCAATTCAATCAGGAGATCCCGGTTTCCGGACAATAATATTTCCGTATCCTCGTATCCTAAAAAAGTACATTTGAGAGTGCATCCTTCGATGTCGGCGTCAAGGACGAAGCTTCCGTCCAGTCCGGTAATGGTCCATATTCCTTCATTTTCCTTTACGACCAACGTGGCTCCGGATATTTCTTCCCTTGTAACAGCGTCCACGACCTTGCCTTTTATCAATATATTGGCCGATGCCGCCACAGACAGTAACATTAATGCCGCCGATAATAAGATTTTCGACATATGACTATATATTAGGTAATTCAGAAGCTGCTTCGATTCTTATGCACGAGCCTGTACCGCCCGTCTTTTATTCTGAAAAATCAAAACATGCCCTCAGTAAGCGAGCGCAAATGTATCCCGTTATCGTTACGGAATTTTGTGGAATAAATGCAGATTCCGTTAAGAAACGGAAATGGATTTGTTACGGAAGCCGCAGCCTGCAACAAAAATGAAACGGGAGAATACGGGCCGTCAGTCGAACCTGAACGCGAAAAGCAATCTAATTTATGGAGATATTGAACAATAGGGAAAAATTCAGACGGGATTCCTTCGTGCATGCGTACCTTACTCCGACAGAAACAGGCCATGAAATATGAAGGAAATTGGCGTCGAGTATGAAATCCGCGCCTACCGACCATAGATTCTCGTATGAGCTGCCGCCCGCCTTGCCATACACCGTATATGATCGGCCGTAATCAGCGAAAGGAATGATTTGCAATCTTTTGAGATATGCAAGCTTCCACAGCGAGACATCCCCGAGATAGACAGGGACTGCATAATCGAAAGTTCCGCCTATGTACATTTCCGAAGGCCGGGAAGCGTAACCTCTCGGCATGGAAGCCATATTTCCCTGATAATAGGCCTTGCCGTTCAGGAACTGCCTCTGGAAGGAAAACGACAGCCGTATTCCATGCTGCGATATTGCTCCGGGAAGATACCCGTAGGCATACAGGTATGCCATGCTGCCGAAATTTTCCCCGCCGCCGGGCATGGCGGAATAATACCCCGAAACCGAAAATCCCCATCTCGGAAAGATTCCTGTCTTCGCGACAGGCAGCATCTGGTAATATCTCGCGCCTGCCAAAAGCCTGTGCTGCGCGCACCACCTGTTTTTCTGATAGGACCAGTACCCGTCATTGGAAAAATTCCACGTCAGCTGGGGAATCAATCCCCTTTGCCATCCGCCGTATGAGAAATTAAGAGGGACATATACGTTCAATCCGAGATTGAAATACGGCTTGCCGTCCGTGAAATCGCTCGCGGACAAAGAGCCGTCCTCCATTTTCAATAAATGGCAGATCCTTTTCCTGTCATTGAGGTCGGCAGTGAGTTCAAAGACCGGATAGAACCCGGTATATGAAAATTTAAGATGCCCCGAATGGAATCCGTTGTGGTAGGAATAGCCGAGCATTGTCTCTGCCGTGCTGAGCGTATTCTGGGAAAAGACCACCGCCCCGAGAGAGGCAGCCTCGTAAAAACGGTCGAAGCTCATGGACATGATGCGGTCCGGATTATAGTAAACCGGAGCCCATGAATGGATTCTCCACAAAGACAGGCCTCTTTTGTAAGGCTTCGCTTCGATAGTATCCGCATTGAAAGACATATTGTCGAAAGACACAGGCCCTCCCGCCTGCAAAGACAGGCAATCGGCGATCTTATGCCTGTACGGCCTCGCCGGATCCTTCTCCTGATGCAAGCAGCTGTCAAGAGGGACTACCGCCGGATTGTACCCGTCTATGTTATATTCGCTGTAATACAGCCTGCCGCCAAAGACACAAGGGTCTTCCGCGCCGTAAAGCGAATTCGTAAGCTTGAAGAATTTGCCGTCCGATATGGAATATATGTTATTCACTCCGTCGTAATCGGTAGTAAAATAAAGAGATTCCCCGTCGATAGCGAGATCCTCTATCTTATAATTGACAGGAGGCAGGACCGTATCGTTCAATGAGAGGCGGCTTAAAGAATCCTTATGGCATCTGTATATGCCTGTGCCTCGCGAAGTCACGGCTGAAAAGAAAATATATTTCCCCGCAACGGCGGTTTCCTTGAGCTGCGCACCGGGCGCAAGACCGAAAGAAGACATTTCCTTTCCCGTGGACGGGTCTATGAGAGCCAACGCCGTGCTGCCGTCCGCACGGTACTCCGAAACGAAAAGAGTATCTCCGGATGCCGGCAAGGAAACATTGAAATAATATTTTTTCGATGTAAGCCGCTTTCTCTTCCCAGTTTCCGTATCAAAACGGAAAATATCCGAATAATTCACGTTTTCCCATCTCAAATCAGGGACGTTCTCGGTCCAGTAGATATATTTTCCCGACCGTACAAGCCCGTCTGCCGAATACGACATGTAGCCTGCCGTTTTTTCCCCGGCGCGCTTCTCGCATTCGACCCAGCTCTGATAATAGCCGTTCAATATTTTCCTGAGCCGTTTTTTCTTCCGCCCGTTAAAATCAGAAGCAAGAATGTAGCGCACAAGGGAATCCACTTGCCTCGGGCTGACCTCTTTCATGCAGTCCGGCTCGATCCTCACCAATTCAGGAATTTCATCCGTGCCTGAACTGAGGGCATAGACAGGGACATCTCCGGAAATTCCTTCATGCCGATGCCTCTTTCCGGCTTTCGGCTTATGATCATTGGCCCCGCAGGCCTCGGCCTGCGCATCGTGGCCGGATGCAACGGACTCCGGACCTCCGTCCGCCGCGCTTTCCTTGCCGGCGGCAGGGAATACAGGCATGACATTGAGATAATCGGTATACAGCCTTTTCCTTACATTATATTCATTCCTGTAGGTGAATTTTCCAATCGAAAGAAGGTCGTTTTTCCATATTTTGGTCATCGCGTTGCGGCCGTAATCAAGAAGACCGTAATATGAGAGCCCGACGACTTCCTTGTAAGATTCTGTCATGAAATAGGAGAAATAGTACCAGCGGTTCATGAACCTCGGTATCAATTCCTCAAGATAGCCGTACTTGCCGGAATAAATCCTCGCCGCGCTCGAAACGAGATAGCCCAAAGCATATACATCAGGGGTATGGCGGTAAAACGAGCCGAACCTCCACCTGTCCCAGTTCCTGACATCGCCGTTCAGGAAAGACATCCTGTAAAATTGCAGGAAAGACGCCTCGCGCCCGCGCCCGGAGCGGGAAAGTTCGGTTTCAGACACTACGGCATCGCCCTCGAAAAGCCATTTTGAACCGAAAAGCCCGGCTGCAAGCCCAGGAGCCTGCTCACCGAGAAACCATGAGAAAGGCCGTATCCAGCCTCGGGCAAACATCTCCGTCTGGGCCACATGCCTTGTTTCATGCAACGCCAGCTGCATCGGCCATGGCTGGGAATAGCCTTCCGCCGGCGGCATAGTAAACAGTTCCATCCTCTTAGGAGTCCATACCACAAGCCCGTTGCTGGCCGCGTTATACGGATGAAGCACGACAGGCAAAGGCTCGGGATCTATGCCCAAAGGCCTGACGACCCGGCTTCTGCATGACTCCATCAATGAAGCGTAATTCCTTGCAAGGGAATCCATTTCCCTCGGATATATGAATTTATAATGGGGAGTGATGATATAGTCCCATTTTACCGAAGCAGGGTTGTTTCCTATCGAATAATACTGGGCATCGGCATGTTCAGGAAGCATGGCGCACAAAAAGGCGGCGACAAGGAAAAGCAAGTTTTTCCCGCCCCCGCAGCAAACGCCGAATATTTTCTTAATAAAACATGCCATTTTGAAAATCATAGACCGCCTGCGCGCTTTCATCGTCAATATTCGCTCCGGTCCTAAAAAGTACGTCAAAATGAGGTTGATCCGAAAGGAGGAATTTCAAGGCCCGTGAAGACGGGAAAACCGCAGCGTACCGGCGCACATGAGGATTTTCGAATCAAACGCAACGAGGAAAGCGCCTTTTCGGACCGGTTCCGCCGAAGCGGCGGCCGGATTCCCCACAATGCCGGAATCCGTCAAAATCATTCATCTTCCTTGCACCATACAAGGATATGGTCGTCGAATATCATGTATTCGAGCCTGATTTCATATTCCACGCCGTCCCTGTTGACAAAAACGGCATCCATGTCGCCCTCGTCCTTCAGAGTGAACTTGTCTATCCTTATCTGCGACGCGTAATCCACGGAAGGCTGGGACATGAGCTTGTACACCGCTTCTTTCGCAGACCAGTAAGCGGCCAGGTACTCGTTCTTGTCATCGTCCCTCGAAGAGACATCGTCTATTTCATCATCGGACAATATCCTGCTTTCCACCTTGGAAAAATCCCTTGAAAGCGATTCTATGTCCACTCCGACACAAGATTCAGGATGAGTGTACAGCACTGCATACCCGGTACTGTGCGAAATGCTTATTTCAGTAACATTGTTTCTCAGAAACGGCTTCCCGTTATCATGATGACCGAGATATACCTTTTCATCGAACCTGTCGCTTAAAAGAGCCCCCACTGCTAATTTTTCCTTTCTTTTAGCAGGGGATTTCATAAAGTTCAGTTCCTCTATTTCAGATTGCGGAACTGAAAAAATCTTCTTGAATTCGTCTTCGCTCTCGGTTATTTTCCATACCGAAAGCATCGAACCGTCATCGAATTTCTTTTTAAGGCAAATACCCATATTAAAGTTTACATATTATTCATGGCCCCGGCTCGCTTCCCGCAACCGCTTTTCCTGACGGCCATATATTTCTCAATCATAAAGGCAGGATGATATGACAGCTTGGCTTTCCTGAGGCCTTCGTCCCCCGCGTCGTCTTCCCTGTTGACATATTTGCACCCCGAAGCCTCATGCACGAGGAATTCCCTGTTTATCATCTGATAGGCGCCCTTGTATTCCCCGAAAGCCTTTTCCACATGGACGATGAAAGTATCCGAATTGATCTTTTCGCCGAGAGCATATGCGACCACTTTCCCGTCCACCCTCAACAGCCCTCCTTTCAAGGAGAGAGGCCCGAAGTTCTCCAAAGCCTTTCTCACCGCGCATGATTCCTGCTGCATCGACAAATCCCGGCCGCAACCGTTGACACGGCACCATTCCTCGTTCATGGCGGCGCAATCCGCGATATTGGAAAGGCTTACAGGCTCATACGTCCAATTCAGTTCCTTGAATCGCGCCATATGGTTTCGCTTTGGCTGGTATTTCTTGCCGGACAAATTGATCAAATCCTCTGTTTCATACACATAATCGAAGCTGTTCCTCAAAGGGACGAAATCGTACCTGTTCCCGCAGGCGGACTCTATGCGCCTGGCTGAATCCCCGGTTATCGAAACCATCGAAAATCCGAGACCGGCCTCCTCAGCGTCCTTCTCAAGCAATCCCATAAGCTCCGCAAGTTCCGCATCGCTGCCTCTTCCGGCAGGGAATATGTACGCAGCATCCTTTCCGTCGCATGAACGGGCCACGAGAAAATCATTCCAGCGGCATATCCGCGTATTGAAAACTCCGGCCCAGATATACAAGGTCGCGAAACTGTATTCCGTACCCCTGAAATCGCTATACGCCAACAGCTCGTTAACCCATTCCCTATCTGATAATTCTATTTTCTTATAAGCAAGCATACCCAGCACGGCCATCGGAAAAACATGCAGGCATTCCCTGATTTCTTCCGGAATCCCCGCTCCCCGACAGCTTTCTGCAAAATTACTGAATTCCCCGGCATGCACAAATAATCGGAAGACATTTAAAACTTTGCCATAGAAAAATTTCAAACGGCTTCCAAAAAAAAGTATCTTTGCGATTATTTAACAATTCATTCGATGAGAAATTTTATTGAAGAGCTAAAATGGAGAGGCATGCTCCATACGATGATGCCCGGAACGGAAGAACAGCTGATGAAGGAAAGGACAACCGCATACCTCGGAATCGACCCGACAGCGGACTCCCTACACATAGGGCATCTTGTAGGAATCATGATGCTCAAGCATCTGCAAAGTTGCGGACATAAGCCGATCGCGCTAATCGGGGGAGCGACAGGAATGATAGGCGACCCGTCGATGAAATCAGCCGAAAGAAACCTGCTCGACGAGCAGACACTCAGACATAACCAGAACGCCATAAAGGCCCAGCTTGAAAAATTCCTCGACTTCGACTCAGGCAATCCGAACGCGGCAGTCCTTGTCAACAATTACGACTGGATGAAAGACTATACGTTCCTCGCTTTCATCCGCGACATAGGAAAGCATATCACCGTAAACTATATGATGAGCAAGGATTCCGTCAAGAAAAGGCTCAACGGGGAAGGAAGGGAAGGAATGTCATTCACGGAATTCTCATACCAGCTCGTGCAGGGATATGACTACCTGTACCTGAACGAACATTACGGATGCAAGCTCCAAATGGGAGGAAGCGACCAGTGGGGCAACATGACAACCGGGGCGGAACTGATAAGAAGGAAGACCGAAAACGAATGCTACGCCCTTACATGCCCGCTTATAACAAAAGCAGACGGAGGAAAATTCGGAAAGACAGAAAAAGGCAACATATGGCTTGACGCAAGATACACCAGCCCGTATGCCTTTTACCAGTTCTGGATGAACGTAAGCGACGAAGACGCCGAAAAATACATCAAGATATTCACCATGCTCGGCAAAGACGAGATCGACTCGATAATAGAAAGCCACAGGAACGCCCCGCATGAGAGGGAATTGCAGAAAAGGCTCGCTAAGGAAATCACGGTCATGGTCCACGGCATGCAGGAATACGAAAATGCGGTAAACGCTTCGAACATACTTTTCGGCAACTCCACCTCTGAAGAATTGAAATCATTGGACGAAAAGACCTTCCTTTCCGTATTCGAAGGCGTTCCGCAATTCGGAATAAGCAGAAGCGCCCTTCCATGCGGGGCTATCGACCTGCTTTCTGTCCATACGTCGGTATTCCCGTCAAAAGGGGAATGCAGGAAAATGATACAATCGGGAGGACTCAGCATAAACAAGACGAAAATAACCGACACCAACGCCACGGCGGATGAAAGCTGGATATTCAACGACAGGTACATCCTTGTGCAAAAAGGCAAGAAGAACTATTTCATAATAAAAATAGACGACTGACATGGAAACAGAATCCACAAGGCAATTGAAAGTATCCAAAGAGATACAGAGGGACATGGCCGAAATCATACGCTCGAAAGGGATGGCTGCATTTTCAGGCGCGATGGTCACGGTCAGCGGGGTGAAAATCAGCCCCGACCTTTCCGTGGCAAAAATATACCTGAGCATATTCCCTTCAAGCAAGACAAAAGAAGTAATGGAAACCGTATCCCAGATGAGCAGGCAGCTGCGCGGGGAACTGGGAAGGAAAATGGCCAAGCAGCTGCGCATCATACCCGAATTGAACTACTACGTGGATGATTCTCTCGACTATGTCGAGAAGATCGACGAACTTCTCAAAAAATGAATCTTCCGCTGTTCATAGCAAGGAGATACCTCTTTGCCAAGAAGTCGCATAATGTCATAAACATCATATCCATTATCAGTGCCGCAGGAATAGCAGTAGGGTGCGCGGCACTGATAATAATAATGTCCGTCTTCAACGGATTCAATGCGCTGATAGAACAGATGCATTCCGAATACGATCCGGACTACAGGATAGAAGCCGTGCACGGCAAAACAATCGACAGGCGGGATTTTGCCATAATAGACTCGTGCTGCGGCAGCCATTTCTCCGTCATGCCAGTAATAGAAGAGGACATATTCATAAGATACGACGGAAAGCAGTCTTTCGCCACGGCAAAAGGAGTTCCTGAAGATTACGGGGAGATAGCCGGATACGGCAAATTCATAGTGGACGGCCGCTTTTCAGTAAGGGACGGAAGCATTGAAGAAGCGGTCGTCGGGCAAGGAATAGCCTACAGCCTCGGGATAAGGCCGCATTTCATGTCGCCTCTCGAATTGTATTTCCCCGACAAGGATACGGAAATATCCCTTGTCAATCCAGCAGGATCCCTCAGGAAGGAAAACGTATTCCCGTCTGGCATAACAGCGATAGACTACCAGACGGACAGGAGGTTCATATTCGTATCATCTGAAAAGGCGGCGGAACTCCTAAGCTACGCCAAAGGGGATTGCAGTTACGCCGAGCTTTACCTTAAAGACGGCACGCCCGAAAATGCCGGCAGAGCAGCCGTCGCCGCATTGGAGAAATCGTCGGACGGGAAATTCAGGATTTTGGACAGGTACAGGCAAAACGAATCGATTTACAAAGTGGCTAAATCGGAAAAGCTTGCCGTATATATGATTCTGTTCTTCATAATACTGATTATAAGCTGCAACATATTCGGCTCGCTGTCCATGCTGATAATCGAAAAAAGGGACGACATGGAGACCCTTGAGTTTCTCGGAGCCAAACCGGGCATGGCAAGAAAAATATTCATGCTCGAAGGCTGGCTCGTGTCCTTGACAGGCGTGATTTCAGGAACGGCGATAGGATGCGTGCTGACTCTCATACAGCAACATTACGGAATAATAAAAATGCCGGGAAGCTTTCTGACCGATTCCTATCCCGTATCCCTTGAAATACCGGACGTACTGATAACCGTCGTTTCCTGCGCATTGATCGGATTCCTGATCGCCAATATGCCTCTCAGGTTTACAGTGAAAAAGGCCGCTTCCTGAATATGCCGAAAACAGTCGAGCCGCTGCCGGTCATGGAGGCGTAAACAGCCCCTTCCGAATACATCCTGTCCTTCACGGCTTTTATTTCAGGATGCTTTTCGAATACGCTGCGCTCGAAATCGTTTACAAGCCGGCCTTTCCATTCTTCGACAGGAGAGGAAAGCAGGCTTCTCAAATCAGCCGCATGCCCATGCGGCATGGAAGCATCGCAAGACTCTCCCTCGCAGGCAGTCCATGGCCCTTCCCATAAATTTCTCGGGACAATCCCAGCATAGGCCTCTTTTGTAGAAACGGAAACTCCGGGATGAACGAACCTGAATTCATAATCGGAAGAAAGGGACTCGATTGCAGAAGAAGAAAACGGCTCAAGATCCGTTCCGGTCCCCGTGGCGAAAGCCGGAACGTTGTCTATGAAAAAAGGACAATCGCTCCCTGTCCCGGCAGCGGCCTTTTTCATCGTTGAAGAATCCAGCCCGAGCCCGAACAAAGCATTAAGCCCCTTAATGGTAAACGCCGCGTCCGAAGACCCGCCGCCGAGTCCCGCCCCGACAGGTATCCTCTTATGCAGATAAATGGAAACAGGAGGCAACGAGCCGCCGCATAACATGTTCAGCGCATTATAAGCCTTTATGCACAAATCGTCCATGGCGTCCCCGTCATATTTCAAGCCGTAACATGTCATGGACAGCCTGTCCGACGGAATTATCTCAAGCACGTCGTACAGTTCCCTGACCGGATAGAATACGGTCTCTATGTCGTGAAAGCCGTCATCCCGCCTGCGCATGACACGGAGGCCGAGATTGATTTTTGCGTTCGGATATAAAAGCATGTCGAATAATCATTATACAACACTATGAAACAGTGACGGAATCAATGAAAATGGGGCCTGGCATTTCCAAGCCGGCCCCTTCTAAAGTTCTCCGCGCATTCAGCCTGCGACAGGATGCTAACTGCACTTGGAATAGCCGCAATTCATGCAGGTCAGGCATCCTTCCTGATAGACCAGGTTGTCGGAATGGCATTTGCTGCACTTCTTGCCGGTCTCGTCCTTTGTCCCGTCAGGAATGTATTTCTTCAAGGCTCTTTCCACGCCGTTCTTCCATGTATTTATGGTTTCGCTGTCCAAAGAAAGGCCGGCGATGAGGTTCAACACGTCGACAATAGGCATGCCGTTTCTCAAGACACCCGAAATAAGCCTTGCGTAATTCCAGAATTCCTTGTTGAACATATGCGAAATTCCGCCCACTGTCTGAGTATAGCCGTTCTTGTTCACATACTGGAAATTGTATATCGAACGTCCGTCTTCCGTCTTTTCCTTGACTATGAATCCCTTGTCGATGGATCTCGGAATATTTATCGTATCCTCTTCTGCAAGTCCGGTAAAGATTTCATACGGGGCGCCGTTCATCATGCCTATGAATGCGATCCAGTTTTCATTCCCGTTCCTGAACCTGATAATGTCGGCAGCCAAAGCCTTAGGGCGTTTCTTAGGCCTGAGGACTTCTTTCTTGGTTTCCTTGGCCGACACGAGGACACCGGTACGGGAACCGTCCCTATAGACCGTCATGCCCTTGCATCCGGATTCCCAAGCGGTCTTGTAAACTTCCGCAACCAATTCCTCTGTCACGGAATTAGGCAGGTTGACCGTAACGCTGATTGAATGGTCCACCCATTTCTGTATCTTTCCCTGCATCTTCACCTTTGCCACCCAGTCTATATCGTTCGATGTAGCCTTGTAATAAGGGCTACTCATGACAAGGGCCTTTATCTCATCGTCGCTCATGCCCCTGACCATTGCTTCAGGATAGCCATGTATTTCGCACCATTTGAGGAATTTGTGATGGAACACGTAATATTCCTCGAAATAATCGCCCACTTCGTCCCTGTACGCTATCACCACGTTTTTGTCATTCGGATTCACCTTTCTTCTTCTCTTGTAATAAGGGAGGAATACTGGTTCGATGCCGGAAGTAGTCTGGCTCATAAGGCTCGTCGTCCCGGTAGGAGCGATAGTAAGCATGGAAATGTTCCTTCTTCCGTGCTTCGCCATCTTCTTATAAAGCTCCGGGTCGGCTTCCTTTATTCTTTCTATCATCGGGTTGCCTTTTTCCCTTTCGCTGTCGTATATAGGGAACGCGCCCCTCTCGGAAGCCATTGCCACGGATTCCCTGTATGCCTCTACCGCCAGCGTCTTTTGGACCTCTACGGCAAAATCTATCGCCTCGTCCGAGCCGTATGTAAGGCCGAGAGCGGCAAGCATGTCGCCTTCAGCCGTTATGCCAAGGCCTGTACGGCGGCCCTTGGCCGATTTTTCCTTTATCTTATGCCACAATTCCAGCTCGGTCCTCTTTATATCGTAGCTTTCGGGATCGCTTTCGATTTTTGCAAGTATCTTGTCTATCTTTTCCATTTCGAGATCGACAAGGTCGTCCATGAGCTTCATGGCCACGGCCACATGCTTTTTGAAAAGGTCGAAATC
Organism: uncultured Bacteroidales bacterium; assembly: GCA_944322605.1. Lineage (GTDB taxonomy): Bacteria > Bacteroidota > Bacteroidia > Bacteroidales > UBA932 > CALUPD01. Next base: position 144,876 of record CALUPD010000037.1, on the reverse strand, counting down.
GAATTTCGCCTTTTCCGTGAAAGGATTGTCGACATACGAATAAAGGTTTATGGCGATAAGCCTGCACGAATCATAAGGGCACAGAGGAATTTCCCCGCAAGGATTCGTGCTTACGGTCCTGTATCCCAAATCGGCATAGCAGTCAGGGACCGATTCCCTTATGACGGTATCCCAAAACAGGACTCCCGGTTCTGCCGACTTCCATGCATTATGGATGATTTTCTTCCAGAGGGCCGATGCGTTAATTTCGGTACGGACCTTTGGATTATCCGAATCTATAGGATATTGCTGCACGTATTTCCCGTCCGAAAGGGCGGCTTTCATGAATTCGTCGTCTATTTTGACAGAAACGTTCGCGCCAGTGACCTTCCCCTGTTCCATCTTGGCGTCTATGAATTTTTCGGAATCAGGATGCTTTATGGAAATGGTAAGCATCAACGCTCCCCTTCGTCCGTCCTGCGCCACTTCCCTCGTCGAATTAGAATACCTCTCCATGAACGGCACCACGCCTGTCGACGTAAGCGCGCTGTTAAGGACCGGGCTTCCAGTCGGCCTGATATGGGACAGGTCATGCCCTACTCCGCCCCTTCTCTTCATAAGCTGGACCTGTTCTTCGTCCGCTTTCATTATGCCTCCATACGAATCGGCCCCGCTGTTCCCTATGACGAAGCAGTTCGAAAGGGATGCGATCTGGTAATCGTTGCCGATTCCCGTCATAGGACCGCCTTGCGGAATGATGTACCTGAAATGGTCGAGAAGGGAAAATATTTCCTCTTCGCTGACAGGATTCGCATATTGGGACTCTATCCTCGCAAACTCCTTTGCCAGCCTGCGGTGCATGTCCTCCGGCGATTTCTCGTACAGATTGCCGAAAGAGTCCTTCATCGCATATTTGTTGATCCACACCGAAGCAGCCAGCTCGTCTCCGTGGAAATAATTAATACTGGCCTCAAGGGCTTCTTCGTAAGTCACTTTTTCCATATATTATGCTTTTTAATTATTTGCAATGCGTAAATAACGGATCAGCAGCAATTCTTGCTGCAATCGCGGCAATCGGAAAATTCGCCCCTCAGCCTTCTTTCCACCAAAGAAGCCAGGCGTTCTTTCAATTCCGTTTTTTCAACCCTCTCAAGGACTTCGTGGACGAAAGCAAGCTGTTGCAATATCCTCGCTTCCTTCAAGGCTATGCCCCTTGACCTCATATAAAACAAAGACTGTTCGTCCATCCTTCCTATAGTGGCCCCATGCGAGCATTTCACATCGTCGGCGTAAATTTCAAGCTGAGGCTGCGTATCGACCTTGGCCTGGTCCGATACAAGCAGATTATGGTTCGCCTGGTACGCCTCGGTTTTCTGGGCATCAGGAGCGACATATACAAGGCCAGAGAATCCCGCCTTGGAATTATCGTCAAGAATGCCTTTGAAAATCTGGTCGCTATGGCAATGCGGGACATTATGGTTCAACCTTATGTCCGCCACGTATTTCTGGTTCCTGTCCATCAGGTAGAGCCCGCCTATGCGGCATTCTCCTCCCTCCCCGTTCATGTCGACACGCACTGAGTTCTCCAAATCCCCGCCATGCAATGAGACCAGTACCATGTTGAGCCTTGCATTCCTGCCCATCGCCACCTTTATGCGGCTTATGTGCCTCGCGTCGTTATGCTCGTTCTGCATAAGGACAAGATTCAGGGATGAATTGTCGGACAATGCGACATCCATGTCCCCGGAAGTGACATAATAGTCATGGGTCATCGTATGGGAACACAAAAGGATAGAAGCAGAAGAGCTTTCCTCCATGTTTACCGCAAGGGAATAATCGAGTTCCGGATTGGAAGGATTGTTCCTTATCGCGATAAGCTGCAACATTTCTTCAGGACAGCAACCTTTCGGGACATTGCATACGAACCTTTTCCTGCTGCCCTCCGCATCCTCTACGAAGCGCAGGACGGAGGAATCATCCGCGCCGGAAAGCACCCCTTCAGCTATGAACTGCTGGAGAGTTCCCTGCATCGGGACCCTGCACCGGAACGAAGAGGAATTCCTCAATTTCCCGTCAGGGACATATATATAGTTGTTTTCCATATCAATTCGGGTTAACTGTCAGGCCTCGCTTTCATGTATGAGCCAATCATAGCCTTTTTTCTCGACTTCCAATGCCAGTTCCTTGCCGGCGGTCTTTATTATCCTGCCTTTATAAAGGACATGCACCACGTCAGGCACTATATAATCGAGAAGGCGCTGGTAATGGGTAATCACAATGGCGGCATTATCAGGAGTCTTGAGCTTGTTCACCCCGGCGGCCACTATGCGCAGGGCATCCACGTCCAGCCCGCTGTCGGTCTCGTCGAGTATCGCAAGCGAAGGTTCAAGCATGGCCATCTGGAATATCTCGTTGCGCTTCTTTTCCCCTCCCGAAAAGCCTACATTCACGCCACGGGACGAGAAAGAGCTGTCCATTTCGACTACGGCCATCTTCTCCCTCATAAGTTTAAGGAACGCCGCCGCGCTCAGGGGAGGCAGGCCTTTTTGCTTCCTGTGCTCGTTCACCGCGCTCTTCATGAAGTTCACGTTGGTAACGCCGGGAACTTCTATAGGGTACTGGAAACTCAGGAACAGTCCTGCCCATGAACGTTCTTCGGGCGACATTTCCAAAAGATCCCTGCCCATGAATGTCACCTTTCCTCCCGTGACATTATAATTGGGTTTCCCTGCAAGCACGGCGGAAAGAGTGCTCTTCCCCGAACCGTTAGGACCCATTATGGCATGGGTTTCCCCCTTTCTTATTGTCAGGTCTATGCCTTTAAGTATCTCCTTGCCGTCTATTGTGGCAGCCAGGCCCTCTATATTCAATATTATATCATTCATATCCGTTTATATTTCAATAGTTAACTGATTCCGTTCCGCCTCATGCCATGAACCTGCCGGAGCGTGCGCCGCAGAATGCACGGGATTATCCGACACTGCCTTCAAGCGATACCTGGAGCAGCTTCTGAGCCTCGACGGCGAACTCCATAGGAAGCTGGTTTATGACCTCTTTCGCATAGCCGTTGATAATCAGCCCCACTGCATCCTCCGCCGTTATCCCCCTCTGCCTGCAATAGAAAAGCTGGTCTTCGCTTATTTTCGACGTAGTGGCCTCATGCTCTACGACTGCCGACTTGTTGTCCGATTCGATGCGGGGAAAAGTATGCGCGCCGCACTTGTCGCCGAGAAGAAGGCTGTCGCATTGCGAATAGTTCCTCGCGTTCTCCGCGCCGGGAAGGACCTTCACAAGCCCCCTGTAGGAATTCTGGCTGTATCCCGCAGATATGCCCTTGCTTATTATCCTGCTACGCGTGTTCTTCCCTATATGTATCATCTTGGTTCCGGTATCCGCCTGCTGCCTGTTGTTTGTAACGGCCACTGAATAGAATTCCGAAACCGAATTGTCCCCTTTCAGGACAGTGCTCGGGTATTTCCACGTTATGGCCGAGCCGGTCTCCACCTGTGTCCAGAACAGGCGGCTGTTCTCTCCTTTGCAAAGCCCGCGCTTGGTCACGAAATTGAAAATCCCGCCCCTGCCTTTCGCGTCTCCCGGATACCAGTTCTGGACGGTCGAATACTTCACTTCCGCGTCTTTCATGACCACTATTTCCACCACTGCGGCATGCAATTGGTTTTCATCCCTTTGAGGAGCCGTGCAGCCTTCAAGATAGCTCACGTAAGAACCTTCGTCCGCGACTATGAGGGTCCTTTCGAACTGCCCGGTGCCGGTGGCGTTTATCCTGAAATAGCTCGAAAGTTCCATAGGGCATCTCACCCCTTTCGGAATATAGCAGAACGAGCCGTCGCTGAATACGGCAGAATTCAATGCCGAAAAATAATTGTCCCCGACAGGAACCACGGAAGCCAAATATTTCTTCACCAGGTCGGGATAGTCGCGTACCGCTTCCGAGAAAGAGCAGAAAATTATGCCTTTTTCCGCAAGGGTCTCCCTGAATGTCGTTTTGACGGACACCGAATCGAATACGGCGTCCACCGCTATGCCGGCAAGGGCGTTCCTTTCATGGAGCGGGATTCCGAGCTTGTCGAATGTCGCGGCAAGTTCGGGGTCTATTTCCTTCTTGCCCTCTTTCTTTTTCGGAGAAGCGAAATATATTATGTCCTGATAGTCGATTTCCGGTATGTCAAGATGCGCCCAATGCGGCATCTTCATGGTCTTCCATTTGGCGAATGCCTTTAGCCTGAATTCCGTCAGCCACTGCGGCTCTTGCTTCTTTGAAGAAATGAGCCTGATTATGTCCTCGTCCAGCCCCTTGGGAATGAACTCCTGCTCCACGTCCGTGACGAACCCGTGCTTGTACTCGTTTTTGGTTATCGACTGTAGTATATCGTTTGCCATGTCATAACATTTATGGAGCAATGCGGATGAAAACCAACATGTTGCACAATCCGCCCCATACGCTCCGCCGAACTGCAAATATATGTATTATTTCATAAAAATTAAAGATATGGGAAAACTCCTTGACGGAATATTATCGTACAATTTTATTAACTTTGCAGTTACACGTATCAAAAAAATCAGCATATGCCGGAAGAAACAAATGCAAAAAGAAGAGAGATATCGGAAATAGGCAAAATGGCCACGATAGCCGGCCTTTTCGAAAATTCAGGATATGAAAACAGGGAAATCATAAAACTTCCCGCGACGGTGGATTCCAAAGAGGCAGTTTGGGCTTCGGCCCAGAAAACACAGCTCGAAGGCATCGACTTCGACCTTGTTTACACGCCCCTCAACCATCTCGGCTACAAAGCCGCCCTGTCGGCAATAGGAGAATTATACGCAAAGCTTTTCCGGCCATGGTCGCTAACCATAACCCTGGGGCTTTCCAAAAGGTTCTTTTTCGAAGATGTCGAAAAAATATGGAAAGGGATAATGGCGGCGGCGAAAGAATACGGAATAAAAGAAATATCCCTCGACCTCAACCCCTCGATTACGGGGCTATGCATCAGCATATCAGCTCAAGGATATGCCTGCAAGGACAGGAAAACGCCGCAGCTGTCAAAATCGGACATCATATTCATAACAGGCAATCTCGGCGCGGCATACATGGGACTGCACGTGCTCGAAAGGGAAAAGGCGGTTTTCGTATCAAAGACCTCGAAACAGCCGGACCTGACACCGTACAAATTCATTCTGGCCGAATACCTCAGCCCGTACATCAGGAAATCGATGTTCGACGTAATGGAAAATGAAGGGATAACCCCGACATCCGGATATTTCATAACAAAAGGCCTCGCGGCTTCAGTGAAGCAGCTTGCAGCCGACCATAACGTAGGGGTGAAGATTTACATGGAAAAAATCCCTATCGCGAAGCAGACATTCGACATGGCCGATGAAATCAACATGGACCCCGTGACAGCCGCGCTGAACGGAGGAGACGACTACAAGTTCATGTTCACCGTGCCGGTCGGGCAATTCGAAAAGCTCAGCAAGGAGCTCCCGGACATGGATGTCATCGGGCATCTGTGCGACAGCGACAACGGCACGACTCTCATCACGCCCGAAGGCGGGTCTGTCGAAATCAGGGCGCAGGGATGGTAAGGCCGGAAAAGGCATGCCGGAACTCTTGCAACCGGCGGAACAAATAACTCTGCCATAATATTTTCGGACGGTGCCGTCGCATAAAAGGCCTCCCGGTTTGCAGCCCGGGAGGCCTTTTGCTTATCCGAACAATGCCTTTCATTCCCCTGCAAGGCCACGGTCGAGGACGGATCAGAATGCGACTTCCTTCCTTATGCTGTAATCCAGCCCGTTGCGGTTGAGATAATCTATGAATTCGCACGAAGGGGATATTCCGAATTTCTTCGAAAAGAATTCCACGCTCATGTTGTTAGCCCTGTCCACTATGTCAAGAGTAAGCATGGATTTTCCCTTGGATTCCTTTACGGCCCTCTTCAACGAACTTCGGAAATCCTTGTCGATCTTAGAAACGGGAAGCACCACACGCACTTCCTTGACGAATTCATCCTTCGCATTGGACAGAAGGGTCATTCCCTTTATTTTCAATTCGTATTCGACTTTTTCAGCCTGAGCCCCGCCTGCCCCGTTTTTCTTGTCGTCGGATTCCTTCTTCCAGTACTTTGGCTGGATCCGGCATTTTATCAGCAGAGGATTTCCTTCCCGCGCGTATTTCATATATTGCTCGAAATCCTTGCCGAAAAGGGAAAAGGACCTGCTGCCGGAAAAATCCTCGACAGAGAACGTGCAATACTGGCGGCCGCTTTTAGTGGTAGCCTCCTTGACGCCTGTAACAAGGCCTGCGATTATCATATCGGCCCCGACATGCCCGGCCTCTCCGGAATTCGCGTTTTCGCAAAGCTGCATCGCATCGGCTATGCTGCATCCGGCAAAATTCTCCATCTCGAATTTGTATATGTCCAAAGGATGGGACGAAAGGTACATCCCGACAAGATCCTTTTCCCTCTTGAGGAACTCCATCCTGTTGTAATCCGCCACAATCGGGACTTGAGGCTGCAACGGCTTGACGGCTTCGCTGTCCCCGAAAAGCGAATTCGCCGCATTAAGGCTGTCATTCTGCACTTTTGAGCCGTATTTCACCAAGGATTCCAGAAAAGTCTCGCCTTTTGCATCGGGCATGCAGAATACAGCCCTGTTCGGAATGTCTTCGAAACTATCGAAAGCCCCCGAATAGGCAAGCGACTCTATGGTCCTTTTGTTCACCGCTCCAAGATTGACACGCGATACGAAATCGAAAATATTGCGGAACGGTTCTTTTTCCCTTTCCGCGATTATGGCATCCACCGCGCCCGATCCCACTCCTTTTATTCCTGCCATCCCGAAACGGATATTGCCGTCCTTGTTCACCGTAAACGAATTCGAACTTTCATTCACGTCAGGCCCGAGAACCGCAATGCCCTGCTTGCGGCATTCGTCCATCAGCTTCGTTATTTCCTCTATGTCGTTGAGGTTCTTGCTGAGCGTAGCAGCCATATACTCGGCAGGATAATTGGCTTTAAGATATGCCGTCTGGTATCCGACCCAGGCATAGCATGTGGCATGCGACTTATTGAACGCGTATTGAGCGAAAGCTTCCCAGTCGTGCCATATTTTTTCAAGTATTTCCTTTGAATGCCCTCTTTGCTGGCCGCCTTCCATGAAAAGGCCTTTGAGCTCGGCCATTTTTTCCGCTATTTTCTTTCCCATCGCCTTACGCAAGCCGTCCGCCTGCCCTTTCGTAAAGCCGGCAAGCTTTTGGGACAAAAGCATCACCTGTTCCTGATATACGGTAATGCCGTATGTATCCGCAAGGAACTCCTCCATTTCCGGAAGGTCGTATTCGATAGGCTTCTTGCCGTTTTTCCTGTCGACGAAATCCGGTATGTAGTCCAAAGGGCCGGGCCTGTACAGCGCGTTCATGGCGATAAGGTCTTCGAACCTTGTAGGCTTCAGTTCCCTGAGCCATTTTCTCATGCCGTCCGACTCGAACTGGAACGTGCCGACGGTATCGCCCCTGCTATACAAATCATACGTAGCCTTGTCGTCGATAGGGATATTGGCGATGTCGAGATCGATGCCCTTTGACAATTTTATGTTGCGCACGGCATCCTTTATTATGGAAAGGGTCTTCAGGCCGAGAAAGTCCATCTTCAACATGCCGACTTCCTCGATATAGGACCCTTCGTATTGGGAAACCCACATGTCCGCGCCCGTTTCCTTGTCCTTGGCTATGGAAATCGGGATAAAATCCGTCAGGTTGCTTCGTCCTATGATTATGGCGCAGGCATGCACGCCGGTATTGCGCACCGTGCCTTCAAGCCGCCGCGCGTATTCTATGGTATTATGGAGGACGGGATTGTCCGACTCATAGGCGGCCTTTATCTCGTCTACGTATTTTATGCAGTTTTGTATATTGACCTTAGGCGGCTTGTCCTTGCCGTCCTCCTTGAAGTTGAACTTGTCAGGAATGGCCTTGGCAAGACGGTCCGATTCGGACAAAGGAAGGTTCTGTATCCTCGCTATGTCCTTAATCGCGCTTTTCGCCGCCATCGTGCCGAAAGTAATGACATGCGAGACATGGTCTTTCCCATACTTTCCTTCGACGTATTCCAATACTTTCGACCTCCCGTCGTCATCGAAATCTATGTCTATATCCGGCATGGATATACGGTCCGGATTAAGAAAACGCTCGAACAGCAAATCGTATTTTATAGGGTCTATCTGGGTTATGCCGAGACAGTAGGCGACAACCGAACCTGCGGCGGACCCCCTTCCCGGCCCGACCGAAACACCGAGGCCTTTGGCAGCCGTCACGAAATCCTGCACTATGAGGAAATAATCCGGGAATCCCATTTTCCTGATAGTCGCAAGCTCGAAATCGATTCTTTCCGTTGTCGGCCCGTCAAGATTTTCGCCGTACCTCTTTTTCGCCCCCTCATAAGTAAGATAATGCAGGTAGTCATTCGAATCGCTGAATCCGTCCGGCAGCGGGAATATCGGAAGGATCGGCTTGGAGTCTATGCTATAGCGCTCTATCTTTTCCGCCACCTCAAGAGTATTGGCTATCACCTCCGGATGGTCGGCGAAGATTTCCGACATTTCCTCCGTAGTCTTCAGATATTCCTGCCATGTATACCTGAGCCTGTCGGGATCATCGTAGCTTGAATTGGTCGTAAGGCATATCAGCCTGTCGTGGGCAGGAGCGTCCTCCGCCGTCACAAAATGCACGTCGTTCGTAGCTATGCATTTTATGCCGTATTTTTCAGCAATGCCGAATACCGCCTGCGCCACTTTCTCCTGCGCCGGATACACGGATTTGTCCCCGCCCTCGCAATCGGTCTTATGCCTTTGCACCTCCAAGTAATAATCCTCTCCGAAAAGGTCCTTGTACCATTGCGCCGTCCTCTCGGCTTCCTCGATATCGTCCTTGGTTATAGCCCTGGCAACTTCGCCCGCAAGGCATGCGGAAGCGCATATAAGCCCTTCATGATATTGTTCGAGAAGTTCGTGGTCTATCCTCGGCTTATAGTAAAATCCGTCTATATAGCCATACGAGCACAATTTGACCAAGTTATGATACCCTTGGATGTTTTTCGCAAGGAGAATAAGATGGTAGGAGCTTTGGTCCTCGCGCCCCCTCTTCAAAGTCCTGCTTTCTTTCGCGACATATACCTCGCATCCGACTATAGGCTTTACTTCAGGGAATTTGGATGCCGTCCTGAGGAATTCCTTCACCCCGAACATATTGCCGTGATCGGTTATGGCAAGCGCGGGCTGGCCGTTCGATTTGGCCTTCTCGAACAGCTTGGAAATCTGTGCGGCCCCGTCAAGGACCGAATAATACGTATGGACATGAAGGTGTACGAAAGACATTGCTGAAAATTTATTGTGCTGCAAATATAGTTCTTTTACGCAAGATTGAAGCCGCTAAAATAATCCGTCAAGGCATATGCCGAAAATGGGAGAATCCGCATTCACGTCCAAATGGGAAATCCCCGCCGCAAGTCCGCAAACCGCGCGGCGAGGACGACAATCCTTGCATATATCCCGGAAGAAGCCGGTCCCCGCCTGTCCCGGAAAACGTCAAATGACAAACTCAAGCCTAAACAAGAGGCTCTCCGGTCATTTCCTCAGGCTGCTTTATTCCCATCAGTTTCAAAACGGTAGGAGCAATGTCGGCAAGCTTTCCGTTTTTCACTGCCTTTATATCCTTATCCACGACTATGAAAGGGACAGGATTCAGGGAGTGCGCCGTATTCGGAGTTCCGTCCGGATTAAGGGCATTGTCGGCATTTCCGTGATCGGCTGTCACAAGGACGACATAGCCGTTCGCGACAGCGGCATTAACGGTTTTTTCAACGCAACTGTCTACAGCCTTCACAGCCTTCCTTATCGCTTCGTATTTGCCGGTATGCCCGACCATGTCCCCGTTGGCAAAATTCAGCACTATCATGTCGTACAGGCCCTTTTCAAGCTCCCCGACAAGAGCTTCCGTAACTTCCGGAGCGCTCATTTCAGGTTTCAGGTCGTATGTCTCCACTTTTGGAGAAGGTATAAGGATTCTCGACTCGCCGTCGAATTCCTTTTCGCGTCCTCCGGAAAAGAAGAACGTCACATGCGCGTATTTTTCTGTCTCGGCAATCCTCAACTGCCTTTTTCCGGCTTTGGCCACTGTTTCCCCGAGGGTGTCCGTCACGTTCTCCTTGTCGAACAGTATATGCAATCCCTTGAACTTGTCATCATAAGGAGTAAGGCAGCAATAGTAGAGATCCAGCTTCTTCATGCCGTATTCAGCCTTGTCTTCCTGCGTAAGGACGTCCGTTATCTCGCGGGCCCTGTCGTTGCGGAAATTAAAGAATATGACGGCATCCCCGTCTTCCACACGCGCAAGAGGAGATCCGTCCTGTCCTGTTATCACTATAGGCTTTATGAACTCGTCGGTAACGCCGGCATCGTAAGAAGCCTGTATGCCGTCGGCCGCCGAGCTGAAAGGCTCTCCCTGTCCCTTCACCAAAAGATCATAGGCCTTGCTTACGCGCTCCCACCTTTTATCCCTGTCCATAGCATAGAAACGACCTATGACGGAAGCTATTTTACCGCAGGATCCAGCCATATGGCTTTCCAGTTCCTCAACAAAGCCTTTCCCGCTCATCGGATCGGTATCCCTGCCGTCCATGAAGCAATGCACGAATACATTGCTTATCCCGCATTCCTTCGCAGCATCGAGAAAGCCGTAAAGATGGGCAAGGGAGCTATGCACGCCGCCTGAAGAGCAAAGACCCATGAAATGCAATTTCCTGCCGCTTTTGAGGACATAATCGTAAGCAGCTTTTATTTCCTTGTTCTCAAGCAACTTATGCTGTTTGCATGCCATGTTTATCTTGACAAGGTCCTGATATACGATCCTGCCGGCACCTATGTTGAGATGCCCTACTTCCGAATTGCCCATCTGCCCGTCAGGAAGTCCGACATATTCTCCGCACGCCATGAGTTCAGAATGCGGATATTCGCGCATCAATTTTTCGAAGAACGGAGCTCCTTCGGTATAAATCACGTCCGATTTGTCATGTTTTCCTATTCCCCATCCGTCAAGGATCATTAAAAGTACTTTCTTTTCCATATATATTAATTTTTATTTCTATTTTTGGAACTTGATTTCAAAACTGCTTTTTTCGCAGCCCATAATTAAATACATATCCACATGAGCAGATCACGCAACGGCAGATTAAGGGAAAAACCTGCAAAAAAAAGACCAAATAAAGGAAAATCTGCACCGGCTCGCACAAAAAAAGACAAGAGGACAAGAATAGAACTCGAAGGAGTCCTTACTGTAAACAGGGAGGGCTACGGATTCGTTTCCGTAGAAGGCAGGGACGACGACATTTTCGTGCCTGCTAAAAAAATGCGCCGCGCCCTGAACGGGGACAAAGTCCTTGTATCGGCCATCGAAAGCAAAAATCCGGACAAGAAGCCGGAAGGGGAAGTCATAAAAATAATAGAAAGGTCTAAAAGGCCTCACGTCGGAATCCTTCAGGCCATAGGCAACCAGGCCTGGGTAATCGTGGAATCCAAGAATATGCCTTACGACATATCAATACCTTCCGGGAAATACAACCCTGAAGACAACGGGAAAAAGGTTGCCGCGCTCGTAACGGACTGGCCCGCGAATTCCGACGACCCTACAGGCATAATAACAGACGTTCTCGGAACTCCGGGGGACAATAATACCGAAATGCACGCCATCCTCGCCGAATACGGCCTTCCTTACAGGTTCGAAAAAGAAGTGGAAGCCGCTGCCGGAAAAATATCTTCGAGAATCACGAAAAAGGAAATCTCGTTAAGAAAAGACTACAGGGACGTATGCACGTTCACGATAGACCCGGCAGACGCAAAGGATTTCGACGATGCGATTTCAATAAGAAAAGAAGAAGACGGGACATGGGAAGTAGGAGTACACATAGCCGACGTCACCCACTATGTCCTGCCAGGAAGCATAATAGACAAGGAAGCTTACGAAAGAGGCACTTCCGTCTACCTTGTGGACAGGACGGTACCGATGCTTCCTGAAAAGCTCTCGAACAGGCTATGCTCCCTAAGGCCGGGAGAGGAAAAACTTACCTTCTCCGCCATATTCAAAATGGACGACAAGGCCAGGGTCCTGTCCAGATGGTTCGGACGGACGGTAATAAAATCGGACTACAGGTTCGACTACGATTCCGCCCAGGACATATTGAAAGGAGGAAACGGGCCGTTGAAAAACGAGCTGCTGCAATTATGGGACCTTGCTTCGCAAATGCGCAAGCGCAGGTTCGAATCGGGAGCAATCCTGTTCGACCGTCCTGAAATGAAAATAGAAGTCGACAAAAAGGGGAAACCCATACGCATAACCGAAAAGACAAGCTTCGAAGCCAACTGGCTGATCGAGGAGTTCATGCTCCTTGCAAACAGGGAAGTCGCGGAAGAAGTAGGACGGCGGATGAAGCTCAGGAATCCAGTTTTCGTCTACAGGGTGCATGACGAGCCGGACATGGACAAGGTAGGGAAACTGCGCGGGTTCATAACCCATTTCGGATACAGGATGAACCGCACGGAAAATCCGAGGGAACTGGCCATGGAACTCAACAAGCTCCTCGAAAAAGTCAAAGGAAAGCCTGAAGCCGAAGCCGTCGAAATAATAGCCCTCCGCTCTATGGCAAGGGCCAAATATTCGACAGACAACATCGGCCATTACGGGCTCGGATTCGACTATTACACTCATTTCACATCTCCTATACGCCGCTATCCCGACATGATGGTCCACAGGCTGCTGGAGGGATACATGAACAAGGAAAAGCCCGGGAAGAAAGAAGTATTCGAACAGAGATGCAAATATTCTTCGGAAAGGGAACAGATTGCCACTGAAGCGGAAAGATCGAGCATAAAATACAAGATGGTCGAATTCATGACCGACAAAATCGGGAACATTTACGAAGGCACGATTTCAGGCGTGACGGAATGGGGCATCTATGTCGAAATAGATGAAACGAAAGTAGAGGGGATGGTCTCTTTGAGGGACATCACCGATGACTATTTCGAGTTCTCGGAAGAAGACTATTGCGTTTACGGACGTTCTTCAGGAAGGAAGTTCAGATTAGGAGACAGGGTGAAAATCCGTGTTTTAAGGGCAAACCTTGAACAAAAGACCCTCGATTACGGACTTGTAGACGACGAAGCCGGAAAACCGGACGGAGGCATTGACTCCGGACCTTCAAAGAAAGAACCGGCAGGCGAAAAGAAGGCGGCTTCAAGGAAAAGCCGCAAGAGCAAGAGCGATAGCCGCCCCGCAAAAAAGAAAACGGAGGGAAGGCAGCCCTCTGCGCCGAAAAGACGGAAGACCTCGAACAGGAAAAACAACCAACCAACAAAATAAATTACACATATGAGCGGATTTTTCGGATGCATTTCACGCAAAGACTGCGTAGCAGATGTTTTTTACGGAACTGACTACCATTCCCATCTCGGAACAAAAAAGGCGGGCATGGCGTTTTACAACGGGACCAGCTTCATTCGTGCCATCCACAGCATTGAAAATGCCTATTTCAGGAACAAGTTTGAAAACGAACTGCCTAAATTCGCAGGCTCGTGCCAGGGCATAGGAGTCATAAGCGACATGGAATCCCAGCCGATCACGGTCACATCGCATTTGGGAAGGTTTTCTGTCGTGTGCGTGGGAAAAATCACCAACATCAAGGAAATATCGGACAGTTTCCTTGAAAAGAGGATACACTTCGCCGAATTGTCCGATTCTACCATAAACCCGGCAGAAGTAATAAGCATCCTGATAAACAGCGGAGACACCTTCATCGAAGGAATACAGAACGTCTACGATACAGTCAAGGGGTCATGCTCATTCCTGATCCTTACGGACAGCTGCATTTATGCATGCAGGGACAAATACGGCAGGACACCTATAATAATAGGCAAAAACGACTTCGGATATGTCGTAGCTTCCGAAAGCTCGTCTTTCACCAACCTCGGATATGAAACTGTCAGGGATCTCGGGCCGAGGGAAGCGGTCAGGGTATCGAAAGACGGAGTCACCACAGTGATAAAACCCGGCCGGAAAATGCAGATATGCTCGTTCCTTTGGGTTTATTACGGTTATCCTTCCGCATACTATGAAGGCATAAACGTCGAAGACTGCCGTTACAGATGCGGGGCAGCCCTTGCAAGAAGGGACAAATTCAGGCCGGATTTCGCCGCAGGAATCCCTGACTCAGGCGTAGGCCACGCCATAGGATACTCCAACGAAATGAACGTGCCTTACAAACGTCCTTTCGTAAAATACACCCCGACATGGCCGAGAAGCTTCATGCCTCAGAACCAAGCGATGAGAGACCTTGTGGCAAAAATGAAGCTGCTTCCGAACGAATCGTTCGCAAGAAACTCGAAAGTGGTATTTCTCGACGACTCTATCGTAAGAGGCACGCAGCTTAAAGACAACGTGGTCAAGCTGAGGGAATGCGGCATAAAAGAAGTCCACGTAAGAATAGCATGCCCTCCTCTTGTCTATCCATGCGAATTCCTCAATTTCTCGACATCAAGATCGTCTTTCGATTTGTTCACGAGAAGAGTCATAAGGGACATAGAAGGGACATCGGATCTTACGGAAGAAATATTGGCTCCGTACAAAGACCCTGATTCGGAAAAGCACGCAAAAATGGTTGAAGCCATGAGAGAGCATCTGCAACTCGATTCCCTGCAATTCCAAAGGCTCGACGACCTTGTGGAAGCCATAGGCCTGCCTAAAGAAAAACTCTGCACGCATTGCTGGGACAATACCAGCTACGGATATTGACCCGCTAATCCATAATGAACGCAAAGGGCCGTGTCGCGCGTATAGCGACACGGCCCTTTTACGTTGCAGCATCGGAAATCATGTCATATGCGGACCTTGCCTTGAATTCAGCTTTATCATCTTCTCCCTGTATATCATAGGAGTACAGCCGGTTTCCTTTTGAAATGCCCTGTAGAACGAAGTCATTGAATTATACCCCAAATCATTGCACAAGGCTTTAAGCACCACTTCATGGCGCGTGTCCGCTATGACCGCCACGGCTTCGTTTATCCTGTACTGGTTAAGATAATTCGGGAACGACATTCCTGCATACTTGTTTATCACATTGGAAACGTATGTCCTGTTGGAATCCAGCATCTCGGACAATTTTTCAACCGTCAGATCATTAGCCTTGAAGATCTTGCCGTTTTTCATCATGTCTTCTATCCTTGAAAACAGGAGTTTTTCGTTATGCACTTTGGAATCCTCTCCTTCCGACTGCAAGAGCGTCGATTTTTCTTCTTCCAACCTGCGCTGCCTTACCAGCTGCTGATGCTGTTCGACAAGAAGCGTGTACATCTTGTCCTTTCTCTTGTAAACGACATACAATGCGGCAGACAATATAGCCAGTACCGCCAGCACGCACGAAACAATCAAAATCGTCTTTTTATACCTGTCGGCCTGGACTTCCTTTTGAAACAGCATGTTTTCATATTTCATACGCTCGTTGTCGAGAAAAAGCTGGTTGAATTCCTTTTCCTTATGAAGATTGAACGCTTTGAGCGACGAATCATAATATTTTTTATAGTAGCACAGCGCGCTATCTTTCTGCCCGAGCCTGTCATATGCCTCGGACAATCCAAGAAGAAGATAATGGTAAGAATCCACGTTGCTGCTTCTGTCGGCCAGGCGCAACCCGTCCATATAGTACCTTACAGCCTCCTGATAACGCCCTAAGCCGCGCAAATAGTCGGCATACGACAGATAGAGGGAAATATGCACGTTTTCATCGGGACTGCCTTCCAAAAGGCCGAAAGCCCTGTGGTAACATGCATCAGCAGAATCGTTCCTGCCCAAGGCCCTGTACGTATCTGCCAGAATGGTATATAATTCCGTCCTGAATATTTTCAGTTCCGTGTTTGCCTCGGTCAAAGAAAGGGCCTCCTCCGCATGTTCTATGGATTCACGGTACATGCCGGAATAATATTCCATTTGCGAAAGGATGAAAGAGCTGAAGCATTCCGCATAAAGGTCGTTGGACTGGCGCGCCTTTTCATACGACATTTCAGCATATTTCAATCCGCTCGTATCCCTTCTTTTCGCATAAAGCAGGGATATGTTTCCCAACACGACAGACTCATTTGCCTCGTTCCCTGTTTTCTGATAATACCTGAGGGAATTGATCATGTACTCTATCGCCTTCGGATAGTCCCATTCGAACTTCACGGAATATTCCGACTCCGCATTGTTGTACATTCCGTACAACGGATCGTCCTGCGATATATGGGATTTTATAAAATCAAGATAAAACCGGGCAGAATCCCTTTCATTGAGAGTTATATAAGTCAGAGCCATATACGACGCCGCAGTCACCGCGAAGTCGTAGTCGTTATTGACGATGCTCGACTTGAAAATCGACGTTGCGTGATTCATAAGCGCGTCGAAATTGCCTACCCTCGCATAATAGCTCCATAGTTTTCTGGCAAGGGCCTTGTCGAAAGGCTCCGTCCTCAAGAGTTCGGCGATACTGTCGGCCTGCTCGTCCGTGCTCAACGGGGCAGGATATATGATATGGCGGCGGTCATAGCTTTCCAATCCGGTACAGGAAAATATGACGGCAGCCGACAAAACGAATAATATGAGTCCTATTGCTTTTGACCTGTTCATCCCGCAAAGATACGAAAAAAAGGACAGGATAACTGCCACCGTTATCCTGTCCCTCGCCTTTCGGCACACAAATAAACTTACTTAACCTAATATATGAAAAAACATTCGGTAAAAACTCCGCACATTTTTACGATTGCTAAATTATGAATTAAAATTAAAAAAACAACAACCGATTTATTCTCATTTCATCAATTTATAAGAATTATTAACAATTTATAGTAAGCAAACGTAAAATTTACGTTTGACGACCTGCCTTGGAAGCAAAATGACAGCAGACAATGGACTTAATGCAGATTCAGAGAACCGCAAGTCCTTTATTGCATAAAAAGGACCATGCCCATCTGACGGCACGGTCCTTTTAAAAGATTGCTCCTTAACCAAGGGCATAATCTATTTCAACGGTTCGAGCGGTTCGAGCTGAACTGTGAAATGGCGCATGAGTTCCGCTTCCCAAACGATTTTCACGCCCCTTCTTATGGATTCCCTCCTGTCATAAACATTCTTCAGCGCAGCGGCGATTACATCCATATGGTTGTTGGTGTAAACGCGGCGAGGAATTGCAAGACGGAGCAAATCGAGGCCGTTGAAACGGTTTTCACGGGTCACAGGATCACGGTCTGCAAGAAGGTACCCGATTTCGCATCCGCGGATGCCGGCTTCAAGATAAAGATGAACCGTAAGGGCCTGTGCAGGGAATTCTTCCTTAGGAACATTCGTCAGGATCTTGTCAGCATCCACGAAGATGGCATGGCCGCCTGCCGGACGCTGGTAAGGGATTCCGTACTCGTCAAGACGTTTTGCAAGATATTCGACCTGCTTGATACGTGTTTCGAGATTGTCGAATTCGGTATTTTCATCAAGGCCGACAGCAAGAGCGTCCATGTCGCGGCCGTTCATTCCGCCGTAAGTCAGGTATCCTTCGAAAGGAATACAGAATGTCTTGGCGCCGTCATACCATTCCTGCTTGTTAGTGGCAATGAATCCGCCCATGTTCACGATAGCGTCTTTTTTCGCGCTCATCGTCATTCCGTCAGCCAATGAGAACATTTCCTTCACGATTTCCTTGATAGTCTTGTTTTCATAACCTTTTTCACGGGTCTTGATGAAATAAGCGTTTTCAGCGAAACGTGCAGAGTCGAAAATCACAGGCTTTTTGTACTTGTCCGCGATAGCCCTTACCTGACGGAGATTTTCCATGGAAACAGGCTGTCCTCCTGCCGTATTGTTGGTAATCGTAACGATTATGAAAGGTATCTTGGCTGCATTTTCAGCAAGAGCCTTTTCCAACTTTTCAGGAGAAACGTTTCCTTTGAAAGGAATTTCGAGCTGCGTGTCTTTGGCTTCATCTATGGTACAGTCCAAAGCTATTGCCTTGCGGCTTTCGATATGGCCTTTTGTCGTATCGAAATGAGAGTTGCCAGGAATGATGTCGCCTGCCTTTACAAGATAGCTGAACAGAACGTTTTCGGCAGCACGTCCCTGATGGGTAGGTATCACATACTTGAATCCGGTGATGCGGGTAATGGTGTCTTTAAGCCTGAAGAAAGACGAAGCGCCTGCATAGCTTTCATCGCCCATCATCATAGCGGCCCATTGGCGGTCGCTCATCGCGCCCGTGCCCGAGTCAGTGATGCAGTCGATATAAACCTGTTCGGCTTTCAATTGAAATACGTTGTAGTGAGCTTCTTTGATCCACTGCAAGCGTTCTTCGCGAGTGCTCTTGCGGATAGGCTCAACCATTTTAATTTTCCATGATTCTGCAAAAGGTAATTCCATAATGATTATTTTAAGTTAAATTCATGTTTCTACAAAAATAAGAAAAAAAACGGCCCGCCGCAAGTAGTTGCAACGGGCCGCTCGTCATAATATTTTCCTTAAAGCCCTATTTTTTTGCAGGCTTTGAAGCCGCAAGGCCTTTCCGGCTTTCCTTTTTAAGCTTGCGAATGCTCAAATCGTACATCACAGGAGTACCCATGAAAATCGAAGAAAGCGTACCTACGACCACGCCGCAGATAAGAGCGACTGCGAAACCTCTGATCACATCGCCTCCGAAAATGGCTATCGCGAGCAATACGACCAAAGTAGTACCTCCGGTGTTTACCGTCCTGGCCAATGTGCTGTTGATACCCTGGTTCACATTCGTCCTCAAATCCCTGTTCGGATACAGATGCCTGTATTCGCGGATACGGTCGAATATGATCACGCTGTCGTTGATTTCATAACCGATGATGGTAAGTATCGCGGCAATGAAAGTCTGGTCCACATCCAAGCTGAAAGGAAGGATTCCCGAGAACAGCGAGAAGAAACCGAGCACGAATATGGTGACATTCGCAAGAGAAGCGACGCCTCCCAATCCCCATGTCCAGTCTTTGAAGCGGACTGCGATATAAAGGAATATGGCGAACAGCGCGACTATGATCGCTACGACTGCATCGATCTTGATGTCGTTGGCTATCGTAGGGCCCACCTTGTCGGAACTGATTATACCGTTAGGATTTTCAAGTGTCGAAGTGAATTCATCGAATGTAAGGTCATTCGCGAAGAATCCCCTCAAAGCGTTGTAAAGCTTTTCGTCTACGACCTTGTCCGTTTCAGGAGACTGGTCTTCGATAAGGTACTTGGTGGTAATCTTCATCTGGCTCGCGCCTCCGAACTGTTTTACTTCCACCGAGCCTTCGAATTCATCCATTGCGGCAGCACGTATGTCCTCAACGTCGACATCCCTGTCGAACCTGACAACATAAGTACGTCCTCCCGTGAAGTCCACGCCGTATGTGAAGCCTTTGGTAAACAAAGAAGTCAGCGATATTATTATCAGAAGGCCGAAGATTATGTAAGAATACTTTCTCGCCTTCACGAAATCGAAATTCGTATTTTTAAGGAAGTTCCTCGTGATCTTATGGTCGAACTTGATATTCCTTCCTTTCGAAAGCATGGCTTCGAATATGAGCCTTGTAATGAATATCGAAGTCGCAAGGGACGTAACAATACCTATGATCAACGTAGTAGCGAAGCCCTGTATCGGACCTGAACCGAACACGAACAGAACGATACCGGTTATCACGGTAGTTACCTGTCCGTCGATGATTGCGGAATAGGCATTGTGGTAACCGTCCTTTATCGCAGCCCTCAAGCCCTTTCCGGCCCTGAGCTCTTCCTTTATCCTTTCATAAATTATGACATTCGCGTCGACAGCCATTCCGAGGGTAAGAACCAAACCGGCTATTCCCGGGAGGGTAAGCACCGCTCCGAACGAAACAAGCGAACCGATAAGGAACAGCACGTTGCATATCAAAGCCGCGCTGGCCACCACTCCGGCCGTGCTGTAGAAGAATATCATATACACAAGGACAAGCACGAACGCGAGAGCGAACGATATGAGTCCCGAATTGATTGAATCGCTACCCAAAGTCGGACCTACGACCTGTTCCTGCACGATAGTAGCCGGAGCTGGAAGCTTACCTGATTTGAGGACATTGGTAAGGTCGTCCGCTTCTTCGATCGTAAAGCCGCCGGTAATGGCCGAAACGCCGTTAGGGATTTCCCCGTTTACCCTCGGGAACGAATAAACCGTTCCGTCGAGGACAATCGCTATCGACCTTCCGATATTGTCGGCAGTCATCCTGGCCCAGGTCCTTGCCCCTTCGGCATTCATTGTCATGCTCACCTCAGGAGATCCGCCTGTGCCGCCGAAATTAGTCCTTGCATCGACTACCGCGCCTCCGTCAAGAGGAGCTTTTCCGTCCCTCGTATTGACTTTGATGGCAACAAGGTCGAAATATACGCCAGACTTGTCCATGTCTGAAGGCTTGACTGTCCAAAGAAGCCTTAGGTCGGACGGCAATACATTCTGCACCTGAGGCATGCTGAGATAACTGTTTATCTTCGCCGTATCGCGGTAATGCGCGATTCCCACTACCGGACCCGGAACAAGCTGGCCGTTGTAAACGCTCGGGCTCAGCACTGCGAACAGAGGGTTGTTCTTGGCGAACTGCGCGGTTTCCAAAGAAAGGCTGTCCCCTCCGAGAGCTTCCGAAAGCAAATCGTCGGAGCCGCTTTCAGAAGAAGCCGCCGCATTTTCGGAAACGCCTTCGGTTTCTTCATCCGCAAGCATTTCCCTTATTACCGAATTGGCTTCAACCAAAGAAGGATAGATTTCGTCATTTTCGAAAGTAGGCCAGAATTCGAGGGAAGCCGTTCCTTGAAGGAGTTTCCTTACACGTTCAGGTTCCTTTACGCCAGGAAGTTCCACCAAGATCCTTCCGCTGTTGCCAAGTTTCTGGATATTCGGAGAAGTGACTCCGAAACGGTCTATACGGTTTCTGAGCACATTGAACGAATTGGCTATCGCGCTTTCGGATTCTTCCCTTATGACATTTATGACTTCTTCATTGCTCGTCTCAGGAGAAATCCTGTCCCTCATTTCATATGTGCCGAATATTTTCGCAAGCCTTTGGTCAGGAGCGACCTGATTCCATGCTTCGGCAAACAGTGTTATGTAATCCGTTCTCGGAGAAGTAACCTGGTTCTTTGTAGCGAGGTCCAAAGCAGCATGCAGTTCAGGAGATTCGCTGTTTCCTGAAAGGGCTACGATAAGATCCCTCAGCTCGACCTGAAGCATTACGTTCATACCGCCTTTCAAGTCAAGACCCAAGCTTAGCTCCTTTTCTTTTACCTGCCTGTAAGTATAGCCGAAAAACACCTTTTCCGAGGAAATCGAATCGATGTAGTATCTCGACCTTTCCTTTCTTATCGAATCAAGATAAAAAGCCCTGTCCAGTTCGGACACGTTGGCGAATGACGGCAATTGCATTTCTGCCTGCACCGCCTTCTCAGCATATTTCTCAGCCTTGTTTTCCTGATGCATGGAAACGAATGTGAAAGAAAGCTGCCATATGCATGCGAGAGCGATCAGAATTGCCACGAATTTGATAACACCTTTACTTTGCATGAATATCTAAATTTAAATTAATGTTTCAGTTCTTCAAAAGATTGGTTTTTAGCCCACAAATGTACGATTTTTTCCCAATATATAAAGTATTTAGTATTTTTGTTTGAAAAAACGGGAGCAAATGAAAACTTTCATTGCATCAATAATCATTTCCGTGCTTGCGCCTTTGTACGCATTATGCCAGGAAAGCCCCGACAGCGCAGCCTGCCGCAGGAAATTCGACGAGGCATTGAAGATGCGCGAAGACTACGAATTCGACAAGGCGGCAGCAATCCTCGAAAATCTGAAAGCTTCGTGCGGGAACGACTCCTGCATCATGCTGAAAGCCGACTCCCTGCTGCTACAGGCCAAAAACGGCAAGTCCATGATAGAATTCGCAAGCAGTCCCGTAACAGTCGCTGCCACGGACGTCCCGGCCCGCGAATTCTACCTTTACTACGGATGCCCTGACGGCGCATGGAAAAAGATGCCGGAAAAAATCAGCAAAGGAATATCAAACGAATACTACGATGCCGTCTATTTTCCTGAAGGCGCGGATGAAATATTCTTTTCAATGCCCGGAAAAGACGGCAAATGGACGATTTGCCATTCCAGAAACATAGAAGGCAACGTATGGAGCGCGCCGGAACCCGTCTTCGGAGACATCAGATCAGGCGGCAACGACATATTCCCTATCATAAGCAAAGACGGGAAATTCCTGTTCTTCTCATCGGACGGATTTTACGGCATGGGCGGCTACGACCTGTACGTATGCGAGAGGGACATGGCATCCGGAGAATGGGGAATTCCGCAAAACATGGGGTTTCCGTATTCAAGCCCTGCCGACGACCTTCTTTTCATGAATAGCGGAGAGCTCGACTTCTTTTCATCCGACAGGGATACGGAAAACGGCATGCTGCGCGTTTACGCGCTCGAACCGGCAAACGACCCTGTAAAGAGGGCCATAACCCCGTCCTATGCAAGAAAAGCCGCAAAACTGGCCCCTTCAGGCCATGCTGAAAAAGAATCCGACACAGAGCCGGAGCAGCCCGTGTTCCGCGAGCATTCCGAAAACAGCCTTTACGGCAAATATTTCGCCATTCTCCGCAAAGCCGACTCATTGCAGTCCAGCATCGACTCGATAAGCAAAATCCTCGAAGCCGACAGGAACCTGTATTCGAATTCGACAAATCCTGACGACAGGCTGTTCCTCTCGAAAAGAATCGCAGGCGCAGAATCAATGCTCATGCAGGCAAACAGCGGCCTGTATTCCGAATCCTCGAAAATGCAAGCCCTTGAAACGGAGATGATAAATTCAGGCATGGAAATCCCGAAAAAGAAACAGGAGGCAGGCATGCGGAATGAGGACGGGATAAAGGAACAGCCTGTCATGTACGCTTTTTCGAAAAAGAGGATTTCCGACTTCCCGGGCATCGAAATGCTGAAAGCCGAACCCGAAAAGGATTATACGCTGAAAAAAGGAAAGACCTCGGAAATATTGGACAACAGCGAGCTGCCGGACGGCCTTTACTACCAGGTACAGCTGTTCCTCGTAAGCAGGGAAGCCACATCGAGAGACCTTAAAGGAATAAGCCCCGTATTCAAGGAAAAGACCCGGACCGGGAAATACATATACAGGGCCGGAATATTCAAGACCTATGAGGAGGCGGCAGAAGGACTTGCATTCGTGAAACGCAATGGAATCCCCGGCGCAATGATTGCGGCCTTCTTCAATCACGAAACGGTCTCCGCAAACAGGGCAAGGGAACTTGAAAAGACCTCTGGCGCAAAACCATGCCAGGTAGTGCTCGGAATGTTCCAAAGCGGGATACCGTCTCAAATATTGGACGAAATAAGGAAAACCTGCAACAAGGACATTGCAAAGACAAACGAAAACGGCAGGACATTATACGTAATAGGCCCGTTTTCTTCAAGGGATGAAGCCGGAAAATTGATGACAGTGCTGGACGGCCTTGCCGTCGAAGGGGCTTTCATAAGGGAAATGTAAACAAATTTTGTTAATCCAAGTTTTTTTGCATAGCTTTGCAGTCCTGTTTGCATTTAAGCACAAGGACATCAGGTGAGATGGGTGAGTGGCTTAAACCAGTAGTTTGCTAAACTGCCGAACTCGTCATAGGGTTCCGGGGGTTCGAATCCCCCTCTCACCGCGAAAGAAGAGACATAAGCGATTGATTTTTTCAATTTCTTATGTCTCTTTTTTATGGTATAATCGCCAAATGTCCACCCTTGATTTTCCAACTCGTTTCATCACCACAAATGTCCAAATGACCAAAAAAATAGTTGGCGACATCTTTGCCTACCCCATTTTATCACTTTTATAGAGCCGCAGTGCGGACTTCTTTCATGACGAGTTTTTGACATAAAAAACAACTTTGACGAAAACGTTTTCATCAAAGTCATTCCATCTGATTTTTTATTAATCATATGAGTTTTGCCAACTATTTTTTGGCAACATTACCTTTTTTTATTTTATCCCAGGCGGAACGATCTATATAATGAAATTCAATAAAAAACCCGTTTACGCCTAAAATCCCGTGTCGAGCGAAGCACCCTATGTGATGAAATTCAACAGCAGAGCCTGTTCAATACCCTTGAAGGCATGGCGGCGGAGACCTTTGATAAAATCCAATATATATATTTTTGGGCGAGGTAGACGATCTGAGTGATAAAATCATTGCAATAAATTGATCTATACATCATTGTAGAGATTATCGCCCGATAATCGCGGCATAGCGGCATGATTGCCGGCATAAATGCCATCAGACTCAAAATGCCGCGAAATGACAAAATCATCGCCGCGCATCCTACGTAACGGAACTGTCAATCAACTTCGTGCAATGGTTTTGCCCCGGGAAGCCACTGCTGCCGGACATTCGCCCGCATTTCCGCACAGGCATAAAGATGCAGCCGGAGATTTGCAATTCTTGCGCACAGACTGAAAAATCAATCCACGCCCCGCCTTTACACAAGATTGACATTCAATATGTTAAAAAATGCAAGCGTGGAGTGGTCATGCTTTTTGAGGGCATATATCCACCGTCGAATTTCATAACATATTAAATATCTGCAATATATCAAATTAAGGCGTGGACAGATAATTTTAAATGACAACCTGCAAAAGCGATACGGAAACATTGCTGGGAGCAAGGACATGCCCGACCGCCTTTGCGCAGTAAAGATAATTTGCCTATCTTTACTGCAACGGATCAATAACGAATACTGCCATGAAAAGAATATTCTTGCTTCTGATAGCGGCCCTTGCATGGTCGACAGCCCATGCGCAGCTTCCCGCCCCAAAACAGACCGATACCCTCGTGATAACCGGAATGAGCTACAACTACGATGAAATACGCCGTGAGAACTGGCCATTTACGGTCATCTACAAATCCACCAGCCATTTCATCATCGGAGGAAAGGAATTCAGGATAGTCGATGCTATAGGATTAGGAAATCTCGCCGTCTTTGACATAGAAGACCAAAGCGATTCAAACACATATAGCCTCTTACTCACAAAAGAAGACAGCGAATCCATGACTATCAGGTTCGCAGGATACAAATTCAATTGCCGCAAAAGCAGAATTAACTAATTGTACATATTAAGGCATAATTGCAAAAAATAGTTAGCAAAACTCGCATGATTGATTAATAAACAATCAAATGCAATAACATTGATGAAAAGGCTCTCATCAATGTTATTTTTATGTCAAAACTCGTTATGAAAGATGTCCGCACCGCGACTCTAAAAAAGTGATAAAAAGGAGTAGGCAAAGAGGCCTCCAACTATTTTGGCAACATTGTATCGTATTCCCGCTAAGGTAAAACGAAAAGCAGCCGCCCGTTGCCGGACGGCTGCCATTTTATATCCAACTTGCTAAATCCGGTTCTGACGGACCGGTCATTGCACGCTTACAATTCTACTACGCAAGTAAGTGCAAAATTAGCCAAAGCTATTCCATTAAACCTAGCATAACTGCTATAATTGTCATACGCTATTCTGCAACTGAGAGAAGGAGTCCAATCGACAGATAATTTAATAGGAACCTCGTTAAATGCTATGCCGAATTTCGCCATGCCGGCAGGGCCTACATATGCCCAATGCGCACCACCTACATTGATACCGCATCCTGCATCGAAGAACCACGTTCCTGCATTAGGAGTCCAATCAGCCCAATCAAAAAGTTTCCAGTTGTACAAAGCCGTAAAATCAGCACTTACGGCAGGAGAGTTAAGAAATCCTGCGCCGAAACGTCCTTCGACATACTGGTCGCCGAAATCGTACTGGGCATCGAACTGGAATCCTGCGCCTACCCTGCCGCCGATAGACCAGTTTTGAGCATACATCGTGATTGCGCTAAGGCAAACCGCCAACGTTAAAACTAACTTCTTCATAATCGTATTTTTTTATTAAAACTGTCATCAAAACGGAGCACGCGGACAGCAGGCAACGCTACCGCATACTTCCTTACAAAGATAGCAAATATATTCTTCGATATACCCTGATACGAAAAAAACGGGACGGCATTTCCAGCCATTCCCGTTTTCTGTCGGGGTACTGCGACTCGAACGCAGGACCCCCTGCTCCCAAAGCAGGTGCGCTAGCCAACTGCGCCACACCCCGATTCAATCGCGTTTTTCTAACGCGAATGCAAAGGTAAACATATTTTCTTAATAGCAAAAAAATATTTGCATTTTTAGACTGCTTTCGATAGCCCCGATCGCATATCGCATTATGCCTCAAACTGTTGTCCCTACTTGGCCGTTCCGAAAATTTTCGCGAATTGAGTCCTTTCGAATTTGTCAGGTTCGGATATGCTTGAATAATTGAGACGTCCCGTTATTTCACGCAAGGAGCCGAATCCGTGCTTGTCCAAATAAGAAGATATGAAAGAGTTGAAATCCCTGATTACCCCCATGCCGGATTTGAACAAAACGCTGCACAACTGCACGGTAGTAGCTCCTGCCAGAATTTCCTTTACGGCAGACTCGGGAGAATGTATCCCGGTCGTAGCCGAAATATCGATGTTCCTGACAAGCGACGAGACTATGGCTATAGACCTCAGCTCCTTCACATACTCGTCCTTGGACGAAAAAGGGGAAGAAGGAACTATTTCCATCCTGTCTATGTCAATGTCCGGCATATAAAACCTGTTGAACATGACTGCCGCTTTCGCTCCCACGGAAGCAAGCTTGTCTATGAAATACGGCAGGGCGGTAAAATAGGACGATATTTTCACCGAGACCGGTATATCCACCGCTTTCACTATATCCTTGATTATCGCAATGTCCTCTTTCTCGACGTCGGCGGATTTCCTTTTAAGGGAAACCGGCATGGAATATATATTGACCTCCAAGGCATCCGCGCCTGCGCTTGCTATTTCCTTGGCGAATTTTATCCATTCGCCGTCCGTATAGCAGTTGATGCTTCCGATTACCGGAATGCCAGTTGCGTTCTTCAATTGCCTCACGTTTTCGCAATAGGAATCTATGCTGTTCTGCCTTACGAAATAGTGTATATAGTCGGCAGATTCCGCATAGTCATGGCTTTGGCCGGCAATATGGCCCGCCTCGCTATGGATCTGCTCTTCAAAAAGGGACTTGACGACTATCGCCCCGGCTCCGGCAGCCTCGGCCTCGCGGACTTTCGCCACATCGGAAGTAAGGGAACAGCTTCCCGCGATTATCGGGCTTTTAAGGTCGAGCCCCATGTATTTTACAGAAATGTCAGCCATATCTAAAGCTTTTTCAATATATTCTTGAAACTAACCTTTTCCTCTATTATGTCCTTGAGCCTGTCCACGGAAACCCTTTCCTGCTCCATCGTATCCCTGTCCCTTATCGTCACGCAATTGTCTTTCAATGTGTCGTGATCGATAGTAACGCAATACGGCGTACCTATGGCATCCTGGCGGCGATACCTCTTCCCTATGCTGTCCTTTTCATCATACTGGCAGTTAAATTCGTACTTCAGGCTGCCGAGGATTTCACGGGCCTTTTCAGGAAGGCCGTCTTTCTTCACGAGCGGAAGCACGGCGACCTTTACAGGCGCAAGCACAGGAGGTATGCGCAACACTACGCGTTCCTCGCCGTCCGCAAGCTTTTCTTCGTGATAAGCAGCGGAAAGGACTGCAAGAAAACATCTGTCCAGGCCTATCGAGGTTTCTATCACATACGGCACGTAACTTTCATTGGTTTCAGGATCGAAATACTGGAGCTTCTTTCCTGAAAACTTCTGATGGTTGCTCAAATCGAAATTGGTCCTCGAATGAACGCCTTCCAGTTCCTTGAATCCGAACGGGAATTCGAATTCTATGTCGCATGCGGCATTTGCATAATGAGCCAGCTTTTCATGGTCATGGAAACGGTATTTCCCGTCGCCGAGGCCAAGGGCCTTATGCCACTGGAGGCGTTTTTCCTTCCACATGGCGTACCATTTCATTTCTTCGCCGGGACGGACGAAGAACTGCATTTCCATCTGCTCGAACTCCCTCATCCTGAATATGAACTGACGGGCCACAATTTCGTTCCTGAACGCCTTTCCTATCTGGGCTATCCCGAACGGTATCTTCATCCTGCCGGTCTTCTGCACATTAAGGTAATTCACGAAGATGCCCTGGGCGGTTTCAGGCCTTAGGTAAATAAGCCCGGCATCGTCCGAAACGCTGCCCACCTGCGTGCTGAACATGAGATTGAACTGGCGGACATCGGTCCAGTTTTTTGTACCGGATATCGGGCATGCTATCTCGCATTCGACAATGAGATCCCTCAGGGCTTTCAGGTCGTTATCGTTCAAAGCCTTGACCATCCTTTCCCTGACATTGTCGATTTTGGTCCTGTTTCTCAACACATTCGGATTCGTGGCTAAAAACTGTTCTTCATTGAAGGAATCTCCGAATTTCTTCCTGCCCTTAGCGACTTCCTTTTCTATCTTTTCTTCAAGCTTTGCGATATAATCTTCGAGAAGAACGTCCGCCCTGTACCTTTTTTTAGAATCCTTGTTGTCGATAAGAGGATCGTTGAACGCCCCCACGTGACCGGATGCCTCCCATATTTTAGGATGCATGAATATGGCGGAATCTATTCCGACTATGTTCTCGTTCAGGCGCACCATGGCGTCCCACCAGTATTTCTTTATATTGTTTTTCAGTTCTACGCCCATCTGCCCGTAATCGTACACCGCGCTCAATCCGTCATAAATCTCGCTCGACGGGAAAATAAACCCGTATTCCTTTGCATGGGCGATCAGATTCTTGAATAATTCTTCCTGTGTCATTATGCTAAATTTTTATTTATCATGCGAATATACTAAAAACTAATTAAAATGCCGCGCATCACGGCATCCTTCCGATCCTGACTATGCCGTCAGGCATTTTTCCTCCGAACCTTTTCCTGACCATGTCGGATATGCTCTCGCCATATACGGGATGCACGAGGTCAGGAGCGATATCCATAAAGGGGTACATGGCAAAGGCCCTTTCCGCCATTCTCGGATGCGGAATCTGAAGCATGTCGGAGTCTATCACCTCTTTCCCGTACATAAGAATGTCTATGTCTATCGTCCTTGACTTATAAACCCTGATTCCTGACTCGTCAACCTCGGGCTTCAAAGACCGCCTTACGCGACCGAGTTCCTTTTCCACCGACTGGAGCACCGAAAGAAGCTCGTAAGGGGACAATTCCGTCCGTATGCCGACCGCCATGTTCAGAAACTTGTCATCCGAAACGAATCCGACAGGATCCGTCTCATAACATGGAGACTCGGACACGACATCGCCTGCCCTGAGGCGTATCTTGTCCAAAGCGTTGGAAAATACGGCCAACCTGTCTCCGAGATTGCTTCCCAATAAAAGATATGCTGTTTCAGACATATGCTGCCGGATGTCAAAGCAATCCCAATTCGGCCAGGGCCTCCTCGCTCATGCGGCTTTTATCCCATGCCGGTTCGAATACCAGCTCTATCCTCACGTCGACAACTCCGGGAACGTCCTTTACGGCATCATGCACTTCCTGTATCAGCTGGTCGGCAATCGGGCAATTAGGGGCCGTGAGGGTCATTTTTATCGCCACATTATGGTCATCGTCTATCTGAATATCGTAGACAAGCCCCAAATCATAAATATTTACCGGGATTTCAGGATCGAATACCTGCCTCAATGCCCGGACTATGTCTCTCTGCAAATTCATGACGTTATTTGTTTTTCATCTCATATGCAAGCGCATACGCCTTTATCTGGTTCAACATCGACACCAATCCGTTCGCCCTTGTCGGAGACAGGTTCTCCTTCAGGCCTATTTCATCTATGAACGAGACATCGGCGTCTATTATTTCAGCCGGGGTCCTGCCGTCGAACACGCTTATCAAAAGGGAAATTATGCCTTTCGTTATTATCGCGTCGCTGTCAGCCTTGAACCAAAGCCTGCCGTCCCTGAATTCGCATTCGAGCCATACCCTTGACTGGCAGCCTTTGATAAGGTTCTGTTCTGTTTTCCCGCTTTCGCTGACTATAGGAAGGCTTTTGCCAAGCTCTATAAGATACTCGTACTTGTCCATCCAATCGGTGAAAGCCGAAAAATCCTCGACGATTCCGTTTTCAACTTCTTTTATTGTCATATCATTATGTTGTTTAACAATCCCGCTAATCCGGCGCAAAGGCATAGCAATCCGCAGGATAACGCCCTGCAAATGCCGGAAAAATGCCGCGTGCTATCTGAGCATTCCTACGGCTTTCTTGAAGGACCTTACAAAGGCCTCCGCTTCTTCAAACGTATTATATGGCAGGAACGACGCTCTCAAAACGGCTGTCAGGCCGAATTTCGAAAGCAGCGGCTCCGAACACATCATACCGGAACGCAATGCGACTCCCATCTTGTCCATGATCTGCGCCAGGTCGGAAGGATGCACGCCGTCGGCGCTTATGGAGAAAAGAGGTATCTTGTCTCCGGATGCCGAAGTCCCGCCAAGCACACGGACACCCTCCATTCCGGAGAGTTCCCCGAAGATGAATTCAATTATAGATTTCTCCGTCCTCTTTATTTCTTCCGACAATTCCTTGTCCTCGTAAAGAGAATCGGCAAAATCCAATGCAGGAGTCCAGCACGATTGTCCTATGAAATTGGAAGTGCCGGCTTCGAACTTCATGGGCAACTCGGCATACGTGGTCTTCTTGAACGTGACGGTACCGACCATGTCTCCCCCTCCCATATAAGGCGGCATTTTCTCCAAGAAGGATTCTTTTCCGTATAATATTCCTGTTCCTGTAGGAGCGTATATCTTATGTCCCGAAAAGGCGTAGAAGTCGCAGTCGAGATCCTGTACGTCCACTTTGCCGTGCACGATCCCTTGCGCCCCGTCCAACATCACAGGCACGCCATGCCCGTGGGCAGCCGCTATTATTTCCTTTACCGGATTCACAATCCCGAGCACGTTTGAAATATGGCATATGGAAACAAGCCGCACGTCCTTTTCCCCGAGCATCTTTTCCATCTGTTCCATTTTGATACGGCCGTCGTCGCCTATTTCGGCAACCAGGAGCTCCGCTCCGTACTTCTCGCATGCCAGCTGCCACGGAACAATGTTCGAATGGTGCTCTGCCTCGCTTATTATTATTTTGTCGCCTTCCTTGACGAACGCCCTCGAAAACGATTCCGCGACAAGGTTTATAGACGCCGTAGTCCCCGAAGTGAATATTATCTCCCTGTCCGACTTCGCATTGATAAAGGCGCGTACCCTTTCCCTCGCTTTTTCATAGGCGGACGTGGACTCCGTGCTCAATATATGCATCGCGCGGTGTATGTTCCCGTTGCTGAACCTGCTCATGGAATCCTGCATATCCAGGACTTCTTCCGGTTTTTGCGACGTGGCCGCATTATCAAGGTACACCAAAGGCCGTCCGTAGACCATACGGCCGAGCGCGGGTATTTTCTTTCTTAGATTTTCGACATTCATCGACAATAAAGCTTTTAATAATCTGCAAAAATAACAAATGATGCTTTTTATTCTTTTACAAATAACATATTTTTGCATCCGCAACAAAATATCAATCATGTACGAATACATAAAAGGGACCATCGTTTCGCTGACACCCGCCGAAGTCGTGCTCGAAAACAACGGGATAGGATACATTGCCCAAATATCCCTGAACACTTATTCCAAATTGCAGAACGAAACACAGGCTACAGTCTACCTCTACTACATGATAAGGGAGGACAGCCACCAGTTCTACGGATTCCACGACAGGGATGAAAGAAGCATTTTCCTTATGCTCATTTCCGTATCGGGAATAGGCCCGAACACGGCAAGGATGATGCTCTCGTCCATGAGTCCTGAAGAAATAAGGACGGCAATCCTGTGCAATGACGTCAACAAAATAAAAAGCATAAAAGGAATAGGGCTAAAGACGGCACAAAGGCTTGTCATCGAATTGAAAGACAAGATAGGCAAAGGAGGGGAAACGGCATATTCCGCTGCCGATATTTCCGGAATCACGGCTGAAAAGGAAGAGGCCTTGTCCGCGCTCGTAATGTTAGGATTCGCAAAGGCCGCCGCGGAAAAAACACTCGATTCCATAATAAAAGAAAACGCGTCCCTGTCAATTGAAGATTTGATAAAAGCGGCATTAAAAAGATTGTAGTTTATATTATTTTAATACATTTGCATAAAATTAAAAAAATCAAACATTATGAATATTCCTGCTGAATTAAGGTACTCAAAAGATCACGAATGGGTAAAAGTTGAAGGAAATGTAGCAACCATAGGCATTACGGATTTCGCCCAGGAACAGCTCGGCGACATCGTTTTCGTCGACATCCAGGTTGAAGAAGGAGATTCTCTTGAAAAAGAATCCACTTTCGGCGCAATCGAAGCCGTGAAAACCGTAGCTGACGGACTCATGCCTGTTTCAGGAAAGGTAGTAGCCATAAACGAAGAGCTCCAGGACGCTCCTGAAACCGTAAACTCCGATCCATACGGAAAAGGATGGATGATCAAGGTCGAACTCTCGAACCCTGCTGAAGTAAACGAACTTATGGACGCTGCGGCTTACGCTGAATTCGCAAAATAACATCAGGTCCTTAAAAGGCCATGGCGGCCTCCATTCAGAATGAACATGCCCGTGTACGATTTTCGCTGCACGGGCATGCTTTATTTTTACAGGTGTTCCTTATTTTGGTAATACTACCCAATATATTATGCATTCGCATCCATTGAAAGGATGAACTTGCCGCACCTGAAATCAAGACTTGGAACGGTTTTACCTTGACATGACTTCTGTCAGCAATGCGGCGAAAGATTCGTAATTGCTGTCGGCATCCCATTTTTCCTCATAGCTCTTCCTGGCTTTCGCCCGCATTTCCTCCCTTTGGGACTCGGTCTTCGACATGAAATCAATCAGGGCATTCTTTACGGAAGTAATGTCCGGATTGGCATCCAGCAAGTAACCGAATTCCGGTTCTACCAATTCACCGACACCGCCCACGTTCGTGGCTATTATGGGAACTCCGAAACATAAAGCTTCCATCATTGAAACAGGAACGCCCTCGCTCCGGCTCAGCTGTATGAACAAATCCACGTTATTACGCCTATAGAAATTTATTATCCTGTCATGCTTCACCGCCCCCATGATATCGACGCTCAAATAAGTCCTGTTCGCCCTCGATATCTCGTTCACTATGTCCTGCATGCATTCCCCGCCTCCGGCATGCACCCAGCGGATACCTCCTATGCCTAAATCGTTCAATTCCTTTTCCGATATCAACGACAATGCCTTTATTACCATGTCCACCCTTTTCAGCGGTATCATGTTGGAGCATGAGAACACTGTTATTATCCTTTCGTCTTTGATCGCATTGAAATCCGTCCTGAATGGCGATTTTATCTCTAACGGCTCGTCGCTTCCGTAGAACCTGTAACGCAGCTTATAGTCCTTGACTCCGAGATACGAGACACGTATGTCCTGAGGAAGAAAATCATTGTAGTTTTCCAAAATATAATTTTTCCCGATGCCGGAAATTGGAATCGCCATGTCTATCAAAGGGAATATCTTGTCCCTGAACGGAATGCATCCCGAAACCTCTTCGTATAGATCGGAGCCATGGAATCTTGCCACCGCCTTGGAGTTTTTATAATATGATTTAAGGTACGGAAGAAGCATTACGGATTTGTCGCCCCAATAAAAGTACAGCATCACATCGTCATACCTGCCTATGCCTATGTTTTCCACGAGCATCCTCGCCTTGGAATATATCTCCCTCCTTAACAGGTACGCCACTGAAAAGGCCCAAAACTTTTTCTTTGAAAGGACCACGGGCGAAAAAAGATATTTCAACGCATACAAGGCCGGGGAAAGATTGAAAATCCCGGAATACAAAAGGGCGGGCTTGTTTTTTGGAGAATGGTTCAAGAGAGGGGGCATAAGCCTCACGCCCGCAGGCAAAGGCCTGATTTCGCCGGTACCGGAATGCAAAGGAACTATTGTAATATTGCTATAATAATTTACAAGAATCGATATTTCCTCCTCAAGAAAGGTCTCGCCCGGCTGATACGGGAACGTGTTCGTAAATAAAATAATCTTCATACCCTCTGAATATTAAGACATCTCTCAAAGATATAAAAAACACCTGAAAAAGCAAAAACAGGAATCAGGCATTGCATAAAAAGCAGGCGGGCAGAGTCACGGGCAAGTGTTGCACTCCGGTGTCGAATCTACATAAAAAAGCCGGTACCTGATTTTCGGTACCGGCCTCTGCCATCTCATTTGATGCATGCACGCCTATAGCGCGCAAGCTTCAAATGCTATTTTCTGTATTTTGCAAATTCTATGTCTTTTTCAGCACGTGCTTTCAGGCATTCTTTTTCAGAAGCTTTTGCCAGTTCTGACTCTACAGCTTTTGCGTCACCCTGACGTGCTGCAACCACTGCCCTAAGATAGCTTGATTTAGGGCATTCGCATTTAAGGACATTCAAAGCCTTGTCATACTGTCCGTTAAGTATGTATGCAAGAGCCTCGTTCCCGCATCCTGCGCCAGCAAGCTTTTCAGCAGCAGCCTGATATTCGCCTTTGAGAATATCAACGATAGCCATATTGTATTTTGCAACAGGCATTTCTGATTTTGCAAAATAGGAAGCTGCCTGATCAAGATTATTTTCACGGAGAGCTACGACTCCCATATTGTTGTAATATTCGCAGCCTTTGTTTGAAACCTTTGACAAAGCGGCTTTCGCTTCATCCACCTTGTTCATGTTCAGGTAAGCAGCTGCAAGGTTGTTGAAAGCCTTTTCGCTTGAATATTTTTCTATTGCCTTGTTGTAAAGAGCGATTTTGGTATCGTTGTCATCCACAAGCGTAGCAGCATACAGCAAAGCAGGTTCGTCAAGGGCTTCCATGTTTTCTTTTACAAGAACGACAAGTTCTTCATCGCTGTAATTCCTGTAATCGATATTGGCGATGTACCTTGCACGGCGCAACTGAGGCAGAATATTGTCAGCGAGGATTTCGTACACGCTTGACATGTTCTTGATTTCCCTTTCCCTTACCGAAGGATCGCTGTACATCGAAAGAACCCTGAGGATAAGTTCCTTGTCCTGCATGTCTGAATTTTCAACGAGTTCCTTGAAGCCTTCCCAGTCTTCAGAAACGGAAGAAGCGTTTACAGGAGCCGTCACAGGAGTTTTCTTGGTTATCTTCGCGAAAGCGTCCTTCGCAGTCTTTTCCCTTCTCAAAGAGAGTTCAGTGTTGAATTCTTCATCGCCGTCTGGAGAAGCGTATGCGATAATGTCGGCACTCTCGATAGTCCTTCTGTCGTCGTTTTCAAGATCGGCAAGGAATTGCTTGAATTCCTTAATGTCTTCCGATTTCAACTGGCTCGGGCGGACAGTAGCGTTGTTTATCAGATACAGAATCTGGGCTTCCTTGGTTTCCTTGATCACTTTCTGGTACTCATGGTCAATCAAGGCCGTCGTTCCGTTCTTGTCTACAAGCATGTATGTAGTGTTCGCGCCGTCTGCGAGCTTGTACGGCGTTTCGAATTCTATCCTTTTATCTTTCTTGATGACTGTGAACCTGAGTTCGAGAGTCGATTTTTCAACGCCTTCCACATACTCGAATTCCACATTGTCAGAAACCTGCGCCCCGTCTTTTGAAACGACCTTGTAATTGCCGGCTACTTTTTCGCCCTGAAGCATCAACGGTTCTCCTGCTATTTCGCCGCCTTCATATACGAGAACAGGAAGGACTTCCAGTTCGGCTTTGGCATTGAAATATTTTTCAGGGAATGTAATTGTGTAAGTGGCGTTGATTTTGTTTGCAACCACTTCAAGAACCTGCGGATCGCATTCCACTTTCACATCATCCGCGTTTTTCGCCATTTTCGCAGGGCTGCTGCAAGCTACGGCCGCAAATCCCAGTACAGAGAATGACAATACTCTAAAAAAATTCCTTTTCATTGTATTATAATTTAAATAAGTTTCCCGACTCTTATTTTCGCAAATATAGAGAATTATTGGCAATTCTGAAATTTACACTCCAAATTCCATTCCGCACGGCGCGCGTTGAAAAATGACCATGGTCATCTGCCGAACTATCCATTGGGCATGCAAGCCGTGGAAGGTTCGGACGGCAGCGCCGCCGGATGTCCCGCGAACCGCATTTCGCCGGCAGGATGCCCGCGCCGCAGGCATTGCCGAGATTTATCGGCCATGGCATTTGCGGACTGCGCTTGCTCCATGGCAATAATGCGGTCAATCGCCAAAAGGCCCACGGCCGGGACGAATCCGCCTGCCAGGAATCGCCGGACAATCGGGCATCCATGGATTCAGTCACGCATTCCCTCAATTTGAGGACAAATTCCTCACACCGCAAAACGGACTATAAAAAGAGGCCTTGCGCAATAAGCCGAAGCCGGGAAGAAACTCAAATATTTTTTTATAACTTTGCGACTTATGGATTTAACTTCTATCAAAGAAAGATTCGGCATCATAGGAAACGACACGATGCTGAACAGGGCTATCGAAATAGCGACAAAGGTAGCCGGCACCGACCTGTCAGTTTTAGTAACTGGAGAAAGCGGGGTCGGAAAAGAGTCTATTCCGCAAATCATACATCAGTTCAGCCCGAGAAAGCACGCGCTTTACATAGCCGTGAACTGCGGGGCGATTCCGGAAGGGACTATCGACTCCGAATTGTTCGGGCATGAAAAAGGATCATTCACCGGGGCGACCGAAGCAAGAAAAGGATATTTCGAGGTCGCTGACGGGGGCACGATATTCCTTGACGAAGT
This sequence comes from uncultured Bacteroidales bacterium, assembly GCA_944322605.1. Taxonomy (GTDB): domain Bacteria; phylum Bacteroidota; class Bacteroidia; order Bacteroidales; family UBA932; genus CALUPD01. Next base: position 107,953 of record CALUPD010000037.1, on the reverse strand, counting down.
GGCGGAACTGCCGTTGCCGACACAGGCAAGGCTTCTCAGGGTTCTTCAAAACGGAGATTTCATGAGAGTGGGATCTTCCAAAGTCCAGAAATGCAATGTCCGCGTAGTGGCAGCGACCAATGTCAATCTGAAAAACGCGATTCATTCGGGGAAATTCAGGGAAGACCTTTATTACAGGCTGAACACGGTCCCTATCGTCATGCCTGCATTGAGGGACAGGAACAAGGAAGACATCTACCTTCTGTTCCGGAAATTCGTGCTGGACTTCTCCGACAAGTACAAGATGCCGGCCATCAAGCTCGATCCCCAGGCCAGGGAACTGCTCGAAAATTACAGGTGGCCGGGAAACATCCGGCAATTGAAAAACGTGGCAGAACAAATGTCCGTCCTTGAACAGAACAGGGTCATTTCCGCCGGCACTCTCAGGTCATACCTCCCGGCAGAAAGCGACAATACCCTTCCGGTGCCTGCCGGAGATCCGAAAAGCTATTCTGACTTCATATCGGAAAGGGACTTGTTCAACAGGGTATTGCTCAAGCTGCAAAAAGAAGTCGAAGAAATGAGGAGCGAACTGAACGCCCTCAAAGGCCGAGAATTCCTGGAAATACCCCGTAAAAACGCTGACGGCAGGGCCATAGGCTACGGACAGGAATCCTTCAAAAACGGGACGGACAATAACCCGAACGTCGTCGTGACATCGATAAGCCAGCCCGACAGCGGGACTGCGCAAACCATTACCCATATTCCGGAACACATGACAGAAGACGTGACGCCGGTAATCATCCAGGAAAGCAAAAACTCCCTGTCCATACAGGATGCAAGCGAAGAACTCATAAAGAAGGCATTGGAAAAACATCACGGCAAACGCAAGGCAGCCGCGCAGGAATTAGGAATTTCCGAACGCACGTTATACAGAAAATTAAAAGATCTCAAATGAGAAAAATCATATTCATAATATCAGCCGTAGCAGCATTGCTTTCGTTCAGCTCATGCGGCATATATTCTTTCGTCGGCACTTCCATAGCCGAAGACGTGAAGACGATAACCGTGGCCCCTATAGAAAACAGGGCGATGAGAGTAAACCCGATCCTAAGCAATACCCTCACCGAAGCCCTGACGGACAGATACGTAAGGTTCACTAACCTGCAAATGTTGACCATGGACGGAGACCTTGAAGTAAGCGGAGAAATAACCGGATACGACACAAGGTCGCTCGGCGTTACCGCAGACGAAGTCTCGTCAAAGACCAGGCTTACAATCACGGTAAAAATCAATTTCATAAACAGGAAACACCCTGAAGAGGACTTTGAAAGGTCGTTCTCCGGATTCGAAGATTACGATTCGAATTACACGCTCGACCAGGTGGAAGGGGAACTCGTAGACACCATCGTCGAGAAAATAGTCGAAGACGTATTCAACGCTACAGTAGCAAACTGGTAACCATGAAAAAGCCGCTACGACAATATGGCACGCATGACATCAAAAGAATCGTGGACGAATATCCATGGTATGCTCCTGCCATAAAAGAACTGGCCATACGGCTACACGAGTCCTGCGAGGAATTAAAAGAGTCCGACAAACGGGCCATGGCCCTCAGTTTTCCAAAAAGGAACATCCTGTATGAAATAGCAAGAGGGTACTACCGGGAAACGAGCCGGGCCATAGATCTCAACCTGAATTTCGAGACCGGATACGGCTCTCCTTTCACGACGGCCATAAAAGAGAAAGAAGAATCGGCAGTTATTCCGTCCGACAACAGGGCTGGCGCATATATCGCAGGCGGAGACTATTTCAACCAAAGCGAGCTTGAAGCCGCAAATGCGGAAATGGGAAGGGACAAGTCGTTAGTAGTACGCGAAGAATTCAACGACGCGCTTACCGTGGACCTGGAAGCAAGCGACAATTTCGATGATGCGAAATTCTATACCGAAACGCTTGCCGAAATCTATGTCGAACAAGAGTTATATGACAGGGCCATAGACGTCTATTCCAAACTAATTTTGCTATATCCGAAAAAAAGTGCTTACTTTGCGAGTCTTATCGATAAACTGAAAACAAAAATTAATTAAATATGTACATATTCATTTCCATAGTAGTTGTAATACTGAGCATATTATTGACTATTTGCGTTTTAATGCAGAATTCGAAAGGCGGCGGACTTGCAGCCAATTTTGCTGCGGGAAATCAGACATTCGGAGTACGCCAGACAGCGGACATTCTGGAAAAAGCGACATGGGTGCTGGCTATTTTAATCATCGTGCTTTGCATAGCGGCAACCGCATTCGTTTCAACGAACAAAAGCAACACATCATCGATGATTCAGGAAAGAATAGAAAGGAGCGTTCCTGTCCAGGGAGAAATTCCGCAATTCCCTACTATCGAAGATACGGAATCCGCACCTGCTGAAGATGCGGCAGCAACTGAAAACGCTCAGTAAATATTGCTTACAAAAAAATAAAAGGCGTGGCGATTTGAATCGCCATGCCTTTTTTTATTATCGAGCAGCATTTACGAGGCTACCATATTTGCGCAGAGGAGTCTCACATCCTATCCGCATATTCCCGACATAAGCGCAGCCAGGAGGAAGTGCATCCCTGGCCTTCATGCAACCGGAAATCTTAATATTGCCCTGACATAAGTGCAGCCAGGAGTGTCGACCATAGTATCTGTAGCAGGCAGCGTGCGGGAGGGATTCAACCTTGGTGCAGGAGAATTACCGTTCCGGACATTCTATGCCTGCCCTATGCAGATTCAACTGATTATAAACCGCCGGACAATGGAAAAACCATGATTTGATTGCCAAAAAGATCGTCTTTCGCATCTTTGCAATAAAAGTTGCATTGACAGGCAGTTCTTTAAACTTTTGTCGTAATTTTACTTCATGTTGCACTTTTTCATTGACTCTACCTATGCTTATCTATCCAAGGCATTTTGCGAGTAAGCATTTAAGATTTCAAATTCATGACACGCATCGTATAATCACCGAATTTTCTCTATAAATCAACACTTAACACCTTCCTACTTAAATTTGACTTCAATAACACATGGCAGCATTATCAATTAAAAAACTCGACATTTCAAATATCGGCAATGCGAAAGAAATTTGGAGAAAATCATTCATAGATGACAATGAATACCTGTCTTCGTTTTTCAAATATTGTTATCCGCACATCGACACCTACGGATTAGCGGATTCGACCGGGAGCATTTTATCGATAGCCTCCATAATAAAATCAGAATTTTCTGACATCGAATTAGCCTATCTTTACGGCGTGGCAACGCCTCCTGAACATAGAGGACATGGATATAGCAGAATCCTGTTCAATGAAATCCGCAACATATGCTCTAAGAGATACGACGGAATCATAACAAGGCCGGCAGAGGAATCCCTCTTCAAATTTTATGAATCGCTCGGATTCACCCTGCCCCTAATCAGGAATCACAGACTTTCCTTGCTCGACACAAAAGATTCACCGAACCCCGGCAAGAAATTTAAGATAATAACATCCGAGAATTTCGGCAAAAACTTGGATATAATAGGAAAGACGGCCGAAAAGATATGCCGCTCCGAACAAAAACTCAGATTCTCAAAACAAGAAGTCTGTGCTTACGCCATTACGGATTTAATTAAAAGCGGATACATGCTTCTATTTTTGGACGGAAACTATCTAATCGGGAAATACGAAGAATGCCGTAACAATTTTATCGTCGCAGACTCGAATGTCGCAGCAGAAAACGAATTCATAGCAAACGCCCTCAATATGAAAAAAGACGTCGTTTTTGTAAAATCCGCGACTACAGATCCGGCCAAAGAGATTGAAAACAGCGCGGTAGAGACAGAAATATACGGGCTGTGCATGCCTTTTAGCGGGAACGGGAAATCAAATAGACTCTTTGAATCTAAAAGCTCCGCCCTACCGCCTTTGGTTTTTCTCATGGAATAGGATATTCCACGCAGAATTTCGACGAAAAATAGGACCTTTTATGTTGGACGGATGCAGGCGAGACGTTCCACGTGGAACATTCGACAGCGACCCCGCGTCATACGCAGCAATTTTCACACAAAGATGATAAGAGCAAGAAATGAAGCAGAATTTGATTATGCCATACGCAGCAATTTCCACACAAAAAGGGCCAAGAATTGCCGCTGCAAGCATTACCTATCCTATTTCGAGCTTGTTTACGTAGAACAATCAGGAATAATATTTCAGGACGGCATCATCCTCGATTGAGCATATTCCCCGCGCGAAACGCTCACAGGCCCGAAAAAATGAAGAAAACATTGTGAATACATCTGCAAATCGCATGGACAAACACATTTAAAGTATTAATGCGGGGAGCCGTTAATGCGATAGACGGGTTCAGCATTCAGCTCATCTCACACCAAGGAATACTGGCGCGGAAAAAACGTCGAAGCCCATCGCTGACCATATGTTCCACGTGGAACATTCATAGGATTGAAAGAAGTGAAAAGCATTGCGATTGCATCCACAAATCGCACTGATAGAAAATTCCAAGTTTTTTTTAGCACGGCTGCAATATGCCAATCAAAGGGTATATTTCCACGTAAAGTTCACAAAAGTTGGAAGATTCAGAAAAGAAAGACACGTGCTTACAAACACAGTTTCTACGTAGAATACACGGGAGCAGAAAAGAAGATGAATAAAATCGAGAACGCAGCGGGCATTACGCACGTAGGACGACCCTACAAGTATCCTACATAAAATTCGCGGCAGATGGCACGGTGTTCCACGTGGAACATCGCCCACGAGCTAATTCACGAAATTCTCCCGCATGCATATGCAGTAAATTCTTTAAGGCGCAATTTCCACAGATTTTTTTCGAAGCACACCCCGGTTTACAAAGTAGTTAGTATCCATACTTCCAAGCAGTTAGCGGCATTTTCGAAATAGCAACAGGTTTTCTCGTGCATATTATGCGCGAGGTTTGACTGAAAAAGGGGAGTAAATTCCAAGGCTTGAGAAAATGAGAAGAGGGTGGCCCAAAAGGATTGAATCCCAAGGCTTGCGAAGATGAGGAAGCCGCAGTGTGCTGATGTACATGAGGATTTTAAGCATAACGCAGAAATTACATTTTTGAGTCACCACACCCTTAAAATTTCTCCCGCACGCTGCGCGCCGGGTTCTTTGATGAGATCAGCGCGTTAACGGAGTAGTCCGGTCCGCAGGCATAGTAAAATTTGCCGGTCCGAACATCTATCGGCCCATGCTTGTTGCGCTTGCGAGAAGATTGGCAATTATGCGAATAAAATCTTACCTCCCAAAGAAGAGCAGCAGGACCGAAATGTCAGCTGGAGACACCCCTGGAATCCTCGACGCCTGGGCTATGGTCTGCGGCCTATGCTTCAAAAGTTTCTGTCGCGATTCTATCGACAAGGATGTAACCTTCGAATAATCGAAGTCTACGGGGATTCTCACATCTTCCAACCTTAATATCTTCTCGGCAAGCCTTTTCTCGCGTTGGATATAGCCGCCGTACTTTATAAGAACCTGCACGGATTCCGTAACCTCCTCATAAAAAACGCATAGTTTGGAATCCACCATCCCGCATGCCTTATACGGAAATTCCGGGACCGCTGAATCCAATACATAACCGGAGAGGAGACTCCTTGCCGCGCTATCCGTTTCAAAGCAAGATGATTTAAAATAATCAGACTTCTCGGCGAAGAGGCTTGAGAACTCAGAAGCCATGTCGTGAAGATCTATTTGAGGCCGGGTCAGCAAATCAGAAACTTTTCTTTTCACGTTTATTTCGCTTGTCCCCCGCCCTTTTAAAAACGGATTTGCAGAATCCGGATCGATATTCGTGTTCTGAAGGAAATCGACAGTCGAATCAATCAGGTCGTACTTCTTCCTGAAAGAGGCATATCTGTCTTCCTTGGCCAAACCGATTTTGTAAGCCTTTTCCGTCAACCGCAAATCGGCATTGTCCTGTCTAAGAAGAATCCTGTACTCGGCGCGGGAAGTAAACATCCTGTAAGGCTCGTCAACTCCTTTCGTTATCAAATCATCTATCAGCACGCCAATATACGCCTCGTCCCTTTTCAGCACGAACGGTTCCCGGCCTTTGATTTTCAATGCGGCATTTATACCAGCCATCATTCCTTGGGCGGCAGCCTCTTCATAACCTGTCGTGCCGTTGACCTGTCCTGCGAGGTATAAACCCTGCAAAGCCTTGCATTCCAACGTATGGTAGAGCTGGGTAGGATCGAAATAATCATATTCCACAGCATACGCAGGCCTGTAGATAACAACATTCTCCAAGCCCGGTATCGCCCTCAAGGCATTATACTGGGTTTCCAAAGGCAGGGAAGAAGAAAATCCCTGCAAATAATACTCATGCGTGTTCCACCCTTCAGGCTCCAGGAAAAGCTGATGGGAAGTCTTTGAGGCAAAGGTTCTCAACTTATCTTCTATGCTCGGACAATACCTCGGCCCTATCCCGGTAATTTTCCCTGTAAAAAGCGGAGAATACTTGAATCCCTCCCTGAGAATGTCATGAACATGTTCATTCGTATGCACCATGTAACATGACATCTGTTCGACTCCGGATTGCACCGGGGACGGATGGTTAAGAAATGAGAACTTTGAAGGGCACCGGTCTCCGGGCTGCCTTTCGAGCCTTGAGAAGTCTATGCTCCTCGCATCAATCCTCGGAGGGGTGCCTGTCTTCATCCTCATATATTTCACGCCTAAGGACGCCAGTTGATCGGAAATACCGTAAGACGACATTTCCCCTACTCTCCCTCCTTCCGTAACAGACTGTCCTACAAATAATTTACCATTCAGGAAAGTCCCCGCCGTCAATATGACCGCCTTTGAGACGAACTCCGAACCGAGCATTGTCCTGACTCCGGCAACCCTGCCCGTAGAATCAGTCACCAGGGAAACTACCGTGTCCTGCCATAAATCCAGATTGGGAATATTTTCAAGGACATACCTCCAATTCAAAGAAAAATGCACTCTGTCGCATTGCGCGCGCGGACTCCACATAGCCGCGCCCTTGGACCTGTTCAACATCCTGAATTGCAATGTGCTCGCATCCGTGACAAGGCCTGTGTAACCGCCCATCGCGTCGATTTCGCGGACAATCTGGCCTTTTGCCACTCCTCCGATCGCGGGATTGCATGACATCTGGGCAATCTTGTTCATGTCCATTGTAAGCAAAAGGACTTTCATTCCCATGTTCGCCGCTGCGGCCGCAGCCTCGCACCCGGCATGCCCTGCCCCGATGACTATAATATCGTACCTGTTGGCAATCATCTCCTATATATCTGAAATTTTTCCAGGCGACACCGTCAATGCGAAGCTGCGCCTTTAAGAATACCCTGTAGCTGAGACAAATAAAAATTTTCTTTCTCCCTCATTATCCTGACATCTTCGTCATTGTGGTCGTCATATCCCAATAAATGAAGCACGCCATGAATCATGACCCTGGAGAGTTCGTTGTCGAAACCTGTCCCGTACTCCTTGGAATTGGCCAGCACGGTATCGACGCTTATCATCACGTCTCCGGAAATTTTTCCATCCTCTACATAATCGAAGGTAATCACGTCCGTATAATAATCATGCCCGAGGAATTTCCTGTTCACCTCCAAAAGACAGGGATCGCTGCAAAAGACGAAGTTGAGATCGCCGGGGACCGCTCCTTCGGAGAGAATGGCCCCTTTAATCCATTGCTTGTGCATTTTCCTGTTTTTTAACCTGAAAGGCGTATCCTGTTCAACAAAACAAATCATAATGAAATATCTATTAAATGGCATGGATATTGAAACATCCCATTTGTATTTTTCCGCTTTGCGGCTGCAAACTTGAACTTATCCCTGCCGGAATGACGGCCAATGTTTTCAAGCGCGGTTTATTTCCGCTAACTTTGCGCAAAGTTACTATTAATTCAAAGAATCACTTTTATAAATTAACATATTATGTCTAAAATTTCAGTTATCGGCGCTGGGAATGTAGGCGCAACATGCGTGAACGCTATAGCACACATGAAATTCGTATCAGAATTGGTTCTTCTCGATATTAAGGAAGGCGTTGCAGAAGGAAAAGCCCTCGATATGATGCAAACAGCCAATTTGTACCAGTTCAACACAAGAATAACAGGCGTTACCAACGACTATTCAGCAACAGAGGGCTCAGATGTAGTAATCATAACTTCCGGAGTTCCGAGAAAACCGGGAATGACAAGGGAAGAACTTATCGGAGTAAACGCAGGCATCGTAAACTCGGTCGTTGAAAACGTACTGAAGCATTCGCCTGAAGCAATCCTCATAATGATTGCCAACCCGATGGATACAATGACCTACCTCACTCACAAAACCAGCAAGCTTCCTAAAAACAGAATCATAGGAATGGGAGGCATCCTTGACAGCAGCCGCTTCATGTGCTACTTGAGCAAAGCGCTGAACGTACCTGCAAGCGACGTGCACGGAATGGTAATAGGCGGACACGGGGATACCACGATGATTCCTCTTCTCAGATTCGCAAACTACAAGGGAATACCTGTTACGGACCTTCTCGATAAGGAAGCCGCTGAAAAAGTAGCTGCCGATACAATGGTAGGAGGAGCAACGCTTACAAAATTGCTCGGAACTTCAGCTTGGTACGCACCAGGAGCAGCCGGAGCCGTTCTTGCCAAAGCAATCATAATGGATGAAAAGAAAGTCATGCCTTGCTGCGCATACCTCGACGGAGAATACGGACAGAAAGATATATGCATAGGAGTTCCTGTAGTTCTCGGAAAGAACGGAATAGAAAAAGTTGTAGAGCTTGATCTTAACAACGAAGAAAAGGAACTCTTCGAAAAGAGCGCAGCTGCTGTCCGCAAGACAAACAACGTTTTGCATGACATGAAGCTGATCTAAGACGGAATCAGAAATTGCTTCGGCATTTTTGGCAATGCCGGAAACACGCGGTCCCGATAAACAGCAAAAGCGAAAAAGGCAATCCCGAAAAGAGGAATTTCAAGGCACGCCGAAATAAGAAATCCGACTTAGAATTCGCCCGTATTATCGCTAAGCTTATCAGATGACCGCACAAATACAAATGACAGAGGCGGCTGCGCAAATGGATTTTTCATGCGCAACCGCCTTTATTAATAATCCAAGGCAAGATTATTTCATTGTTAATCAAATAAATAGAAAATAAAAGCATCATTTATTACCCTATTTAGTATGAAAAATAATTTTTTCTTAGTACTTTTACGGCTCGTAAAACACACTGAAAAAAATATTTTAACAATATGGAATTAAAAAAGTCACCAAAAGCAGACCTCGAAAATAAGAAGCTTCTCTTCACAGAGATAGGTCTCATCGTTACGCTCCTGGTCATACTGTTCGCTTTCGAATGGAAGACATCGGAGACTAAAGTCGCTACGCTTGACACGGGAGTAGTAGCCCAGATCGCAGAAGAAGAAATGGTTCCGATTACAACGGAAGAACCGCCTGCACCGCCTGAAGCACCGAAACAGCCTGTTGTTTCCGATATAATAGACATCGTTGACGACGACGTGATAATCGAAGAAGAAATCCTCATCAATACTGAAGACGACAATACGCTCGGCGTTGACATTAAGGACTATGTAGAAGAAGAAATAGTCGAAGAAGTAATCGAGGAAGAGATTCCGTTCGCCATCATCGAGGAAAAACCGACATTCAACGGCGGAGACCCTGCTGTGGAATTTCAGAAATGGGTTTATTCAAGGCTCGAATATCCTGAAGTGGCAAGGGACAACAACATCCAGGGAAGGGTTATCATCTCATTCCTTGTCGACACGGACGGATCGATCAAAGACATCAAAGTACTCAGGGGAGTCGACCCGTCACTGGACAATGAAGCCGTAAGAGTCATTGCCGGTTCTCCGAAATGGACTCCTGGAAAACAGAGGAACAAGCCTGCAAAGGTAAGGTTCACATTCCCTATCGTGTTCCAGTTGAGATAAGACGAGATAATATAAAACATAAAAAGGAGAGCCTGCCTGCCAGCAAGCTCTCTTTTTATATAAGATGCAGACTAAATGGAGAAATGCGTATTCGTCGGTGTAATCACACCGGAAAACAATGAAGAACAGGTAAAGGAATATCTTGACGAGCTTGAATTCCTTGCCGAAACAGCCGGAGCCTACGGGTCAAGGAAATTCATACAGAAACTCGAAAAGACACATCCCAAAACGTATATCGGGAAAGGCAAACTCGAAGAAATCAAGGCCTACATAAACGAACAGGACATCAAATTAGTGATTTTCGATGACGAACTGACTCCTTCGCAGCTTAAAAACCTTGAGACTGAATTGGAATGCAGGATATTGGACAGGACTAACCTGATTCTGGACATATTCGCCCAAAGGGCCAAGACAGCTTATGCAAAAACCCAGGTTGAGCTTGCCCAGTACCAGTACCTGCTGCCGAGGCTGACAAGGATGTGGACCCACCTGGAAAGGCAAAGGGGAGGAATCGGAATGAGAGGTCCGGGCGAAAGCCAGATAGAGACCGACCGAAGAATCATTCTTGACAAAATCAGCAGGCTGAAAGAACAGCTGAAAAAAATAGACAGGCAAATGGCCTCGCAAAGAGGAAACAGGGGAAATCTCGTAAGAATATCGCTGGTCGGATATACCAACGTCGGCAAAAGCACGATCATGAACCTGCTCTCGAAAAGCGACGTTTTCGCGGAAAACAAACTCTTCGCCACACTCGATACGACGGTCAGAAAAGTAGTAATCGAAAACGTGCCATTCCTGCTCAGCGACACCGTAGGCTTCATACGCAAACTTCCGCACCAGCTTGTGGAATCCTTCAAAAGCACGCTTGACGAAGTAAGGGAAGCCGACATACTGATGCACGTGGTGGATATTTCCCATCCTAATTTCGAGGAACAGATAAAAGTGGTCAAGGAGACTTTGAGGGAAATAGGAGCGGGAGAGAAACCTGTCTACATGGTATTCAATAAGATAGACACCTACAAATACGTTGAGCAGGATGAATTTGCATTAGGGCCTAAAAAAATGGAGAACTATTCACTTGAAGAATTGCAGAACAGCTGGATGTCCAAAGAAAACACGCCGTGCATTTTCATATCCGCAAAGAACAAGATCAAAATCGACAAGCTGAGAAACGACCTGTACAAAATGGTAGCCGAAATACACGCAGGCCGCTATCCTTTCGATAATTTCCTATGGTAAGGCACCAACATGAAGCAAAAGGGTAAAAACAGGCTGACACATATCAAGGGAACTACAATCGCGACATACTCGATTGTATTGATTTTCATTGCATTTACCCTAAAGCAGATATACGATTCAAAAAAAGACATCGACCTTCAGAAAACCGAGCTAGAATCCCAATACAGGGAACTCTCCCTCATCAACAGGCTATCGGTGGAAATCTACCGGATACAAACCATAAGCAACCTTAACAACAGGGAGAAAAACGTCAGGAAAGAAATAGAATCGCACAAGGAAAATATCAGAAACATCAGCGACTCGCTAAGCATACTTACAGGGGACGAAGAAATAACATCGCAAATCAACGAGGTGATAAGCCTTGTCAATGCCAAGGAACAAAACAGGAGAAACCTTGAAAAGCTGCTGAGCTATAATCCCGTTGCCGGCATAAACAACCGCATAAGGGAAATCGAGGACAGCAGCAGGCAAATGACTGAAAGCACGCCTGATTCCATCACAATCGTCAAGACCGTGAAGGACACGATCATGAAAAAGAGGATGGAGACGACTTTTTGGGAAAGGCTCAAATACGCGTTCTCCCCTGCCAGGACTGCCGACAGCATAGCCTATATCAGCACAATGGAAATAGACACTCTTGTCGCGAACAGGCCGGACAGCCTTTCAATCCTAAGCGAATTAAGAATCAGGTCTGAAGAAGCGAGCGAAGAATATTACAATACCGTCGAATCCATCACGGGAAGGTTCAACGAGATACTCGAAAACGACAGGGTCATAACCTCCAAAATTTCCTCCATACTCGTAAACCTGCAAACAAAGAGGTTGGGCCAAATTTACGGAGAGCTGGACAACAAGGAGGCCGAAATCGAAAAATACCTAAATTATTCCATCATCCTCGCCATCGTTTCCGTAACGGCGATTATTGCGCTTATCCTACTTCTTATACGAAGCTTCAAAAGAATTACCGAATCGAACAGGTCCCTTGAGGAAGAGAAGCAAAAGGTAATAGAAATCATGGAAAGCAGGCATTCCCTGCTTCTAAGCGCGTCGCACGACATAAAAACACCGCTATCCTCGATAACCGGATACCTGAGCCTGTGGGAAGACCCCGGCAAAAAAGAAGAAATCGACAGCATGCTCAATTCGGCAAGATACATAAACTCGCTGATAGAAAACCTCCTGAAGTTTTCCGCATTGAACAGGGGCAAGCTGATTCTTGAAAAAAGCGAATGCGATATCTATGAAATAATCGTCAAGATTGACAAGATGTTCGAGACGATAGCCGCAAATAAAAAAACAAGGATACTGTTCTCCAACAGCATCAAAAAAGGGACTGTCGCAAGCTGCGACCCGCTTAAAACAGAACAGATCATAACCAATATTTTATCGAATGCCATAAAATACGGAAACGGAAAGGACATATTGTTCAATTCCGCCATAAACGGAGGATTCCTTGAAATAAAAATCGAGGATTCCGGAATAGGCATAGCGGAAGACAAGCTGAATGAAATTTTCGAGCTGTTTTCCAGAATGGAAGAAGGAAAAGCGGTATCCAGCGGAGACGGCGTAGGAATGTACGTGGTAAAAGGGCTCATCGACCTTACGGGAGGAACCATAGACATAAAATCAGCCGAAAACAAAGGAACTTGCGTGAATATCAGAATACCGGTATCTCCTGTCCGGACCGATAACAAAAGCATCGACGCCGAACTCTTTCCCAACGGGGCAAAACCGAAAATCGGCATCGTGGATGACGAAATATCCATACTAAAAGTATTGTCCGCTATCCTGAGGAAAATCGGAATGAAGGAATACAGCATATTCAGGACCTATGAAGAATTCGAAAGGGGAATCGTAAACGACAAATACGATATAATAATCACCGACCTGGAAATGGACGGATGCTCCGGCTACGACATTCTTGATTTTACACGCAAAACGGACGAAATAAGGGACTCGGCCACATATATAGCCACAATGACAGGGCGCAGCGACATAAATGCGGCAGATTTGCTGAAAAGGGGCTTTAACGGGGTCTTCCATAAGCCGCTGACAATAGATACAGCAAGAAAAGTGATAAGTTCCTATTTGGCCTACGTTTCAGGATTGCCGGAAAAGGAAGCGGCAGAAGAAAAGAAGGCGGCGACTGTCTACGAAATGTTCAAGGACGATCCTGAAAGCCTTAAAACAGTAATGGAAACATTCAAAAAATCAGGAGCCGAATCCGTCAAGGAAATGGAAAAAGCCCTTAAAGACGGATCCTTCGACAATGCGGCAAGGATATGCCACAAAATAAAACCTGGATTCATTCAATTCGGAGCACCGGATGAAATGATTTCCATACTTGAGAAAATGGATTCATCAAGGAACGCCGGCACTGTATTGCCCGAATGGGAAATGCACATAGGCAATTTCCTGACAAAAGCCGAATCATTTATAGACAGCCTGTAATCCCACTTTCCCTCCGGTCGAAGGCACATGCAAACAGATAAATCCGATTGCACAAGCATGCCATGCCGATGAGGCAACGGATAAATCGATATATTTGACATACTAAAGCCTGAAGACTTTCCCGGCAATGTCGCCAAAAATAGCTGGAAGAACTCGTATAATTAATTATTAAACAATTATATGCAACAACTTTGATGAAAACTTTTTCATCAAGGTTGTTTTTTATGTCAAAAACTGGTCATGAAAGATGTTCCGCACTGCGGCTCACAAAAGTGATAAAATGGGGCAGGCAGAGAGGCAACCTACTGCTATTTTTGGCAATTATACCGCTTTTTTCGGATACCCTGGTTGGAACACCGCCCTGCCGCATAGCCTGACCAAACATCCCGCTTGCAACACCGGCCCGGCACCGTCCCCGCAAAATCCACCAAAATCCACAGAGCCGAATTTCTCCGCAAGCCCAATCAGCCATCTCGATTTAAATGCCGCCTGCACTGGGAATGGGCCTGACATATGAGGCGGAGTGAATGGTACATAAAAAAACAGAGGTCATCTCACGACGTCCTCTGAATTCAAGTACCGATTTTAACTTTACTAAAACAAAACTAACACTCTATCAACTAAAACTATTAAGAAATTATCTCTGTACAACTAAATATTTGGATATGCTCCAGAATTTTTCAGCGTCCAAAATAGTAAGGACCATCATCTTGTTTTCATTTCTTTCCAAAGTGTAACTGTCAAGCGGATGCTGTGTAAGTATCTTGGCACGCCTTGAATTTATATCCAAGGACTTGAGGTTTCTCAAATCCGTTTCAACAAGCACGTCGCGGCTGAAATCCGAAACAAGCACACGCTTAGGAGAACGCGTAAGTATGCCGGATTCCCTTAATTCGGATGCCGAACCCACGCAATACCATACGGTATTTTCAAGTTTTTCAAGTTCCGCCCTTCTCGATTCGGATTCTTTTCCCAATTCAGCAAGGCTGCCTTTAAGTTCTGAGATCGAATCAGCCATTCCGGCCATTTCGAGATTCTTTTTCTCAAGTTCCTGCTGCAACATCATCAGCGACTCAGTCTTTTCCTTCAGTTCCTCTTCGAGCCTGCTTACCATTTTCTGAAGGGAAGCATTCCTGCGACCGCTTTCTTTAAGCTGGGATTCAAGCTTTACAAGCCTGTTCCTGCTTTCGAGTATATTGTTCTTGATTGATTCGACTTCATTCAAAACCCTTTCCTGAACAGAAGCTTCCTTTTCTTCAAGCCCGCTCAAATCCACTTTCAAGGCTTTTTCAGATTCCCTGATTTCCTTGAAACAGTTCTCTATCTTGTCGATTACCTCTATGACATTATTATAGTCTTTTTCCAAATTCGAGGAATATACCTCCAACGAATCCTTTTGAGCCGACAGCTCTTTGTATTTCGCCGAGTTTTCGACACATGAACTGAGCGAAAACAAAACAGCGGGTATTAAGAAATATGCCGATATATTTTTCATAAAGTAAAATTTAAATATCCGCAAATATCAAAATCGAAAAACATACCAAATTCCCAATCCATGCATGATTGCAGGTAATATGATAATTCTTAGCATATTAGCCTGAAATAAAAAAGCAGTTCCGCGTGATTGCGCGAAACTGCAATGTAGAAATTCTATCTTGATGTGTAAATATTCTACAACAAGCCGTTTATAATCCCAGCCGTTTCCTTTGGAGATTCTATAAATGAATTATGTCCGGTATCCTTTAATATATGGAACTCCGCCTTTGGAAATTCGGCCTTCATTTTTTCCACTCCTTCAAGATCCATTATCTTGTCCGAGTCGCCGAATACCATTATCATTTTTTTGCCGTAATCCTTGACAAAATCCGTCATGTCCGGCCTGCGCATAAGGCCCTTGATCGAAGAAACTATGCCCTCGGGATCGTGCGTTTCGCATAATTCAATGGTTTCCTGGACTTTGTTATCCAATCTGCGCAGATTGGAATGAGCGTACATCTTGGGTATGGAGGATTGGGCCAAATGGACCAGCTTGTCCGCCCTCACTATTTCTATTTCCCTCATCCTGTCCGAAGATTTGTCTTCCGGATCGGCGTAAGGAGAGCTGCCAAGCAAAACCACTCCCCTGCACTGCTGGTCATATTTCTTTGCAAAGCTAAGAGCTGCATATCCGCCCATCGAATGGCCTACGACATATGCCGATTCGACATTGCAGATTTTCAAGACATCGCTTATCACATCCGCGACAAGCTCCATGGTATTCATGATAAAAGAGCCTGACAGGCCGTGTCCGGGCAAATCCACAGTTATTGTCCTGAACTCTGATTTCAGCAAAGGCAGGAATTCTTCCCATATGTACATGGTCTCCAAATAACCGTGAAGGAATACAACCGGAACATTTCCGGAGCGGCTATCGGAGATATGCACCGGAATAGAATTGGATGTCGCAAAAAATTCCATCGATATTTTTTTACAAAAATAGAAAAAAAAACGGTCGGAAACCTTACAAAAGGAAACCGACCGCGAATAAATCGTTATGAAAAAATTAATCTTTCAATTTGGCTGAAAGGAATTCCCTGTTCAACCTTGCAATATGGGAAACTGTCACATGCTTAGGACATTCCATTTCGCATGCCCTCGTATTGGTACAAGCACCGAATCCGAGTTCGTCCATTTTTGCAACCATTGCCTTTGCCCTTCTTGCTGCTTCCACCTTGCCTTGCGGAAGAAGAGCGAGCGAACTTACCCTTGCTGCAACGAAGAGCATTGCAGAACCGTTCTTGCAGGTAGCAACGCAAGCTCCGCATCCTATGCAAGCCGCAGCGTCCATGCTTTCGTCAGCATTTTTCTTAGGCACAGGAATGGAATTGGCGTCAGGAACACCTCCTGTATTTACGGATATGAACCCGCCTGCCTGAAGAATCTGGTCGAAAGCTCCCCTGTTTACTACGAGGTCCTTAATCACAGGAAAACCGGCGCTTCTCCATGGTTCTATGGTAATAGTGTCGCCGTCTTTGAATTTCCTCATATGAAGCTGACATGTAGTAATTTCATCGTCTGGTCCATGAGGACGGCCATTGATGTACAAAGAACACATTCCGCAGATTCCTTCCCTGCAATCATGGTCAAAAGCTACCGGACCGCTGCTTTTGCAGCCCTTATTTATTGCAACAGGATCATTTCCTTCGCGAATAAGCTGGTCGTTAAGAATATCCATCATTTCAAGGAATGACGTATCAGGAGATATATTCTTGACTTTATATTCTTCGAAATGTCCTTTATCTTTTGCATTTTTCTGACGCCATACACGAAGCGTCAAATTCATCATTTTCGAATCCATTATTATATCAGTCTTTATAGTTACGTGTACCTAATTTCACAAACTCATAATTAAGAGGTTCCTTATGCATTACAGGTTCTGCGCCCTCCTGGTATTCCCATGCGCTTACGTACATGAAGTTTTCATCGTCCCTCTTCGTTTCGCCGTCTTCAGTCTGCATTTCTTCACGGAAATGGCCTCCGCACGATTCGCGCCTGTTGAGAGCGTCCATCGCCATCAATTCTCCTATTTCCATAAAGTCAGCGACACGCAATGCCTTCTCTATTTCCTGATTGAAGTCGTTTTCAACTCCAGGAACATATACGTTCTTCCAATATTCTTCGCGCAATGCCCTTATTTCGGAAATGGCTTTCTTAAGGCCTTCTTCATTTCTTGCCATGCCGACATATTCCCACATGATATGGCCAAGCCTCTTATGGAACGAATCTACAGTTTCCTTTCCTTTGATTGAGAAGAGTTTGTTTATCCTTTCCCTTACTTTCCTTTCAGCTTCTTCGAATGCAGGATGATTGGTATCCGTTTTCGGAACCTGTATCTTATGCGACAGGTAATCGCCTATAGTATAAGGAAGAATGAAATATCCGTCGGCAAGACCCTGCATGAGGGCTGATGCTCCGAGCCTGTTTCCGCCATGGTCGCTGAAGTTTGCTTCGCCGATTGCATAAAGTCCAGGAATGGTAGTCTGAAGATTGTAGTCTACCCAAAGACCTCCCATCGTATAGTGTATTGCAGGGAATATCATCATCGGCTCTTCATACGGATTCACGTCAGTGATTTTTTCGTACATCTGGAAAAGGTTGCCGTAACGTTCGCTGATAACCTGTTTTCCAAGCCTCTTTATAGCCGTGCTGAAATCAAGGAATACGGCAAGTCCTGTTTCATTGACTCCGAAACCTGCATCGCACCTTTCCTTTGCCGCCCTTGAAGCGACATCTCGCGGAACAAGGTTTCCGAAAGCAGGATAACGGCGTTCAAGATAGTAATCCCTGTCTTCTTCAGGAATCTGGGAAGCCTTGACCTGTTTCTTGCGCAACCTTTCAACGTCTTCTTTTTTCTTAGGAACCCATATGCGGCCGTCATTTCTCAATGACTCGCTCATGAGGGTAAGCTTGGACTGCTGGTCGCCATGCACAGGAATACATGTAGGATGGATCTGCGCGAAACATGGGTTAGCGAAAAACGCGCCTTTCTTGTAACACTGCCATGCAGCCGAACCGTTGCTGTTCATTGCATTGGTCGAAAGGAAATAAACGTTTCCATAACCGCCTGTAGCCAAAACCACGGCATGCGCGCCGTGCCTTTCGATTTCTCCCGTTACGAGATTCCTTGCGATTATTCCCCTTGCCTCGCCGTCTATAAGCACGAGATCTAGCATTTCATGGCGCGGGTACGATTTTACTGAACCCTTGGAAATCGCACGGTTCAATGACGCGTATGCTCCGAGCAAAAGCTGCTGTCCGGTCTGTCCTCTCGCATAGAAAGTACGGCTGACCTGCGCTCCGCCGAATGACCTGTTATCCAATAATCCGCCGTAATCCCTCGCGAAAGGAACACCCTGGGCTACGCATTGGTCGATAATAAGGCCGCTTACTTCTGCAAGACGATAGACATTCGCTTCCCTGCTTCGGTAGTCGCCTCCTTTGATCGTATCATAAAATAATCTGTAAACAGAGTCGTTATCATTCTGATAGTTCTTTGCAGCATTAATACCTCCTTGGGCAGCAATCGAATGCGCCCTGCGAGGAGAATCGCTGATGCAAAATACCTTTACGTTATAACCAAGTTCTCCGAGAGACGCAGCAGCAGAAGCTCCGCCCAAACCAGTTCCGATTACGATAATTTCTAATTTTCGCTTGTTAGCAGGGCTGACAACACGAATCTGAGCCTTGTGCTTCGTCCATTTCTCAGCTAAAGGCCCTTCCGGAATTTTTGATATTAATTTTTCGGCCATTTTGTTAAATTACTATAAAATTTTGCACAATTTTAGTCACTTTTTATGGAATACACAATATTATCCGGTAAATATTACCCAAATATACCGATATTAATGTATTGCCGCCATATTTTTTAGAAAAGGGAAAGCTCCGGAGCGTTGTTTTTGGAAATTCCCAAATGCGAATAAGCCAAATCGGTAGCTTCCCTGCCCCTCGGCGTCCTTTGAATGAATCCTTCTTTTATAAGGAACGGTTCATACACTTCTTCCAGCGTGCCAGGGTCCTCTCCCACTGCCGTAGCTATGGTTGCAAGCCCGACAGGTCCTCCCTTGAATTTTTCTATTATGGTGGAAATAATCTTGTTGTCCATCATGTCAAGGCCTCTCTTGTCGATATTGAGAGCTTCAAGGGCCGTTTTTGTTATAGGCAAATCTATTATGCCCGAGCCTCTTACCTGAGCAAAATCCCTCACTCTGCGCAATAACGAATTGGCTATCCTCGGAGTTCCCCTGCTCCTCATCGCTATTTCGATGGAAGCGTCGTCTTCTATGCTGATTCCAAGTATGCCTGCGCTTCTTGCTATTATGTTTTTCAAAACAGACGCGTCATAATATTCGAGATGCGCCTGTATTCCGAACCTCGCCCTCAAAGGGGAAGTAAGAAGACCGCTTCTGGTCGTAGCACCGACAAGAGTAAACGGATTCAAGGATATCTGGACCGAACGGGCCCCGGGACCCTTGTCGATCATTATATCTATGGTATAATCTTCCATGGCCGAATAAAGATACTCTTCGACCACAGGAGAAAGCCTGTGAATTTCATCAATGAACAGCACGTCGCCAGGATCAAGCGAAGTAAGCAGGCCTGCAAGGTCTCCCGGCTTGTCCAATACCGGACCGGACGTGATTTTCATGTTTACGCCCAATTCTTTCGCTATTATATGGGCAAGGGTCGTCTTTCCAAGGCCGGGAGGCCCGTGAAGCAATACATGATCCAAGGACTCCCCTCTCATGAGGGCGGCCTTCACGAAAATCTTCAAATTGTCTATGACTTTGTTTTGACCTGAGAATTCTGAAAATTCCTGAGGCCTTATGCGCCCTTCGAAATCCTTGTCTTTCGATTCGCTTTCTACTCTCGGATTAAAACTTCCTGCCATATGCCGTCTAAGCTTTTGTCATGTCGCAAAGTTAATTCAAATGATTTTAACAAACCATATAATAAATCCCTTTAAATTTTTTCTTTTTATTGTTTATCTTTTATTTGATGTTGAAATGTTGATAAATAAACAATGAACATTGGATAACATTAATGTATAATTGCCAATATTGTTATGAACATATCATAGTATTACTATTCAGATAATTGCATAAGTTATGAATATATGTTGATAAAATTGCGGATTAATTATCAACAATGGAGGATACATTGAAAACATGTTCATATGGCGTTGAAAAATATTCACAATTATTTTTGCATGTGACAAGGCAAATCTTCATATGCATTTTTTCCCGAACAATGCAAATTTTGTTTTTCATATTTTTTAAACACGTTTTCAATATCTGTTTGCATTGTTATCAACATCCATTTTTAATATATTTGCAGGTGCTATTTGATTATGGAGCCAAAGGATATATTAGACAGGTTTGCCGATCTGAACGGCATAAAAGAACTCGCTTGCGGGGAAGGGCGGGACAGTTTCTATCTGTCCGGGATGAATTCATCCGCCAAATCGTTTTTCATAGCTGCGGTATCTTCATGTTCTTCACAATCGGTCAACTTGGTAATAGCCAATAGCAAGGAAGACGCTGCATATTATGCTGCCGACCTGTACGGCCTTTCGAGCGATGATAAAGTATGTTTTCTGCCTTCTTCGTCTTCCGTTTCAGCTTCCGGCTCATTGACGGACGATGATACGCAAAAAGTGCAGAGGACTGCGGCGATAAGCCTTATGAATTCTTTAAGCAAAGACTCTTCGCTGACTTTTGTAGCTTATCCTCATTCGATAATGGAAGGTTTTCCGAAAAAGGAAAGCGTTGAAAAAAGCATACTTTCAATAAAAAGAGGGGACAAGTTAGGCAGGGATTACATAAAGGAGCTTCTTTTTGACAATTCTTTTGAAAAGGTAGATTTCGTCACGCAGCCGGGCCAGTTCGCCATACGGGGAAGCATAATAGACCTGTTTTCATATTCCGACAATTTTCCATACAGGGTGGATTTTTTCGGAGATGAGATAGAAAGCATAAAAAAATTCGACATCAATACCCAAAGGTCGGCTGAGGACATGGAAACAGCCGAAATATATCCTAATATATATAGCAAGGAAGGACCGGAAAACTGCATATCTTTTTTCGATTATTTGCAGGACCGTGAAATAAGGCTTTTTTTCGACGATTTCGATTATCTTTCAGACCAATTGGAGATAATAGGGAAAAAGGGTTATGAAAATTATATCGGGGCGGAGAAACTTATTCCGCAGTTAAAGGGGAAATGTTCCTTTTTCTTCAAAAAGCCTTCTTCAATCCAGTGCAGGGAAATAAAATTCGATATAACACCGCAGCCTTCCTTCAACAAGAATTTCGAATTGCTCTCATCGGACATAAAAGAGAAGACGGAAGAAGGCTTCAAAGTATGCATTTTGAGCGACAACGGCGCGCAAATCGACAGATTAAGGCAGATTCTCGGCGAAAGCAGATTCAAATTGAAATTCTTCCCTGTTCCCATATGCATACATGAAGGATTCGTAGACAAAGTTTCCAAAACGGCAGTCTATACCGACCATCAGATTTTCGACAGATACCATAGGGCAAGGCTGAAAAAAACAGTAGAAAAAAGCGAAAAGATTACCATTAACGAACTGAATTCCTTTCAGCCAGGGGATTATATAGTCCATATAGACCATGGGATAGGCATTTACGGCGGCCTTGTCAAGACGAACATAAACGGCAAAATGCAAGAAGCCGTCAAGCTTATCTATAAGGACAAGGACGTGATATTCGTTTCCGTCCATTCGCTTCACAGGATTTCAAGGTACAGGTCGAAAGACGGGCTTCCTCCGAAAATATACAAATTGGGTACAGGCGCATGGCAAAAGCTCAAGACCCAGGCCAAGAAAAAAGTAAAAGACATAGCAAGGGATCTGATAAAGCTTTATTCGGAAAGAAAGGAATCGAAAGGATTCGCCTTTGCAGCCGATACGTACATGCAGCATGAGCTGGAAGCGTCTTTCATTTACGAAGACACTCCCGACCAGATGAAAGCGACAGCTGCGGTCAAGGAGGATATGGAAAAGGATTATCCTATGGACAGGCTCGTGTGCGGGGATGTCGGATTCGGCAAGACGGAAGTTGCAATAAGAGCCGCTTTCAAGGCCGTGGCAGACAGCAAGCAGGTCGCGGTGCTCGTGCCTACGACTATACTTGCCTTGCAGCATTATAATACGTTCAAATCACGGTTGAAGAATTTTCCTTGCAGCATAGATTTCATAAGCAGGCTCAGGACATCGAAAGAAGTAAAGGAAATAACTGAAAGGCTGTCTGAAGGCAAAATAGATATTCTGATAGGCACGCACAGGCTTCTTAATAAGGAAATCAAATTCAAGGACCTCGGGCTGCTCATAATAGACGAGGAACAGAAATTCGGCGTTGCTGCCAAAGAAAAGCTAAGGCAGATGAAAGTATCGGTGGATACCCTGACATTGACGGCGACCCCTATTCCGAGGACATTGCAGTTTTCCCTTCTCGGGGCAAGGGATTTGTCGATAATCAACACTCCTCCGCCGAACAGGCTGCCAGTGCATACTGAAATAATAGGATTCGACGAGGATATAATAAGGAATGTGATAAATTCCGAAATAGAAAGGGGGGGACAGGTATATTTCGTACACAACAAGGTAGAAGACATTCTTTCCATAGAAGATATGATAAGGAGAATCGTTCCGGATGCCAGGACATGCGTTGCGCACGGGCAAATGGAACCTTCGGTCCTTGAAAAGAAAATCCTCGAATTCGTCGAAGGAGATTACGATATACTAATAGCTACTACCATAGTGGAAAACGGGATAGACATACCTAACGCCAATACCATTATAATAAACCAGGCTCAGAATTTCGGATTGAGCGACCTGCACCAGCTAAGGGGCAGGGTAGGGCGTTCGAACCGAAAAGCATATTGCTATCTCATTACTCCTCCTATGGTGGCGTTATCGGACGATTCGAGAAGAAGGCTCAAAGCCATAGAAACTTTTTCCGACCTCGGCAGCGGTTTCAACATAGCCATGCAGGACCTCGATATAAGGGGGGCAGGAAACCTTCTCGGAGGCGAGCAGAGCGGTTTCATTGCAGACATGGGATTCGAGACTTATCAAAGGATACTTTCGGAAGCATTCGATGAAATAAGGGCTGAAGAAAACATGCAGGAAACAGGCAGCTCAGGCGTATTCGACAAGTCTTTCATTACCGATCCTATAATAGACGCCGACATGGAACTTTTCATACCGGATTCATACATAAGCAATTCGGCTGAGAAAATACGTCTTTACAAAGAATTGGATTCACTCGAAAACGAAATTGAGATTACAAGATTTTCCGAATCCCTCGAAGACAGGTTCGGAAAAATGCCCGGCACGGTCAAGGAACTCGTATATGTCGTAAGGCTGCGCAGGGAAGCTTCCTTGCTTTCGATGGAAAAAATAGTCCTTAAAAACGGGATAATGCTGGCATATTTTATTTCCGATCCGCAATCGCCTTTCTATAAATCCGAGAAATTCGGGCGGATAATAAATATAATAAACTCTAATTCCGGAAAACTGAGGCTTAAAGACAAATTCAACAAATTGTATATTTCAGTTCCTGATATAAAGACTGTCGAATCAGCTTACTATGTACTTAAAGGCATGAATTCCGACCTTGGACGGAAATCCTGAAAATGCCGGGAACAATTAATTAAACTAAAGGAAAATGGCCGATCTTCTTATAGACATAGGCAACAGCTTCGTCAAATTCGCTTTCCATGAGAACGGAACGGTAGGCAAGGTTTACAAATGCCCTTATTCCAATCCTGCCGTTTACATCGATCAGTTCATGGCTGGTAAAAAGGCGGATAAAACCGTCATATCTTCGGTAACGAACATAAATGCCGATTTTCTGAATTATCTCAAGGAAAAATCGGATAAAACGCTCATATTAGGTCCTGATACCCCTATTCCTTTGATTAACAAATACTCTACTCCATCTACCCTTGGAGCTGACAGGCTTGCCGCCGCCATAGGGGCGAACGGCCTTTTCAAGCATGAAAACTGCATAGTTTTCGATTTCGGAACGGCCTTGACCGTGGATTTCGTAAGCAAAAAAGGCGAATATCTCGGAGGCAACATATCCCTCGGCCTGAAAACAAGGTTCGACGCCATTAGCAGGTACACTGAGAAGCTGCCTCTTCTGCAAGTTCCGGATGAATTCGAAAAGGGCGGGATAGGCAATTCCACCGTTACGGCGATAGAAAACGGAATAGCTTCGGGCATGCTCTTCGAGATAGAAAGCTATATCGAAAAATACAAAGGCCATAAAATCATTTTCACCGGCGGGGACGCAATTTATTTTGCAAGTAAACTGAAAAAAACGATATTTGTGGTATTCAACTTGGTATTGGTAGGATTGTCCTACATTGCGAGGTATAATTCGAATGAATAAAACGATAATAAAAATAGCTTTCGTAACGCTTGCATGCCTGCTGTCCGGAACGGTTCGCGCCCAGATAGAAGGAGCTGTAGGAACATATTCTCCGTATTCCCAATTCGGACTCGGCGACATAGCGAAATCCGGTTCAGCCTATAACGCCGGAATGGGGGGAATAGGAACGGGACTGAGGGACAACCGCTTCATAAATTACATGAATCCGGCGTCGATAACAAAAAGGGACACCCTTTCTTTCATGTTGGATTTCGGCATATTCGAAAACAACGTCTACAGCAGGGACTCGAAAGTTTCATCGGCCTATAACGTAGTCAATATAAACAATTTCGTACTGACTACCCCGATATACAAGAAATCGGCCCTCATAATAGGGGTCGCCCCGTATTCCAATGTCGGCTATACTTTCAAGTCATTTGAAACGAACCCCGACCTTGTCACGCAGCTCGGTGACATAAAATACACGAAATACGGGACCGGTTCGATGAACCAGATATTCCTCGGCGCGGCAATGGACTTCTTCAAGGATTTTTCGATAGGAGCGCAGGTGGTCTACTATTTCGGTTCGATAAACAGGTATTCTAACATAGATTTCACTACCGATCCGTCCAACAATTCATTGATTACAAACCGTTCATATTCCGTAGGGGCTGTCTCGGGCAATTTCGGGCTCCAGTACTCCAAGGATTTCAAAAACGATTACAACCTTACAGTGGGCGTATCTTACAGGATGGGAACGACTTTGGGCGGCGACTACAGGGAAACGGCGTATTCCGGCAATTCAAGTTCGGCGGACACGCTGTACAATACAGCCGTAAGCGCCAGGATATACATACCGGACGAATACTCGGCGGGATTCAGTTTCGGGAAAAAGGACAAATGGAAAGCCGGCTTCGATTATATCCGGCAGAACTGGAGCAAGTCGTCTTTCTTCGAAACGCCGGGCGTGGATTTTTCCACAAGAGCGAGCCAGAGTTTCAGGGCCGGTGTGGAATTTATACCCAACAGGTACGACATAAGATACTACATGAGGAGATGCACGTACCGGTTCGGGGTGTATTACGACCAGACATATATGAAAATCGGAAAATACGGGGTAGATGCCGCTGGAATAACGTTCGGCATGTCATTTCCCGTATTCAGGTTCTATAACGCGATTAATTTTTCAATCGATGTGGGCCAAAGAGGAAACTTAAGGAACAATCTCGTAAGGGAAAATTACATCAAGTTCCAACTTAATTTTTCTTTGCACGATATTTGGTTTCTTAAGCCGAAGTACGAATAAGTTTTTAAATTTAAAATAGAATATAATGAGAAAATTTCGTTTATTATTGACATTCCTTCTGACATTCACCCTCGCGTCATCAGCGTTCGCGCAGGGCAAATATGGAAAAGACAGTGCAGAATGCGTGAAATACCTGTCTTTCTATAAGGACTATTTCAAGCAGAACAATATGGAAGAAGCTTCTCCGCTTTGGAGAGAGGCTTTCAGGCTTTGTCCTCCGCAGGCAAGCCAGAACATGATTATCGACGGGCAGAAAATAATGAAATACTGGATAGACAGGGAATCTGACGCCAACGTGAAAAAATCCATGATAGACACCCTCATGAACCTTCACGATCTTAGGACCCAGTATTATCCTTCATACAAGCATTACTCTTTGGCCAACAAGGCTTTGGATTTATACAAATATTCAAGCGACGACAAGATGACGTTCGATGTCATCATGGAAGCTATCGAAGCATGCAGGACCAAGACCCTTCCTAGCTCAAGCCTTTTGGTATTGTGCATGGACAAGGCAAGCAAGCTTTACAATGCGGGCGAAATGACCGCTGAAGAAGTAATGAGCGCATACGAAAACATAATGACCATAGCGTCCGGCATATACGAAAGAAAACCTACGGCTGCCCTCGAATCGGCCATGGCTGACGTGGAACAGGTATTCGCTACAAGCGGCGTTGCCAATTGCGAAAACATAGTGGCTTTGTTCACTCCTAAGTTCGCAGCGGATTCCACAAACAAGGATTTCGTAAGCGGTCTCATCAAGCTCATGACAGACGCGAATTGCACGGATGAAGCATTGTTCCAAAGGGCTGTGGAAGCTCTCCATTCCTTGGACCCTTCATCAGCGACTGCATATGCCCTTTACAGGCTCAACGCTTCAAATGGAAATCATAAAGAAGCCGTGGCATTGCTCGAAGACGCCATAAGCCAGGAAGACTCCGATGCAATGAAAGATGCCGACTACTATCTCGAACTCGCTACATACAATTTCAAATACATGAGCAACAACGCGAAAGCGATAGCGGACGCAAAAGAAGCCATTAATTTGAATCCTGCGCTGAAAGGGAAGGCATACCTCCTCATCGCGACGATATGGGCAAGCATGGATTGCCCTGGCAACGATATCGAGCAGAGGGCTCGTTTCTGGGTCGCAGTCGACTACCTGTACAGGGCCAAGGCTGCCGATGCTTCCGTCTCTGAAGAAGCTAACCAGCATATCGCCAACTACAGCAAGTATTTCCCTCTTACTGAAGACGCATTCATGTATGATTTGTCCGATGGAGCTTCATATACTGTAAACTGCGGAGGTCTCAGGGAAACCACGACGGTAAGGACGAATAATGAATAAAATACACCCTTTTACATATATTAAAAAAATGTCCATGGTAGCGGCTGTGTTAACGGCCGCTACTGCTATTGTATCGTGCAAGGATGACATACAGACTACGGGAAAGATCGATCTTTCGGCGGTCCCCACCCAGGTCGTGTATGACATATCCGCATTGCAGTCCAATAACGGGGAGCTTTCCTACAGGATGCTTGCCCCGAAAATGGAACGGTACGAAAACGCTGAATCTCCCTACGAGATATTCCCGGACGGTTTCGAGGTACTGGGCTATACGGAAGACGGCCTGCTCGAAACCCGGCTTCTTTCCGACAAGGCAAGGCATACTACCGTAGAAAAGGAGGAAAAATGGGAGGCTTACGGGAATGTCGTAATAACCAATTATATCGAAGGACAGGTCCTTAAGACCGATACTCTTTACTGGGACAGGAACAAAAAGGAGATATTCACGCATTGCTTCGTCCGCATGTCTTCTCCGCAAGGGTATATGCAGGGCTACGGGATGGTATCTGACGAAATGGTAAGGGATGTTACCGTCCTCAAGCCGTTCGACAGCTATACTTACGTGGAAAACGATTCTACCGGCCGCAAATATGTGGATACCGTTAATTTTGTCGGACCTATATTAAAATAGTAAGGAAAATTTTATTAACTTCGCAGCCTTATAACACTGATTAATAATTAAAAACTATATAGAAATGGCAGTTTTGGAGAAAATCCGAGTTAAAATGGGTGCCTTCATTACGGTACTTATCGGTTTGGCGTTGTTGTCGTTTATAATCGATCCGGCAACATTGGAGACGGCGGTCTCGATGTTTTCATCTAAATACGATGTGGGTGAAATGAACGGGAAGTCTATTTCCTATCAGGATTATCAGAAGAAAATCGATTACTATACCCAGATTTACCAGATAACTTCCGGCGGAGCTTCTTCGGACGATCAGGTCCAGGAATACATAAACGAAAGCGCATGGCAGGATTTCGTAAGCGAATACGTAGTATTGCCGACAATTAAGAATGCCGGCATAGGCGTAGGGGAAGAAGAGATGTACGACCTTACCCAGGGGAGGGAAATTTCTCCAGTGCTTATGAGGGAAAGGATATTCCATGACCCGGAAGGTAATTTCGACAGGACTCTCGTGGCAGACCTCGTAAGGGAAATAAATCTGGACCAGTCAGGCAGCGTGGCCGCATACTGGGGGTATCTCGAAAACGCGATATACACCGAGCAGATGTTCAACAAATACTCGTCCCTCTTGTTGAAGAGCACGGTAATGAACCCTGTGGAACTTGCGCGCGAAATAGACAATAACAACATAACATCTTCGGTGGATTTCATAATGAAGCCTATAGGATTCGGCGCGGATACGACCATAACCATTTCTACGGAAGAAGTAAAGAATTATTACGACGTTCACAAGAAGCAATACAAGAGAAATGCTTCGCGTGATATCGAGTACGTAGTCTATGAAGTCGTTCCTTCTGAAAAAGATTACGAACTTGCCAAAGCGGATATAGACAAGGTTTACGAAGGATTCACGACAGCTTCCAATCTGAAGAACTATCTTGCCAGGAATTCAGACGAACCTCTCGATCCTCATTACTATGCAAAAGGAGAACTTGAGCAGGTTTCTCCGGAACTCGAAGAATTCGCATTCTCGGCAGGCATGAAAGACGTTCTTCCGGTGTTCGAAAGCGGTGAATCTTACAAGGCTGCAAGGATCAGCGATGTCAAGATGATGTCGGATTCGATTTATGTAAAGCATATACTGCTTCAAGGATATGACCAGGCCGCTCTCGACACGCGTGCCGACAGCATAATCAACGTGCTGAATTCCGGAAAAGGCAATTTCCAGGCTTTGGCCGAACAGCTTTCGGCAGACAGGGGCAGCAGGAACAACGGCAATTTCGGCGAATTGGGATGGCTTACGCAGACATACATGCTTCCGGGATTCGAACAGCTTCTTTACGCTCCGGCTGACAAATACATGAAAGTAAGGACCGACTACGGCACGCACGTTGTCATGGTGACTGAAAAGACCAAGCCTGTGAGAAAAGTCCAGCTTGCAGTCCTTGTCAAGGATGTAATCGCAAGCAGGGCTACGTTCCAGGAATATTATTCCCAGGCAAACGATCTTGCTACAAGGTCCGAAGGAAAGATTGAGAATTTCAATAACATAGCGAAAGAAGAAAACCTCAGTGTATATAATGCGAACGGAATAATCGACGGGGCCAAGACCGTAGCGACGTATGACAATGCAAGGGAACTGAGCAGATGGGCATACGAGGCAAAAGTCGGCGATGTTTCGCAGATAATAACCGTGGACAACAAATATTTCTTCGTGGCTGCGCTTACTTCAATAAAGGAAGAAGGATATACTCCGATTGAAGAAGTACAGGGCCAGATAAGAATGACTTTGATGAACAGGAAGAAAGGCGAAAAGATCGCGGCTCAGATGAAAGCCGAAACGGAAGGCCTTTCGACAATGGAGCAGATTGCTGAAAAACTCGGTACGACCGTGAGCCATGAAGATGCCGTTTCATTCGGAGCTTTCTCTTCACGTTCTTTCGATCCGGCATTCATCGGCGCAGTAGCAGGCGCTGAGCTGAACAAGATAGAAGGCCCTGTTGTAGGAAATGTAGGCGTTTACATGTTCAATGTGACAGACCGCGAAACAGGCGCATTCTATACGGAAGATGACGCCCAAAGGCGCAATATGCAGTCGGCGCAGTACCAGATGAGGATGCTCCCTTCAGTGTGGACCGACCAGGCCGGCATAAAGGACACAAGAGCCAAGTTCTTTTAACCGGCAACATAAGGGGCCGCAGGGCTTCAGTGATAAAAACCTCGCTGCAAATGTCGCAGCGAGGTTTTCTGTTTATAACGCATTTCCAGGCAGCCGCATAGGACTAACTCTCTAAAGACTGCCTTTTGGCGGTGATTGCACGGGCTTAGCCAAGGCGAATGCGGTCTCTATAAAAATTGTTAAATGAAACTACGGAACTTTCTTTAAGTCCCGTAGTTTCTATGCATTTACATAAAGAGGATTATGAAACCGAAGCTCCTGGAGAGGTGTTCGGCAATGCTCTCATTCGCCGAGTATCTGCCTTGAGTGGTTCTTGGTGTCTACCTTTCTTATGACATCGGCGACGATGCCGTTCTCGTCTATGATGAATGTCGTCCGGATAGTTCCCATATGGGTTTTCCCCATGAATTTCTTTTCGCCCCATACGCCGTAATCCTGCTGTATCTTGCAGTCGGTGTCCGAGATGAGAGGGAACGGAAGCGAATGCTTTTCTATGAATTTCAGGTGGGAGGCCTGCGAATCCTTGCTCACGCCTACCACTGAATACCCGGATGCCAGCATCCTTTCGTAATTGTCCCTCAGGTCGCAAGCTTCGGCGGTGCATCCCGGGGTATTGTCCTTGGGATAAAAATACAGCACTAATTTCTTGCCTGCGAAGTCGCCGAGAGATATGTTTTTGCCGTTCTGGTCTGTCCCTGAAAAATCAGGGGCCTTCATTCCTTTTTCAATCATTTTGCACTAATAATTAATAGGATTATTCATAATGCCATGCGATGCCGCAAGCCATATGCCGATAATCCTTTGTTAATATGATATGCAGGCCGGAAATCTTCTGGCCGGTAACTTTATCTGGTACCCTCAGGTGCGGGCTGCTCCCATGACGGGACACGCATCTTAGGGAATGACGGCGTGGCTACAGTGTTGTGTCCGGGCTTCTCCCATGACTGGGGCACTGGAGGCTATGCTGCTTTGGATTCAACTGTCCGCACTTGTTTCCGGCAATGAGAGCCTCAGTAGCGACGGCTCAGATGCTCCATTCCGTGCCTTCCTTGGTATCCTTGATCGTTATTCCGGCTTCGGAGAGCCTGTCCCTTATTTTATCGCTCGTCGCGTAGTCCTTGTTTTTCTTGGCCTGCCTGCGTACTTCGAGGACCATTTCGATAACCTTGTCGAACATTCCGGCATTCTCGCTTTCAGCCTGCTCGTCTTCCAGTCCGAGAATATCCATTACTATGTCCTTGAACGAATCCCTAAGGAGGCCGAGGTCTTCCGCGTTTATCTTCGACGTCTTGTCCTTTATCTGGTTCACGAGCCTTACGAGTTCGTACAGATGGGCTATCGCCACAGGAGTGTTCAAGTCATCGCATAGAGCGGAGAATATCTTTTCCCTGTTTTCCGCGATTTCCGCGATAGACGGCGCTCCTTCATCGGCTGTCAGTTTCATCACGTCCCGGCAGGCCTGCATAAGCCTTTTAAGTCCCTTTTCAGCTGCGGCCAAGGCTTCATTGCTGAAATCGAGGGTACTTCTGTAATGAGCCTGGAGGATGAAAAAGCGGATTGTCATCGGGCTGTATGCCTGGGCAAGCAGTTTGTGGTTTCCTGTGAACAGCTCCTCAAGGGTTATGAAATTGCCATAGGATTTGCCCATCTTCTGCCCGTTGATGGTAATCATGTTGTTATGCATCCAGTATTTTACGCCGCCGCATCCTCTCGATGCAGTGTTCTGGGCCAGTTCGCATTCGTGATGAGGGAACATCAGGTCCATTCCTCCTCCGTGTATGTCGAACTCCCTGCCGAGGTATTTTTCGCTCATGGCGGAGCATTCGAGATGCCAGCCCGGGAATCCGTCGCTCCATGGCGAAGGCCATCTCATTATATGTTCGGGAGAGGCCTTTTTCCATAAGGCGAAGTCGAGAGGGAAATGCTTGTCGTCCTGTCCGTCCAATGTCCTTGTGTTGGAAATCATATCGTCGATTACCCTGCCGGAAAGAACGCCGTATTTGTGGTCGGTATTGTATTTCCGGACATCGAAATAGACCGAACCGTTGCTGATGTACGCGTATCCGCTGTCGAGGATTTTCTGCACGAGAGAGATTTGTTCGATTATATGTCCGGAAGCCCTCGGCTCGATGCTCGGAGGCACGGTGTTGAGCTTGTCCATGGCCCTATGGTAACGTATCGTGTAATATTGGGCTATCTCCATCGGTTCGAGCTGTTCAAGCCTTGCCTTCTTCTCTATCTTGTCTTCCCCGCTGTCGGCATCGTTTTCAAGATGCCCCACGTCGGTAATGTTCCTTACATACCTTACTTTGTATCCTTCTTCCCTTAAAAGCCTGACAAGCACGTCGTAAGTTATGGCCGGCCTTGCATGTCCCAGATGGGCGTCGCCGTAAACCGTCGGGCCGCACACGTATATCCCTGCCATGCCTTTGCTTACCGGTTCGAAAAGTTCCTTTTTCCTTGATAGGGTGTTGTAAATGTAAATGTCTCTCATAAAAAATGGTTTTGCCGGCCGCGCATGCCTCCCGCGAGAAAATGCATGGCTTCTGCTGAAAATCGCCGGATTTTCCGGATACTGCGTGCAAGGCCGCTTTATCTACAAAATTACGCAGATTGTCCGATTTTTCAAAACTTCTTGCCTGCATCCGCCGATTTGAAAAATGACAGCATGCTTCTTTCTTTTGTGCGAAAACGATTACCTTTGGAATTAAAATCGGTCCGTAGGAAACCGCTATAATCCTTCTGACGGGACAATATATTATACGTGAAATTTGTATTGGTTTTCGAGCCTCCATAATCGTCGTTTTGATTCTGCTTGCCGGATGCGGCAGGTCCGGAATGCATGCTCCCCGGTCTTATGAAGAAGCGGAATCGATGCTACAAAAAGATCCCGGCAATGCCCTTGCGAATTTCGAGATATGGGCGGAACTGTTCCGCGAAGGCAAATACGACAGCGTAATGGCCGGAGCGCGTGCTAAAATGTCGGAATATCCGCGCAACGAAATGCTGGAAGCATATGCTCTGGTCGTAATAGCGCAGTCGTGGCTTATGCAGGACAATCTTGATTCTGTAAAGCATTACATGGATCTTTTGGAAAAGTACGAAGAAGACAGGCGGCTTCCAGGCAAATGGCATATCATGTACCATAATGTGGCAGGCATATATGCTTCCTATGCAAGCGTGGATTATCCGAAGGCGTTGGAACATTTCAAATCCGCTCTCGATTATGCCGAAAAAGCGGGAGACAAGTACAACCAGTGCATATTCCTTTCCAACATAGTCAACCTGTACACGCTAAGGAGCGATACTCTCGGTATGCCATATGCTGAATCAGCTTACCGCATGGCTTCAGAGATGGGGAATGATTACCTGAAAGGATTCTCGGCCGCAACCCTTGCCACGATGTGCTACCTGAAGAACGATTATTCCCGTTCAATGAAATATATCGACGAATCCTTGGAACTCGTCCGTAAAAGCGGAAATGCCGCGCTTATGTCCCCGACACTTAATATAAAGGGCGACATTTACAGGGGATTCGGGCATGCGGATTCCGCACTGGCCTGTTATGAACAGGCTATGGAGTACGTGGAAAGCACTGATGCCGCTTCATACATAGGCCTGTGCCATTCCTACGGAAATCTTCTGTGCGACAAAGGCGACTATGGCAAAGCGGCTGCCGTCTTTGAAAAAGGGCTTGACATGTCTTACGGCCGCAAGAACATGGAAGGCCGTGTCAAATTGCTGCTCGGGCTTTCCCGTGCGCAGGACGGGCTTGGAAACAAGGAGTTGGCTTTGGACTATTACAAAAAATACCACATAGTGCAGGACAGCGTGCTTTCGCAGCATAATGAAAGGGAATTCAACCGGCTTCTCATGAAATATGAAAGGCAGGTCTATGACAGCAGCCTTAAAGAAAAGGATTCGCAGCTGGCCATGGCGGTTATGGCGGCTGCGGCAATAGGCATCACGTGCGTAAGCCTGTATGTGTTGTACAAAAAGAAAGCGAGGATGTACAGGAAACTGTCGGCATCTTACAGGGATTATATGATTGCCAGGGACAAGCTGAGAATGGAGAATGCCGCCGGGCGCGAACTGTATAAAAAAATATCGGCGCGCCCGGGCGATTCTGAACTGTCCTGCGGGCAGGATACGGAGGCAGGCAACGGTTTGCCGTATGCTGGATTTCCTGCCGGCGGCATGGAGGTCGCGGAAGGAACAGGCATGCATGATGGATTTCCGGCTGCCGCAGCGGAATCGGAAGATCCTGTCCCGGGCCATCCTGTCTCAAATGAGAATGACGGAATCAGGCAGTCAAAGGAAAGGGAAGCCAAAGAAAAGGAACTGTTTTACCGGATAGAGGATCTCATGGTTAATAAGAAGCTTTACAGGGCAAGCGACATTTCCCTTGAAAAAATCTGCGACATACTCGGAACGAACAGGGTCTATGTCTCCAGGGCTATAAACAAATACGCCAAGGCCTCTTTCTACAATTATATAAATTCATTGAGGATAGACGATGCCGCAAGGATACTGTCCGACCCGGAAGACGACACCCCGTTGAAAATGCTTTATTCCGATCTAGGGTATAATTCCGCTTCCGCATTCTACAGGGCTTTCCAAAAAGAGACGGGCGTGCCTCCGTCCAAGTTCAGGGAACAGATCCGCAAGATTCAGAATGAGGAAAAAGAAAAAATAAAATCCTTTTCATAATGCTTTCCGAAGCAATTTTTACTGATTCGTTAAATTAAATCCAAGAGGAAAACTATAAATTGCCGGAAATTTCGTCAGTGGGTAATTTTGTTCCGACAACATAAAACCCATGTATGATGAAAAAATTATTGGCAAAACTTATCAGCGCAGGCATGATCGCCGCAATGGCATTGGCGGCATTTTCATGCAAGCCCCAGGACGAGGCAAAGGACGCTGTCGTCTCCTTGAAGATAACAGGAACCTCCGAGTCAAGCATCTCTTTTGAAATAACGGCTGAAAACGCCGTTTCCGTGGCGTATGCGGTATTCCCTTCCGATGCGGCATCCGGCGATTATCAGACCGTGCAGGTGCAGGGATCGTCTCCGTTTTCCATAACCGAGGACGGGCTTTCGGAAAATACTGAATATACGGTCAGCGCGTATGGAATAAACGCTGACGGCAAGGCCGGAGTCAAGGCAGAAGAAACGGCAGTCACTTCCGCCGCTCCTTCGGTAAGGATCGAGATTTCGGAAAAGACATCTTCTTCGGTAAAATTCGTAATCAGCCCTTTGAATGCCGTTTCAGTGGAATGGACCGTTGCCGAAAGTTCTTCGGACCTCGAAGCGGCGGAATTGACTGAAAAGGCGGAAGGCGGGCAGGAACAGGAATTGTCTAAGGACGGGCTTTCGGAAAACACTAATTATACTATAATCGCCGAAGCCGTAAATGCGGCCGGAGGCAGGTCGGGCAGGGTGTTCGAATCATTCAAGACGGAAACGGAACCTGTCGTGTCCATATCCTCGATTGAAACGGAATACAATCAGGCCCATGTCTCCATCGTTTCTGAAAATGCGTCAAAATATGCTTATGCCGCTGTAAAGAAAGGAGAGCCTGAACCGGAAAAGGGAAATTTCACGGAAAGGCAGTTCGAAAACGGTTCGTCCGCGACTTTCATAGTCTCGCAGCTTGAACCGTCTGCGGAATATGTTTTATATCTATATGGCATTAATTCAAAAGGATATGCGGGAAAAACCGTCTCGGAAGGATTCGCCACGAAAGAATACGTGCAGATGCCTTTCGAGATCAAGGTCAGTAATGTCACCAGCACAGATGCCGATATTGATGTTACTTTCGACAAAGAACAGTATTCGGGATATTACTTTGTTTTAGGCTCGTCTGCCGTATTGACCCCCTCTGCGGAAAGCTGGGACTGGAACGATGTCATTTCAGACGGGTTCAGTGTCCCGATGTATGTAAAATATGAAGAAGAAATGTCTTGCAGGCTGAGGACATGGACGACCGAATTCTTCCTTTACCCTGAGACAGTTTACATGGCCGGAGGCGTTCCTGTATTGCCTGACGGCACTTTGGACACGGATGCGGCCGTATGGCAGGCCATAGATCTTCCGAAGTTAGTGTTCGGGGAAAGCGCAGTCTCTGCCGGCCTCTCTGAAAAGATTACTACTATGGATGCGATAACCTACAGCATCGATGTTGATGATCCGAATGTGGAAAGCGTATATGTCAATTATCAGGCAGGCACGTACTATGAAGGCTCTTCTGATGCGGAATCATTGGCCAGGTCTTCAATTATAACAGGGATGCCTCTTATGTCCGGCAGCTTCAATAAAGACACGGTGCAGGCATATTTGCAGCCCGGCAGCGATTACACCATGTTCGCGATTCCTAAGGACAGCGAAGGCAGGCTCGGGAAAATCACATGCTTGAATTTTTCGACCAAGCCTCTCGACTATGTAGGCGATGCGAAAGGAACGGCGGAAGTCTCCGTCATGGATGTGCATGAAGCCGTATTCGACATACAGCTTGGCGAAAATGCAGTCAAGATGTTGTACAAGTACGAATCCATGTATCCGGGATTCGACGAGGAATGGTTCGTCCAGAACCTGAAAGTGAACAATTACAATTCCATAAGTCAGGATGGCGAATTCAGGATTGAAAACCTTACTGCTGAGAAAGAATATATTTTCGGTTTTGTCCCTGTAGACGAGAACGGAATATGCGGGCAGGAAATCGTAATCTATGAATCTACGGCCGCCTATGATTATGACGGCAATCCGGAAGCTGATGTGCAGGTAGAAATCATTTCATGCGAGTTCGACGGGTGGAGTTACGCTACTTCCATAAAAGCCGTGCCTAATGAATATGTTTCAAAGTATTACGTAGGCGTTAAAAGCCAGGAAAACCCGTATTTCAGCAACGGGGAATTCATAGACCAATGCATGGCGGGATGGACTGTGGAGTACACGTCTGCCCAGATTATTGAAAACCTGTATTCTTCAGTCGAGGCCACCCTGCTTGTAGTCGTGTACGATAAGGACGGCAAAATCAGCAAGGTGAAGGAGGTGGTATTGGAAGATACTTTCTAATGCTCAGGATGTCATGCGGAGCATAGGGCATGGGCGCGGCCTTTTGGCGAATACCGGCCATGCCTGCCGCTTGGAATTCAGAAACAATTAAAAACATACAACTATCATGAAAAAAATACTATTTATCGCCTGTGCGGCTGCGCTTCTTGCAGCCTGCACGGAAATGGATAATCCGGGGATAAAGGCCAAGATAGACATTTCTGTGGCCGGTTCTCCAGACAGCACGTCCCTTAAAATACTCTTCGCTCCTGATGAAAGGACGGCATGGTTCGAATATGCCATAGGCGGCGAAAACGATTTGTCAGCGTTTCAGGACGGCAGCCTGGAAGGAATAACCCGTGTGGACGGCAACAGCTCCGAAGAGGTGTTGTTCGAAGGACTCGAACCTTCTACGTATTATTCGATATTCGCGAAGGCGTACACTTCGGACGGGGTATCCGGAGGAACGAATGTCCTGAAGGTTTCTACCCTGGACACGAGATTCCATGTGGAATTGCAGTACCTGTTGGACGACGTTGCAGGATTCAAAGTCTGGTTTCCTCAGGAATTCTATCAATGCCGCTATTATTTAGGTTCTGCTGCGGACAAGGAAGCTTTCCTTAGCGGGGAAATAGAGGGAGAATATCTCGTGGAAATATCCAATTACCAATGTGTCAATTATACGGACCTAAAGCCGCAGACCGAATATGTGTTCTATGCGATAGGAGAGGACCGCAAGGGCGCGAAAACCGAATTATGGGAAATACCGGCGGTTACTTGTTCATCGGAAGAATGCCCGAATGTCGCTGTTTCGACAGACATAGATGTTTACCAAGGCACATATACGATTTCTCCTAATTCCCATTGCGGAAAGATCATAGGCTTTGTCTCCCTTAAAGGCGGAATAGGCGACTATTACGGCGGTTTCAACTATGATTTCATAAGCATGTTAGAGTCATGGGCGATGAGCGGCTGGCTTAATACGGCGACATCCTCGGGGTCGGAGCCTTTGGTATTGACTTATGCTACGCCGGACATGTGGAACGATGTGGAACTTGAATTATTCGTAGTGATAGGGGATTCCGAAGGAAATTCAGCAGGTGTCAAGCGATATTCGTTCAGCACCCCTTCTTTCGATGAAAGCTTGGCATTGCCTAATCCGGGCAAAATAGAAGTATCCAGCATAAGCAATGCCGGTGCGGTCTATACCATGGAAGCTGACGAAACGGCCATAGGCTATTTCTACGAAACGGTCGACGCGGACTGGTACGACGACCTGAAAGCTTCCGATCCGCAATGGTCCGAATATTATTTGGCCGATACGTTCTATTCCAACTATTCGGAAAACAATGCAGCCGGTTATCTGCATTACGGTATCGGACAGCATGTGTACGCGGAAACGGCGGGCAAGTCCGATTACAGGTACTACGCTGCAATCGTTCCGTTCAACGGCAACGGGCCGCAGGAAGGCGGATGGGGCGAAACCACCCTTGTAGAATACAGGACGCTTGCCGAATGACGGCGCGGACGAAGAATGTGGAATCAGCTGCCGGAAAGGACAGAGAATCGCTTTTTCAAAGCTATGCGAATGTCTTGCATGGTCTTTTTGACTGCGCAGGGGGAATTTTTAAATGATTATTTACAGCTTGCGCGAATGCAAGTCCGGCAGCAAGATATAAACAGTTAAACAATTAAATTGCAAGAGATGAAAAATATCATAAAAACGGCGATCGCGGCCTTTGCGGCGGCATTGGGACTGTCCGCATGCAGCGAAACGGAAATAGGGGATTATATAAACCTTTCCGTCGAAACCTATACCTTCAATTCAGGCAGCGACAGCCTTGTCGTTACCGTTGAAACCAATGCTCCGGAATGGACGGCGGCGGTCCAAAGCCCGTTCATAAGCCTCGGGACAAAAACGGAAACATCCATTGTAATAAGCGTGGAACCTAACGGCAGCGATGAGTATTTAAACGGGGCAGTGCGTTTTGCGGCAGGAACGGCGGAAGAGACATTGAATATTTCCCAAGCTCCCAAGTCGTACATCGGGCCGTTCAAGGACCTTCCTATCCAAAGCATGGGAGCCATGTCCCGTAACGGGAAATATTATGCATGGATCAATACTTATTTGATAAGCGAAAACGATTGGGACGACGAATGCTTCATAATGGATCTTGAAACGGGAGAAATAACCGAGATGCCTGTCGAGCCGTGCATATGGACGGATACCGAGGGATATTACGATTCCTGCCTTGCAATCAGCGATGACGGGCGGACGATGATTCTCGAACATAAGGGAAGCATGATTACCGAATTGTACGTGGACGGGGAAAGGGTTACATTGAATTGCCAGCCAGGATATTATAATCCTTGGATAACGGGCATTTCTGCTGACGGAAGCGTTATCGTCGGAGGCGTGAAGAAAGAAAACGACATGAATTTCACGACATTCCCGTGCAAATGGGTGAATGGAGAGCATATTATCCTCGACATGCCGGAAACAGATGCCATAGGATGGCCTATGACCAACGGCGTGTATTTGAGGGGATGTTCTGCGGACGGCTCTGTGATTTTCGGTTCCGAATGGCAGACTTTCGGAGTCGTATATTACAAAGACGACCGCCTGTATAACATAGGAATAGAAAACAGCGAGGCTGAAGGCGAGTCCGTCCCTACGATAATTTACATGCAGGCCTCCTCCCATAACATGAGCCCGAGCGGAAAATATTTCGGAGCGACATACAGGCTGGACGGAGTGGATTATCCATGCCGCATAAATACTCAGACCGGGACTTTCGAATATCTTGAAAACGCTGCCAATTGCGGCGGCTCGTGCGCCACGGATGACGGCCTTCTGTTCGGCTGCACGCCTACATACATGGCTACATCAGGGGTGGTCTGCGATTTCAATGCGGGAACTACCGAGTCCTTGTCGGATTACATGCAGCGCGTGCATGGCCTGAATGTTTCCAATGACAGGTGGGTTGAACAGATTAGCTCGGACGGAAGGGCTATGGGAGGCCGCCATTATACCTTTACCGCCCTCGGAGCGCAGTACCCTTACTGGTTCATGTCGGTGGATTGACGGCTTGTGTTTGCGGTGGAAATGGCTGTGTCGTATTGCACGATGCAGCCATTTTTCTTTTGGCCCCTGTAAGCAATGCTAAATAGAGCCTCATATTTTACCCGAATCTCGGAATTGTCGCAAATAATTTATATTTTTGCGACAAAGCATAATATAATGGCAAGCATAGAAGAGAATATTTTGAGAGCTATTAAAGCCAAAGGAAGAGGAAGCATCTTCTTTCCTTCGGATTTCACGTCATACGGGGAAGTAAAGGCTGTGGGCAAGAGTCTTGAACGGCTAACTGACAAAGGTGACATTATCCGTCTGGCGAGAGGCATATACGCATATCCTGAGATTGACACAGTTTTGGGGCTTGGCGTATTGATGCCATCCATCGAACAGATTGCCGAGATGATAGCCCGTAGGGATAAGGCGCGCATTGTGCCAACTGGCATTTATGCGCTGAACAGATTAGGTATATCTACCCAAGTGCCTATGAATGTGGTTTATTTGACAGACGGTGCACCTCGCAGGGTAAGCTTAGGAAACGGCCGTTCTATACAGTTCAAATATACGACTCCCAAAAATCTTTCATTCACCAATCCGCTTGCAATGCTAATTACGTTTGCCCTAAAAGAGATAGGGAAAGATAATGTAACGGACGATATTGCCAAACAAATTAAGAACGTGCTTCAGAAAGAACAGAGGGAAAAAGTGTTGGCAGACGAAGCACTCATGCCGGCATGGATAAGAACTTTCATAAGGCAAGCCTATGAATAATTACTTTCAACTATCCAAGGAACAACAGCAAATGGTTCTTGCTCAGGCAGCCAATAAAACAGGTTTGCCCGTTCAGGCTATAGAAAAGGACTTATGGGTAACGGCAGTCCTCCGTGCCATGTTCTGTTTATCGTATGCTGGCCATTTGTCTTTCAAGGGAGGAACGTCGCTAAGCAAGTGTTGGCATCTTATTAACCGCTTTTCTGAAGATATAGATATTGCTATCGACAGGGAATTTCTTGGTTTCGGAGGAACTTTATCAAAGACGCAAATAAGCGATAAGTTGCGCCGTGCAGCTTGTAGCTTCGTGAGAGAAACCATGCAAGGCGATTTAACGACACAGTTACATCAATATGGTATATCAAAAGAGAAATTCAAAGTAAATGTGAATGTAACACCAGTCACTACAACAGATCCAGAAGTAATAAACATAAACTATGATTCCGTGTTATCCTTTTCCATAGATGGTTTGGATGGCAATCAATACATTCTGCCAAAAATAAAAGTGGAAGTTAGTGGTAGGTCAATGAGTGAACCCGTAAAAGAAATTGCACTTAATTCTATGATAGACCAAATATATCCTGAAGCTCCTTTTGCGGAACAGAAGTTCATGGTACGAGCAGTTCTTCCGGAACGCACATTTCTTGAAAAGGTGTTTCTGCTTCATGAAGAGTTTGCCAAGCCAAAGGATTTAATCAGAATAGAACGTATGTCACGACATATGTATGATATTTGGCAAATGTTGAAAACTCCAATAGCTGAACGTGCCATCAATGATGAAAACCTCTATCGTCAAGTAGTGGAACATCGCCGCACATTCATTGGTTTACGCGGCTTCGATTATGACACTCTTTATCCCGCAACGCTCAATATCGTTCCACCAGCTTCTATTATTGAACAGTGGAAAATAGATTATGAGAATATGCGGTTACATATGATTTATGGTGAATCAGTGTCATTCGAAGAGTTGATAAACGATCTCAGATATTTGAATGATAGAGTAAAAAGGTTATATGAATTAGGGTAATGTCACCGACTATTTGGCAACATTACCCTAATAGCTGTTCAGGCCTGTTTGTCGCTTTATTGCGCGGTTCTTTCATGCTAGGCCTGCCGGATTATCTGGGCAAGTGCTTTGCCTTAAAGCGCAACGGCCTATTCCTGTTTTTTCGCGGACCTGTTCTTCACGATTGACAGGATTGCCGAGACTGCGCACAGGGCTGTAAGCACGTATATCACCCACATGCACGGATTCTCCATCCCGTACAGGACAGCGGTCAGGACGATGAAATACAAGAACATCAGCACGTTCCTGAAAACCTCTTCCTTGCTCCCGTCATACCCGAAAACGGCCGTCGCGCCTTTCTTGCAGATTGTCGCTATGACACTTGCGACTAAGACGATGCCTGACAATGCCGAGCATATCGCCGTCGTGTCGCATGCCGTCATGCAGC
This sequence comes from uncultured Bacteroidales bacterium, assembly GCA_944322605.1. Lineage (GTDB taxonomy): Bacteria > Bacteroidota > Bacteroidia > Bacteroidales > UBA932 > CALUPD01. The sequence goes on along the minus strand of CALUPD010000037.1, from coordinate 65,552 downwards.
CTTTCCTGTCGAAAATCCTTACTGTCCTTGAAATTCCTCCTTCTGGGCCTCATCAAGCATTTTGGCGAAAATCTCTGCCTCGCCTTGCGAGAATGAGTTTTGTGTGGCAAGGCAGGAATTTTCAGCGGGGTTTTATTCGATTCTCATTACCCAGAAAGAAGTGTAAGGGCTGGCCGTGCCTGCTTCGTAGCCTCTTCCTGCAAATGCTTTCATGTCAGGGCTGACAATCTCCGGCCATATATTTCCCGGTATCGTTACTCCGTAAGTTTCCTGTACCCAATCCTTGAAGCTTGTGGAAGTTGCGTTTTCAAAATCTATTGCCACTCCGGAGGATGCTATGTACGTAGGTGTTGCGCCGAATGCCAGGCCGTCATCGGTTACGCAAGATCCGTCCATGCCGGGCAGGTTGTCGAGGATTTCATAAGTGTTGGTGAGAGTGTTCACCCTTGCAGGATAGTTGTCGGCGTAACGCGTTACTATCCATTTCCCGTTATTGCTTATGTTCCAATAAGAGGCCTGCACTTCGATCATATTGATTACCGTGGTTCCTCCTGTTCCTGTGATTTCGGCATTCTCGATTCCTATGTTATGCAGCTTGTTGTCCGCCGTCCAGTAGCAAAGGCCGAAAGTCTGCCATTCAGAGCCGTATACGATGGATCCATCTTCCGAGCATCCTCTCGGATAGGTATCAAGTTCCGAGGTTACCCAATTAATTGCATCGGCCTGCGGCGCGTCCAAGACGATAGGCTCGCCGTCCACCCATTTGCATGGAGTTGACCAATAACCGCCGCCGGATCTTTCCTTCATTACGCTTCCTATAAGTACTGAGCAGTCTGCATCCATATTTATGAGCCAGGCATGGTGGTATCCTTGAGGTATGGAAACCGGTATGATTTCACCGTCGCGGGTAAGCGCGGATAATACGTTTCCTCCTGATTCGAAGATTATGTATTGGCCGTCATCGCTTACAGCGGAAATCCCGTCCGGTTCGATTTGAGTGCTTTCAAAATTGGAAGTCAGCATAGGTGTAGGAATTTCTTCTGTTTCTCCTGTCAACAGGTTTATTCTGTAGGTTGTTGACTTAAATGTGTTAGTTCCTTCGACCAATGTCCTGTCAACATAGACATACCACTGTCCGTTGCGGGACATGCGGCCTCTGCCGGTAGCTGGGAGAATCTTGAACACTCCCCTGAAATTGGCGGTAAGCTGGACTATGTCCATGGTCTTTTGGGCCTGTCCGTCCGCTGATGAAAAGAGAATGGAGCCGTTCCTCATTTCAGGCGACGTGTTCCTTTGGGCCTTGATTACGATGCTGTCCCCGGCAGGCTGGCTTATTTCGAGGAAAGAGTTGTTTGTGGTTGCTGTCCAGTCCCCGGCGTTGGTCTTGACCTTGACGATAACGCTGTCGTTTCCGTTGCCTTGGAATGTGTAGGTGGTCACTGACAGGTTGAGGTACGGGTCGATTTGTATCTCTTCGCTGCAAGAGGCAAGCCCTGCCATGCATGCGACCGCCATAATAGTCGATTTTAATATGTTTTTCATTTTTTATCCGTTTTAGTTTTGAATTCGTGTCAGTTATGTTTTATTCAGCGAGGGTGGTGTAAGATACCAAAGTGGTGTTTCCCCAGCCTCCTTCGCGCGGGCCGTTCATGTTGATTGGAACTGCCGCTGCGTAGTACCTGAATTCAGGCTGTCCGGATGTTTCGGCCCATGTGAAAGAGCCGTTGCCATAGTGGAAAAGTCCCTGCATCCCTGCTGATAGCATTGTCTTGTAGTTGGCAAAGAATGTTTCGGCAAGATAGTATTCCGATAATTCCGGGTCTGTCTCTTTCAGCTCGTCGTACCAGTCGGCTTCGACGGTTTCGTAGAAAAATCCAAGCACGGACTGGTCGGCGGTGAACTGGTAGACTGCGCCGGCATTGCTTATGTTGGTCACTTCGATTTCAACAGGAGATGGAGCGGCGAGTCCAGGGTCTGATTCAGGTGTCGCGAGATTGAAGTGCCTTGTCCCTGAAATGTTCCCGTTTGCATCATAGATGGCTACATAGAGTTCCAGATTGGTCCCGTTTTCCATTTGAGGCGTTGTCATGGCGAGTGTCAGAGGGTTTCCTCCTGTCGCTTCGTTGGTATTGTTGAATTTTATGGAGTTCCAGCTTTCCAAAAGAAGAGGAATGTCGTTGTAGAATCCTTCTTCAAGCACATATGAGACAGTGCCGCGTTCGGTGATGCTTGCGATGATTTTTCCGCACATGGCGTTAGGGGTTATGGTATATGTGCCTTGGTAAATGTCTATGTCGAAATCGAATTCCGCGTTAGGGCATGCATCGGAAGCATAAGTTGTTGCAGGGATTTCGAAAAGCTCGGTTTCTATGCCTGAACGGTCCTTCCCTATGGCATAGAACACATATTCCGTCGAAGGGTCGAGGTCGTAGAAATTAACGCATGTGTATGCTCCTGGAATTTCGGATACTTCCGACGATTCGACCTGGTCTGCAATGAATGCCTCTTTTTCGGAAGCGGAGCCGAGATAGTACCTGCATGAAACGTATTCCTGCGGTATCGTCATCCTGTATCCGGCAGAAACGTCTGAGAGGTATTGGAGTTCGACCTTGAACTGGTTGTCCAAGGTGGAGGCCTTGTGCACGAAGATTCCTGCCGACTGCCCCTTGTCAGTGTAGGATTTGGCGAATATGGAGTATACCGTGTTCGGTGTCAGGTTCGGGAATTCCGCTTCCAAAGGTTCGTTCCCGTCCTGCCTTTGGATGGTTTCCAAAGTCCCTTGGTCGAAAGCGATATAGTCGTTGTCCGTTCCTATCGCATAGTCGAAATACGCTGTCTTTTCATCCGGCGTGAAAAGCACCTTGATGCTGCATGTGTCAGGAACGCCGATGGTCTCAATTTTGATGCCGGCCGTTATGCCCGGGTTTATGGGTTCTTCGGAGCAGGCTGTCGCTACGGCAGCTGCCGACATCATGATTAATAGGGTTCTTTTCATATTCATAATGTTTTAGTTATTTATTTGATTATCTGTTCGCTTGTTTCGCGCTTGATGCACCCTCCGCTTTTTGGGGTCTTTTGCGTTTTTGCTGTAAGCCCGAATCCATGCATCTGCGCTTTGCTTTTATAAGTCATAATTCCCTCCATGAGCCAGATGTTTTTGATGTCTCCTCATTCGGGAGTATTATAGAGCGGCGTTTATCCGGCTTTATGTTTTCCGCCTGAGCGGCGTGTCGGCCGTAAGATAAGAGCCGGGGCCAAGCCCGTGCCGCCTTGTCCGGATGCCGTCCGGAGTTTGCTTTTCCGGTTGCCGTCATCGGCAAAGCGGCAAGGATCGGCTTAGTTCCAAGTCTCTTCTATCCTTGTTTCAACCACAGGGGCGAGCTTGCCTTCCTGGTCGATTGCAAGTATGAGGATTGAAGCGTTCTTTTCGACCATTTCGCCGTTTCCGCCCCATCCCGCGAATGTCTGAGGTCCGGTGTATTCGGTGTATTGTCCTGTCATGCATCTTCCTGCGAAGACATTGTCGGTAAGGTTGGTGTTGTAGTTTTCGTATTTCAGCTGGTAGAAATATTTGCTTACCTGCTCTGACGGTGTCGCCTTTATTACGGCCGACCATCCTCCGTATTCGTTAGGTCCGCAGTTTATTTCCAATGCCACCGTAGCGTCAGGGTTTCCGTCGAAAACATATTCGTCTGTAGCCTGTTCGATTATGACTGTCTTCCCCGGAAGGCCTTTTTCATCGACAGGCACGAATCCGAAAACATATTCAGTTCCTGCGTCCAGTCCTGAGATGCTGAAATCTCCAGACGAGGTTATTTCCTTGCGGTTATTCACTTTCAAGGACCTTAGGAAAGAATCAGGGTCGTTGTCGTAATCTGTTTTGGTTGCAGAATGATAGAGGACTTTTACAGTTCCAGGGTTTAATGTGACATCGAATGTGACATCATGCTTTTCTGCTTGCGAAACTTCAGCCGAGCAGATTGCATCGCCTTCGAAATCCAATGATTTTGTGGTGACGGTTAGTATGGATGCATCGCTTAACTTGCCGTCGTTGTCTTTCGCCACGGCGATGAGTGTATATGTGGTAGATGCGCTAAGCCAAGTAAGCGTGGAGTCTTTTCCGGGCTTGTAAGCCGGCCAACGCTGTATGGTGCTGAGTATCGCATTGTCCAATTCAGTTTGGTTTTGGGAAATATCTCCTTGGGTACTATATACATAGAAGCAGTCTAAATTATTTTCGTCCGAAACAGTTACATTATAGGTCAGAGTGCTCATTGCAGTTGATACTTCGTTTATCGTGCAGGTCAAAGGACTTTCCCCTATTACGACCGGTTTCAATGTCGCCGATGTCCATATTGCGGCTTCGTTGTCGAGGGTGCCGTCGATTTTTTCAGGGATTCCTCCAATCATATAAGTGCCTTCGAGTGTCAGGCCGTAATCGGAATCTCCCCATGTGCGGAGGTTGCATTCCATGTTGTCTGTATAGGTGAAATACATAGGCCAGCTCCAGCCGGTCTGGATTTTGCTCTCCCAGTCCCATGAGTCTATGTCCATGATTGTAGTATTGGAACCTAACACGAAATAGAATTTCGAGTAGATTTCCTTGTCCATCGTCACGCTTATGTCGGCATTTGTGCTTGTGATATTGCTCACTGTGATTTCGAAAGGCTTCTGGACATATTCGATGGTCTCGAAGTCTTTGGACGCAATCTCGCCTGCATAGCCCTTTGTGTTTATCGCGTAGGCGTATACCGTGTACTGGGTCGAAGGTTCGAGCCCGGAGACAAGAAGTGTAGCGGAATTGCCGCTAAGGGCGACTTCCTTGAAAGTGTCTTTTTCAGGCTGCGGGTCTCCTTTCTTTGCGTAGGACCATGCGTATTTGGCTGCGTTTTCAAAATTTAGAACCACGTTGGCCTGATTGGACTGGGGGGTGATTTCCCCTATCGTCACCTTGGGTTCGATTTCCGTCCTTGCGGATTCGTAGGCTCTTTCCGAGACATCGCCTGCCGCGTTGGTGGCAGCCGCGATGATGGAATAGGCCGTGTTCTCTTTCAATCCTGTTTCGGTGAATTCCCGGGCCTCTCCTCCATCTACCTTGTTTGCCAGTTCCACGCTTTCAACGTCCTCAGTGCTTTCTACTACAGCATAGGCATAAGAAACGGCATTGACGGGCGTGATTTTAAAGGTGATTTCCGTGGATTTGCGTTCGATTACATCGATGGATACCGATGCTTCGGACGATGTTACGGCTTCTTTTTGCTGGACTTCGGATTTTACGCCGTCAGCGTTTGTCGCGTATGCGCGTATGATATAATTGGTGTTTTCTTCAAGCCCCGTTTCTTCTATGCTTATATCGGAATCGCCTTTTGTTTCCATGCTTTCGAATGCATAGTCAGCGGCATCCGCCTTTGCAACGGAATACGATACCGATACTGCGTTTTCAGGAGACAGGGTGAACGAGATGCTCGCAGGTGTTGTCGCTGTTACCTGTATTGATACGGTGGCCGGGGCGGCCGGGTCTTCCTCTTTGCAGGAAGAAATCGCAAGCAGTGTTCCCGCTACGGAAACTATGACTGCCAAATTTGTTAATAGCCTTTTCATCCCTTTATGATTTTAGTGTTGTTGTGTTTGATTTTTTCGTAAAATTAACACGCGGAAGGCCTTCTGTAAAGCCTGAGGGGGTACGTATTTTAAAAATTGTAGAATGAAAACCAAAAACGCGGCAGGCGGCCTGCGGCCTGTGTACGGTGTCTTTAAAATTGTAGAATGCGTACCTCGGTTTCCCGGATAATCGTTATTATATTTATTATTACCTTTGCGCTTAAATTTTTCCTAAGATGATTTGCAGATTCCGATATGGCGCGGCAGCGGCGGTTTTCATATTTGCATTATGCATGGCGTGTCGTCCCGGCAACCCGGCATCCGGCAGGTATCATGCCGTGGACATGAAAATCGACAGCGTAAAAAAGCTGATAGAAAGCGATGGCGACAATTTGGACTTGTACACTGATTTGTACAGGTTCTACAAGCTCAATAACAGGAGCGATTCCCTTTATTGGCATGCATTCCGCGCGTACAGGAAAGGATTGGCTGAAAAGGATTACGATTTGGCCGCGTACAGCATTTCATATATGGTTCCTGTTTTCATAGAGTCAGGCGTAAAGGATTCCGCCGCCTATTACATAGGGCTTGCGGACCGGATGCCCTTGAAGTCGGACAAGGCGAAGGGGGCGTTGCTCAATTGCAAGGCCAATTACTATCTCACCTATGAGATGGATTATCCTAAAGTCATGGCTTTCACGATGGAGGCGGCAGAATCATATGCGGCATGCAAGGATACCATAAATTATGCCCTCATGCAGCATAACATGGCCACGCTTTACCTGTTCAGGAACGATACGGCCAATTGCCTCCGATATACATTGCGCGGGCACAGGCTGGCCTCGGCGACGGAAGACAGCTATCTGAAATGCATAAGCTCGTTTGCTGCCGGTCAGGTCTATTATACGATGCAGAAGTACGATTCGTCCTTGGTTTATCTTTCGATGGCAAAGCATGCCGCCGACGATTATTCGTATTTGGAGTCGGAAATGCCGGACATAATGCTTATAGAGGCGTATGATTATTTGGCTCTCAAGGATTATGAAAGGGCCGCCGGTTCTTTGGATTCGGCTTCGTACTGGCTGGAAATGACAGGCGGAAGGGACGTGTACGCGGCATCGAGGATACGCATAGGCTACGGCGACCTGAGTTTCGACAAGGGCGATTACCAAAGCAGCTGCCGCCATTATCTTTCCGCCGCGCGGCTTCCCCTTGCAAGGGACGGAAGGAGAATCCTGCTCCAGCGTTTGTCGATGGCCTACAAGGCCTTGGAGGAATACGACAGCAGCCTTTATTATTATCAAGCCTACAACAGGATGATGGACAGCGTTATGACCTTCGATGCCGAGAAGGAGTTCAATGAGATTTTCTGGAATAAGGAAAAGGAAAAATACGAGAGCGATTTGGATTTGTCGGTTCTGAAATCCAAAAGGGCCATAGCCTTGATAAGTTTCGTTTCATGCGTGGTAGTGGCCGTGCTTGCATGGCTGTATTATGCTTCGAGGCGCAAGAACAGGAAATATACGGAGCTTGTCCTGAAATACCAGCAGGAGCAGGACATGAAGGAATGGGAATCCCGCCGCAAGGATGCCGCTGCGCAAAATGATACGAGGGCAAAGGCGGAGGAGGAACTTTTCGGCAGGATCGAAGAGTTGTTCGTCAAAGGGAAGATGTACAGGCATAATGACATATCGTTGGACAAGCTTTCGGAAGCTTTGTCTTCGAACAGGACTTATGTGTCTGCCGTAATAAACAAATATGCCGGAATGTCCTTTACTTCGTATGTCAATATGTTGAGGATCAAGGATGCCACGGAAATTCTTTCCGATCCCGGCAAGGAGCCGTTCATGAAGGCCCTGTATATGGGCCTCGGGTATAATTCGAAGAGTTCTTTCTACAAGGCCTTTCAGAAAGAAACAGGCTGTACTCCGACCATTTACCGCGAAAAGGCGATAACGCTCGGCGAGAAGTCCTCCGGGCAGGCCTGAGCGGTTGTGCCAAACATGGGATTCGCACACAGTAAGCCGTCATTTGGGCTTGGAAAAGGTTTGGTGCGCCCGGTGGATGGGACACATGTCTCGCCGCATCCTGATTCACGGCTGATTATGGTTTGGGGCTACGCCCGGTGATGGGATACTTTTCGTCCCTGTATCTTAGTTTCAGCCTGTTGGGCTACGCCCGGTGGATGGGGCACTTACGAAAGGCGGGGACTTTTCGGCCGTTCAAGGTAGCTGTCATAGCTGCTGTGCATGGCACACTCGCGAAAAGCGCGGATTTTTAGATTATACACCCTGCCGTTAAGGATTGCAAGGCTGTGCTTCTCGCGGAATGCGAAGACTTTTAAGGTTGTACCCTGCCTTAAGGATTGCGAGAGGACTCAAAAGGGTACTTTCTTCGTTACGCTTGAATCGAAAATCCTCATGTACGACAGTACACTGCGGTTTTCTCATCTTCGATAGCCTTGTAATTCCTCCTTTTGAATCCTCTTTTATGTTTCCGGTATAATTGCCAAAAATAGTCGGCAACCTCTCTGCATGCCCCATTTTATCAATTTCAGAGAGCCGCAGCGCGGACATCTTTCATAACGGGTTTTGACATAAGAAATAACTTTGATAAGAAGGTTTTTGTCAAAGTTATTGCATCTAATTGTTTATTAATCGATTATGCTGGTTTTTTGACTATTTTGGCGACATTGCCTTATTCCGCTTCGCGCTGAAAGCGCGGCAATTTATGTTTTTGCCGGAATGGGGTTGTTCCAAAGTCGCAGGGAACGCACGTGCATGGCAGGATTAACACGAGTTCCGATATTGTCGAAATTCTGCATGTTGTCTTTCGTGAAGTATCCGCAAGAAGATTGGACGTCGCTAAAACAGGCGGTGATTTTATCGACTTTTGCGAAGCATGCGCGAGATGGAGGTCAGGGAAATAAGCGGCAATGATTTTATCGACTTTTGCGAAGCATGCGCAAGGTCCTGGTATGTTATGCATAAAGCGCGGTTTTCAGCGCATAATGCGATATGGCCAAAAGACATCTGTTTCTGATTCGCCAAATCGGCATAATCAGTCACATAATGAGATCTTGAACGTGCCTGTCGGTTTGTTTGCTCCATATTTGCTTGTGGCTTAATGAGATAGGTATATGAGAAAAAGGGATCGGCCCTTCGAGCCGACCCCTTTTTCTTGCGATTTGTTTTATCAGTTATAGTGAATATTTAAGCGCAATACCCGTTGGCCCTTAAATATGCTACGATTGCTACGATGATGAATCCGAGTACCAATATCGATACGTACACCACTCCGATTGCTTTCCAGCGTTTGAGCCATATGTTGTTGTTCCAGCCGATTGTCTGGAATGCGCTCCAGAATCCGTGAGTGAGGTGGAACCACAATGCGCAGAACCAAATGATGTATATAAGTACTATCACAGGGTTGCTGAATGTCGCGTACATGAGCTGGTTAGGGTTTACAGGCTCGTTGCCCATGAATTCCTGAAGCTGCATGTCGTCCCAAAAATGCGTAAGGTGGAATACAAGGCATCCGAGAACGATGATACCTAAGACAAACATGTTTTTAGCAGACCATGAATCGGCATGTCCTTTATGCGGAATCGCGTATCTTTCATTTCCTCTTGCCTTGCGGTTATAAAGCGTAAGGATCGTTGCGTAGATGATGTGGATTACGAATCCGAAAGCAAGGACAGGCACCATTACGGTTACGAACGGGGTAGCCATGATTTCGCATGCCGTTTCGAATGCTTCTTCGCTGAATAAAAATGTGGAATTGGCTACGAGATGGACTGTCAGGAACAGTATCAAAAATAAGCCGCTGATGCTCATTATCAGTTTTTTACCGATAGATGACGTGAAAATGTTTGCCATAGATATTAATTGTATTTTTGTTTATAAACCTGTTTTTGTCTTGCAAATATAGTTGTTTGCTTGTAAGTATCATAATATTTGGCTACTTTTGTTTTCGCATAAAAGCTGAAAAATTATGAAATACAATAGAATACTATTGAAATTAAGCGGAGAGAGCCTTGCCGGGCCGGGAGGAAAAGGCATAGATGAAAACGTTCTGAGGCAGTATTCCGAGGATATTTCGGAAATTTCGGCTTCCGGAGTGCAAGTTGCCATAGTGATAGGCGGCGGCAATATTTTCAGAGGCTTGTCCGGAGTCGGAAAAGGCTTTGACAGGGTGAGGGGAGACCAAATGGGGATGCTGGCTACGGTGATAAACAGCATTGCCTTGTCCATGGCCCTGAAGTCTGCCGGGACATGCAGCGAAGTTTTCACGTCCGTGCCGATGGAGCCGATGGCAAGATATTATGTCAGGGACAAGGCTGTCGAGGCCATGGAGTCCGGAAAGGTCGCGATAATCGCGGGAGGCACCGGTAATCCCTTTTTTACAACAGATTCCGCTGCCGCTTTGAGGGCTGCCGAGATAGGGGCGGACCTGCTTATGAAAGGGACGAGGGTGGACGGAGTCTATTCTGCGGATCCGGAGAAGTTTCCCGATGCCGTGAAATATGATGTCCTGACTCTTGACGAGGCCCTTGAAAAGAACCTTAAAGTAATGGACCTGACGGCTTTCGCGCTGTGCAAGGAGAACGGGATTCCAATCTTCGTGTTCGATATGAACGGGAAAGGGAATCTGAAGAAAGCCGTTGAAGGCGAACCGATAGGAACTTTGGTCAGGTAGGCTGCTTCCTGCGGATTGTGTTTTCGGCTGAAGTCTCTCCGAAGATATAGACTTTGGTCAGATAGACTGCTTCCTGCGACAGGAATTTTGGATCGGCGGGGGTATGATTGCATTTCCGAACGATTCCAAAGTCTGCTTCCTACAGCAGGGATTTTGGATCGGCGGCGGAAGCTCCGACATCGAACCTTGCAAAATTGATAGCCTCTTGCAGGAATTTCGGACGGTTTGCGTGTCGGCCCATGGCCTGCGGCGATGAAACGGTTTTCGGATTCCGTGACGGTGCCGGCTTCGGACGTCCGGAATACGAGCCTCGCCACGATGACGAAGGATTCGAACTATAGTGCCGGCTTCGGATGTCCGGAATACGAGCGGGTTTTGGCGGGGGTGTCGAAAGATTTGCCGGTATCCTGCACCGCATGAATACCGCGCTCAGGCGCATCGGGGTTTTGGCTGGGTCGTCAAATGAATTGCCGGTATCAGTGCATGGCCGGATAGTCCGGAACACATGCCTGATGGCTGGAAATATGATATGGATATACAAATTAAAATACAGTAATATTATGGAAGTTAAGGATATATTGAATGAAGCGTCGGAAAAGATGTCGAAGGCGCTGGCTCATCTTGAAGAAGACTTGGTTACATACAGGGCAGGGAAAGCCAATCCCGGCGTGCTTAATCAGGTAAATGTGGATTATTACGGAACTCCTACGCCGGTCAACCAGGTGGCGAGCATTACTACTCCGGATGCCAAGACTATTCTGATCCAGCCTTGGGAAAAGAAGATGATCCAGGCGATAGAAAAGTCCATCCTCGATGCGAATCTCGGCTTTACGCCTCAGAACAACGGCGAGCATATAAGGATAAATGTTCCGGCTCTTACTGAAGAAAGGCGCAAGGAATTGGTCAAGAAAGTCAGGGCTGCGGGCGAAACTGCAAAAATCAGCATAAGGAACGCGCGCCGCGACGGTGTGGATGCTTTGAAGAAAGCCCAGAAAGACGGCATGGCTGAGGATATGGCGAAAGACGGCGAAGCCTCATTGCAGAAAGAAACGGATTCTTTCAACAAAAAGGTCGACGAAGTCATAGCTGCAAAAGAAAAGGATATAATGACCGTATAAGCGGGTGCATGATACCGAAGCGCAGGATCTTCCACGGCATTCTTCCCGACGGGCTTGCGTGTAGATAGATGATAGGTGCATGATTGCCGAATCATGGCGGCCGGGTTCTGTTGGTCCCGGCCGCTTTCGTTTAAGTCGGGTCCTGTGGTTGCAGTCGTTTAAGTCGGATCCTGTTGTGGTCTCGGCTGCTTTTGTCTGCCTCCGTTTAAGCCGGGGGCTGTGTGTTTCAGTCTGTCGTCGTTTGAGTCGGGGACTGTGGCGGTCCAGTCTGCCGTCGTTTAATCCGGGCCGGGTGCGCGGGAAATCCTTGAAAGTCTGCATGCGGCAGGTCTTGGCTGTCGTCGTTTAAGCCGGGGGCTGTGGTTGCAGTCGTTTAAGTCGGGTCCTGTTGTGGTCTCGGCCGCTTTTGTCTGTCTACGTTTAAGCCGGGGCTGTGTGGTTCAGTTTGTCGTCGTTTAAGCCGTGACATGTGTGGCTCCGGCTGTCGGCTGACAGAATCCTTTGTCGTCGGCAACCCGAAGCTTCCGTAATGCGGGGCGGCGAGTGATGATAACCCGAGGCTGCTGGGAAGCAGAAGCGGTAAGCTGTAGTAATCCAATCTGTTGTCGTACATAAGCGGCATGCGGCGATAGGGCGGAGCTGTTGTAATAGTAGGACCGGCTGATAACGGATGGCAAAAGCTGTCGTAATGCTGGAGCGGATGGTAACGGTAAGTCGATGTTGTTTTAATGCAATAACGGAGAGTGGCGGTCCAAGATTATCTTAATGCTAAGTCGGCTGTTGTCGGCAGTCCGGCGGCGTTACATAAAAATGTCTCCACGCTCAGAATTTTCAAGTCGTTGAAGATTAGGAAATAATGATTTTGGCGCGTGGATTGGTCGTGGTTTTGAAAGGCATCTCTCCACGCTGCTTGATTTAAACTTATTGGTTATTAGTGTATTGGTAAAGAGGACCGTGGAGGCATATTTATGATTATTCCAATATGCTTTTGTAATCCGTGCAATTCATGCTTTACCTTTGCAATGTCTTTGCGATTTCCATCGTTGCTTCCGTTTTGAGGTCTATTTAAATATGCGCTGCGCTCGGCAGAGAGTCGGTGCAGGCCCCGTTCTCTGCCCTCGGTTTGCAGTTTATTTCCGCTTTGCGGCAATGGAACGCTGCGCCTCGGCATTGCCTGAACAGGTTCCGACACCGCCCTCGGCTTGCAGTTTATTTTATTTTTTCATTGATTTTATATCGAAACGTAGTCTGCAATTTCATTTTTGTCTCATCTTTATGCTAAGATTTTACAGGGGTATTTAGTCGTTAAAGATAACAAGGCGTATGGAATTCTATCATGTTTATACGGAAGGGCTTGAAAAGGGCGGATTGTTTTATTGCGTGCATGATTTTGTTTATGGGATGAATCTTATTCCAAAATGCCTGAATCTTTCAGGGGCGAAGGTGCTGGCCTTTTGTCTAATGGATAATCATGTCCATTTCGTTATGGAGGGTAGCAGGGATTCTTGCATAGGGTTTATTATGAGGTATAAGAAGGCGTTGTGTTCGCATATATCAAGGACGAGAAAGGAAAAAGTTTCCATGAATGCCGGAATTAAGCTTGTCGAGGATAAGAATTACTTGCTTGGCGTGATTGCATATGTGTTGAGGAATCCTGTGTCGGCTGGTTACGGGAGTATCCCGCAGGATTATAAGTGGAGTTCTGCCGGATTGTATTTCAGGGATCATCATGCTTGCTTGAGCCATGCATTATCTTCGATTTCCAATTTGACGGTGCGCGAGCAGAGGAAGTTGTTGAGTTGCAGGTCTCTTTTTCCTAATGATTGGAATATTTCAAAGGAAGGAACCATAGATCCTGTGCATTATACGGAAGTGGCGACGGTGGAAAATCTTTTTTCTTCTGTAAAAAGGTTCATGTATTTTATTTCTCTCAACAAAGATCTGGAAATGAATATATCGATGAATGAGTCGGATATGATCAGATTGTCCGATTCTGAACTTCGTGCCCATGCTATAGATGAGTGTATCAAGGAATTCCGATCCAAGGATTTGCGGTCATTGGAGGTTGGGGAGCGGCTGTTTATTGCAAGATTTCTGCGCAGGCGTTTCGGTGCGTCTTTCAAGCAGATCGGACGTGTCGTTTTTTTAGATGCAGGATATATAAGCAGAATGATATGACGGTGACGGACTCTCGCGGATTATGCAGGTCCTATCCGTTTATTCGCGATACATATACGGCAGCGGAGGCGTCTCGCGATGATATATGCGGGTTCTATCCGTTGTGAAATCATGTGGCGCATTATGATTGTGCGGCTTCTTATAATATATATGCCCTCAATTAAAAGTCCGGTGCTTCAAATGTCAGCGATGTTATCTTATTCGTCGGATATATGAGCCCTCTCTCAAATGCAAAATTATCTGTCCACGGGCTTTGTTTTAAGTATCTAATTGTCAATAATATATAAAATCAGACGTGGATAAGTCGTGGTTTTGAAGAGCATCAATCCACGCTTGCGCTTTGTAATATGTTGTATATCAGGGTGGTGTTAAAATAAGGCGTGGACTGGTAATTTTAAATGATTATCAGCGAATACCTCTTGGATATGCAGGCTTGGGATGTCAGGCTGCGATGCCGCCCGGCAATTTATACGGTGCGTGGCAAGGAAAAGATTTTGCCTTGTGCTGCTGCCTGTAACCTTGTCGGCGGAGGAATTTGCTACTTTTGACATTGTGGTTCAGGACGTTGTGGTTTCTGACATTGCCGCGCCTCGCGTTGCCGTTTCTGATGTTGCGGTTTCGGACATTGCCGCGCTTGGCGTTGCGGTTTCAGATATCGCCAAGCCTAGCATTGCCGCTCCTGACATTGTTGTCCATTGCATTGCCATTCATGGCGTTATTGTTCTTGCCATTGCTGGTTCTGACATTGCCGGTCCTGATTTTGCCGCATTTGGCAATGGTGTTTCTGGCATTTGTGTTCGGATCTTGTTTGGGAGGCAATAATGGGGTTGATCATAGGATTTTGCTTTTCCCTATCCGATAATGCATTGGCTTCGCTTTGGAATCAGGCAAGTTGTCGTATGCCGAAAATCCGGTTAATGCCCGGTTTTCGACAAAAGCCGTTCTGTCTTGAAATCGCTGTATGCATAGAATGACGGATGTGTGAAAAATGCTACTATGTATTGCATAATACTAAAAATAATAATATATTTGCGATGTGAAAGTAGTGAACGCTGCAAGATACTGCGACTTTTTCCTTTAGCGGTTTGTTGATTGTCAATTGGATATAGCAGGACGAAATGGTCTGTTCGTTAATATAGATTGCCGCAAAGTAAGCGAGGATCCGAAGGCGTGTTTCGGGCGTAAAAGGGAGGTGGATTATCGCGGGTGCGGTGTTTTGACAGTGAGAGGACTCCGGTCAAAGCGGCAAGAGGCGACAGCAGGAGGAGATTTCCGGCCAAGGCGGCAAGGAGCGGCGGTAAGAGGGGATTGGCTGGCGGGGTGGCGGTTTTTGCAGCAAGGAGAGATTCCAGTGCCAATGCCGGTTGATTGGCTCCAGGAGGCAAGGAGGAAAGATCGCCCGGCAAAAACATTTACGGCCTGCGCTTGTTCCAGGGTGATGCTGGTAGTATGGATATTCAAGCTTTTATTGTAAACATAATGATATGAAAAGAGTTTTAACGGTGGGCATAGGCTCGCGGACATTCATAATCGACGAGGATGCCTGTTATGAGCTGGACCTCTATCTTAAAAGGTTCAGGGAAAATGTGAAAATGGGAATATACACGTCGGAGGTAATGGATGACATAGAAAACAGGATCGCGGATTTGTTTTCGGAAGCGATAGGTTCGAGCAACAATGTCGTGAACCTGCAACTGGTAAGGTCTGTCATGGCCCAGCTCGGCATGCCGGACGAGGAATATGCAGAAATGTATAACATGAAAAAAGAGGGATATAATATGGAAGCGAAAAAGAAGTTTTACAGGGATTCCGATGACAAAAGGCTCGGAGGGGTATGCAGCGGCATGGCTGCGTACTTCAATATGGACGTGTTGCTGCTAAGGATAGTGGCGGTAGTGTCGCTGTTTTTCGGCGGTGCCGGATTCTGGATATACGTGATTATATGGTTTGTGGCTCCGTTGGCCGTTACTCCTGCGCAGAAATGCGAAATGCGCGGGCTTCCGGTGACTGCGGAAAACATGAACAGGTTTTCAAAATATTGATCATGGAATCAATCAGTACGGATAATATAAGATCCCAAATGCGCAAAGGGGTGCTGGAGTATTGCATATTGAGCATACTCAGCAGGAACGACGCATACGCATCTTCCCTTCTTTCCGAGCTGAAGGCGGCCAGGATGATAGTCGTGGAAGGCACGATATATCCTTTGCTGACCAGGCAAAAGAACCAGGGGCTGTTGACATACAGGTGGGAGGAGTCTCCGCAGGGACCTCCGAGAAAATATTACAGCATTACTGATAAAGGCCGCGAAGTTCTCGCGGAAATGGACTCGGCCTGGTCGGAATTGGTGGAAACGATAGGCCGTTTGAGAAATGATAAAGAGAGTCGGTATTAAAAAACATCAGTGTCCGGCAGCATGTTCAGCGGGTTGATTATCGGCATTTTATGAACAGCGGTTCTTATCGGGCGGCTGCATGATTGAAGGATGGGCAATCTCCCTCTGAAAAGTTTTGCCGGACAGCAATAATAAAAAACGGGATTATGACAAAGGTTGAAAAAGTAAGCATAGGCGGAATCGCATTTGTCCTTGATGAAGAGGCCTATGGGATATTGGACTCGTATTTAGGCGAATTGCGGGATTATTACGGCGAAAGGGACGGCGGCGGGGAAATAATGGATGACATTGAAGAAAGGCTTGCGGAACTCATAACAGAGAAAAGCCGCGGCTCGGAAGTCGTATCCGTGAAAATCGTAAACGAAGTTATCTCTATACTCGGAGACGCCGGTACATTGACAGGGGACGGAAACGCCTCCGAGGAAACAGGCGGCAGCCGCAGGTGCAAAAAGCGGCTTTACAGGAACACGGACAACAAGATTCTCGGCGGAGTGCTGTCCGGGATAGCCGCGTGGCTCGGAATTGACGAGATCATGATAAGGGCGCCGTTCCTTATCTTGTGCATAGCAATGTTTTTTTCTAGTTTTTCGCATGACTGGCTGAACTGGGTGTTTCCGATAGCCTATCTCGTTTTGTGGATATGCATGCCTAAGGCTGCGACATACGAACAGAAAGCGCAGATGCGCGGGGAATCGGGAAGCATCAGGGACATAGGCAAGAATAGCAGGCGCAGCCGTGCCAATTCGGCAGGCGGAAAATACGTCGGGCATGCATGCCATGGCGGCAACAATGGCGGACCGGATCGGACGGTTGCCAGGACAGTATTCCGCGTGCTGGCTGTCGTTTGCGGAATCTTTTTTATGATTGCCGGAATTTGCGGCGCGGCCGTTATTTTCAGCGCGGTCGTCCTTGGCGTAAAAATCGGATGGAGCGCGTTTTCCGGCGATGTCATGGACTTCATATGGCTCGGAGGAATGAATGCGATGGTTTTGAAGTCGCTCGTGCTTTTGGTCGCCGGAATACCTGCCATATTGCTGATTTACCTTTCTTTGGCGCTCCTCTTCGGAGTGAAGAAAAGATGGTTTGCCGTTTCGATGCTCGTCCTGTGGCTGGTGTCAGTGTCCGCACTTGCCGTGTCTGCGGTCTCGATAGCGGGGCGGTATTCGCACAGAAGCGTATATGATACGGAATTCCAGGATGCCCGATTGCAGTCGGATACCTTGTATATCGATTTCAAGAGCGAAAACGGTTGGGATGTGGAAAAATATATCGAGGCGACCCGGTCGCAATACGATATGGCATGCATCGATAAAACCGGGAAGTCGGTTATGGTCTATCCCGAGATAAGGATTGTCCGTACAGATGGGGATTCTACATACATAAGATACGAAAAGCATTCTGTCTCCGCTTCTGAGGCGGATGCCATATACAAGTCCCGCATGCAGGATTTCAATATGGAAATTGCGGAAGGGGGAATAACGGTCAGTCCGGACGTATATACTGCGGATTCGAAATACAGGTTCGAAAGGGACAGGATTTTCATATATCTTGCTTCCGGCGCGGAGGCGGCGGTGAAGTCCCCGGTATATTATGGATTCTCTTCTGACGAGGCAATCACGATTCCCGACAGCTATTGGCTTTTAAAGGCTTTATGATTGCTTTCCGATTGGCCGGGATTAGATAATTTATGGCGATGAATGCCTTCTGCCCTTATGAATTCAAGAATTCAAGGCGGAGGGCATTCGGGTTTTAATGATGCCGTTTTTATGCAAATGGGGAATTGCGCTTGGCGTTGTCCGGATTTTGTATAAACGCGATTTTCTGCAATTTTGCGCAAATGCATGATGCCGGTAATCTATGGTTTGCAATTATGATTGCTGTATCCTGTTTCTTCTTCAAACAATTCTAATTGCATGATTTGTTCGCGGTACATCCGGCATTCCCTGTCCTGGTTCTCGAATCTGATAGCGGCAGCGCGGTTATTAAGTTCAATTTGGCTTGCCGGAACGTATTCTGAAATCTTTTCAATGGCCTTTTTATAGTAGGTCTCGCTTATTTCACATGCTGTGAGGCTTATTCCTGCACGGTAGCATGCTATGGCGATCGTTCCGCTTCCAAGGTGGGTGTCCAATATCCTGTCTCCTGCATTGGCGTACATTTTCAACAGCCATTCGTATAATTCTACCGGTTTTTGGGTAGGGTGTATCTTTCCCTTGTTTCTTCTTACGCTGAATCGGAATATCTTGGACGGCTTGTCGAATGACGACCATGCCATTTCTGCCATTGAAAAATTATTGAGCGACTCGGGCTGGTTCTTGTCCCATATTATGAACCCTTTGTTGTAGGGGCTTCTTGTCCATAGCTGTCCGAAATAGTTTCCTCCCCAAATGATTTGGTTTTTAGAAACACGAAACAATTCGTCAAAATACGAATCAGACGGCTTTACGTCCCATTTGCTGTATTCTTCCTTATTGAATTTGCGATCGCCCCCGCGTGCCGTCTTGTTCAGGACTCCGTATGGAGGATCGACTATTGCCAGATCGAAATATTTGTCAGGATACCTGGCCATCATCCGCATGTTGTCTTCCTGCGTTATCAGTATCATCACTTTGCGCCTCCGGCCGTTGAGAATTTAGCAATAGACATGTCGGAGATTTCCCTGCTTATGTCCTTCCCCAAGTTGTTTACGATGATTCTGTCAAAATCTTCATAATCGATTTCCCTGACATCATGTTCTATGCAGTTGTACAGGTATTCTGCGAAAGTGCTGGCCAGCAGGATTACTACAGGGTTGCCAAGAATGTCCCTTTTTGCCGCAGGAACATACCTCGGCGTAATGACTATCGTATATTCGCCTCCGATTTCTTCGCGGTGTTCCCTGAGCCTTCCTGCGTTTATCCCGGAGAGCTTGTTGGCTGTCGATTTTGATTCCACAGCGAATTTTTTCTTTTTCGGCAAGTAGATGCATTCTATATCCGTATGTCCTGAGCCTCCTTTCCTTTCGGCTTCTACGTTATAGAACATGTTGAATCCGTCTGCAAGGACTTCTTCGAAAAGATATGCGGTTTCGTTTTCGGGATTATTGGAATACTGTTCGATTAACTTAGGCAGTTCCAGCAATTTTCCGAATTCCGGAGCTTCTCCTATTTCTAAAAGAAGCAAATCCGGGTAAAATCCGTATATTTCCTTGATGATATCGATTCTCATTCTTTCTCTATCGTCAAGGGGCAGAGGCTTGTCTGTAAAGGAATATTCGGCCTCCAATTTCCTTGCGAATCCGATTAGGCCTTCAGGAAGGCTGACCTTGTTCTTGGTTATTTTCCTGTATGTGCGAGTCTGCCCGTGTTGCAGCTTGCATATAGTGTTGCCGTATTCTTTTTTCAGCACTCCCGCTGATTTCAGGAATTCCGTGACATAATAATCCCATTCGTATGCGGAGTTGACATATGCGTGCCTGTCCTGTTGGAATTTCGAAGCCAATTCATCATCCGGAAGTTTCCGTAGGGAAAGGATCGAGTTTGTCAGGTCTTCGTAGGACACGGAGTCGATGGTCTTCACGAATACTACCAAATAGGCTACTTCATATGCATAAAGCTCGAAGTTTAGTTTAGGGTCTGACAATAATTTGAAAATAAGTCTAAAAGGGTATAATTGAAACTCTTTTCCGGTTCCTCCCGACGGATGGCTGTATTGGATAGCCCATAGCATTGTCAAGAATATTTTTGCCGTTTTCTCGCCGTCATGCCTGTGTTTTAGCAGAAGATTGCCTAACGGGCTGAACATGAATCTGGCAAGCCCGTTCATGCTTGTTTTGTAGCCGAACATGTAGTAGGCAAGCTGGTTGATTTTATGATTTATGGCATCTAACGGAAGCTCCGGATTCCTCTCGTTGTACAGCCCCATCTCCTTTAATTTGAGGTTAAGCTTGGCCTTTTCTTCGGTGGTTATGGTCGTCCTTGAAAAGGATTTCAATGTTTCGGCCACTGTGCACAGATAATCGAAATCGCGCGTGTGACGGTATAATATCCATTTCGGGCGTTCTATTCTTTTTGTCATGATAGGATTATCTGTTTATCTGTTCGACGATTTTTTTTACCAAAAGCGGGGGTATGCTTTCTCCTATGCATTTTCTAATAAGCAGTTCCGGAGTATCGTCCGGAATGTTCCAGTCTTTAGGAAGGGATGACAACAGCATGAGTTCCAATGGAGTCAGGACTCTTGCGTCCGAAAATGTGCCGTCTTCTTTCCTGTTTCCCGGGTGGACATTCATTTGAGAGCTTATGGCATCGTTCCTTATCGTTATTGTCGGTGCCGGTTCGTCCCATTCGATTCGCCGGTAAGTCGTGTTATATGCTTTTACCTTTTCCCCGTTTTTCTTTTTTGGGAAATATTGCTCGTTTTCCATTGCGGATTTGCCTGTCGGTGTATGTCTCATGCATTCGATCTGCGATTGCGGATGCTTTCTCGCAAAATGCCATTTGATCGGGGAATGTTCTCCCGCTTCTATGCTCGGCAGGTGTCCTATGGCTTCCCTGACTGTGATTTTGTCGCATTTCTCCGGCTCTTTCCATGAAAGCCCCTTGCGGTACAGTCTTACGATTGCCCTGTTCCTGTGTTGGGCTACGCCGTAATCGGCGGCGTCATAGATTTTTGCTATTATTTCATACTCTTTTCCGAATGCCATGTCCAATATCTCTGTGATTTTGGACTGCCTGCCTTCGAACGGCAATTCGATTTTAAGGAACTGCGGCACATTCTCGATCATTACGTAATCGGGCCTTTTCAGTCTCATGAAATCGATAATTTTGAATATGAGAAAATTGCGCTTGTCTTTAAGCATCTGTTCCGGCGAGCGGTTCTTTCCGGCGATGCTCATTCCCTGGCATGGTGGAGAAGCCAATAAAAAATCTATTTTGTCCGGGGTGGATTCCACGAGGGCTGAGTATACCTTTTCATCCATGATGTCTCCGCAAATCATCTTCGATTGAGGGTATAAATGCCTGTACAGCCTTGCACGGTCTTCTATGAGCTCATTGGCTGCGACTATGCGTATGCCGGCGTCAGGCAGGTATTGTTCGTCAATGCCTGCGCCCGTGAATAACGATACTCCTGTCAATGTCTTTCCGTTCATTGCGCATAATCCTTGCAGGCCTGAGATGCCCGGTGTCAATCTAATTTAAGCACGGCCATGAATGCGGATTGCGGCACTTCGACGTTGCCGACCTGGCGCATGCGCTTTTTCCCTTTCTTCTGCTTTTCCAGAAGCTTTCTCTTTCTTGATATGTCGCCTCCGTAGCATTTTGCCGTCACGTCCTTTCGGACCGCCTTGACCGTTTCCCTTGCGATTATCTTGGCTCCGATTGCGGCCTGTATCGCAATGTCGAATTGCTGGCGCGGGATGAGTTCCTTGAGCTTTTCGCACATCTTCCTTCCGAAGTCATAGGCGTGGTCCCTGTGTATAAGGCTGGAAAGCGCGTCGACCTGTTCTCCGTTAAGCAGGATGTCGAGCTTCACGAGGTCCGCCGGCCTGTATCCGATCACATGGTAGTCGAACGACGCGTATCCTTTGGAAATGGATTTGAGCTTGTCATAGAAATCGAATACTATTTCCGCAAGAGGCATGTCGAAATTCAATTCCACCCTTTCGCTTGTGAGGAAATGCTGGCTTACCAAAGTTCCCCTCTTGTCCAGGCACAGCTTCATTATTACTCCGAAATAGTCGCTTTTCGAAATGACCTGGGCGCGGATGTACGGCTCTTCGATATGGTCGATAAGGGTAGGGGCCGGAAGTCCTGACGGATTATGTACATCCAACACTTCGTGTTGGGTGGTATATACTTTATATGAAACGTTCGGGACCGTCGTGATGCAGTCCATCCCGAATTCCCTGTAAAGCCTTTCCTGTATGATTTCAAGATGCAGGAGTCCGAGAAATCCGCATCTGAATCCAAACCCGAGCGCGAGCGACGATTCGGGGTCGAAAACAAGGGATGCGTCATTGAGCTGCAATTTCTCCAAAGACGCGCGGAGGTCTTCGTATTCGTCAGTCTCTACCGGGTAGACTCCTGCGAATACCATCGGCTTCACTTCCTCGAACCCTTCTATGGATGCCGTGCACGGATTGTCCACATGTGTTATCGTGTCGCCGACCTTTACTTCGCTGGCCGTCTTTATTCCTGAGATTATGTATCCTACGTTTCCTGTGGCTACTTCATCCGTAGGGCATAGCTTCATCCTGAGGAAACCCACTTCTTCCGCCGTATATTCTTTTCCGGTGTTGAAGAATTTGACTTTGTCTCCTTTGCGGATGCTTCCGTTGACTACTTTGAAATATGCGATTATCCCTCTGAACGAATTGAATACGGAGTCGAAAATAAGAGCCTGGAGAGGCGCTTTCTCGTCTCCTGCCGGTGCCGGAATCCTTTCTACAATGGCTTCGAGTATCTCGGGAACGCCCTGTCCGGTTTTTCCGCTCGCGAGAAGGACGTCTTCCTCCTTGCATCCGATAAGGTCGATTACCTGGTCCCTTACTACGTCCACCATCGCCGCGTCCATGTCGATCTTGTTGAGGACGGGTATTATTTCGAGGTCGTGGTTGATTGCAAGGTACAGGTTCGAAATCGTCTGTGCCTGGATTCCCTGCGTGGCGTCCACGATAAGAAGGGCCCCTTCGCAGGAGGCTATGGCCCTTGAAACTTCATAAGAAAAGTCCACATGGCCCGGGGTGTCGATAAGGTTCAGGATATAATTCTCTCCCTTGCAGTTGTACTGCATCTGGATGGCATGGCTTTTTATGGTTATGCCTTTTTCCTTCTCAAGGTCCATGGAGTCGAGCACCTGATTTTCCATTTCCCTTGCGTTAAGGGTATTCGTGTATTCGAGAAGCCTGTCGGCAAGGGTGCTTTTACCGTGGTCTATGTGGGCGATAATGCAAAAGTTTCTTATGTTTTTCATTCCTGGATACGTTCTCCTTCGTTTATTCGTCCGCAAAGTTAAGATTTTTAATGAGAATTCTTAAAAAACAGTTAACTTAGCACCTTATTAATAGTTCCTGGCTTGCGCTTCCATGGCGAGGCGTTTGCCCAAGCGGGGAGAGGTCGATCGTTCCGCTTGGAGCGGAGGCGGCAAGGGCGGATGCAAGGCGCATCCGAACGCAGTCCGGCAAGTCCAAGATCAGGGATTCTCCCGCCCGCAAGAGTGCGTGGCGCATCTTAACGCGGTCCGGCAAGCCGTTTCGCCCGAAGAACCGGTTCGGGTATATGGTTGCAGGATTGTGCGTGCGGGGCTTGGGCATATTCCTGATAAGAATCGGTTCGTGTATATGATTGCAGGAACTTCCGCAGGGGTAGCCTTTACGCATCGAGCGTAGCAGAATCGATTCGGGTATATGGTTGCATGATCCAATCCTTCTCCCGGACCGTTGGCCTGCCCGAAGAAGGACCTGCACGAAGGACCTGATTGGGAATATCCCGGCGCGGATGAAAGGTTTCCTGGAGCTGGAATGAACTTATATGTCAAATGATATAAAAGCAAAAATAATGAGCGATCAATTCACCTTAGAACAAATTGCGTCCCAGGTAAGAAGGGATATAATAAGGATGGTTGCCGGTGCGCAGTCCGGTCATCCGGGCGGCTCCCTTAGCAGCACGGATTTTGTAACCGCCTTGTTTTTCAGGGTTATGAAACACTCTCCGAAACATTGGTCCAGAGACGGAAAAGGCAATGACATGTTTTTCCTCTCGGCAGGGCACATGTCTCCTTTGTTTTACAGCGTGCTGGCGAGGTCCGGCTATTTCGACGTGAAAGAACTGGCTGAATTCAGGAAATTCGGAAGCCGTCTTCAGGGACATCCTTCAGTCGAACATCATCTTCCGGGCGTCTACGTGGCTTCCGGCTCATTGGGACAGGGCCTTTCGGTTGCTGCCGGCGCCGCCTTGGGCAAAAGGCTGGACAAAGACGAAAGGTTCGTGTACGTGCTTGTCGGAGACGGGGAAAGCGAAGAAGGCCAGATATGGGAAGCTGCCATGTTCGCTGTCCGTCATAAGCTGAACAGGCTTATTGCAATCACGGACTGGAACGGCCAGCAGATAGACGGCACGGTGGATTCCGTGATAGCTCTCGGCGACCTTGAGTCGAAATGGAATGCTTTCGGGTGGAAGACGTTCGTATGCGACGGCCACGACATGAATGCCATACTTTCGGTTTTCGATAAGGCCCATGCATATTCCGAAACCGGCGACAAGCCGGTGATGATTCTGATGAAGACCGTGATGGGAAAAGGGGTGGATTTCATGGAAGGCACTCATAAATGGCATGGAAAGGCTCCTTCCAAAGAGCAGGAGCAGCAGGCATTGTCCCAATTGCAGGAAACTCTCGGAGACTATTAACGGCATCCGGGCATCGGTTGCAGTGTTAGATAAAATATATCACCATTTCCACGCTGGTTCCATAGGTTGGCTATCAGTTACAGTATTAGATAAAATGAATATATCATGAAAGAATATACGAATAAAGGAAATAAAGATACGAGATCCGGTTTCGGGGCCGGTCTTCTCGAAGCCGGAAAAATGAATCCGGACGTGGTGGCTTTGTGCGCCGATCTTACCGGATCGGTCAAGATGGATGCTTTCGCCGCTGAATTCCCTGACAGGTTTTTCCAGTGCGGGATAGCGGAAGCGGACATGGTAGGCGCGGCTGCCGGATTGTCGCTTAGCGGCAAAATCCCTTATATCGGCTCATTTGCCGGTTTCGTCACAGGAAGGGTCTACGACCAGGTAAGGCAGGTCGTGGCATATTCGGGCACTAACGTGAAAATATGCGCTTCTCATGCCGGAATAACATTGGGAGAAGACGGAGCGACCCACCAAATCATGGAGGACATCGGCCTTATGAAGATGCTTCCCGGCATGGTCGTGATAAATCCGTGCGACTATAACCAGACAAAAGCGGCTGCGATTGCGGCTGCAGGGCATGTCGGGCCTGTATATCTTCGTTTCGGAAGGCCGTCGGTGCCTAACTTTACTGATGAAAACGCGCGTTTCGAAATAGGGAAAGCCATTATGCTCAATGAAGGAACGGATGTTACGGTGATTGCTACCGGCCATCTTGTGTGGGAAGCTGTCCAGGCGGTGCAATCCCTTGAAAAAGAAGGAATATCCGTCGAGCTTATAAATATCCACACGATCAAGCCGCTTGATTCCGATGCCGTCATATCGTCGGCGAGGAAAACGGGGGCTGTCGTCTGCGCTGAAGAACATCTTATCGCAGGAGGATTGGGCGAGTCCGTCGCGTCCCTGCTTGCAAGGACCAATCCTGTTCCGATGGAGTTCGTTGCCGTCGATGACAAGTTCGGACAAAGCGGAACTCCGGCTGAACTGATGAAGGCTTACGGGCTTGATTCGGAACATATAATAAATGCCGTGAAGAAAGCCATTTCAAGGAAATGACTTTTTGCATAATGGGATTCCGGCAGATTCCCGTGTCCTGCTTCGCAAGAAGATGTCGATGTAGAGGAATTCCGGCGGCATTGATTTGCGCCAAAGCATATCGGTCCTCGCGAAGGAAATGAGTGTCCTGAATTCACCGGAACGATAGGAGGTGAGCGCGATGTGATAGCCTCGCGGAGGAAATGAGTGTCTTGAATCCGGGCGGCATTGAATTGCACTAAAGCAAAGGCAGGGACTTTCGCATATTCGCAGTGCTCATCATAGGCCTTGTGTCCATGCGAATATTTCGAACTTGTCGGCTTTTGCATCTTCGCGGTACTCATTGGCCTTGCTTTCATGATAAGCGAGGTGCGCCACATTGAATTGCGCTCCTTGAAAGGAAGTAGTCCGCGTTCTTCGCCCGGTACAAATGACAGGTATCATTAATTTGCACTCCAAAGGATAGACAAGTCTTTGGGGTGCAATTCATATAGAGGCATGCGGTTTTTATAATTGTCCGTAAATGCCCGTGATACATGGCCGGGACGGTGTCGGATTCATACTCAATAAGCAGGCCGGAATCCTGTCAGGAATCCATAACATTGCCGGGACTCGTTGAATTCATACTATGTGTATCTCTACTGGCGTGATTCGTTTGGGCAGTAAACGCATTGTTGAATTCATACTGTGTATTTTTATCTCATTCTTCTCTTGGTTTTAAACCTCCTATGACTTGTCGAATTCATACTATATGCTTTTTTGTCCGTGAACGCCCCTTGGGCATGCGGACTGGCGGCTAAAATGGCAATGCAATCCTGTTATAGAAGCCTAAGCATGCAGGCGTTTGCACGAAATTGTCAAGTATGGCTATCCTCCCCGCGCATCGGGCCATATTTCCATTCTTACTTGTTGGTCTTGATTTTAAGGCTATCTTTAGCAATCCGCGCATTGTGCCATATTTCTATTTTTACGTGCTTGGCCATCTTGCTATTATGGTTGTCCGCATTGCCGTATTTTGCAGCCGCTTCATTGGCTCTTCCTTGGTTGTCTTGCTATCAGGGTTGTCCTCCCCGCCCGCATATCGATAGCGGCCTCGCGAATGCGTCAAAAAACAATACGGTTTCGACTAACAAATCGTGTATCGCAAATTTCATGGTCTCTGCGAATGCGTTAAAATCAATACTCTTGAAGCATTGGTGATTCTGATGACATACGATACTCCTTTTATGCAAGGTGTCATAAAGACACGTATTTTTGCAGGTGCTCCAATTTTGCCGCCCCGAATGTCGGCTATGCCGGTTTTTTAGGGGCGTAACAAAGCGGATAAGCATCCCAAATATCAATGTGTCTCCAAATTATTTGTCCACATCTATTTTTGATAATGTGTTGATTTACAATATTTGACAGATTTTATGCGTGGACCGGTGGTCTCAAAAAATACGACTAGTCCACGCCTGATTTTAACATATCGGTAAAAATCAAATAGTTAAGAATGAGGACTGTGGACGGATAATTATATGAGCATGGCGGACGAGCTGCATGGGAGAAAGCCAGTTCGGCTGTGCATGGGCGAAAGTACTGGAAAGAACGGCATAGGCGGATGGCGCGAGCGGGCCGCACGAGCGGATGGGATGATCGACGGAGCATGAATGACTGGCTGCATGGATGAGGGGGTGGATGCATATGGCTGGCGTTGCGGGCATCGTGGGCGACGGGGCCTGAATGACTGGTGCATGGGCGAAAGTACTGGAAAGAACGGCATAGGCGGATGGCGCGAGCAGGCCGCACGAACGGATGGGATGAGCGGCGTAGAGCATGATGAATGACTGTCCTCATGGATGAGTGGAATGAATGCATGGGGGCAGGCGGTGCGGGCATCATGAGCGACGGGGAGCATGAATGGCAGGACCGTATGGGGAAAGCGGGCGGATGTAACGGGCTGCACAATGCAGGAGCGGTTGGCGGATTGCGGCAGCAGGGTTATAATCTTGCATGGGCTTCGGGCGGGCGGCATGGCACGAATCGGTGGCAGCCGTGCGAGGGCTGGGCGGTTCAGGCGATATTCCGGAAAAACGGGCGGATGTGCAAAAGGGGCATATTGGAGGCATGGTGGCTATAACAGTATACAAAGTCCATATAGGAAGCGTATCCCAAGGGGGAAATATGGAGGTATGGCGACTATGGCAGCGTGACCATAAAACAACAATGCAAATGCAAAAGAAAGTATTGGGGGCGGTTCTCAGAAAAAAGGATGGAAGTCTTCCGTGAGTTTGCGGTACTGCGCGGTATATGTTCCGTTGTCCTGGATCGTGAGTGTTTCGGGAAATGGGGCCGGAACGGCTTTTTTCGAGAATTCGGAAAGAATCCGCTTGGGCGGTTTGGCCGAAGTCGTTTTGACATGGCAGGCCCTTGCGAGATAAAGCCCTTTAAGATGCGCTTTTTCAGTGAATATCCTGCTCTCGTCCGCAGGAAGTATTATGGAAAGCCTGCCATCGTCGCTCATAAGCCGCATTGCGGTATCGATTAATGTCTCGAACGGGAGGCTGTCGTTATGCCTTGCTTCGGATTTTCTTTTTTCCGGCGATTTGAGGGAACTTGAAAAATAAGGCGGATTGGAAAATATATGATCGAAAACCGGGACTTCGCCGGAAGACGCATATTCCTGGACAGAGCAATTCAGTATTTCTATCCTTCCGGGCCAAGGGGATCTCAAGGCGTTTTCCTTTGCTTCTTTTGCCGATATGCCGTCTATTTCGATTCCGGTAATCATTGCATGCGGAGTCCTTTGCGCAGCCATGAGCGAAAGTATTCCGGTGCCGCATCCGATGTCGAGAAGCATCCGGTCTTCCGCCATGCATCTCATCCATGAACCTAACAGCACGGAGTCTGTCCCGACTTTCATGGCGGATTCGGTGTTTATTATGTCGAATTGCTTAAAGCTGAATTTCCCCATCCTTCATTTCAATGATCCTGTCGCTCATGCGTGCGAGGTCCCGGTCATGGGTTACGATTATTACCGTTATATTGTGGGTGTCCCGCAATTTGAGGAACAGGTTGTGTATCTCATTTTTTGTCCTGCTGTCGAGATTCCCCGACGGCTCGTCCGCGAAAACGATCGAGGGCGAATTTATCAGCGCTCTTGCTATCGCGACACGTTGCTGTTCCCCTCCGCTGAGTTCGGAAGGCTTGTGCGACATCCTGCCTTCAAGCCCCATCTCTTCTAACAGCGAAGCCGCGTCTTTTGCTGCCTTTTTTGAATCCGGATTTCCTATCAGCCTCGGTATCATTACGTTTTCCAAGGCGGTAAATTCCGGCAGAAGGTGATGGAACTGGAATACGAATCCTATTTCCCTGTTCCTGAACTTAGAAAGCTCGTTTGCGCTTAATGAAAAAGGATCGATGCCGTTGATTATGACGGAACCGGAATCCGGCTTCGATAGAGTCCCGAGAATCTGAAGGAAAGTGGTTTTCCCTGCGCCGCTCGGGCCTACGATGCTTATGACTTCCGGCTTGTCGGAGTAAAGACGGGCCCCTTTCAATACTTTAAGGTTGCCGTAGGATTTTTCTATGTTCTCAGCCTTTATCATGAATCAGTCCTCTGTGAGTTTGAAGCTTTTCCTGTGCAGCGGCGTAGCCCCGAGGGCCTTGATAGCCTGCCTGTGCGCTTTTGTAGGGTATGCCATGTTCTTTTCCCATCCGTAGCCCGGATATTCGCAAGCGAGCCTGCTCATTAATTCGTCCCTGTGTGTTTTTGCTAATATGGACGCGGCGGCTATGGAAGCATATTTGGCATCTCCCTTTACTATGCATACGTGCGGGATGTCTTTGTAATCGACGAACCTGTTCCCGTCCACAAGTATGAGTTGCGGGACAATGGCTATCCCGTCGCGCGTTTTCAATGAGCTTATCGCCTTGTGCATTGCTTTTATCGATGCTTGAAGAATATTGATGCGGTCGATTTCCTCCGCGCTTGTTTCGGCAACAGCCCATGCGACGGCTTCTTTTTCTATTACGGTCCTCATCTGTTCCCTTTGGCGCGCCGTCAGTTTTTTCGAGTCGTCGAGAAGCCTGTTCTCGAAGCCGTCGGGAAGGATTACGGCGGCCGCCACTACCGGGCCTGCGAGGCAACCCCTTCCTGCTTCGTCGCATCCGCATTCTATGGATTTGCCGTTTGTATAAGAAGAAAACAATACGCTCATGTGAAACTTTTTCCAAACATACGGAAAAAATCGTCCCGCAAGACAAAATTTATAGTATTATCAGCATTATTGCCCCAATAAACGAGCGGGGCAATAAATGTGCGGGACGGCAAATCCATCCATCGCTTGTGCGCGCTCCTCCCGCTGGAGACACGGGCTGTGTCCGGACTTTCACGGCCGAATGCCGTAATCTCCGGATGGAGGATTCGTCCAGCAACTTCAAGGCGGTGTCTATTTCTTTTCGGATTTCTGGCGAAGCAGTTCGATAAGGGTGCTTTTGTCGCGGAGCATTTCTTCCAAAAGCCTGATGCGGCTGTTTTTCTCTTCGATTTCCGCTGCGTGCTTCTCGCGCAATTCTTCTATCGTTCTTGCATACTCCCTGTTCAGGGCGGCAAGTTCCTTTATGTCGTCAAGGTATTCTCCCGCGTCTCCGAGCAGCAGCTTTTCCGGCCTTATGCCCAATGCTTCGGCTATTTCATTTATCCTTGAACTTATGAGCTGGGTCTTTCCTTTTTCAATCTTGCGGTACGAGTTCAACGATATATGCAACTTCTCTGCTACATATTCCTGGGATTTTTTAGATTCTTTCCGGTAGCGGAAGATATTGTTTTTGATTTCCTCGTCGACCATAGCAGTACAAAATTATGGCAACGGGATAAAACATAATCAAACCTTTCTTATTGTAAAATAGGCTATAATGACAACCGAAAGTTGTTATTTGTGCCAAAACATAAAGATCCGTCAATTTTATAAAAAATCAGATAAATCGTTCATGGCATGATATTAATGTATTATTAGTTTAGCTTTATTTGCATCGGAAAACGACACGGAGGGTTAACATGATAAAATTCAAGCAAGCTATGAAGATGAGAGATCGCACCGAAAATTTCGAAAAGGAAATATTCGATATTCTCGAAACAGGGAAAATATACATTTCTCCTTATTTTAATAAGAGGACATGCATGGAAATGATGTCTTTTGCGGACGAAGACAAATTCGACTCCGAATTCGAGAAAGCCTACAAGGACAATTGGGAATCCGTCCTTTCCGGCCTCAGGCTCGCGCATGCGCGGCATTTGCTCCTCGAATACGGGATTCATGCCTCGCAGGCATGGAAGCTTTCGGGTTTTTCATCCGAAGGGGAAATGGAAAAAGCCATTAATTTGCATACGTATTAATTTTTCTTTAAATTTGGTGAGAACTTTGGATTATTAACAAATAAAAGGAGAATTATGAGAAACTATTCTACAGACGAAATCAGGAACATCGTGATTTTAGGGAGTTCCAAGTCCGGCAAGACGATTCTCACCGAATCGATGATGTATGAAGGAAAAGTGATTGCAAGGAGGGGAAGCATAGAGCAGAAAAACACGATCAGCGACAATACGGAGATCGAGCAGCTATATCAGAGGTCCATTTATTCCACTTTGCTCTACACTGAATTCATGGATCACAAACTGAACATAATAGACACTCCCGGCTCGGATGATTTCGTCGGTGGCGTTATTTCCGCTTTCAGCGTGGCGGACACGGGCGTTTTGGTAGTGAATGCCCAGCAGGGGGTCGAAATAGGAACGCAGATATTCGCAAGGTATGCCACGAATTATAACAAGCCTCTTATCATAGGGGTCAACCAGCTGGACCATGAGAAAGCCGATTGGGACGACACCCTCGCTTCCCTTCAGGAAACATTCGGGTCGAAGCTCGCTCTTGTCCAGTTCCCAGTGAACCCCGGTTCGGGATTCAATTCGTTCATCGACGTCCTGAAAATGAAAAAATACACCTTCACGGACGACCAGGGGACGAGAATCGAGGAAAATATCCCCGAAGAATACGCTGAAAAGGCAGCCATCCTGCATCAGGAACTCATAGAAAAATCAGCGGAAAACGACGATACCCTGATGGAAACGTTCTTTGAAAAAGGAATCCTCTCGGAAGACGAGATAAGGGCAGGGCTGAATGCGGGAATGAGAAAATGCGACATAATGCCTATATTCTGCCTTTCGGGCCTGAAGGACATGGGTGTCAAACGTCTGATGGAATTCATCATAAGGGCGACATCTTCTCCTGCCAAAACTGACGGCGAGCTCAAGAGCGGCGCGTTCCAGGAATGCACGGTGGACGGTCCGGCTTCCATATTCATTTACAAGACCATGGTCGAGCCTCATTTGGGAGAAGTCTCGTATTTCAGGGTAATGTCCGGAAAGATTTCAGAAGGGCTTGACTTAGTGAATCCAGAGACGGGCGCAAAGGAAAGGCTTGGCGCGATTTATGCAGTTGCAGGTAAAAAGAGGGACAAGGCAGACGAGATGTCCGCAGGAGATTTGGGTTGCACGGTGAAATTGAAGACCGTGAAGACGAACCAGACCCTGAATGTTCCGGGCTGCGACAACGTGTTCACGCATATCAATTTCCCTCCGTCCAAATTCAGGACCGCGATCAAGGCCAAGGATCCTAAGGACGATGAAAAGCTTTCGGACGCATTAAGCAAGATGTCTGCGGAAGATCCTACGATTATAGTCGAATATTCGAAGGAACTAAAGCAGATCATAGTAAGCGGGCAGGGAGAACATCATATCAACATCATGAAATGGCATTTGAACAATGACTACAAGATAGATGTAGAGTTGTCCGCGCCTAAGATACCTTACAGGGAAACCATTACCAAGCCTGCGGTCGCCGATTACAGGCACAAGAAGCAGAGCGGCGGGGCCGGACAGTTCGGGGAAGTTCACCTGCTGATAGAGCCGATAGTGGAAGGAAAGGAAGTTTCCAACAAGTTCAAGATTGACGGAAGGGACATAGTCCTGAACATAAAAGGCAAGGAAGAATATAACCTTGAGTGGGGCGGCAAGCTCGAATTCTACAATTGCATAGTAGGAGGGGCGATAGACGCGAGGTTCATGCCTGCCATACTCAAAGGCATAATGGAAAAAATGGAAGAAGGCCCTCTGACAGGCTCGTATGCCAGGGACATAAGGATATTTGTATTCGACGGCAAGATGCACCCGGTCGATTCGAATGAAATCTCCTTCAAGCTGGCTGCAAGAAACGCCTTCAAGGAAGCTTTCAGGAACGCAGGCCCTAAGATCATGGAGCCGATTTACTCTCTCGAAGTGGTTACTCCGAGCGAAAACATGGGCGACGTGATGAGCGATTTGCAGAACAGGAGGGCGATAATCGAAGGCATGAGCAGCGAAAAGGGATTCGAAGTCCTCAAGGCTAGAGTTCCGCTGGCAGAACTGTACAAGTATTCGACTTCGCTAAGTTCGCTTACTTCGGGCATGGCGACATTCACGATGCAGTTTGCCGATTACCAGCAGGTTCCTGCCGATGTACAGGAAAAGCTGCTGAAGGCTTACCAGGAAACCGAAACTGACGAGTAACTGTTATTCGTCTGAAAGTTATAAAAATACGGCGGGTGCTCATGTCGGGGCTCGCCGTATTTTGTTAAATTTAGCAGGCAAAATGCAGATAAATTGAGATAATTATTAACTTTGTCAACCTTAAAAGATTGAAATGATGAAAAAATTACTTATTCTGACAATAGCTCTGTTGAGCTTTAATTTCGCATTTGCACAGCAGCTGCCTTCAGTCAGCGTTGAGCAGCAGAACGGGGAGTCGATAAATGTCACATCCTTGATTGACGGAGAAACTCCGATGATAGTATCTTTCTGGTCTACTACATGCAAGCCATGCATAAAGGAACTCGATGCAATATACGAAGCGATGCCGGACTGGCTGGACGAAACGGATTTCAGGATGGTCGCAGTTTCGATCGATGATGCAAGATCCGTTGCAAGGGCAAGGTCCATGGCTGAAGCAAGGGGATGGGCTTCCGATTTTACCGCGCTTTACGACATCAACCAGGATTTCAAGAGGGCGTTGAACGTGAACCTTACTCCTCAGGTATTTATTTTCGACAAGGACGGCAACCAGGTTTATTCCCATACGGGTTATCTTCCGGGTTCTGAATCCGAACTTATCGAAAAACTCATAGAAATCTCTGAATAAACAGATCCCGGAGATGTTTCGTCTATGGCCGGATTGCGCTAAAACCGCAGTCCGGCTAATGAGCGAAAGATATCCCGGTCGGACCAATAACCAAAAATCATTAAAATCGCATTATGAATAAAAAAGCAATAGCTGGAGCAGTCGTTATTTCGGCTCTATTGGTTGCCGTCCGCGTGTCGGCATCGGAACCTGAAACCGGAATATCGCAGGATTACGGCACTTTGGCCGATGGCGCGCAGTCAGCGGTTTCGGCTGGCAATCCCGCTTCTGCAAACAGCATTTCCTATGCTGACCTTGAAAAAAATGCTGCCAAAGACACGGAAAGGAAAAAGAGTTCCGGAAAATATCTCGGACAGCTTTCAGGTTCGTTCGAAACGAATACTATTCATTACGTCGAAGACAATCCTATCGGGTTCATTCCTCCGGAAGGCAATTACGGTTCGAACAACTATCTGAAACTGGATTATAATTACAAAGGTTTCTCCGCAGGATTGCAGGCCGAATGGTATCCTCAGGTCCTGCAGGGTTATGACAGGCAGTTCAAGGGCCTTGGTCTTCCGTTCCTTTACCTGTCATGGCAGAACGACTTCATGTCGGCGACTGTCGGAAGTTTCTACGAGCAGTTCGGGAGCGGGCTTCTGTTCCGTGCATGGGAAGACAGGACTTTGGGACTCAATACGGCAATAACGGGCGCGAGGCTGACGTTCAACATAAAGGACCTTGTCAACATAAAGGTCTTTTCAGGACTTCCCCGCGATTATATGAAATATCCCTGGAGCAGCAGTTATATGAATTACGTTCCTGCCTTTACGGAGGATATGGATGTCATAGACGATATAAACACCAAGACTGCGAGGACAGTCCTTACGGGGCTGGATGTCTCGTTCTCCCTTTCGGAAGCCTTGAAGCTGGAGGATCACTATTTTACAGTGGAAGGAAGCCTGCTTCATAAATATTCTCCTTGGATATGGAGCAGTCCGGGAACAACTTATTATTATATATCGGAATACGCAGGAGGAAAAGTCCCTTCTAACGTATTCTCTTATTCGGCAAGATTGAATTATGCGTACAAAGGTTTCTCTGCCAATTTCGAGTACGTGGGAAAAGGAAAGGAAATAGTACGTCCTACCGACGGGGCTTCCGATGCCGAAAATCTTTTGAAGAGGGGCAATGCCCAGTTGATAGATCTTTCCTACAGCACCGGCGGGCTTTCCGTAAGCGCGATGTTCAGGAGATTGGAAAACATGAGAAGCGACATGTACAGGAGGCCGGACCAGACTTCTTCATACACTTCGAATTCATTGAATTATATTCCTTCCCTAACTACGCAGCATACGTATTCATTGGTTGCGATCGAACCGTATAATGTCAATGCCAACGATGAAATAGGCGGGCAGATCGATGTGTTCTACCAGTTCAGGAGAGGAACCGCATTGGGCGGAAAGCGCGGTTTGAAAGTGCATGCCACTTTTTCAACTTATTATGCGAACAGCCTGAAGGACGGCCTTACGATGGCAACCGATGAGACAGGAGCTCCGATTTACGACGATAACTTTATGCCGGTGTTGAAGTCCTATAACAATCAGCTGATGTACAGGGAATTCACTTTCGATATAGACAAGTCGTTCACCAAGAGCTTCCAGGCATTGTTCATGTATTCTTACCAAAAGCATCTCGTGCATATTCCTGACTTGGCGACCAACCATTTGGAAGAACGCCATGCGTTCGTGCTCGACATGACTTTCAAGTTTTCGAGAAAATATTCTTTGAGGACTGAATTCCAGTATCTGTATTCTCCTCTTTCTGAAGACAAGGATTGGTGCGCTGCCCTTTTGGAATTCAACATGGCTCCGAAATGGAGCATCTACGTAAGCGACATGTTCAACCATGGTAATCCTGATGCCAAGCACCATTATTACCAGGCCGGAGTGGCGTTCACTCATTCGATTGTACGTGCCGCATTGAGCTATGGCCGTGTCAAGGAAGGATACATTTGCTCTGGCGGGGTATGCCGTTTCACGCCTGCATATACCGGTGCAAACCTTTCATTGACAGTGAGATTTTAATAATGAAATAAAACACAAAATTTTGTTGATATGAAAAACTTTAAAAATTTATTATGGGCATTGGCCCTTGTTCTTCCGTTCGGGTTCATGAGCTGCGAGCCTGCTGAAAACAGTGGAAACGACGGAGGTGGCGGCGGAAATGGCAAGAATCCTTTCATAACGATTTCAAGCGTTGTTGCCGGCGGCTCTTCAGTAAGTTTTACCTTGACTCCGGTAAACGCGACAAGCTATGCTTATGCGGTTTGTCCTCTTGATACGGAATCTTATGAATTGACAACTGTCGATAACGGGCAGTCTGATGAATTCACTGTCGAAGGCCTTACGACCAATACGTCTTACAAGATAGTGGCAGTTGCATATAACGGCGAAACAGCTTCAGAAGTGCAGACTGAAGAATTCTATACGCAGGTTTTTTATCAGAAGAAAGTGATTTTGAACAAGCTTAGCGCAACTTCATGTACTTATTGCGGACCTCTTTCCAATTCATTGGCGCAGCTGGCCACGCAGCGCGACGACTTTATGGTATTGGCCATGATGGACAGAATGAACCCAGGCGATTTGTTCATCACCTCATATGTCAATGATTTCAAGAGAATGTTCTCGTCTTCAGGATGGCCTACGACCGTGGTGGATTATACTTCGCCTTCAATATCGGGCGCGGTAATCGGACAGATAACCCAGGCTATGGACCAGTCTTTGAAGAACCATCCGGGTTATGTCGGAATTTCATTCTCTTCTGAAGTTTCAGGCGAAAATGTCATTGTGACCGGCAAGGTTGATTGTGTCGGCGAAAATCCTACGGAATACAGGATTTGCGCATTCCTCATGGAAGACGGTCTTATCGCTCCGGGCACTATCGGAGGCGAATACTATAACGGAGAATACGACGATCAGGTCGTTAACGGTAACTGCCTGTACAACCACGTGCTCAGGACTTATGCTGATGAAACTCCGTTCGAAGGCCTTTCAATCGGCGAATTGGCTGCCGGTGATTCTTACGACTTTAGTTTCACTTTGCCTGTGGACGAAGAATGGATTGTAGACAATTGCCATGTAGGCGTTTACGTCCTCTATCCTTCACGCGGCAATTACGTGGTTACCAACGCAAATGAAGCGAAGGTCGGCGAATCTTGCGAAGCCGTGCTTTTGAACTAAGTTAAAGCTGCAAGCCGGAAGCAGTGGCGGATCTTTCTCCGGCAATGCCGAGGCGCAGCGTTTATTTCACAAAGCGAAACATAATGTCCGCAAAGAAAAAGCGTACATGCATATGAAATTACGGACGGCAGTTGCTGTCGTCCGGGATAAAATGACGGGGGCGGTTGTCGCGCTCCCGTTTTTTATGCAAAGCGATATTATTTTATAGCCGCGCAGGAACAGGTGCGGCGCAAGTGATGATTAAAGCAAATATGATTATCCGCATTTTCGGATAATCACAAAAATTATTAAAACATGAAAAAGTTTATTTTAGGATTTATAGCGGCGGCTCTCTTTTCTGCTCCTGTCCTAAGGGCTGACGAGGGAATGTGGCTTTTGCCGCTTTTGGAAAAGTTCAATGCCCAGACCATGTCCGAAATGGGATGCAAGCTGACTCCGGAACAGATTTACAGCATAAACAACACATCCCTCAAAGACGCGGTAGTGCAGTTCGGCGGGGGCTGTACCGGGGAGATTGTTTCTCCTGAAGGCCTGCTTCTTACAAACCATCATTGCGGTTACGGCAGCATCCAGGCCCTGAGCACCGTGGAACATGATTATCTCAAAGACGGCTTTTGGGCGATGTCGAGGGAGGAAGAACTTCCTGCTGAAGGCCTTACAGTCACTTTCGTGAGGAAATTCGTGGATGTGACAGCGGAATTCGAGGCAATCTACAACAACGCGAAGATGAAGGACGCGGCTAAGGACAAGGCCATATCGAAATTGAAAAGCAAGCTTTCGAAAGCCGAAAAGAAGGCTGACAAATATGTAGACTGTTCTTTCGTTCCTATGTACGGCGGAAACCAGTATTTCATGATCGTGACCAAGACATTCAAGGACGTAAGGCTTGTCGGCACACCTCCTTCTTCGATAGGGAAATTCGGCGGAGATACCGATAACTGGATGTGGCCAAGGCATACCGGCGACTTTTCAATGTTCAGGGTATACGCCGACGCGAACAACAACCCTGCCGAGTATTCGGAATCCAACGTGCCTTACAGGCCTGAAAACTATCTTAGGATTTCCCTTGACGGCGTGAAGGAAAACGATTTCACCATGATCATGGGATTCCCTGGCAGGACCAACAGGTACATTACGGCGTCAGAACTTGTTGAAAGAAGGGATATCGACAATGCAATCCGTGCGGAAGTGCGCGGAATACGTCAGGACATTCTCATGGAAGACATGCTTGCAGACCCTAAGGTTTATATACAGTATGCCGACAAATATGCCAATTCTTCGAACTACTGGAAGAATTCTATCGGAATGAACGAATCGTTCATCAAGCAGGATGTGGAAAACAGAAGGCTCGAAACCGAAGCCGAATTTACCGCATGGATGAATGAAGATCCTGAAAGGGTGGCAAAATACGGCACTGCAATAGATGCCATAAACAAGATCATATCGGACAGGGCAAGCGAACGCCGCGACGGCATGTACGCTACAGAGACTTTCCCTGCAATCGAGTTGCTGGCTTTTGCCGGAAATGTTGCCGACAGGATCGCCTCGGGCGAAGATGCCGCATGGGTGAAGAAATACGCGGAAGCTTTCTACAAGAATTTCTCTTTGCCTACAGATATGAAAGTCGCAAAGGCCATGCTTTCCCTTTTCAAGGAGAAAGTCGCTTCGGCAGAGGATGGCGAATTGTATAAATACATAGCGGACAATTATGCCGGCGACATCGACAGGTTCGTGGACGATGTGTATGCTTCGACGGTGTTCTCGTCTGAGGAATCCCTTGCGAATGCATTGGAAGGAAAGGACAAGGATGCGATGATTTCGCTGATGGATTCCGACAAGGCCGCAGTCGCAGGCAAACTTCTTAATGCTGAAAGGAACGCGTATGCGCTCAAGATGAACAAAGGCGCGAAAGAGCTGGCCGATGCCAAGAAGGCATATGTGGGAGGATTGCTCGAAATGAAGGACGGCGCTCCTATTTATCCTGACGCCAACCTTACCTTGCGCCTGACCTACGGAAAGGTATTGCCTTATTCTCCTAAGGACGCGGTGATGTATTGCTATTACACGACCTTGAAAGGGGTTATGGAAAAAGAACAGCCGGGCAACCATGAGTTCGAAGTTCCTCAGAGGCTGAAAGACCTCTACGATGCGGGCGATTTCGGACGTTACGCTATGGAAGACGGGCGCATGCCGGTCGCGTTCATTACCAATAACGATATTACCGGCGGAAACTCCGGCAGCCCTATAATGAATGCGGAAGGCGAGCTGATCGGCCTTGCGTTCGACGGCAACTGGGAAGCGATAAGCGGCGACGTCATATTCGAGCCTCAATTGCAGAGATGCATAAATGTCGATATAAGGTATGTCCTTTTCATTATCGACAAATTCGGCGGTGCTGGCCATCTTGTGGATGAAATGACGATAGCCGAATAATCTTGCGGAATTTGAACCGACGTGCCGGCCGTTTTGTCCGGCAATGCCAAATGAACCGCCCCGAAAGCATGGGCTGCGCCTTGAAGCAGTGCATGAAACTTTCGGGGTTTTCTTTACCCTGAGGCAGGAATTTTGCCTATCTTAGCAAGATGAACGCGAAAGCCGGTTTTCCGGCCCGATGCGTGCCGGGTCCGCTATGGATATTCGGGCCGTTAATTTGCCGCCCGCGCTTGCCGCGCGGGTTCTGCCGTTTACGAGGCGGCGGGCCTGTCGTCCGGGCTTTCACGGCCTGCTGCGGTTTTGCAATAATGCGATAGACATTTTAAAAATAAATATTTATGCGAACAGAAGACATAATATCAGCTTTGTCTGAGATAATCCATCCGGCCAAGGATAAGGACATAGTGTCGCTCGGCATGGTGGAGGATGTTAGGATAGACGGCGATATGATAAGGTTCAACCTTGTGTTTCCTTCTCCGGACGCCATGGCTTCCGAGTTGAAAAAGGAAATATCCGGTGTGTTGTCCGAAAAATTCCCCGGTTATAAAATCAGGCCGGTTGAAATAGTGAAGAAATCGGAGGCCAAGAAAAGCATAGGCCTTAATCTCGACGAGGCGCAGCTTGCGCAGGTTGACAATATAATCGCCATTGCTTCCGGGAAAGGCGGCGTGGGCAAATCGACTGTGGCCGTCAATCTGGCTGTAGCCCTTGCAAAAATGGGGTACAAGGTCGGGCTGGCCGATGCCGATGTTTACGGTCCTTCAGTTCCTAAGATGACGGGTACTGAAAACGAGGTGCCTGATGTGGAAGTAGCGGAAGACGGAGGAACGGATCTTATCGTTCCGGTCGAGAAATTCGGCGTGAAATGGATGTCCATAGGTTATTTCGCACCTGCCGGGCAGGCTTTGATATGGCGTGGTCCTATGGCGTGCAATGCTTTGAAACAGATGATATTGCAGGTAAAATGGGGCAAGCTTGACTATCTTCTTATAGATTTGCCTCCGGGAACAGGCGATATCCATATATCCCTTGTGCATGACATGCCTCTTACAGGCGCGGTCGTGGTAAGCACCCCTCAGGCGGTGGCCCTCGCCGATGTCGAGAAAGGCGTGGACATGTTCAGGAACAAGGATATAAACAAGCCTATCCTCGGCCTTGTGGAAAACATGTCGTGGTTTACTCCTGCCGAGCTTCCTGAAAACAGGTATTATATTTTCGGCAAGGACGGATGCAAGGCCATGGCGGAAAAATTCGGGTTGCCTTTGCTCGCCCAGATTCCTATAGTTCAGGGAATCAGGGAATCAGGCGATGAGGGCGTTCCTTCGGCTTTGGAAGATGGTCCGGTCTCCGATGCTTTTGCTTCTTTGGCCAAGGCCGTGGCTGAGAGGTCGGCATCGTTGTAGCCCGGGTAGTTGAATGAAATATGGAGGCTGTGCAGGATTCCGGTCGGAGTCCCGCATGGCCTTTCGGGTAATTTGCGCGGCTGTGCGTTTGAAGTCACGGTGCAAAGTACTTACAAAGTACTAAAGACAGGAAACTTTTCGGGTAGTTTGTCCGGCTGTCCGTGCCACGGCTGTCGTTCAAGGCCGGTGATTTTCTGTCAGGTATCCGGGCAATGTGTAAGGTCCGGCTATCGGGAAAGACCGTGATTTTGTGTCCTGCTTCCGGGTAATTTCATCAGGCCTGCGGCATGGAGTTCAGTCGATTTAAAAACAGATAAGATATGATAAGGATAGGAGATATAGTCAGGTTTCTCAACGATGTCGGCGGAGGCCGCGTTGTTGAAATCAAAGGAAGCACGGTGACTGTCGAAGATTCCGACGGGTTCAGGATACCGTGCCCCGAGCGCGAGTGCGTGGTTGTGGAATCCGCAGCTATAAAGGATGCGGGAGCGAAGCCTTCCGAAAAGGCATTTTCTGGAGAGATACAGACACGCGGCGGCGACATGCTTGAAATATCGCTCGCTTATGTCCCTGTTTCGCAGTCTGGCGCGGCTGCCGGGGATTATGATGTCTATATCATAAATGAAAGCAATTATTCGATATATGTCCAATACATAGTCAAGGCGGATGATAAGGCCATTGGGGATTTGCATGGTTCTTTCGGCATCGGAACGGGCTATGGAAAGGGAACGGGCGGCAATCATGGTTACGGGTATTCCTCTCCGGCTTCTTTTGACTACGGGGCAAAGGAATTTCCGGAGCTGGCATCCGGCGGCAATGACAGGCTGCATAGACGACCGGCTGCCGGCAGCAGGAACACGAATCCTGATGCGTATTATGTGGAATATGCAGGGTCGACAGGCCCTTATGGCCGTGACAGGATTTTCAGGCTGACGAGGGCAAGGCTGAATGAGATAAGCAGGAAATTCATAGTGAGGATTCTTCCGTTCAAGTCGAAGAGCCTGTTCGCCATGAAGGATATGTTCGAGATTATATCGGTTCTTGATCCAAAAGTCCTGTTGAATGCTTCGTCGTTCAAGGAAAACAGGCATATAGGATTCCCTGCGTATGTGATTCCGCTCGTTAAGGAAAACGGCCATGGCACGGGCCATGATGACTGTCGTTTTTCAGATGAAATAGACAAGCCGGGAATCGAGCAGGCCCTGTTGGAGAATGTTGGAGGAAACAGGCCGGGCAACGCGGGTTTCGCTGACGGATCGGATAATCTGTCGCGGATGCATGGGCGATCATTCCCGGCAGGCGGATCAGGCGATATGCGGCGAATATCAGCCCGCCAGGCAGGTCTCTCTATCGGAATGGGTTCGGATAACGGCATTGATTCCGGTAGCGGCAGGGCTTCGGGCGGCATGAATCCGGACATGTACAGGGATTCCTGTAGCGGCAAGGATTTTGGCGGCGTGGATTCGGGCAAAGGCATGCCTTTTGGCAGCGGCGGGATTTCAAACGGCAGCAGGACTTCCGGTAGCGGCAGGGATTCAGGTGGCAGGATTTCCGACGGCAGGATTTCAGGCGGCAAGTGTTCGGGCAAAAGCTTTTCTTCAGGCAGCGGCATGATTTCAAGCGATGAGAAGATTTTAGGCCGCAGCGGCTCGGGACATGGTTCCAGCCTTTACGGTTTTCCCGCTAAGGATTCTGCATGGAAAGGCGGCGGAAAGCCTCAGGCGCATCATGCCGACAGGCTAAATGTCTGGGAAGACGGTACGGTAAGCGAAAAGGGCATTCCTGAATACGACCTGCATGCCGACAACTTGCTTGAAACGACGGCCGGCATGTCAAATTCAGACATATTGCATTATCAACTCGATTATTTCAGAAGGGTGATGGGCCGTTATTACGGCAAGAAAAGGGGCGTGAAGGTCGTGTTCATACACGGGAAAGGCGACGGCGTGCTTCGCCAGGCCATCCTC
This sequence comes from uncultured Bacteroidales bacterium, assembly GCA_944322605.1. Lineage (GTDB taxonomy): Bacteria > Bacteroidota > Bacteroidia > Bacteroidales > UBA932 > CALUPD01. The sequence continues at coordinate 22,900 of CALUPD010000037.1, read as the reverse complement.
AAGGCTCTTAAATCCGAATACAGGAATTGCCGCTGGCAGGATGCTTCGTTCCGTGAATACGGCTACGGCGCGACCATGGTGATTTTTTAGATGGAACGGGTTTGCCGGATTGTCCTTTCGTTTTTGTTACGGCGCGGCCATGGTGGTTTTTTAGGGTGATTTTGGAGTTCTTGAAAACGAGGGATTTGATGATAGTGATTTCTCATGGTGATTTTTTAGGGCTGCCTGTTTCAGGACTGATTGGCTTTTCATAACAGCTACGCCGCGACTATGGTGGTTTTTCAGGAATCTTGCTGACCAGCAGGACCGCTGCCATGCGTGTTGCAGCACGAATAGAGATAGCTCTTGGCTTCGGGGCGACCCTTATGCTATCGCTGTCATACGTGTTGCGCCGCGACTGGAGATATCCCTTGGCTTCGGGGCGACCTTGAATGGAATAGAGCCGAACTCTCTAAAAATTTGCCAGAAATAGCTCTTGGCTTCGGGGCGACCCTTATGCTACCGCTGTCATGCGTGTTGCGCCGCAATCATGGTGGTTTGGGAACGCTATGAGTTTTGTATGATGCCGTAAAATTCGCGTAAATTGGATACGTGTGGCTCTTTGCACTGTAAATACATCATCTCGCTTGACGTGTGATGTCTTTGTCATGGAGTCCGGGAGGCTCTTTGTACCGTAAGTCTATCTCTTGCAGAGAGATATGTAGGCGATTCTAAATATGTGTTGTCCAAGGATAGCCTTGAATTGTTTTTTGAAGTCGGTTCTGATAGTGCTGCGTTTTAAATGTATTTTGTTCAAGAATGCTTCGGAATTCTTCTCATGGTCAATAGTGCATCTGCATTCAGGACTTTCTTCAGCTTCACCGCGCTTTTTATTCTTCTCGTAGCCAATGGTGCATCTGCTGCATTTCTTATGGCAGGCACATTGATAATTAGCGAGCCGGATTATGCACATGGATCTTCTCGACATATGCTATGGAAAATATGCCTTGAATTAAATGAGTCGGGATTAGGAGAGCTCTATAGGGATTCCGGAACAGGGATTATGCAGGGAAATGGTAGTCAGTACGGCAAATATCTTCTCGTCGAAATTTGTGTCCACGCGCTCGTTTGCCAATGTGCTTATATTCATATAGTTGTTGGATAGAGGCGTGGAGCGATGCCCTCCAAAAACCCGATCAATCCGCGTTTGTATTTTATAATATGCTGTATATCAGAGTGATGTTAAAATGAGGCGTGGACTGATAATTTTACGGTTTATGCAAAGAGCGATTCGTGTTCCGGAAGGAAGGCAGGAAAATACGTACTAGACCGGTAATTTCGCGATTCATGCGAAATCGGTGATCAAGGAAGGCATGCATGCATGGTTTTGCGGCAATGGAGTGCTGGAACAGTTCAGCCTGATACGCCGCTAATCGACTGCATGCATGGCTTTGTGGCAAAGGCGTGCGTTGGACAGAAATGTTAACCTCATCCGGGTTGCAATCGAATGCGCTTTATAGCAATGGCGTGCGCTGGACAGTATCCCTTATTATAGTTGACTGAGCGCGATTATCTTGGCGGCAGAAAGCATTCGAGGCTGGGGTAGAGAAATTCCATGCCTTTGCTTCGCATGTCCGGATTTGCGGCAAGGGTCATTCGAAGTTGCGGGCCTTGGTACCGGCGGCCAAGGTTTTGCGACAATCTTTTCAAGCCTTGCCCTGCCTTGGCATGGGTAAAGGAGGGGTATTTAGGCCGGAGTCGTAGTACGGACGGCTTTTCAGGCATTTAAGGGTTTACAGCGATTTGCCCTTGCCCTCGATAGATGTTTTCTAAGGCGATATGGAGTCATGACTGTAAATTGGATGATAGGGCTGTTCCATTGACTCGTCCGACTTTTTGGGCTTGACCAAAACAGGGTGCGAATTGGATGATAGTAGTGTAGTATTGCCTTTTTCATCCTTATCACCACGGTGCGAATTGGACGATAGTGCTGTTTCATTGCATTCTTGGTTTCGTTCCGGCTTTGCGGCAAGGGCATTCGAGGATACGTGTCCCAGTACCGGCGGTCAAGGTTTTGCGACAATCTTTTCAAGCCTTGCCCTGCCTCGGCCTTATTTCGCTGTACGGCGGACTATCAGTATGCTGGCTTCATACAGGAGCCACATCGGCAATGATACGGCGAATAGGGTGAATACGTCGGACGTGGGTGTGATGATGGCTGCCACGGTAAGGATTATGATGATTGCGGCCTTTCTGTAGCGGGACATGTATCCGGCGGTCAGGAATCCGAGTTTTGCGAAAAACCATGCGAGTATCGGGATTTCGAAGACAAGGCCTATGGTCAGGCACATGGTCAGCAAAGTCGAGATGTAGGAGTCCAGAGATATGAGGTTTTCGACTTCCGCGCTTACCTGGTATGTCCCGAGAAAGCGGAATGTCAACGGGAATATGAGGAAATAGCATATGCACATCCCGGCAAAGAACATCAGGTAGCTCCATCCGACTACCTTGACGGCGTATTTTCTCTCGTTGGAGTAGAGGGCCGGCGATACGAAACGGAAAATCTGGTACAGTATGTACGGCGACGCGCAAATCGCCCCTGCGCAAAGGGCGGTCTTCATGTGAACGACGAATTGCCTTGCAAGTCCGGTATTGATCAGCTCTATGTTGAAATCTCCTGCGGATCCTCCGGCAAGGCCGGCGATCCTGTCGAGGATGCGGTAGGTGATGAAATCTGGATTTTTCGGCGCAAGGACGATTTGGAACAGCGTTTCCTTGAAACAGAATGCAAGTACGCCGAACAATACGGATGCCGCCGCGATTTTTATTATCGCGCTTCGCAGGGCATCGAGATGATCCCAAAATGATCCAGTGGCGTTTTCCATATCGTTCTGTCCGAAAATCAGTTTAAATGCGAGGACGTAAATCTGCCCGGAGGGCTTTGTTCAATATCCTGTTTTTAATTAGAGAACCTGCTGTCTGCAAAATGCCTGATTGTTCTGGCCGGATATAATTCTCACGAGCAGTTGTCATGAGTGGCGGCAGCAGCTTATCGAGGAAATACGCTCGCAGGCTGCCTTTGCTGAATGCCTTCCGCCTGTTCTTGTCCGGAGTATCGCCGTTAAAGGCCTCTTGCAGGCCTGTGCGGGTAGTCTGCATCGTGCAGGAGAGCGGAGGCGTATCACCGTTTATTTCCTCTTGCCGGCCGGCTTGTTCCATTGGGAGAAGTGTCCTGGCCTAATGGGCGTTTGGCATTCAGTCCCTTTAGCAACGGCAAAAGCCGAAGACGGCAACTGCCTTAGTCATGCCTAATGAGCATTTTGCTTTATTCCCTTTTGCAGCAGCTAAAGAGACAGCATTATCCTGCGGCGGGCAACCTCCAGGCAATCTCCGGATTAAGCGGCATGCGCAGGCATATGCGAAATCCGGATTGGCCTTATAAGTTATTTGCGCAGGCAACGCCCATGCGGCCTAATTGTTCTTTTCCGGCGTGCCGCCGTCGGGATTTACAGTTTCGTCTTTTGCGGTCTTTTTGCCCTTGTCTTCGTTAATATCGTCTTCTATCCCGTTCATGCCGTCCTTGAACGAGCGCACGCCTTTGCCGATTCCTTTCATCAGTTCCGGTATTTTGCGCCCTCCGAAGAAAAGAAGCACGACGAGGGCGATGACAAGGATTTCCTGCAATCCTATGCCTCCGATAAACAGCGGTGCCATGTTATTTGCGTATTAGGTATTTAACGACGGCCCAGCCTCCGAATATCTGAATCAGTATTCCCGGGAATCCGAGCTTGAAATCCTGCAAGGCGGCTGCAAGGCTTCCGGTAATGGCCCATTCTGCAAGCCCTCCCAATATCTGGTAGGAAAGCACTACTGCCGCGAACAGCACCAATGCGGTTTTCTTGAAATAGGATGCCGCAAGGCCTGCAATCATGGCGAGCATCGCTGACTTTATAAGTATGATCGGAAGAACCGCCGGAGCAGGCATTCCGAAAACCGCCGAGTTTATCAGCGGGGATGCTATCGCCGTAAGAAGCCCGGCTTTCCACCCGTACTTGTAGGCGGCCACAAGCGTGAAGAAATATATCGGCAGGAATATGTATCCGCCGTCAGGAATCATGTGGCAGAGTTGGGGAAGGATGATGTTTCCCGCAATGAACAGCGCAGCGACCATGTATGTTTTGGCATCGCTGTAATTCAGGCTGTAAAGGGTTGCTTTAGTTTCTGTTGCAGTCATAATCTTTGAATTTGTTTTTTTTCTATTTAATATTTTTTCCAGCGTTTCCGGCATTGCTGCCAGCTGCGATTCTTGCAAGCGTTTCTTCTATTTTGTCAAGGCATTCTTCAGGTGTCGAGGCATTGGCGCAGGCTGTCTCCATCGGACACCAGCCTGTCCCGGCCCTGTTGATTATGTGGGGGACGATCTCGTTCCATGCAACCGGAATCCCGTGCTTTGCAAGCATGCAGCAGGCGGGCCCGCTGATCGTGCCGGCAAAAACCCCGCCTGCCTTGCCTAACGCCATGAGCGCGGCGGCGGCTTTTCCTACGACTTTGTCTGCAATAAACGCACCGCTCAGGAAGTCCCCGCCCGTTTTGACTAATCCGTAGAGGTCGTTTACCCCTCGCTGGCGGAATATCCTGTATTCCCCGTCCTTGAGGACGACGCATGAGCATTTTTCTTCGTAGAGAATCTCAATGGCCTTTTTCTGTTCGATGTTATAATTGCAGTTCATGGGTGTTTCTTACGTGTTGCATGGAGCTGCCTCCCTTGTCCGTTATAGTATCCGTCCGTGTCTAAAATTCGCGGCCCTGTTTCAGGTCTTCCACGAATCTGTCTATCCTTCGCATTTGCGCAGGTATGTTTATGCTTTGAGGGCAATGCCTTACGCACTGGTTGCATCCTATGCAATGGTTCGCCTGCCTCAGGCGCGGCACGGAACGGTCGTATCCTATCAGGAATATCCTTCTTGCTTTCCTGTAGTTCGCGTCCCGGGACGAAGACGGCATGTTCCCTTCATTTATGCATTTGTTGAAATGGAGCAGGATTCCCGGAATGTCCAGCCCGTATGGGCACGGCATGCAATACTTGCAGTCATTGCACGGTATAGTCGGATACCTGAGCATTGTCTGCGCCGTTTCTTCGAGAAACTCCCGGTCTTCTGCCGTTACCGCTTCAAGCGGGGAAAACGTCTTTACATTGTCTTCGAGATGTTCCATGTACGTCATTCCGCTGAGCACGGTAAGGACTCCCGGGAATGATCCGGCGAACCTGAATGCCCATGACGCCACGCTTGCCTGTGGCTTGCGCTGCTTGAGCATGGCGGCTATGTGGTTATGCACGTTTGAGAGCCTTCCTCCGAGAAGCGGTTCCATTATTACTGCCGGGATGCCTCTTTTTTCAAGTTCCCCGTAAAGGTATTCCGCGTCCGTGTTTCTCGTATTGACCTCCTTTGCATGTCTCCAGTCCACGTAATTCATCTGTATCTGGACGAAGTCCCATTTGTACCTGTCGTGGTTTTCAAGGAGGTAGTCGAATACCTTTACATCCCCGTGGTAGGAAAAGCCGAGGTTTCCGATGCGGCCTTCCTCCCTTTCCTTGAGCAGGAATTCGAGCATCCCGTTATCTATGTAACGGGCGCGGAATTCGGCCATGCCGTCGTCTCCCATTCCGACTCCGTGCAGCAGCAGATAGTCGATATGGTCGACTTGGAGCTCCTTGAACGAATTGCGGTACATTTCCATCGATGCTTCGCGGCTCCATGTGGACGGCGCGAAATTGGACAGTTTCGTGGCTATGAAATATTTGTCCCTCGGATGCCTTTTCAGGGCTATGCCGGTTGCACGTTCGGATTGCCCTTTGCAATAAGCCGGGGATGTGTCGAAATAATTCACCCCGTGAGCTATGGCGTAGTCGACAAGGGCGTTGATCATCTCCTGGTCGAGCTGCTCGTCGCCGTCCCTGCCGCTTGTTCCCGCTATGGTCGGCCATCTCATGCACCCGTAGCCGAGAAGCGAGACCTTTTCTCCTGTCTTGGGATTCGTCCGGTAAGTCATTCCTGCCGGTTCTCCCGATTCTTCGCCTGGCAGGGCGGTCCTGTTTCCGTTTCCGCAGCCTGGTATTGCTAATGCGGCAGCCGCGCCCGCTCCTATTTTCTTCAGAAAATCCCTGCGGGACAAATCGGTTTTTTCGGATATGCTTTTTCGTTTCATGTCGGTCTGTTTTCTGATGATTTGACTAATAGGCTTCTGCCTTGTATCTTGCTGCCTGTCAGATGACCCTGTGCGCCCGATGGCCTTCAACGTAAATCGCGCTGAACGGGCGTGCCGGACACAGGTTTTCGCATGCTCCGCATCCTATGCATTTTTCCGCATTCACGACAGGCACCATAGGGTTTCCATGGCGGCGTTTGCGCAATCTCCTGCCAGCTCCGTTTCCTGCGCCGCTGCCGTTATCGCTGTCTTCGCCGGCATGTCCGGTTGTTTCCGCCGGGGCGTATTCCACCATTGTTATGGCCCCTGTCGGGCAATGCCTTGCGCAATTGCCGCATTTCGCTCCGTCTGTAAGCGGAACGCAGTTGTCGGCAATCCATACAGCATGTCCTATCTGGATGGAGGATTTTTCCGCCGCCGTGACAGGGGTGATGGCTCCTGCCGGGCATACGTCCGAGCATTTGGTGCATTCCGGCCTGCAATAACCCCTTTCGTAGGACATTTCAGGCTGCATAAGGGTCATGATTCCTCCCGAAGGCCTGAGAACGTGGTTGGGGCAAACTGAAACGCACAGCTGGCATCCTGTGCAATGCTGTTGCATGTGCATCAGGCTGCGTGCTCCGGCCGGGACTATCCGTGTTTTCCTTTCGGGAACTTTTTTGTCTTCGATTGCCGCGAGGCCTCCGTCCACTTTCTTTTCCTCCGCGCGAATGATGCCTGCTGCCGTCATCATGGCCGTTACTCCTATGAACTTCCTTCTCGACATGCCGTCCGTTTTGCCATGAGCGGGCTTTTGAGCGTTTCCGCTGTCGGGCGATGTCCCTGCAATGGCCGTGTCCCTATGGTCCGATGCTGCGGCATTGATGTTTTTCGATTCCGTAGTTTCCTGGAATGCGTGCTTGTCTCCGTATGCATGAATCGGCGCATTTTCAGGATGGCCCGAGTTCCCGATATTGCGGTCCGTGTTTTTCCCTTGCTGTTGCCCGGCCTGTCCCTGCGTCCTTTTTCCCCATGACGGCTTGTAGGATATGGCATGCTTGTGGCAATTGCTTATGCAGTCCATGCAGGCTACGCACCTGCTATAGTCGATTTTATGCTCTGATATGTTTATGCATGATGCCTTGCAGCTTTTTGAGCATATCTTGCATCCTATGCATTTTTCAGAATCTATGACTGGTTTGAAAAGCGAGAACCTCGAAAGGAATCCGAGTACCGTGCCGACAGGGCATATGGTATTGCAGTATGTCCTGCCTCCGCGCCATGCGAGAATCGCAATGATGATGAATGTCGCCAGCGCGATCAGGAATACCGGGATGCTCCTTATCCATACTTCCGTGCTGTAGAACGCATAGCTTCCGGCCCTTTCCGCGATGTAGGCGAAGAAATTGTTTCCCAATTGCCATAGCGGGGCGAACAGGTTCTGGGCTATGCGCCCGTAAGAGCTGTACGGCGCGAGCAATGCCACGAATGACCCTATCCCTGCGATCATGGCCGCGATGAACAGGGCGAATACTCCGTATCTAAGCCAGTTTATTGCAGGATAATAGGAGAACCGGTATTTTTTGTATTTGCCGCCGGCCCATGATACGATGTCCTGAAATACTCCGAGAGGACATATTACAGAGCAGTATATCCTTCCGAATACGAGTGTCAGAAGAATCAGGAATATGACAACGCCCGCGTTGAGGGCCATTGCTGCCGGCAGGAACTGTATTTTTGCCATCCATCCGAACCACGCATGGACTGTCCCCGTGAAATCGAGGAACAGAAGCGTTATGAAGGCGAAGAACACAGTAGCGAGAATGATTCGTATTTTCCTTAACATAACCTGTCTTATTTATATGCAAATATACGCAGAAGCCGAGAGCAGAGCAAATGCATTTGACCTGCCGGGGCGCAAACAGTATGTGTGGCGCATCAGCGGCAAATGTACGCAATTTAAGGCATTGGATGATAACGCCGATTACTGTTTCGCCTACCATGATTACAGTTCCGGGAACGGCAGGCCTGGATTTGCGGCCATGTCATTTCCCTGATATGAGGTTGACCAGTTCCGCGAAGTCTTCCACGGAAAGCTGTTCAGGCCTCATGGACATGAACCTGTGCCCGGTGTCCTTTATCTCGAACCCGTCTCCCAAGGCCGCCCGTATGGAGTTCCTTATTGTCTTGCGCCTTTGGTTGAAGCATGATTTTACGACTTTTTTGAAAAGCTGTTCGTCGCAGCCGAGGGATGTCCTGCCGTTGCGGCGGATGCGTATGACCGCCGATTTTACTTTTGGAGGCGGGGCGAACACATGTTCCGGAACTGTAAACAGGTATTCTATGTCGTACCATGCCTGGAGCAGTACCGACAGTATTCCGTAGCTCTTGTTTCCAGGCGGGCTGGCCAAGCGTTCGGCTACCTCTTTCTGGAGCATGCCTACAACCTGCGGCACCCTGTCCTTGTATTCCAATATCTTGAAGAATATTTGCGAGGAAATGTTATACGGAAAATTCCCTATCACGCAGAAAGGTTCTCCTTTGAACATCAGCCCGAGGTCCATTTTCAGGAAATCCCCTTCGACAAGGTCAGGTCCGAGAAAAGGATAGCGGTTTCTGAGGTATTCCACCGATTCCGTATCTATTTCGGCGAGCTTCAGGTTGATGTCGTCCCTTTTCAGCAGGAAATCGGTGAGAACCCCTGTCCCCGGTCCGACTTCCAGTACGTTCGCCTTGCGGGAAGAAGCAGGCGCCGGCCCCAGGCTCTTGCATAGTTCTGCTTCCAGCGCGTTCGCTTTGCAACGGTTTCCGCCGGCAGCTCCTTTGCCCTGTGTTCGTTCTGCTTCCGATATGTTCGCTTTGCAGCCTGTTTCTTGAGAGTGCCTGTCCGCATCTGCGGCATGGCATGGCCCTTTTATGTTTTCCGCAAGGCCGGAAGCCGTTTCTCCTGCGCATATGACGAGGCTGTCGACTATGCGTGCGGCTATGCTCATGTCTGTCAGGAAATGCTGTCCCAACGCTTTCTTTGCTCTTACTTCCATAAGTGTCGTATAATCATTGCAAAAATACGTTTTTTTGGTTTAGGATGAAATTATTCGGGCCGTCCTGCCGATTTATTCGCTTATTACGGCGATAATGTTTAACTTTGCATGATAGACCGGCCATATGGCGCGGTGCGGAACATAAACATTATCGATATGTACAGAACACACACTTGCGGAGAATTGCGCATAGGGGATGCCGGAAAGGAAGTCTGCCTTGCCGGATGGGTACAGCGCGTAAGGAAAATGGGAGGAATGAGCTTCATAGACCTCCGTGACAGATACGGGATAACGCAGCTTGTGGCGGACGAGACTTCTTCCGCCGAAGTCAATGCCGCTGCGGAAAAACTCGGGCGCGAATATGTAATACAGGCCAAGGGAACGGTCGCTGAAAGGAGCAGCAAGAATGCGAAGATCGATACTGGCGATATTGAAATAAGGCTTAAAGAGATAAATATATTGAACGCTTCGGCGACTCCTCCGTTCACGATAGAGGATGATACCGACGGCGGGGACGATTTGAGGATGAAGTACCGTTATCTCGACCTGCGCAGGAATGCGGTAAGGAAAAATCTCGAATTGCGCCACAAAATGGCTTTCGAGGTCCGCAATTATCTTGACGCCCATGGCTTTCTCGAAGTCGAGACTCCTGTGCTGGTGAATTCCACTCCGGAAGGGGCGAGGGATTTCGTCGTTCCGTCGAGGATGAACCCGGGCCAGTTTTACGCATTGCCTCAGTCCCCGCAGACATTGAAGCAATTGCTGATGGTTTCGGGATTCGACAGGTACTTCCAGATTGTCAAGTGTTTCAGGGACGAGGACCTGAGAGCCGACAGGCAGCCTGAATTCACTCAGATCGACTGCGAAATGAGCTTTGTCGAACAGGAAGACATCCTGAGGCTTTTCGAAGGAATGGCAAAGCATCTCTTCAAGACGGTGCGCGGAATTGACATAAAGGAGGATTTCCCGCGCATGACATGGAACGACGCGATGAAATACTACGGCAGCGACAAGCCGGATACTCGTTTCGGCATGAAATTCGTCGAATTGGACGGCATATTGAAAGGCTACGGATTCACGGTATTCGACAATGCAAAATACATAGGCGGGATTTGTGCTGAAGGCGCGGCTTCATATACGCGCAAGCAGCTTGACCAGCTGACTGAATTCGTGAAGAAGCCTCAGATAGGAGCAAAAGGCTTGGTTTATGCAAGAGTGGAATCAGATGGCAGCGTCAAGTCGAGCGTGGATAAATTCTACAGCCAGGATGTCCTTGCCAAGATGAGGGACGCTTTCGGCGCACAGCCGGGAGACCTGGTCCTTATCCTGTCGGGTGACGACGCCATGAAGACCCGCAAGCAGCTCGGGGAACTCAGGCTCGAAATGGGCAACCGCCTCGGCCTGAGGGATAAAAACAAATTCTCATGCCTGTGGGTAATCGATTTTCCTCTTTTCGAATGGAATGAAGAAGACGGACGTTATTATGCCATGCATCATCCGTTTACGTCTCCTAATCCGGACGACATACCTTTGCTCGATACGGATCCCGGCGCGGTCAGGGCCAATGCCTACGATATGGTCATAAACGGCGTGGAAGTCGGCGGCGGTTCTATCCGTATTCATGACAGCAAATTGCAGGACAAGATGTTCCGCCTTCTCGGATTTACGGAGGAAAGGGCCCAGGAGCAGTTCGGATTCCTGATGAACGCGTTCAAGTACGGCGCGCCTCCTCACGGAGGGCTGGCATACGGGCTGGACAGGTGGGTTTCTCTGTTCGCCGGCCTCGATTCGATAAGGGACTGCATAGCGTTCCCTAAGAACAATGCCGGCAGGGATGTGATGCTGGATGCTCCTTCCGTTCTCGATGACAGTCAGATGGAAGAATTGTATTTGAAAAGCACGTATATTAAAAAGAATTAGATATGGCATTGGAACAACAGGTGGCGGCTGGCATAAAGGAAGCCATGCTTGCCAAGGACAAGGACAGGCTTGAGGCCATGAGAGCCATCAAGACTGCCATATTGCTGGCCAAGACTGCCGAAGGCGGCAGCGGCGAAGTCAGCGATGGCGACATAATAAAAATAATCCAGAAGCTGGTAAAGCAACGTAAGGAAAGCGCGGACATATACAATTCGCAGAACCGGCCCGAACTTGCTGAAAAAGAACTGAAAGAGGCTGCATGCATGGAAGTTTTCCTTCCTGCGCAGCTGTCGGAACAGGAACTGGAATCCGAATTGAAGGATATTATCGCCCAAACGGGAGCGTCCAAGCCTTCCGATATGGGGAAAGTCATGGGCGTGGCTACGAAAAAGCTTGCCGGAAGGGCGGATGGAAAGGCCATTTCCCAAGCAGTCAAGAAATTATTGTCATAATGATATAACGGCTTGAAGCCGTAAGCAAACGCGAGCCTTCTGACTTTCCGGATTCAGGACATGCTGCCGTTCCGTAGCGGAGGTTGCGGCGTTTGATTTTGTGAAACACTTGGTTGTTTTCATATATATGCCTGGCTTTGAAACGTCGGGCTTGCATGAAGATGGATGCGAGATTCCGTTATTCGGTCTCGTCCGGTTTTTTAAGGGGTTTTGTATGCCGGCGCGTTCATTTGAATGAAAGCAGGACGGAATGTTTCCGGAAAGAAGTTCTGATAAGGAGCAGAAACATCGGCCGGAATATTCGAAAAGCTTACGGCAAAAATTGATTGGAACTTACCTGCATGCATTAATACCCGGCCCGGTCTCGGATTTTCACGAAGACCGGGCCGGGTATTTTATTGAATTGCGCATGTTGCTCCTATGGTTCAGGCAATTTCACCTGTTGCAGCTGGCTGTATGCCGCTCCCGGCACAAGGGCCAGCAGGAATATGATTATCGTCCTTTTCATGGCGGCTCAATATGATCCTATTTCCATTCTCGTTATCATCCCGCGCTCGTCATAGTACACCGTAATGAATACAATCTCTTCACCGCCTTCGACCCACTTTGGCGGGGCGCAGCTTAGATGTCCGCTTCCGTCTTCATCAGGGTAATGCCGGTACTTCCACGATGCAGGGATTTTGCTTATGTTATCCCCGGCCGTAAAGATGCCGTTGATAGTGAATTCGGGCGATTTTATAGTGGCAAACATGAGATAATCAATATAATCCAAAAATGAGAATTCCGCATACTCTTCGCCTTTCCCGTAGTAGGTATAATCCCGGAATCCTTCTTCCACATTAAGAACATATTCGTCAGGTTTCCCCCACGCCTCTATTACTTCCTCGTGGGTATAACACCCGTACATTTGCAAGCCATTGATGTAGATTTCATCAGAATCAGGAATCGCCACCTGTTGCAGCTGGCTGTACGCTGATGACGACACGAGCATCAGCAAGAAAAATATCATAACCTTTTTCATAACATCTCCGTTTTATTTGTCAACATTTACATTTTCATTTGCACGGGTTCAGGCTCTTGCCCGTCACCGAGTCCAATCTCGAATACAGGTAAGGCTCGGGATCTACCACCGTGCTGTTGTAGTCCTTCCTCGCCTCTATGTGCAGGTGAGATCCCGCGCTGCCAGGGTCGCTCGCGTTGCCAGTCGTCCCGACAACGCCTATGATGTCGCCACGCTTATCTCGAACTTGACCAATATCGGCCCGTCTTTCCCCTCGTAAGGGTCTGTGTAGCCGCCTCCGCCAGTCTCGGGCCATTGGGGGCCGAACAGCAGAAACGCCGCGCCATCCTGCCCTCCGTCCTGGAATCCGCTTTCGAGAAAGGTGCAGGCCCCGCCAATGCGGCGATGCCCGCGCATGCCGCCGCTGCGGCCTTGAGTCTTCTTTTCATGGTTGTCATGTTTGTGGTTTGGTTTATGAATGGTATTTGTTTCCAAGGATGCTGTTGCCGAAGCTATTGGAAAGACATGGGGGATTTTTTCATAGGCATGGGCGGTTAGGGAATCATTTGCCTAATTTAGGCATTATCCGATGAAAATGCAAAAAACTCATGCCGGTACCCATAAGATTATCAGTCCGGCGGTTTCACGTTAGCCCGGGATTCTCTCCCCAAGCGACTGCCGCTCGAATTATCCGTCCACGGCGGCTGATTCATAACCGTCAGGTTACAAGCGATATAGCAAGAGTGGGGCGTGGACTGGTCGGGTTTTTGGAGGGCATCAATCCACGCTTTGGGTTTATATAGCGCTGGGCATCAATGGCATATAAAAGCGAGGCGTGGACATTAAATTATGCGCGGCAACGACAGAACGAGGCGATAGAACCGGGGTAACTTGTCGTGCGCGAATATGCAATTATGCGCTGCAACGGCTGAGTGACTTCTGCGAGGCAATATGTATGCGCTGTTACGGCAGAACGAGGCAATAGAACTGGGGTCACTTATCTTGCGCGAATATGCAATTATGGGCCGCAATGGCTGAGTGACTTCTGCGAGGCAATATGTATGCGCCGCAATGGCTGAATAAGGCGATAGGGCCGCAAACTTCTGCCATGTGCGGATATGCATGCGCCGCTACGGCAGAACGAGGCTATGGGGACGGTGTCTTCTGTCAGTAATATGCGAGGCAACGGCAGAACGAGGCGATAGGAACAGTGTCTTCTGTCAGTAATTATGCGCTGCAATGGCTAAATAAGGCGATAGGGCCGGTGACTTCTGCAAGGCGTGGGCATGTGTGTACAGCAACGGCCGATACCATGTATGCGCCGCTACGACTGAGTGATTTCTGCAAGGCAATATGTATGCGCAGCAACGGCCGCAAACTTCTGCCATGCGTGGACATGTATGCGCCGCAATAGAGGTCCGGGCTTACAACCCTCCATGAACCGAATTTCGTAGTATCCGATATGCATGCGCTGCAATAGAACTCCGGGGTTTGGCCGGGGCCGGTTTTGAAGTCGCCGGTCATGGTTAGTTCGCCGCAGCATTGGCATTTCTGCCAATCGGTTTTGGCAGGTTCGAAGAAAGCATGTCCGTCTTGCTGGCGAATATCATGCATGCTTCCTATCAATAAAGAGGGCTGGCGAGACATCAAACGGATGCTTGCGGGTGAAGATTATGCGGCCTACCATAATGCATGGAAAGTGCCGGCATATGGCGTTATTTCACTAAGCCGCATTCCTTTTGGGTAATGACCCAGAAAAGCGATGTTCCGGCATGTGACGTTATTTCACTAAGGGCATGGCGCATGCCGCAACAGGATTCTATTCCACGCCGAGTTTCTGTTTCAGGGAGCGTAGCTTGTCGAATGTGTCGAGCGGCGACATTTTGTTGAGGTCGAGGCTTTCCAATTCCTTGCGGATTTCGGCGAGCAGCGGGTCGTCGAGGGTGAACAGCGAAAGCTGCACTGCGTTTTCTTTCTGTGCGGCTTTTGCGGTCCGGGGCTCATTATTCCCGGAGGTCTTTATCTCTTCTGCCTCCCGCATCTGCTCCAGCTCTTTAAGCTTCTGTTCGGCGATATAGATTACTTTTGAAGGCATTCCTGCGATTCTTGCCACATGGATGCCGAAGCTGTGAGCTACCCCGCCCCTGCATAGCTTTCTGAGAAAGATGATTTTGCCGTTGACTTCTTTTGTCGATATATGGAAGTTGTGTACCCGGGGGAAAATCTTTTCCAGCTCGTTCAGCTCGTGGTAGTGGGTGGCGAACAGTGTTTTAGCCTTTTCAGGATGTTCGTGGAGGTATTCTACTATTGCCCATGCTATGGACATTCCGTCATATGTGCTTGTTCCCCTGCCGATTTCATCGAGCAGGATGAGAGACCTTGATGAAAGGTTATGGAGGATGCTGGCCGTTTCGAGCATCTCGACCATGAATGTGGATTCTCCTTTGGATATGTTGTCCGAAGCCCCGACTCGCGTGAATATCTTGTCGGCGTATCCTATCCTTGCGGACGTGGCCGGTACGAACGAGCCGATTTGCGCCATCAGCACGATCAGGGCGGTCTGCCTCAGCAATGCCGACTTTCCGGCCATGTTAGGCCCTGTCAGTATTATTATCTGGCAATCGGAATTGTCGAGCAGGACATCGTTGGCTACGTATTCCTCTCCTGCCGGCATTCTCGTTTCGATTACCGGATGCCTGCCTCCCTTTATGTCTATTACGTCAGAGTCGTCCACTACGGGCTTGCAATAATTGTTCGTCACTGCCAGGTCGGCGAATGCGGCGAGGGTGTCGAGCGTTCCGACTGCTCCGGCGTTGTTCCTTATGCTGAGGACTTCCCTTTGCGTTTTCTGGACGAGGTTCGCATAAATCTGCTGTTCGATGGCGAGAATCCTGTCTTCCGCGCCGAGTATCCTTTCTTCGTACTCCTTCAGCTGGGGAGTGATGTAGCGTTCCGCGTTGACGAGGGTCTGCTTTCTTGTCCAGCTTTCCGGCACTTTGTCCTTGTGGGTGTTCCTTACTTCGAAATAATATCCGAAAACGTTGTTGTATCCTATTTTAAGTGAAGATATGCCGGTTTTTTCCGTTTCGGCCGCGACCATGTCGTCGAGGACGGCTTTCCCGTTGGATGAAATATCCCTTAGGCTGTCCAATTCCGCATTGACACCTCCGGCGATTACGGGCCCCTTGCCTATCTGCTGGGCCGTGTCTTCGAGAATCGTCCTGTTTATTTCCCCGACGAGGCTTTCGCAGGGGTCGAACTGTCCGGCTATACGGATCATTTGCGGCACGTTGCTGTACATGCACAGTTCCTTCAAAGGCTTTATCTGTTCAAGGCCGCGCTTTAACTGGAGCAGTTCCCTCGGCAGTATTTTTCCGGCTGCCGCTTTCGATATTATCCTTTCCATGTCTCCTATTCCGGAGATCCTTTCCCGTATTTCTTCGCAGGTAAGGCTTTCGCTTGCAAGGTATTCCACGCACTGATGCCTTGCGGCGATTTTTTCCGGGTCTTTCAGAGGCGTGGCGAGCCATGCCCTTAATGTCCTTCCTCCCATCGGGGATTTCGTCCTGTCTATCGTCCCGAGCAGGGAAGTCCCTCCGTCATGTTCCGACAGCGACCTGAATATCTCCAAGTTCCTTACGGTGAACTTGTCCATCCAGACGAAATCGTTCTCGTCAATCCTTGTTATTGCGCATATGTGCGATATGTCAGTATGGTGCGTGAGTTCGAGATACGAGAGGGCGGCTCCGGCTGCCACCAATGCGACCGGAAGGTGCAGCACTCCGAATCCTTTCAGCCTGCCGCTGCCGAAATGCTCTTTTAGCTTGGCTGTCGCAGAGTCCTTGGCAAATGCCCATTCGTCCATGCAGGTGACGCATGCCATGTTTCCGAATTTGAGTTCCGTGTCCTTTTTCCAGCATCTTTGGACAAGGATCTCCTTGGGTTCGAACCGTGACAGCAGAGTCTCTATGTATGATTTCGAGCCTTGTGCTATGTTGAATGTCCCTGTGGATATGTCGAGAAGGGCCGCTCCTGCTATGTCCTTTTCGTAATGCAGGGCCGCCAGGAAATTGTTCTCTTTGTTCGAAAGAATCCCGTCGTTGAAAACCACGCCCGGCGTGACGAGTTCCGTAACTCCCCTTTTGACTAATTTCTTTGTCATCTTGGGGTCTTCGAGCTGGTCGCAGACGGCGACTTTGTATCCTGCACGTATGAGTTTTGGCAGGTAGGTCTCTATCGCATGATGGGGAAAGCCTGCAAGTTCGGTATGCGTGTTCGCCCCGCTTGCTTTTTTCGTCAATATCAGGCCCAGCACCTTGCTGGTTGTCACGGCGTCTTGCCCGAAAGTCTCGTAGAAGTCTCCGACCCTGAATAGCAATATGGCTTCCGGATTCTGCGCCTTGATCTCGAAATATTGTTTCATCAGCGGGCTTTCCGCCGTTTTTTTCTCGTCCATGCTTTATGATGAAAAGTTTTGAATGCAAAAATATATTAAAAATAAGGAAATATCATGTACATTTGTCATTATTGTTTAAAGTGCCTTTGTTTGAACAGAGTATTGATTATTACATATTATTGGCCTCCTGCCGGCGGTTCCGGCGTTCAGAGGTGGCTTAAATTCAGCAAATACCTTCCTGAATACGGATGGCAGCCCGTGATATATACTCCGGAAAATCCCGACATGAAAGTTCGTGACGACAGCCTGTCCGAGGACATAGACGTGCGCACGGAAGTCATCAAGTCCCCCATAACGGAACCGTATGCCGCATACAGGAAAATATTCGGAATTTCGAAAGGCGACATAGGAAATTCGAGGGTCAATTCTTCGGACAAGCCTGAAGGAAACGGATTTTCTGCATGGCTTGCGAATGTGGTCCGCTCGAATTTCTTTATCCCGGATCCGCGTTGCGGATGGATCGGCCCGTCCGTGCGTTTTCTCAGGGAATATTTGCGCAACCATCCGGTAGACCTCATAATCAGCACCGGGCCTCCGCATTCCATGCATCTGATAGCGAAAAAGCTGACTGAACATATACCGTGCCCGTGGATTGCCGATTTCAGGGACCCGTGGACGAACATGTTCTATTTCAAGCATATGAAGATGCTTCCTTTCATAAGGAAAAGGCACAGGAAGCTTGAGAGGGATGTCCTCAGGAGCGCGGACAACATTATCGTGGTCTCGGAAACGATGAAAAAGGATTTTTCGCGGATTGTGCCGTCGGAGAAAATAACTGTGATTACCAACGGGTTCGACGAGGACGATTTCATAAAGGCCGAAGCTTCCGTGAACGACGTGTTCTCTCTTGTGCATACCGGGCTTATGATAAGGGACGGAGATCCTTACAACATATGGAAGGCATTGGACAGGCTTTGCTCCGATATTCCCGGATTTGAAAAGGACTTGTCCATTAAGCTGATAGGCGAAACTGACGAATATATAATCGATGAGATAGGCAAGACGAGGCTCGGCAAATGCTTGGAGTACGTGAAATATATTCCGCACAAGGAAATAACCGAGGTGCAGATGTCGGCGGCCCTTCTTCTGCTTCCGCTTCGCGACGAGCCTGAGTCGGGCGCGATACTGACCGGGAAATTCTTCGAATACCTTGCTGCCGGAAGGCCGGTGCTTGCAATAGGCCCGGTGGACGGGGATCTCGGGAAGGTCCTTCATGAGTGCAAGGCCGGGGAGATTTTCGAGTTCTCGGATTACAAAGGAGTTTACGAGTTCATAAGGAAAAAGTATTTCGAATTCAAGGCCGGTTCCTTGAATGCTGATTTCGATGAGGAACAGGTGAAGAAATATTCGCGCCGCGAGCTTACGGGCTCTTTGGTGGACCTTATGGATACCCTTGAATGAGGTCATGCCGCAGCATGGTCGCGGCCTTGCCTCATGGAACGTCGGCATTGCATGCTTTAATGGCTGAATGCCGCTATCCATGAACGGCGTGGAGTCGGGTTCAGGTGAGCTTTCAGCGTAGGTTTCGGCTTCCATTCCCCGTTCAAGGCGGAACAGGGCCGGATTCCGATAAAATTTCAGCGGAGGTGCCGGGCGTGAATGATCGGCTTTGCCTGCCGCACGGATTATTAAAGACAAAAATACAAGAACATGAATACGACATTGAAAAAAGCGTTACCTTATGTTTTGGCGGTCATTGCGTTTGCTGTCCTGGCATATGCCTATGCCCCGGAACTTTTCAAAGGAAAGATTGTCAACCAGTCCGATATATCCGCATGGAACGGCATGGCGAATGAGATTGTTACATATAACCAGGAGCATCCGGATGATCCGACTTACTGGACCAATTCGATGTTTTCAGGAATGCCTGCCGTGCCGATTTCGATTGTTTATCAGGGCGATTATACCGAGCCGCTGTACAAGCTGCTCTTCGTAGGCGAAAGGCCGGCCAGCTATCTGCTTATTTCCCTGATAGGCTCGTTCCTGATGTTCCTTGCGTTCGGGGCGAACGTGTATCTCTCCATTCTCGGCGCGATCGCGGTCACGTTCTGTTCATACAACATGCAGATAATCCAGGTCGGACATAACTCGAAGATGGTGGCGATAGCCCTTATGCCTTGGGTGATAGCCGCTTTGGTGTATGCCTACCGGAAGAAGCCTGTCCTCGGGTCGGTGCTTTTCGCATTCGCCCTTTCTTTCCAGATAAAGGCAAACCATCCTCAGATAACATATTATCTTGCGATAATAGTCCTCGGCTATGCCATAGCAAGGCTTGTGATGGCAATCAAGGATAAGACCCTTCCTGCGTTTTTCAAGACATCGGCCCTGCTTCTCGTATGCGGGCTGATAGGCATAGCGACGAACATAAACCATTTGTGGCCTACTTACGAGTATGCCGGATATTCCATGCGAGGCGGCTCTGAACTGACCATAGGCCAGAACCCCGGCAGCGCAAAGAGCGGCAGCGGGCTTGACATAGAATATGCGACGGCATGGTCTTATTCTCCGGGGGAGACCATGAATCTGCTGATTCCCGATTTCAAGGGCGGGGCTTCGGTCGGCGAGCTCGACAGGGATTCTGAAACATATAAGGCCCTCGTGTCCAATGGGTACCAAGGCGCAGGGCAGATAATCAGGCAGATGCCTTTGTATTGGGGTGAACAGCCTTTCACGGCGGGTCCTATGTACCTCGGCGCGGTCACGATATTCCTTTTCGTCCTCGGATGCGTGCTTTACAAAGGCCCTTATAAATGGTGGCTGATTGCGGTTTCCGTTCTTGCGGTTCTGCTTTCATGGGGCTATCACCTTCTTTTCCTTACCGAGTTCTTCTTCGATTACGTTCCGATGTACAGCAAGTTCAGGACGGTATCCATGATTCTGGTAATCTTGCAGATGACCGTTCCTCTGCTCGGTATATTGGTCCTCGACAAGATATTCAAGGGCGAATATTCTACGGACAGGTTCAGGAAGGGATTCATAATTGCTACCGGAGTGACTGCCGGGCTGATTCTTCTTTTCGCCCTCATCCCGTCGCTTGCGGGCAATTTCATATCGCAGTCGGATTCATCCCTTCCTCAGGTTCTTGCACAGTCCCTGAGGGAAGACAGGGCCGACCTTCTCGTAAGCGATGCGTGGAGGAGTTTCGGGTTCGTGATAGTAGCTTCGCTCGTGCTTTATCTCGGCTGGAACAAGACCATAAAATATCCTTATTCGATCCTTCTTCTTGCCCTGCTGGTCCTTTTTGACATGTGGGGCGTCGACAAGAGGTATCTTAACAATTCCCATTTTATCGCGAAGCAGCAGTTCGAAAACCAGTTCGAGCCGAGGACCGTCGACAAGCTGATTTTGGAGGACGATGATCCTGATTACAGGGTTCTCGATATGACCGTCAATACTTTCAATGACGCGCATCCTTCTTATTTCCACAAGACGATAGGCGGCTATAGCCCTGCCAAGCTTCAGAGATACCAGGATCTCATTACCTACGGCATTGCTCCTGAAATGAGCAGGTTCGGAAGAAACATATCCAAGGCGAGGACTCTTGGGGAAATAGAGGACAGCCTGGCGTATTACCCGATTCTCTCCATGCTCAATACCAAATATATAATAGTGGATCCTACCATGCCTCCGGTGGTGAACAGGCATGCGTTGGGCAATGCGTGGTTCGTTTCTTCCATAGAAAATGCGGCAGATGCCGATGAGGAGATACTGAAGCTTTCGGCGATAGATCCTTCGAGGACGGCTGTCATTGCAGACGAGTTCGGGGCTTCCGTCGAGGGGCTGGATTTTTCGGCTGCGGACAGCGCGGCTGTGATAGAACTTCTTTCATATGCGCCTAACAGGTTGAAGTACAGCTATAGTTCTTCGACCGAAAACTTGGCTGTGTTTAGCGAGGTCTATTATCCGGCAGGGTGGAAGGCTTATGTCGATGGCGAGGAGGCTGACATCATTAGGGCGGATTATGTGCTTAGGGCTTTAAGGCTTCCTGCCGGAACCCATGAAATCGAGTTTTATTTCCAGCCGGAGTCGATTCTAAAGGGCCAGGCATGGTCGAGATGCTCTTCGGGGCTTTTGTTGCTCATGCTTCTTGGCGTGATCGGCGTTTCCATCAGGAAAAAGTACGGCAGGACGTTAGAGGCGTAGTCCTGCCTTGCGTGTCGCTTGCCGCGCGGCAGCCTGATTGCCGGGCTTGGCCGCGCAGGCGTGTTTCCGGGGTTCTTCGGGGCTTTTGCTGCTCATGCTTCTTGGCGTGATCGGCGTTTCCATCAGGAAAAAGTATGGCAGGACGATAGAGGCATAGTTCTGCCTTGCGGTCGCTTGCAGTGCGGGCGGCCGGATTGCCGGACTTAACCACGGAGACGTATTCCGTGGATTCTTCGTGCTTCTGTTGCTCATGCTTCTTGGCGTGATTGGCGTTCCCGTTAGTAAAAAATACGGCAGGACGTTAGAGGCGTAGTCCTGCCTTGCGGTCGCTTGCAGTGCTGGCGGCCTGATTTCCGGGCTTGGCCATGGAGGCGTGATTCCGGGGTTCTTCGGGGCTTCCTGGCGGGTATCGGCATAGGCTTTGGAGCGTGGTTCTGCCTTGCGGTTGCTTGCAGTGCTGGCAGCCATGTTCTGCCTTAAGGGTTGATGATTTGCAATCGCTTGGCTTTTCTTCCAATGCCTGCCTTGCTTATAAAGGTGTCTTTGTGTCTGATTTTTTTTGAGTGCGCCTTAGTCTATTGCCGGGCGTGGTAAATCAGAATTATCTGTCCACCTGTCTATTTTCTAACTAATTCATTATCAATGAACTGATAAAAATTGACGTGGATTGGTCGTGTTTTTTGAAGGCACTTCTCCACGTCTGTCATTTGTAATATGCTCAATATCAATGTTGTAATAACTGGTGACGTGGATTCATATTTTGATATTTATTTCCGCCCTGGAAGTCAGAAATGATTGCCTCGTGTCAAATCGACAGTTGGTTATGTCAATATGGCATAATATAATAAAATTGCATGTCAATTTGTCCGAAAATCGGACGATTTTAATGCGGGTATGGCATTTGTTATATCATATAGTGAATCTGCGAAAGCAGAGGACAAAAACAGCAGGCTGCCGATCGGGGCGGGCCGGATAAATCCGGACGAATCGAAGCGGTTGCCGGGAACAAAAAAGAAAAATAATAAAAATGGAGGATATGATTATGAAACCAGTAGTTAGAAATCAGAATTGGTTACCGAGCTTGTTTGACGACTTTTTCGGAGACAGGTGGATTGAAAGCCATCAGTTTGCATCGCCAGCCGTGAACATCATAGAAAATGAAAAAAGTTTCGATATAGAAGTTGCGGCGCCGGGCATGACGAAGGATGATTTTAAGATCAACCTTAGTCCGGACAACGAACTTACCATTTCATTGGAAAAGAAATCCGAAAATGAGGAAAAGTCTGAAAAGAAAGGTACTTACCTTCGTCGCGATTTTGCCTACACTTCATTCAAGCAGAGCTTTATACTCCCTGACGAAGTGGATGAAAGCAAGATCCAGGCTAAAATGGAACACGGCGTGCTTCATATAGAAATGCCTAAGAAAGAAGTAACAGTGCAGAAAAACCAGGAACGCCAGATTGAAATCTGCTAATCTCGGTAGTGCCGTGCGGTAAAATAGAGGAGGTCGTATCGCAAATGCGCGATGCGGCCTCCTTTGTGTTTTCCGGGCACTATAAAATATTTTGTGTAAATGGAAATACGGGATTCAGAAAGGAGTCTCGTATTTTTAAATTTATACATTTGCAAAATGAAGAAGAACATGAAAGAAAAGAATCAAGTAGTGCCTGATGAGGTGTTAAGCAAGGAGTTTATTAGTCAGTTCAAGACAGAAGCCGATGTA
>CALUPD010000036.1 GCA_944322605.1 uncultured Bacteroidales bacterium | reverse complement strand
AGCAGCCATTTGTATTAGACTGCAAAGTTGCAAAATCAAGTCCGTTTCATTTCAAAAGACCGTGTAATTGACTATATTTCAATAATTTCAAAGAACTATTTATCCACTTTTACGGGACAGTAGTGATGACTTTTATTTCATTCAAATGAAATCATGTTTTATCAATTTGAGCTCCTAGGAAAACCTTCAGTATGGCAGGGAAGCTCATGTCCCAGAACGGCGCGGCTATGACAAGCCTGTCTGCGGCCGCCAGCTTTCTTGCAGTGCAGACTATTTCCCGGGGAACATATCCGCTGCTGCGTTCCGCGAGCACTCTCCGGCCTACTGCCTGGTAATCGCATCCGTCGAGTACTATTTCCTCTGTTTCGTATCTTTTT
This sequence comes from uncultured Bacteroidales bacterium, assembly GCA_944322605.1. Lineage (GTDB taxonomy): Bacteria > Bacteroidota > Bacteroidia > Bacteroidales > UBA932 > CALUPD01. Next base: position 18,372 of record CALUPD010000036.1, on the reverse strand, counting down.
CTTAATTCATCCATTAATGGGGCAAGTATTTTTCTTGTCCTGGATTCATCTTCGCGCATGCATGTGTCGATTACTATGAGCTTCTTCATAAGAGCGGTGTTGAAAAACCGATTGCGAATATAATGAGAAGCCAAGAGCAGAGCAAATATGCATTTGCTAAGCCGAGGCTCGACAGTATACGGGGTACGTCAGCGACAAATATACGCAGAAACCGAGAGTAAAGAAAATGAACTTGTTCGATTTTCTTTACCGAGGTGCTACCGTATATGTGGCCGCAGGCCAAATATACGCAAAAAGCGGCTGATTGATTCTTGCGAGATGCGCCGTATGCCGGAAATTTCGGGAGAACAGGCCGCAGGCGGCCTCATCGAACTGTCCATAAATTGGACACAGGCCCGACTTCGTAAGCAAATGTATCGGAAGAAAAGCCGCGAGTAATCTGGCCTTGCAAGGGCGGCTTGGGAAATCGTCGGATATGCAGAAGGACAGGCATTGGCGGAAACGCTGCCAAATGGCGGATGCGGCAGTTCATAGCCCGCGCTGCGGCATGGATGTCCCTGCGTTTGCGGTCTGGACTTGCTTTGTGGTTGTTTGGGGTTGATAATACGGATGGACATATTCAAAAATGCCTATATTTGCAGAATGGGGCGGCGACTGTTGCTTTATGCTGTCCTGCATTTTATCGGAAATATTTATGAAAATAGTAATAGCCGGGGCGGGAGAGGTAGGGAGCTACCTTTCCAAGATGCTCAACAATAATGAGAACAATGAGCTGACCGTAATCGAGCCGAACGAAGCGAGGCTCGCCAAACTTGCGGAGGAGGCGGACATCTTGCCTGTGTACGGCAGCCCTACTTCCATAAGCGTGCTCGAAAAGGCCGATGTCGGCAATTCGGACCTGTTCATAGCCGTAAGCCCTGCCCAGGATCAGGATGTCAATCTTTTAAGCGCGATACTGGCCAAGAAGATGGGGAGCAAAAAGGTCACGGCGAGGATAAACAACGACGAATACCTGTCGTATGACAACAAGCTGTTTTTTACAGAACTTGGCATAGACCTGCTTTTCTATCCGGAATATATCGCAGCCATAGACATCATCGACCTGCTCAGCAAGACCGGGACGTCGGAGTACATGAGCTTTTCGAACGGCGCCTTGCAATTGATCGTTTTCCGTCTCGGCGAAGACGCCCCTATTACCGGAAAGAAATTGTCGGACCTCGACTTCTACAATTACGAGACTCCGTACAGGACGGTTGCCGTATCGCGCGCGGAAGGCACCATAATCCCGCACGGAGATTTCGTATTCAGGGAAAACGACCTGGTGTTCGTCATATCCAAAAAAGAAGGCATAAAAGACGCGATAATGTATTCAGGGAAGGACAGTTTCGAGATAAAGAACCTGATGATTATCGGAGGCGGCAGGATAGGCGAGATTGTCGCCAAGAAAATGGAAAAAAGGCTGGATTATCTCAAAATCATAGAACTCAGGAATGAAAGGTGCATGTACCTCTCGGACGTGCTTGAAAAATCGCTCGTCATGAACGGCGACGGGAGGAATATCGACCTGCTCATGGAAGAGGACATGAGAAAATGCGATGCCGTCGTGGCTGTTACCAGCAGTTCGGAAGCTAACATATTGGCCTGTGTCGCGGCAAAGCGCGCTGGCGTGCCGCAGACCATAGCGGAAGTGGAAAACATAGAATATATCAAGCTTGCGGAAAGCATGGGCGTGGATGCGGTGATAAACAAGAAGCATGCTACGGCTGGAAGGATTTTCAGGTTTACAATAAGCAACAAGATACGTTCTGTAAAATGCCTTAACGGCTCCGATGCCGAAGTGGTGGAATATATCGCGAATCCGGACAGCGCCATAACGAGGGCCCCGATAAAGGATCTGAAGCTTCCGGCCGATTCGATCATAGGCGGCATAATAAGAGGAAACGCCGGGATCATAGCCCATGGCAATACCGTGGTGAATCCTTACGACAGGGTAGTCGTGTTCGCCCTCCCGCACGCTCTCAACAAATTGAACAAACTGTTCGTATGACACGCGCCGCCCTGTGTCGCGGCATGATTAACAAATAGTTAATTTCACAATAAAAAATATTTTTATACCTTTGTCGAATTCATAAATAAAAACATGCGTTATGATACAATATAAATTTCAGACTAGCGGAAAAACGCGTTCGGAACACGATCTTTTAGGGAACAAGGATGTTCCTCAAGAAGCATTATTCGGAGTGCAGACTCTCCGTTGCATAGAAAATTTCGATATAAGCAATTGCCATATGTGCGACTATCCTGAATTCGTCAAGGCTTTCGGCATGGTGAAGAAAGGAGCGATACTCGCAAACCACAAATTGGGACTTGTCTCGGATGAAATCAAGAATGCCATTGTGAAGGCATGCGACGAGCTGATCGAAGGCAAGCACATAGAGCATTTCCCTATCGACATGATGCAGGGAGGCGCAGGCACGAGCGCGAATATGAATGCAAACGAAGTCATTGCAAACCGTGCATTGGAAATCATGGGCAAGCAGCATGGCGAATACCAGTATTGCCATCCTAACGACCATGTCAACATGGCCCAGTCCACTAACGACGCCTATCCTGTCGCAATGCATTTCGGCGTATATATGATGCACCAGGAAGCCATGGCGGCTTTGGACAGGCTTGTGAAAGCTTTCGAAGAAAAGAGCAGGGAATTCGCCGGATACATAAAAATGGGCCGCACCCAGTTGCAGGACGCGGTTCCTATGACAATGGGGCAGACATTCGGCGCATTCGCGGACGCTATGAAGCATGAACGCGAAAAGCTTGACCGCGCAGCGCAGGACTTCCTGATAATAAACATGGGGGCTACGGCAATAGGAACAGGCATAACGGCTGAGCCGGGCTACGCTGAATATTGCACCGAATTCTTGAAAGACATTACGAAATGGGATGTGTCGATGGCCGAAAACTTCGTAGAAGCGACCCACGATACATCTTGCTTTACTACATACTCCGCAGCGTTGAAGCAGCTTGCGATAAGGTTGTCGAAAATCTGCAACGACCTTCGCCTTATGGGATCTGGTCCTAGGACAGGCCTTGCAGAACTCAATCTTCCTCCTAAGCAGCCGGGATCTTCCATCATGCCGGGAAAAGTTAATCCGGTGATTCCTGAAGTCGTCAACCAAGTATGCTTCAAGGTTATCGGCAACGATGTGACGATTTCGATCGCGTCGGAAGCGGCCCAGCTCGAACTCAATGTCATGGAACCTGTGATGGTAGAATCCATAGTGGAATCGGTGAAATGGCTGACAAGGGCATTCGACACGTTGAGGATCGAGTGCATCGAGGGAGTTACTGTCAATGTGGATCGTTGCCGTGCGATGGTCGAAAACAGCATAGGAATCGTAACAGCCCTGAAGCCTTACATAGGGTATTCGAAATGCAGCGAAGTGGCAAAAGAAGCCCTTGCTACAGGAGGCAGCGTTTACCAGCTCGTCCTTGACAAGAAGTACCTTACCAAAGAGCAGCTGGACAAGATCCTTGACCCTAAGAACATGGTCAAGCCTACAGTAGTGGAATTGTAAATTGTCCGAGTGCGTAATCGACAAATTCCGCATCGATTTGATACAGAACCCGTGGTGATGCGGTTTGCCATGGGTTCTTTTGTTTTTATGCCGGTCGCGGGCCTTTTCAGGCAGCCCGCGCGGAGCATGTGACTTATTGGCGATTGGTATGAACTATATATGGAAAACGGCTGCGGCATGCGCGGCCTGTCTCTTTTTCTTTTTATCGTGCGGAAAGAACGATTATTCCATGCATCTTTCAGATATGACTTACGTCAGCCCTATTTCGGACAGCGTGTCATTGGCGGCTTATGTCAAGGCATGGGAAGCCGAGCCTGGCAATCTGAGGCTGAACAGCGAAATCATGCAGTACTATAAGCAAAACAAAATGCATGAAGAACTGCATGCGTTTGCCAATCGGGCGTATTCTTATTCTTTGCGGACGGGGAATGACGAGCTTGCGGCATGTTCGGCATTGTATCTGTATTTTCTGAATTTCATGAATGCGGATTCGGCACGGTTCTACATAAATCAGGCGCAGGCGCATATGCCGAAAGGCTCTCCGTCGGAGGGTGTCTGGCATGACGCTAATGCCGAATACCTGATAGCGCATATGAATAATTATCCTGAAGCGATAGAAAATTACAAAAAGGCGGAAGAGTGGTACGGGAAGCACGGGTATGTGAACAACAGAATCCCGATTCTTGTAAAAATGTCGCATTTCTATTTTCTCAGGTTGGATACGGCAGGGCTGGCGTTCGCCCGCCGGGCATACGGGCTGGCATCGGAGACGGATGATCCGTACATGAAGGCCATAGCTTATGCGTGCATGGCCAGCGCGTATGATATGACCGGCGATTATCCTTCTTCATTGAAATATTGCGATACTGCGCTGTGCATAATCAAGGATAATCCGGCATTGTCAGGAATGTCTCCGTCCATACGTTCAATCAAGGCGGAAATATTGCATGGCCTTGGAAAAATCGAAGATGCCGAATCAGAGTATGTAGAAGCGATGAAGAATATGGAATCCGTGCAGATTCCCTATCCCATGAGAAGCGAGATATATCTTGCGTATGCCGGATTCCTGTCGGATGTCGGCCGTTATGATTCCGCCAACGAAGTTTATCGTGAGGGATATGGCAAGAATCTGAAAAGCGGGTTCGGCAGGGACGATCACCATTATTATTTGGGTATTTCGTCGACTTATGCCTCATTGGGACGCAATGACAGCGCGGTGCATTATTATGCGTTGTACCACCGTCTTTTCGACAGCCTGTTCGCGGATTATAGCAAATACGAATTCAACAGGCTGTTTTCCGATTATGAAAACGAACGCCTTGAAAACGACTTGCATGAAAGCCGGTTGCGCGAAGTGCAGATGAACCGCATGATATATCTTATAGTTTCCACGGCCGTGATAATAATCTTGGCCCTTGTCGCTGCATGGTATAAAAAGCGCAATAGGATGTACGCGGCAATAGTGGAGCGTTATCAGGAAGCATCGAAGATTTCGGAACGGATCGGCATGGATTATCGCGAAGACGCCGTGGCGGATTCGAAAAAAGATGAAAAGGGCAAATCCCTTTTCAGGCGGATAGAATGCCTGATGCGGGAGGACCATGTTTACAGGGACAAGGACCTGTCTTTGGACAAGCTTTCGGAAATGCTCGATTCCAACAGAACTTACGTATCTTCCGTAATAAACAATTACGCCCATGCCGGGTTTTATAATTATGTCCATTCGTATAGGATAAAAGAAGCTACGGATATGATTGAGTCCGGAGACATGCCGATAAAGGCCATATGCGAGAAAGTCGGATATAATTCCCTGACTTCGTTTTACCGCGTTTTTCAAATGGTAGTAGGCTGCACGCCCACCGTGTATAAAAATCAGATAAGGAAAATGGGAAGGTCCGCGATGCCTGCCGATATTGAAAAAGAATGCTTGTGAATGCATTGAAATTCAGGAATATTTTGCAAAATAAAATTAATTGATTACCTTTGCAACCCGCATTTTGAGCGGATAATGTTAATTTATTAATAAACAACTAATTATTAACCAATGCCTGGATTAATAGGAAAAAAAATCGGAATGACTTCCGTTTTCGGTGCCGATGGCAGAAACATGCCATGCACCGTTATTGAGGCTGGTCCGTGTGTTGTCACGCAGATTCGTACGGTAGAAAAAGATGGTTATGCCGCCGTGCAACTTGCCTATGACGAAAAGAAAGAAAAACGCACCAGCGGGGCTCTTATGGGCCATTTCAAAAAGGCAAATACCACTCCTAAGCGCAAAGTTGTCGAATTCAAGGCTGATTTCGAGCAGGAACTCAAGTTAGGAGACGAATTGACCGTCGCTAGCGTTTTCGGACAGGACGAAGACAGATGGGTAGATGTTACCGGTATCTCAAAAGGTAAAGGATTCCAGGGCGTAGTTAAACGTCATGGTTTTGGAGGAGTAGGCGGGCAGACTCACGGCCAGCACAACAGGCTTCGTGCTCCTGGTTCGATGGGTGCGTCTTCATATCCTTCAAGGGTATTTAAAGGTAAAAGAATGGCCGGCCGTACAGGCGGTGATCAAGTAAAAATTTTGAACCTGAAAGTTATCAAGGTCATACCTGAAAACAATCTTATCCTTGTGAAAGGTTCCATACCGGGAGCTAAGGGTTCATATGTAATTGTGGAGGATTAATCGTCTATGGAATTAGCAGTTTATAAAATAGATGGTACTGAGTCCGGAAAAAAGGTAACCCTTGACGACGCTATTTTCGGGGTAGAGCCGAACGATAATGCTATTTATCTGGATGTAAAGCAGTATCTCGCAAATAAAAGACAAGGTACTCACAAGACCAAGGAACGTTGGGAAGTGGCATACAGTACCAAGAAGCTGATAAAGCAGAAAGGTTCAGGAGGCGCGCGCCACGGCAGCCGCAAGGCTAACATTTACGTAGGCGGCGGAAGGGTATTCGGCCCTAAGCCTCGCGACTACGGCTTCAAGCTCAACAAGAAGCTCAAACAGCTCGCACGTTATTCCGCTTTGACCTACAAGGTAAGGGACAATGCGCTCATGTTCGTAGAGCCTTTTGTGATGGAAGCTCCTAAGACCAAAGAATTCATCAAGATTCTTGACAATATCAAGGCTAATGACAGGAAAGTCCTGTTCGTGCTTGCCGAATCTTCAAATAATATTTATCTCTCGTCTCGTAACTTGGAGAATGTGAAAGTGAAACCAGCCAACGAACTGAACACTTACGACATCATGAATGCGACAAAAGTGGTATTCGTTGACGGAGTACAGGATATTCTTCAGGCACAAAACAGACGCTAATAAAAACCGTAAATAGATGGAAATTTTAATTAAGCCTTTAGTAACAGAAAAGATGACGATTCAAGGCGAGAAATTGAATCGTTACGGTTTTATAGTTGATCGCAGAGCGAACAAAATCGAAATTAAAGCCGCAGTTGAGAAACAATACGGGGTTACGGTATCGGATGTGAATACCGTCAACTATCATGGTAAGAGAAAAAGCCGCTACACTAAAGCGGGATTGTTGACAGGCCGTGCAAATCACTTTAAGAAAGCTTACGTGACTTTGGCCGGTGATGATAAGATTGATTTCTATAGCAATATTTAAGATTCATGGCAGTACGTAAATTCAAACCGGTGACTCCCGGTCAAAGAGGTAAAATTATCAGCGCGTTTGATGATATCACTTGTACTACTCCTGAAAAGTCGCTTCTCCGTCCTCTGAAGAAGACTGGCGGACGTAACTTCCAGGGTAAAATGACCATGCGCTATATCGGAGGCGGGCATAAGAGAATGTACCGTGTTATAGATTTCCTCCGTAACAAAGACAATTATACGGCTACGGTAAAGACGATAGAATACGACCCTAACCGCAGCGCGCGTATCGCCTTGGTAGTATACGGCGATGGCGAAAAGAGATATATTATCGCTCCTAACGGACTTAAAGTCGGACAAACGATAGCTTCCGGCCCCGGCGTGGCTCCGGAAACCGGCAACACTCTTCTTTTGTCAGAAATTCCGCTCGGAACATTGGTACACAATATCGAGCTTTACCCTGGGCGTGGCGCGGCAATGGCGAGAAGCGCAGGAACATATGCTCAGCTTACCGCACGTGAAGGAAACCATGCCATATTGAGGCTGCCTTCAGGCGAAACAAGGATGGTTCTTGTTACATGCCGTGCTACGGTAGGCGTTGTATCGAATTCCGATCATAACCTTGAATACAGCGGCAAGGCCGGCCGCAGCCGTTGGCTCGGACGCAGGCCTCGCAACCGTGGCGTAGTCATGAACCCGGTAGATCACCCGATGGGTGGTGGTGAAGGACGCGCGTCAGGAGGACATCCACGTTCTCGCAAAGGTATTCCAGCTAAGGGATACAAGACACGCAACCCTAAGAATCCTACCAACAAGTTCATTTTGGAAAGAAGGAAAAAATAACAACGGAATAAACTGATAGAATTATGAGTCGTTCACTAAGAAAAGGACCTTACATTCAGGAAGCTCTTGAAAAGAGGGTGATTGCAATGAATGAAGGTAAAATGAAAAAAGAAGTTATCAAGACCTGGTCACGCGCCAGCATGATCTCTCCGGACTTCGTTGGACACACTATAGCAGTTCATAACGGAAACAAGTTCATTCCGGTGTATGTGACTGAAAACATGGTTGGACACAAGCTCGGCGAATTTGCACCGACAAGAACCTTCAGAGGTCACTCGGGTAATCGTTAATCAATAAATTAAAAAGAGATTACAACTAATGGGAGCTCGAAAAAGAGAAATGGCCAATAGGCTGAAAGAAATAAAGAAACAGACAGCTATAGTTAAGCTGAACAATGTTCCTTCATCTCCCCGTAAAATGAGGCTTGTCGCTGATTTGGTAAGGGGAATGGAAGTGAACCGCGCTTTGGACGTGCTGAAATACACGAAAAAGGAAGCGTCGGTTCGTTTGGAAAAACTTCTTCGTTCTGCGATTGCAAGCTGGGAAGCTAAAAATGAAGCAGACCGCAAAGAACTCGAAAATGGTAATGTTTACGTCCAGACAATCATGGTCGGACAGGGCCGCACGCTCAAACGTATCCGCACGGCGCCTCAGGGCCGCGCAGCACGTATCCGTAAACGTTCTAACCATGTGACCGTAGTGCTCGGAAAGAAAAACTTAACACCTAAGGAGGAGCAATAAGATGGGACAGAAAACAAATCCGATAAGCAACCGTATAGGTATCATTCGCGGCTGGGATTCGAACTGGTACGGCGGAAAAGATTATTCCGCAAGGTTGTATGAAGACGCAAAAATCCGCGAATACCTGAATGCGCGCCTTGCAAAGGCAAGCCTTTCAAGGATAGTGATTGAAAGGACTCTTAAACTTATTACTGTTACCCTCCATACCTCCAAGCCGGGTGTTATCATAGGCAAAGGCGGACAGGATATCGACAATCTGAAAGAGGAATTGAAGAAAATATCCAACAAGGATGTCCAGATCAATATCTTCGAAATCAAACGTCCAGATGTGGACGCCAATATTATCGCAAACAGCATAGCCCGCCAGATTGAAGGCCGTGTTTCATACCGCAGGGCAATAAAGATGGCGATAAGCAATACGATGAGAATGGGAGCCGAAGGTATAAAGATCATGATCAGCGGACGTCTCGGAGGAGCGGAAATGGCACGTTCGGAACTTTACAAGGAAGGACGTACCCCTCTTCATACTCTTCGTGCGGATATCGACTACGCTTTGGCTGAAGCTCATACCAAAGTCGGCGTTCTCGGCATCAAAGTATGGGTTTGCAACGGCGAAGTTTACGGAAAGAGGGATCTTTCTCCTAACGCAGGCATAGCAGCCCAGGCTGCGGCCAACCAAAACAACGGCGGACAAAGGTCCAACAACCGTCGTGGCGGCAAGAACGACAGGAGAAGAAACCGCAAGCCGGCGGCTTCCAAGCAAGCTGAATCTGCTGAATAAGTTAAAAATTGCATAAAATCAAAACGACTGTCCCGTATGGCGCGGGGCAGTCGTTTTTTATTGTTACAAATCTTTTACACCGGATAAATTTTTATTTTGTGTAAATAAAATAATTTGGAATCAGCGAATTATAAATTTTCCTTTGTATTGCCGGTTTGACTTCTGAAAGCCGGCGAAAACGGATTTCTTAACATCTAATAAAGGAAGATTTATGGAAAAACATTGTTTCTGGAGAAAATGCGCGTTGTGCATTATGGCTTTGTCGGCGAGCCTGGCGTTTTTCTCCTCTTGCGAAAAAGACGAGACGCAGGCATTGCCGGCTTCGGTCAGGATTTCGATTAATTCAACTACGGCGAGCAGCATCGGGTTCAGTCTTGTCCCGCAAAATGCGGTCAGCATGGCCTATGCTGTAAAACAGGCTTCCGAGGAGGGAGACCCCGAATTCAATGTCGTCGAATCAGGGGACAGTACTTTTATAAAGGTTGAAAACCTTGTTGAGAACACGACATATGTGATTTATGCCAATGCGACGAATCAGGCGGGAGAAACATCCGGGAATGTTTCTCAGGAAGCGGTTACGACTTCAAATGCCCAAATTTCAATCGAGCTTTTGCAGGCAGGGGCGAAATCGCTCACATTCCTTCTAAAGCCTGTGAATGCTGCACGAATGGGTTATGCCGTAGTCCTTCCGTATGAAAGCGAGACATGCGAGCTTGTGATGGAAGAAACCGGAATGGAAAAGGAAATAACAAAAGACGGCCTTGAACCGAATACGTCGTATACTATCGTGGCCCAGGCATTCAATTCGGATGGCGATGCTTCCGAAAGGACGTTCAGATCGGTAAGGACGGAAAAAGACCCGGCGGTCTCCATAAATGAAGTAAAACCGTCTTATTCGGATGCTACTATAAATTTTACATGTTCGGATGTGGTGTCTTTGCATTATGCGGTGACGGAAGCTGGCTCAGACCCTGCGGAAGCGGATTTCAAGACGATTTCGGAAATAGGAGACAAAACATCCCTGACAGTGTACGGATTAGAGCCGGAAACAGAATACACTGTACATATGTATGGAACAGGCCAGTCTGGCTATGTCGGTGATACTGCCGCTTGCGATTTCACGACTACGGCTGAAGGCGATGCGAACCTTTCCGTCAGGATTTCCGATGTGACATCACTTGATGCCATGGTTACAGTCAATTTCAAGACCGATACCATACGGGACGTGGCATGGATTGCCGGAACTGCTGAATCATTGGGCGATCCTGAAGCATTCGATTGGAATACGGCTATCAGCGTCAACTGGACTGCAAAAACAATCAATTCGGGCATGATAGATTATCCTATGAGCTTGTCCGGGTCGTGGCCTAATCTCGGCATATCGCCAGGAGGAACGGTGTTGGTCGGTTTCTGCCCTCGCGGAGCGAAAAGCCGCGGAGTTCTTACTGAACAGGCAATTTGGAAAGAGATAACTTTCGATGAACTGCATTTCGGGACATCGCAGGTCTCTGTATCGGTCAATGCATCGAGGCTGTCTCACAGGCGGGTTGATTTTACTGTAACGACGGACGATGCCCATGGCTATTATTACGGGGTGGAGAAAACATCCAATTTGCAGACTCAGGAAAATCTGGAATATTATGTGATGAATTATCTTATGAAAGGATATACCGGAGGCTTGTTGTCCGATTTCGGAACATTGAAAATGCAGGACGGCCTTGAACCAGGCACGCCGTACACGATTGTCGTGCTTCCTGTGGATGTGAACGGCGGAATGGGAGAAATCGTCACCTATGAGTTCGAATCAAAGCCTGTGAACACGGACGGAAAGGCTTCTGTGAATTTTGAAATCACTGAGGTTTTTTACACATATGTGAAATTTTCAGCGGAATTGGATTCTGAAACGGAATGCCTGTATTACTATTTCTTCGACCCGTCAAAAGAGAGGTATACTGAAGAATTCTGCACTTCCGAACTGTTGTTAAAACAGTATTATGTATCAGAAAGTTCCGTTATCGGCATAGCAACGAATGAATTCGACAATATAGGCTGCAATAGGGATTATCAGTTATGGCTTTGCGCTGAGGACAAGGACGGCAACCTCAGTGCGATAACCAAGCAGGCAATACATACTAAAGCCCCGGTCTTTGACGGTAACGCGGTAGTGGACATTCAAATAAACGGTTCGGACGTGCGTTTCGTGCCTGACACGAACACGGCTAAGTATTGGTACGGTTACTTGATTGAAGGTGTGGTTGACGGGGGTGACGAAGCTATTGTAAATGCTATAATGAATGTGCATCATTCAATGGGAGGAGATCTTGTATTTGACAATGCGCCTTGCGAAGGAGAGGCTACGGACATAATTTATGACGGCTATACCATCTGCGTTATTGCTGAAGACATTCAGGGTCGGCTGTCGCCTATAATTAAAAGGAAGATCGAATGACGTCCTTAGCCGGGCTTTCATGGAATCGAGGAATGTCCGATTATAAGCCCGGCTAAGGCGATTTGCATCAGATGAGGCAAGTGTCCTGTCTAATAAATTTTAATAAAATGATTCATGTATTTATCAATATAAAGCAAACAACCAAATGAAACGCTTATTACTTATTGCAAGCTTGTTTTTTGCAGGCTTATTAGTCTCGTGCGAGACATTGTCTGAGGGAACAGGCATTGCTCCTCAGATAAAAATCGAAAGGGTAGATGCCGGGCCGGATTCGATTATCATACGTTTTATTCCGGATGAGAATACCGCTTTTTTCGATTATGCTATCGGAAGCGCTGAAGATCTTGCTTATTTTACTGACGGTTCCCTTGAGACTATCGTGAGGGTTGACGGAGGAGCAGAAACAGAAGTCGTTTTTGAGGATCTTGTGCCTGACAATTCATATGTCGTATTCGCAAGGGCGTATAGTCCGTCCGACGATGCCGGGAGCGTGGCTACGCTTAAGGCAATCACAGACGACAACCAGATTATGATCAGGTTGCAGTACCTTTCCGACGTTTCTGCCGGATTCAAGCTTGAGTTCTATCATAAATATTACGAATGCGTCTGGTATCTTGGAAAGGAATCCGACAGGGATGCCTTCCTTGCAGGCGAACTGGCAGACGGGTCGTTGACAGAACCGATGCAGGACTACGAATGCGTCAATTATTTCGAGTTGGATCCTTCTACGGATTATGTGTTCTTCTATACATGCTATGACCGCTTGGGCATTGCTGTAAACGGCGAGATTCCGATCAAGACATATGCGTCGGACGGATGTCCTAATTTTTCATATGAACTGGATTCCGATGTATATAAATCCGATCTCAGGCTGATACCGAATGGCGATGTTTATAAAATGGTTGCATGTTTCGGGACATCTGACGTGGCGGACTTTGCATTGGCAAACTGGGCTTACGATTATGTAGCCATGTTTGACAATTGGGCAATGTCGAAATACAATAATACTCTGACGTCGGTACAGTCGGAGATGGAGTTGAACCTTACGACGGAACCTCTCATCCAGGATCTGGCCCTGTATGTCCTGATGTATGACGAAGATGATAATATACAGTCCGTAAGGAAAGTTCTTATGCCTAACCATGAATTCGATGGAAATGCCGGAGAAGCGGCAGCGACAGTGGAAGTTAGCGGCATTACCACCGGAGGGGCGATTTATACATACAAATCGAACGAAAATACATTGGGTATTTATTATGAAACCCTAGATGGGGCATGGTACGATGATCTTATGGAAAGCGGAGAGGCCTCCGGCAAGTTCTTCGTACATGAAACTCTTGCGGCTCATGAAGAACCAAAATTTCATTACGGCAACGATGAATTCATATATGCCGAGACCTCAGGAACCCCTTCTACCAAGTACTATGCTGTCGCGTGTCCGGTGAATTGCAACGGGCAAGGGCAGGGTTGGGGACCGTTGGCCATAGAAGAATATACCACATTGGATGAATAATGAAATAAATAAGACAAATATGAGAAAGATATATTTTACGGCCGTTTTGGCGGCTATTATCATGATTTCTTCATGTACTAAGGAAACCGTAGACGGTTCGGCAGGCATAATGCTTTCATTGTCATCATATACTTTCGATTATGACGGAAATGAAAGCATAGAGGTGGAAATATCAGGCACTGGCGGCGGAGAAATATCGGTTGTTACGGACGAGGGCTTCATATTGGTTTCTGAACCTGATGGAAATAAAATAACCATAAGCATGCTTGCCAATGACGAGCCGGTTTACAGGAGCGGTTCTGTGACTGTGACATGCAATGGCGAGACGGCGTCGTTCTATGCCGAGCAGGAGCCTCTGAGGTTCGTCGGCCGCTTCGTGGAACTTCCGATTAACAGTGAAGGAACTATTACCCGTGACGGGAGGTATGTGGCATACGTACATGGCCGCTGGGCCGACAAGTCGTTGACTCGGTGGATTGCGACCGCGCATTACATAGATACCAAGACAGGGGAGGTATTCGATTTGGACATGCCGGCTTATCCTGCAGATGAAACAGCTGCAAGCGGAATAACGGCGTATAACAGGGTAAGGACCATGAGCGATGATTTGAATGTGATTGTTTACGAGCATTGGTCTTCTACCTACCAGTCCATGGTTATCGGAGGACAGGAAACAAGGATACCGATTCCTGAGCCTTATTACTGGCCGCATGTGGAATATGTGAATTCGGACGGAACGATTTGGGTCGGCTATTGTTATACCAAGGAGGAACTGCCTGGCTTGGGCGAGTATTCCAAGTATCATCCTGTGAAATGGGTTAACGGCGAGGCTGAAATACTTGAAGTTCCGGAAACCGACATATTCGGAATGGATTTGCTGAACGGAGGAATGGCAAGGCAGTGTTCGGATGACGGTTCGGTGATTTACGGGTCCGAATGGGCATATATGGGCTTGTTGTACTGGAAAGACGGCGTGATGTATCCGGTAGGCCCGGAATATGCTGAGATAAACGGCACTAATTTCAATATGCCGGAAACTGAAAGCCAGAACCACAGGATGAGTCCGAACGGAAGGTACATAACATGCCGCACGTCAAATTCCGGCACAGTTAGGGTCGATACCGAGACAGGCGATGTCAAGATTTGGGAAAACGGCTATATAGGCAATGCCGTTACGGACGACGGCACGGTGTGGGGCTTCCAGTACGGTTATGCGGCAAGCAGCATTATAGATATGGACAAACAAACTATTACTCCTATAGAGGATTATTTCATGGACAATTACGGCATAAAACTGTATTCATATAATACCGTAAAATACGTTAGCCCTGACGGTAAGGTGTTCTTCGGCGACCACCGTTATCCTACCGAAGGGTGGATGTGTCCTCAATGGTTCGTCCGTGTGTCTGATTGATTAAAGGTTAAGTTTGATTGTGTTTATGTTGTTTTTTGAGGGCTGCGGCAGGCATGGCGCAGCCCTTTCTGTTATTGTTCGCCGTGGCCTTGCTGCACTGACGGTGTATACGATGCAGTGGCGGAAGCATGTCCGCTGGATATGGGAACGGGCCGCAAATATTGTTTTCCGGCGGCATAGCCGGCTTTTCAGTATTGATGTTTTTGCGGGCTTGCCCGTTTCTCATGCGGAATTCCTCAGCAGGAAGAACGCGTGCATTCTTCGGCTTCGCTTGTCGGGGCTTTTCCCGTACTTTCTTTCCCGGCAGGCTTGAGCCCTATCTGCTCTCCTGTTTCGAGCATCAGCCTGTAAGCGGCCTCGTATTCGTTCGGGATTTTCCCGTCGAGAATCGCGTTTTTGATGGCTTCTTTTATTATTCCTACGTTTTTGCCGGGCCTGATGCCGAATGTCTCCATGATGATTTCGCCTGAAACCGGAGGATTGAAATTCCTGATTCTGTCTTTGGCCTCTACGCTTACAAGCTTCTCCCTTACAAGGGCGAAATTCTTTTTATGCTTTTTTACTATTTTTTCATTTTTCGACGTGATGTCGGCTTCGCACAAAGTCATGAGGTCGTCTATGTCGTCTCCGGCATCGAACAGAAGCCTGCGTATGGCGGAATCGGTTACCTCGTCCTGGACAAGGGCGATCGGCCTGAGGTGCAGCAGCACGAGTTTCTGGACATATTTCATCTTCTCGTTGGTCGGCAATTTCAGATGCCTGAAAATCTGCGGAATCATCTTTGAGCCTATGTAGTCGTGGCTATGGAATGTCCATCCTGCCCCCGGCTCGTATTTTTTAGTGCTTGGCTTTCCGATGTCATGAAGCAGGGCCGCCCATCTTAGCCATAAGTCGTCGCTTTTTTCCGCCACGTTGTCCAATACTTTCAGGCTGTGCGAGAAATTGTCCTTGTGCCCCCTGCCTTCCATGGTCTCTACCCCTTTGAGGTTAGCAAGCTGGGGCAGCATGAGATGGAGCAGCCCTGTTTCGTCGAGCAGGACGAAACCACGGGAAGGAGTCTTCGACATCATTATCTTGTTCAGTTCGTCCGTTATTCGTTCCATCGAAAGTATCGATATCCTCTCCCTGTTCCTTTTTATGGAATCGAGCGATTCGGGCACGATTTCGAATCCGAGCTGGGTGGCGAACCTTATCGCCCGGATCATCCTTAACGGGTCGTCGCTGTAGGTGGTGTCCGGGTCGAGAGGAGTCCGGATAAGCCCGTCCTGCAAGTCTTTTATCCCTCCGAACGGATCGGAAAGGCATCCGTAGGTGTCTTTGTTGAGGCTGAATGCCAATGCGTTGATTGTAAAATCCCTTCTTTTCTGATCATCTTCGATTGTGCCGTTTTCCACTATCGGCTTGCGGGAATTGGCCCTGTACGATTCTTTTCTTGCGCCTACGAATTCTATTTCGGAGTTCCTGTATTTGAGCATTGCTGTCCCGAAATTCTTGAATACGCTAACCTTGGAGCCGAGAGCTTGTCCGACCTTTTCAGCTATCTCTATGCCGCTGCCTTCCACCACTATGTCTATGTCGTTGGAAGGCCTGCCGAGGAAATAATCACGCACGTAGCCTCCGATTACGAAAGCCTTGGACCCTTCCGAATCGGCTATTTCGGATACTGTCTTGAATATTTTCTTATCTAAGATGTCTATCATAAATGTCTTGCATTGTAATTTCGTCAGCCTGCGGCTTCGCGCCGTTTCCGTGCGGGGCCGGTGTCATGCCTGAACGGGTTTCGGCTTTGGTGCCTTCATGCGTTGTTTTCCATTTCTTCATATTCGGGAACGCGGCATGTCCTCTCATATTTTCCTTTCTCCTTGTCGTATTTGAAAATCATCGATTCCGAGCCGTTGGTCACGATAAGGTACGGGACTTCCATTATAGTGTTGTAGATTGCAATCTGCGTGATTGCCTTTTCGCCAAGGTTTATGTTCGGGGCCTTGCATTCGACTATGAGCATGGGCGACAGTTTTCTTGAGAATACCACTATGTCGGCTCTGAACGATCGCCCGCACCTGCTTATCGGATATTCGCAGGACATAAGTGAAAACGGCACCTTTTTTATTTCGTGGAGCCATTTTATTAAAAACTGCCTTACTTCCTCTTCGGGTGTCAGAGCGACGTATTTTTTTCTTACGCTGTCGAATATTTTTCCCTTCATCGGGGCAAAGATAATATGATTTTAATTAAATTCACGGCCTAAATGCATGTTAAAGGCTTATGGCAAGACGTCCCGGTTCTTCGTTTAACGAATTTGCGGAACTG
This sequence comes from uncultured Bacteroidales bacterium, assembly GCA_944322605.1. GTDB lineage: Bacteria > Bacteroidota > Bacteroidia > Bacteroidales > UBA932 > CALUPD01. Next base: position 1,139 of record CALUPD010000036.1, on the reverse strand, counting down.
AAATCAAAAATATCCTCCGGCGAATTCTCTCCTGTCTATGTGCTGATGGGGGATGAGCCGTTCTATGTGGACGAGCTCGTGTCCATGATAGTCCAAAGGGTCGTGCCTGAAGGAATGCGGGATTTCAATCAGAATATATTTTATGGAAACGAAGTGGATGCCAGGGATGTGATATATACGGCGATGACATATCCAGTATTCGCTGAAAAAAGGCTCGTCGTGGTGAGGGAGGCGCAACAACTGAAAAAAATCGAGGAATTCGGGCCGTATTTCGAGAATCCGGCTTCTTTTACTGTGCTTGTCCTTGCATTTACATCGGCGTCTATGGACAAAAGGAAGTCCGTCTATAAGAAGGCGCAGAAATCCGCTGTCATTTTCGAGTCGGACAAGGTCAGGGATTACGAGATGCCTTCGTGGATAAAAAGATATGTTTCGCAGGCAGGTTATTCGATTGATGACGACGCGGCGCACATGCTTGCCGAATATTGCGGCAATGAACTCAGGATGGTCTCCAAGGAAATATCCAAGCTCTTTCAGGCGATAAGCGGGAAGTCGTCGAGAATCACGGCCGGATGCGTGGCCGGGAATACTGGCGTGAACAGGGAGTTTAGCGTATTTGAATTGACCAAGGCCTTGTCTTTCAGGGATGTGCAAAAAGCATACAGGATAGCTTATTATTTGGCCAAAGACGTGAAGAAAAATCCTATGGTCTTGATTATAGGTGCTTTGGCTTCGTATTTCGTAAAGGTTCTGAAGGTGGATGCCGCGATAGCTGCGGGAAAGGCTACGGATGACGACATAGCGGCTGCGGCCGGCACGTTCCGCTCTTATGCCGGGGAATACAGGGCTGCTGCAAGGAATTATCCGGCCGGCAAGGCCGTTTCGTGCATATCCATGTTGAAGGATTATGATTATAAAATGAAAAGCGGGGCTTCCGGCGCGGCAGGCGACGCCGAATTGCTTATGGAACTTGTCGGAAGGCTAATGATGTAATACTTAGCTTGATTTATCTGTGCAGATTCAACACCGAAGTGCAACAGTCAGCGGCCCGCGGGCCGCTGACTGTTGCACTTCTCGGCCGGGAGGCATAGGGGGTGGGCAAGACAGCCTGGGGCAATGATGCAACACAAAAAAAACAA
>CALUPD010000035.1 GCA_944322605.1 uncultured Bacteroidales bacterium | reverse complement strand
GGGTAAAGGAAACTCAAAGGCTCTTGAAAATTTGATTTTATGATTATTCTCGCTTATATTTGAACGACCGTACAAATGGTCCTCTTTCCAATGAGAATATGGGGGATTTTCTTGTGAGTATCTACACCAATTTATTCAATTCTCTTAATTTGAAAGCCACCACGCTTCTGAATACCCCATAAGTCACGAATGACAAGCCGGCAAAAACCACAACGAACAAGCCGCCGTAAATTGCCGGAGCCATAAGATATATGAAGGCCAGGACAAGGGTAATTATTCCGAATGCGAGCAACCAGCCCCAGTCAGACACTCCGACTCTCCTCAATTCGCATGCTTCGCCTATGCCCAAAACAGAATAAAAAAGAATCCAAAATCCTATCACATACACAAATATGGCAGCAACCGCCGGTTCAGGAAGTATTACAAGCCATATGCCGAGCAACAGTTCCAATATGCCTGTCACCAAGCTCCATCCCCAATAATTATCGGACTTGGAATTGGCAACCGCAAATACGATATGGCATATGCCGCTTAAAAGCAATGCCATGACCATGACTTCGCTAAGGGCTATGAGCGATTCAAGAGGAGTCAGCAGGCACCAAACACCTACCGCGAGGCTCATGATTCCTACCACAAGGGAAATCCACCAATACTTGATTTCGCCTTTTGCAATTTTCAAATCATCGTTCAACATGATAAAATAAATTTTTCACCTGCTTTTCGTATGCACAAATTATATTCCACACGATTGTCCCGCCTGTATTATTTCCAATCCATACGCTTTTTTGAAAGGGCGTCGTATTCTACCTGCCAGGATGACAGAACGCTTCGGGGAAGATTCGGACTTGTCGGCGCCCGACGGCAGGGAAAGCGCGTTTAAACGAAAAAAGCCGCTTGGAGGCGGCTTCTGATGTGATCCGCTTGGGGCTCGAACCCAAGACCCCAACATTAAAAGTGTTGTGCTCTACCTACTGAGCTAGCGAATCATCCCTTGTTTTTGGGACTGCAAAGATAGGTATCTTTCTTGTATTTGCAAATTTTTTCGCTACTTTTGTAAAATTTTACATCCATAATGAACCGTAACTACAACTACTTAGTCATCGGCAGCGGGCTGGCCGGCCTTTACACGGCATTAAAGGCTTCTGAAAACGGGACGGTAGCCCTGCTTACCAAGTCGGGAATCACCGACAGCAACTCCTACCACGCCCAAGGAGGAATAGCAGCCGTTACCGATAAAAACGACGTGCCCCAATACCATTTCGACGACACGATAACCGCCGGCCGCAAATTATGCGACCAACCGGCTGTCAGGATATTAGTAAACGAAGGCCCGGACAGGATCAACGAGATAATAGACGAGGGCATGAAATTCGACATAACCGAAAGCGGGGAACTCGCTCTCGGCCTTGAAGGCGGCCACCACAGGAGAAGGATACTCCATGCAGGAGGAGACGCGACGGGAAGGATGATAACCACTTTCGTAATAAACGAAGTCAAAAGGAAAAGCAACATAACAGTATTTTCCGACTGCATGCTCACCGCGCTCCTGATAGACGAAAACGGTTCATGCGACGGAGGCCGGTTCTGGAATTTCGACAAAAACGAGGAAGAGATATTCACGGCAGGAACGACGATACTTGCAAGCGGAGGAACCTCAGCCATTTACAAAAGGACCACGAATCCCGCCACCACGACAGGAGACGGGCTGGCAATAGCCTATGATGCAGGATGCGAAATAGAGGACATCGAATTCATACAGTTCCATCCCACCGCGATATTCCATCCAGACGGAGACAGCTTCCTCGTAAGCGAAGCCGTCAGGGGAGAAGGGGCCAGGCTTTACAACCTCAAGGGGGAAAGGTTCATGGTCGGAGCGCACGAACTCGCCGAACTTGCGCCGAGAGACGTCGTAGCGCAAATGATCGACAGGCAGATACGCAATGAAAAGCAAGGATATGTCTACCTGTCCCTCAAGCACCTCGACCCTGAAAAAATAAAAGAAAGGTTTCCGACCATATATGCAAAATGCCAGGAACTCGGAATAGACATGACCGACAGAATTCCGGTAGCTCCGGCAGCGCACTATACCGTCGGAGGGGTAAGGACGGACGAATACGGAAGAAGCGGCATCGAAAACCTGTACATATGCGGGGAACTCGCGTCAACAGGGATAATGGGAGCAAACAGATTAGCCTCTAACTCATTGATAGAATGCCTCGTATTCGGCAAAAGGGCCATCGACAACAGCATCGAAAGCTCGAAAAGGAAGATAACTGCCGAATACGAACCCGTGTTGTTCATCGACAAGGATTTGGAAAAAGAATACCATGGGATTTCAGACACGGTGGCAAGAATCATAACGGACTCGGCAGGAATCGTCAGGACGGCAGACGGGCTGAGGAACGGGATGCGCATGCTCGAAGAATTAAAGGAAAAGGCAGCATCGGCTGTCAGGAACAACCCGGAATATAAAAACGAAATATACACCAACAGAATAGGCAATCTCCTGACGACGGCCGGCCTTATCATGAATGCAGCCATGTTCCGGGAAGAAAGCAGAGGCTGCCATTTCAGGGCTGATTTCCCTCATGAAAGAGAAGAATTCCATTATCACAGCATACAAAGAAAAGGTCACGGAATAAGAAAGGAAAACGTAAAAACAGAATAGCATGACTACACAGGAAATTCTAATAGACAGACTAATAGACCTTGCAATAGAAGAAGACATATCTACAGGCGACATCAGCACCAACGCCATAGTCCCTGTAAATTCCATAGCAACGGCGGAAATGAAAGCAAAACAGCCGGGAGTCGTTTCCGGAATCGGAATAATAAAGAAAGTATACGAAAAATTCGGGAACATAATATCATGGGAACCTTTGGCCAAAGACGGGGACAAGGTGGAAAAAGGAGACATAATACTTAGGATAACGGCAAGCTACAGATGCCTGCTATGCGGCGAACGCCTGTCCCTGAACATCCTGCAAAGAATGTCCGGAATAGCGACCGAAACGTCCAAATACGTCGAAGAACTCAAAGGAACGCATACCGTAATCCTCGATACCAGAAAAACGGCCCCTGGGCTCAGGGTGCTCGACAAAATGGCCGTAAGGCATGGCGGCGGATCGAACCACAGGATCGGGCTTTACGACATGATAATGCTGAAGGACAACCATATAAAAATAGCAGGAGGCGTGCCTCAGGCGATAGAGCAAGCCAAGCGCAACCTGCCTTTAAGCGTCAAGCTTGAAGTGGAAACCACATGCCTCGAAGAAGTAAGGCAGGCGGTAGAGTGCGGGGCCGACATAATAATGCTCGACAATATGGATACAGAAACCATGCATGAAGCAGTCCGCATAATAAACGGAAGGGCCAAAACAGAAGCGTCAGGAAACATGAACCTTCAAAGGCTCAAGGAAGTAGCCAGAACAGGAGTGGATTACATCAGCGTAGGCGCGCTTACCCATTCCGTCAAGGCCATGGACATAAGCATGAACATTGTAGAACAACGTTAACATACTGAAATGAATACGGCATCCGGCGCATATCCCGGAACGGATATCGAAAAAACCGCCGGCGCATATCGCCACGGCTGCCGCAAAACGGAATAAAACACAAGGCAATGACCACCGAACAGACTATCCAGAGAATACAGCAACTGAAAAAGGAGAAAAACGCCATTATCCTTGCACACTATTATACAAGGCCTGAAATCCAAGACATCGCGGACTATCTCGGCGATTCGCTCGGACTATCCAGAATGGCCGGAAAGACAGACGCGGAAATAATCGTTTTCTGCGGAGTCCATTTCATGGCAGAAACCGCATCCATCATATCACCGGAGAAAAAAGTGCTCTCCCCTGCCCCGGACGCGGGATGTTCGCTTGCCGAAAGCGTGACAGGAAACGACCTGAAAAAATGGAAGGAAAACAACCCTGACGGGATAATAGTAAGCTATGTAAACACGACTGCGGAAGTAAAAGCCTACACCGATTACTGCTGCACGTCGTCCAACGCGCTCGATGTAGTAAAATCGCTGCCGAAAGGCCGCAAGATACTGTTCGTGCCGGACAAGAACCTCGGGGCATACATAAAAAAGACGACAGGCATCGAAATGGAATTGTGGAACGGGGACTGCTGCGTGCATGAAAAGATAACGCCAGGGATTGCAAGCTCGATGCTCGAAAAATACCCTGAAGCAGACATTCTGATTCATCCTGAATCCAACTGTTCTTCGGACGAAAGCATATTGAAGCACGACCGGGCGTTCTTCTACTCCACGGCCGGAATACTGAAACATGCGGCGCAATCTCCAAAGGACACATTCATAATCGCGACAGAAGAAGAGACGATTCATAAATTGAAATCGGACAACCCTTCCAAGAAATTTATTCCGGTGGCGCCAGGCACAATATGCAGCCAAATGAAGAAGATAACTCTCGACAATCTGCTATACTGCCTTGAAAATGAATGCGGGGAAGTAAAAGTGCCTGAAGAAATAAGAAAAAAAGCGATTCTTCCGATAGAAAGAATGCTGAAAATATAAAAACACGACATGTTTTTGTTACCTTTGCAACCGAAGCCGCAGGGCTTCGGTTTATTTTTTAATACTGGTAACGCAAAGGGGTGCCCAAAGGCTGAGATCATACCCTCGAACCTGAAGCAGTTAATACTGACGCAGGAATTGTAGTTCCGATCACATCTTTCAGAACCCTCTTTGCCTGTTGCGATTAAATTTTGTTCAATGAAAATAACAGTAAACGGCAAGGAAATATCATCCAAGGCAAATACATTATCATCCCTAAAGGACGAACTCGGGTTCGCCGGCTCGGGGACGGCCATAGCCGTAAACGGGGCAATGGTCAAGAAAACGGACTGGGACTCCTTCATTATCAAAGAGAACGACAACATTTTAATAATCAGAGCCGCATGCGGCGGATAAATGGAACCGGACCGAAAATCATGTTAGAACTACAATTCATAACGCACGACAACGGCAGGTACGGGTACGCCGATTCAGCCGAAATAGCCCTTGAGGGAGGATGCAGATGGATCCAGCTCAGAATGAAAGACGCGGACACCGAATCCATAATCAGGACAGCAGAAAAAATAAGGAAGCTATGCGACAGCTGCGGGGCCGTCATGATCCTTGACGACCATGTCGAACTTGTCGGAGAGACAGGCGCAGACGGAGTCCACCTCGGCAAACTCGACATGCCGGTGCGCCAGGCAAGGGAAATACTTGGCAGGGACAAGATAATCGGAGGCACCGCCAATACCATGGACGACATCGAAATGCACTATTCCGCCGGCGCGGACTACATAGGATGCGGGCCCATGAGATTTACTTCCACCAAGAAAAACCTGAGCCCCGTATTAGGAATAGAGGGATACAGGGAAATCCGGATGAAAATGGAAAACAAGGGAATCTCGATTCCGGTCGTAGCGATAGGAGGAATAACCTATGACGACATAGACGCGATTCTCGGAACCGGCATAAACGGAATCGCCCTTTCGGGAAGCATACTCAATGCTGCCGACCCGGCAGGCGAGATGAAAAGGATAACGAAAAAAATAACCGAATACATAAACAAATATCGCAAATAGCCATGCATACTAACCAAAAGCTCGTAATAGCAGGCAGGGAATTCAATTCCAGGCTGTTTTTAGGAACCGGAAAATTCGATTCCAACGAATTGATGGAAAAAGCCATTATCGCTTCCGGCACGGAAATGGTGACGGTAGCAATGAAAAGGATAGACCTTGACAACAAGGACGACGACATGCTGCAACATATCAAGCATCCGGGAATACAGCTTCTCCCGAACACATCAGGGGTAAGAGACGCCAAGGAAGCGGTATTCGCCGCGCAAATGGCAAGGGAAGCCTTCGGCACAAACTGGCTGAAACTCGAAATCCATCCCGACCCGCGATACCTTCTGCCGGACTCGGTCGAAACGCTGAAAGCCACTGAAGAACTGGTCAAATTAGGATTCATAGTGCTGCCGTACTGCCAGGCGGACCCGGTACTTTGCAAGCATCTCGAAGAAGCCGGTGCGGCGACGGTAATGCCGTTGGGAGCCCCTATCGGAACGAACATGGGGCTTAAGACAAAAGAATTCCTCAGGATAATCATCGAACAATCCAATGTTCCCGTAATAGTCGACGCAGGAATAGGCGCGCCGAGCCATGCGGCAGAAGCAATGGAAATGGGAGCATCGGCATGCCTTGTAAACACGGCCGTAGCCATAGCGGAAGATCCTGAAGCAATGGCCATAGCGTTCAAAAAGGCCGTGGAAGCCGGAAGGACGGCGTATGAAGCCGGATTGGGCACGCAATCCATAAATTTCGAAGCGCAGGCAAGCTCTCCTTTAACTGATTTTCTAATGTAAAACCCAAAGCCATGGAACAACGAATAAAATTCTCACGTTCGCACAAAGTCTACATGCAGGGCAAGCTATTCCCTGAAATCCGCGTAGGAATGCGCAAAATAGAACAAGTGCCGAGCACATCATTTGAAAACGGAGAAAAGGTAATAACCCAAAATCCTGAAATCTACGTATATGACACAAGCGGCCCGTTCAGCGACCCTGACATGCATATCGACCTGAAAAAGGGACTTCCGAGAATAAGGGAAAAATGGATACTCGACAGGAAAGACGTAGAACAGCTTCCTGAAATAACGTCCGAATACGGAAAGGCAAGACGCGACGACAGAAGCCTCGATCATCTGAGATTCGAGCACATAGCCCTTCCATACAGGGCCGTTAAAGGGAAAAAGATCACGCAGATGGCATACGCCAAGCAAGGCATAATCACTCCCGAGATGGAATACGTGGCCATAAGGGAAAACATGAACTGCGAACAGCTCGGAATACAGACATACATAACGCCTGAATTCGTGAGAAAAGAAATAGCAGAAGGCCGCGCGGTACTTCCTGCCAACATCAACCACCCGGAATCGGAGCCTATGATAATAGGAAGGAACTTCCTTGTCAAGATAAACACCAACATAGGCAACTCCGCCACCACATCCAGCATAGACGAAGAAGTCGAAAAAGCTGTATGGAGCTGCAAATGGGGAGGAGACACGCTGATGGACCTGTCCACCGGGGCGAACATACATGAAACAAGGGAATGGATAATAAGGAACTGCCCGGTGCCTGTAGGGACCGTGCCTATATACCAGGCCCTTGAAAAAGTGAACGGGAAAATAGAAGACCTCACCTGGGAAATCTACAAAGACACTCTCATAGAGCAATGCGAACAGGGGGTGGATTATTTCACCATACACGCGGGCATAAGAAGGCATAACGTGCATCTCGCAGACAAGCGCCTTTGCGGAATATGCAGCCGAGGAGGAAGCATAATGAGCAAATGGTGCCTTTACCATGACAAGGAAAGCTTCCTGTACGAGCACTTCGACGACATATGCGACATACTTGCCCAGTACGACGTGGCCATATCTTTAGGAGACGGGCTAAGGCCGGGTTCGATATATGACGCCAACGACGAAGCCCAGTTCGCGGAACTCGACACGATGGGAGAGCTTGTCGTAAGGGCATGGGAAAAGAACGTGCAGGCATTCATAGAAGGTCCTGGACATGTCCCTATGCACAAGATAAAAGAAAACATGGACAGGCAGATAGAAAAATGCCATAATGCCCCGTTCTACACATTGGGGCCTCTTGTAACAGACATAGCTCCAGGATACGACCATATCACATCCGCCATAGGAGCAGCGCAGATAGGCTGGCTCGGCACGGCAATGCTCTGCTACGTGACTCCTATGGAACACCTCGGGCTGCCAGGGAAAGAAGACGTAAGGACAGGGGTCATAACCTATAAGATCGCGGCCCATGCAGCAGACCTTGCAAAAGGCCATCCGGGAGCGCAAATAAGGGACAACGCATTAAGCAAGGCAAGGTACGAATTCAGGTGGCGCGACCAGTTCGACCTGTCTCTCGACCCGGAAAGGGCCCTTGAATATTTCAGCAAAGGCAGGCATATGGACGGAGAATACTGCACCATGTGCGGACCTAACTTCTGCGCTCTCAGATTGTCGAGGGACCTCAAGAAGATAAACAACAAATAAGATCGGCGCACGCCAAAATAATACAAAAGATGTTTTCAGACGAATTAAGAAAAATAGATTGGGACAAGACTACTGAAAAAATATACTCGTCCACGGATGCCGATGTACGCAGGGCTTTGAGCAAAGACAAGTGCGATGTAGACGATTTCATGGCCCTCATTTCCCCGGCCGCCGAACCATACCTTGAAACGATGGCCAGGCTGAGCAGGAAATACACCCTCAAACGGTTCGGGAAAACGATGTCGATGTTCATCCCGCTGTACCTTACGAACTCCTGCACGAATTCATGCGTTTACTGCGGCTTCCACGTAAGCAACAAAATGAAGCGCACCATACTCAAGCCAGAGGAGATAGAAAACGAATACAAGGCCATCAAAAAGCTCGCCCCGTTCGAAAACCTGCTTATAGTAACCGGCGAAAACCCGGTTGCAGCTGGCGTGGACTATCTCGCAAAAGCATTGGACATGGCAAAACCGTATTTCAGCAACCTTAAAATAGAGGTAATGCCGCTCAAGGCCGAAGAATACGCGGAACTTGTCAGGCACGGGCTTAACGGGGTCATTTGCTTTCAGGAGACATATCACGAGAAGAATTACAAGGTATACCATCCGAAAGGAATGAAATCCAATTTCGAATGGAGGCTGAACGGTTTCGACAGGATGGGCCAGGCAGGTGTCCACTCGATAGGAATGGGAGTGCTGATAGGGCTTGAAGAATGGAGGACGGACGTGACAATGATGGCATACCACCTCAGATACCTCCAAAAGACATATTGGAAAACAAAGTACAGCGTGAATTTCCCGCGCATGCGCCCGGCGGAAAACGGAGGATTCCAGCCCAACGTGATAATGTCGGACAAGCAGCTCGCGCAACTCACGTTCGCGATGAGGATATTCGACCACGATGTGGACATATCCTACTCCACCAGGGAAAACGCGTCTTTCAGAGACCATATGGCGACATTGGGAGTTACCACAATGAGCGCGGAAAGCAAGACCGACCCGGGAGGATACTATACCTACCCGCAATCCCTCGAACAGTTCCATGTCAGCGACGAACGCACTGCGGCCGAAGTGGAAAAGGCATTGAAAAAACTCGGGGTCGAACCGGTATGGAAAGACTGGGACCAGTCTTTCGACCACAAGAGCGCATGACAGAAGACGGCGGCCATGCTGGCGTTTTTTAGGCATTGCGCTTGATTGGGAAACGACAGCACATTGCGGTTCTCCAATCGGCGCAAGCCTTGGAATCATGGCTTCGGGGTCGCCGTAATCATGAAGCAGGACAGTGCGGATTCATGCGAAAAACGGAATCCGCACTGTTTTATCATCAATTATTTTATGGCTGTCCGCAAGAGACGATTGCGGATTTTAATTCAAAAGGCAATGATGAAAAACCGCGAAAGATATGCAAGGCAAATAATGCTGGATGAAATAGGCGAACAGGGACAACAAAAGCTTTCTTCGGCGAAAGTCCTCGTAATAGGAGCAGGAGGATTAGGTTCTCCCCTGATAGCCTACCTTGCCGGAGCAGGCGTTGGAAAGATAGGAATCGCGGACGACGACACGGTCGGAATGTCGAACCTGCAAAGGCAGGTCCTTTACTCGGAAGCCGAAATCGGCAAGCCGAAAGCCGAAATAGCCGCCGAAAAGGCAATGGCCCTCAATTCGTCGATAAAAGCAGTGCCTTACTGCACAAGAATCGATGAAAGCAATGCCGTAAAAATCATATCCGGCTACGACATCATCGCCGACGGCACGGACAATTTCAAGACAAGGTACATAATAAGCGACATATGCCGCAACCTCGGGAAAACCTATGTTTATGCGGCCATAGGCGAATTCACAGGCCAGATATCCGTCCTATGCGGCAAAGGATGCAGAAAAACATACCGCGACATCTATCCTGAGGAAACAGAAATGGTTTCCATGCCTCAAACGCCCAAGGCAGTAATCGGAACTACTCCGGCAGTCGCAGGAAGCCTTGCCGCAAATGAAATAATCAAGATAATATGCGGCTACGGGGAAATCCTGTATGACAAGATGCTGGCATTCGACCTGAAAAGCTGCACGTTCCAGTCAATTTCATTATAGCCGCCCTATCCTGCATGCGATTTTTGCTTCGAAGGCATTTTATCCGCCGTCACATGCTTTTGCCGGCGCGCCTTGCCGTGCATGCACCCGGCAGCATGAAAAATATTTTATTTATAAGAAAAAATGTTATATATTTATGTCGTGAAACAACAATACCCTGCCACGCGACTATGGCAAGGTGCGAAAATAAATTAACCAAAGCTTTCGCATTAACAGCTGCAAAAAGCTTGCCAATAAATCTAAAACTATTGCAAAATGAAAACATTCAATTTACGGAAACTGATGGGCACGAGAAAAGCCCGTGTCATAGCCGACATAGTACTTGTCCCGGCTGTAGCCCTGTTCCTGCATTTCGTAGTAGGCAATTCATTAGGATCAAGCATATTGCTTTCAATTGTAGTACTGATTTCATTCACCATAGTGGCCAGGCTCGGTTCGAAATATTCCAAAGAAGACATAAACAAGGAATACCGCAAATCCCAAAGGCAAAGAAAAACGACCGTAGCGACAAAAATCTGACACAAACCAATTCCTCCATATGATTCAGAAAAAGCGGCGCGGATTTTTTCCGAACCGCTTTTTTGCATGCCATGAAATGCAAAATGCGTATCTTTACGGAAAAGATACCAGGATGGACAAGAAAAACCATTTCATATTGGCAGTAATCAGTTCACCCGTCCTCATAGAAAGGGAGCACGGGCTTATAACGGCCCTCTTTGAAAACGGGCTTGAGCTGCTGCACCTCAGAAAACCCGGAAAAACCGAAGAAGAATGCGGGAGCATCATAAGGAACATCCCTGAAAAATACAGAGACAGAATAGCCGTGCATGACTGGTTCGGACTTGCCCCGCGTTACGGGCTCAAAGGAATCCACCTCAACATGCGGAACAGCACCGTGCCGGAACACATGCCGGCATGGCAAAGCATAAGCAGGTCCTGCCATTCCATAGAAGAAGCAAAAAACGAAAAGGACAAGTACGATTACATATTCCTGAGCCCGGTTTTCGACAGCATATCCAAACAAGGATACATGTCCGCATACACGGAATCAGAACTCGAAACGGCCAGAATTGAAAAAATCATAGACAGCAAAGTCATCGCCCTCGGCGGAATTTCCCGCAACAACATAGCAAAAGCCATGGAAATGGGGTTCGGCGGAGCAGCCGTGCTTGGAGAAATATGGTCCGCCTATGACGAAAACGCATCCTATGCCGGGAACATGCGTTCCGTAACAAGCCGGTTCAACGAATTGAAATCGATAACGGAAAACATATAATTCAAGTAATCAATGGAAAAGCATCAGGATAAAACAGCAGGCCATAAGTATCCTGTAATACTCTCGATCGCCGGATCGGACTGTTCCGGAGGAGCAGGCATACAGGCCGACATAAAAGCCATTTCCGCATGCGGTGGATATGCGGCATCGGCAATCACGGCCGTGACAGTGCAAAACACCGCAGACGGAGTAACGGATATTTTTTCCTTGCCTGCAAAAATCATAGAAGAACAGATAACAGCAGTCATGGGAGACCTTGCCCCGGACGCCGTAAAGATAGGAATGGTCAACGACACGCAAACAGTCGGGGCCATAGTTTCCGTGCTAAAAAAATATGATCCCGCCCATACGGTCTACGATCCGGTAATGGTCTCTACGAGCGGGCACAAGCTGATGCAAGACGAAACGATTGAAACGATAAGGAAATCCCTTATTCCGCTCGCAGGACTCATAACCCCGAACATCCAGGAAGCGCAGGTCCTTTCAGGCATGGTGATAAACGACATAAAAGGAATGGAGGCCGCCGCCAAAAGAATTCATACGGAATGCGGGATTTCCGTCCTCGTGAAAGGAGGGAGAAAGGACAACGGGAAATACTCGGTCGATTTATTATTCCATGACGGGCAGGCACATGAATTCTCGGCATCGCTAATCGACAGCAGGAACACCCATGGGACAGGATGCACGCTGTCTTCAGCAATCGCGACATTCCTTGCCATAGGCAACAGCATGGAAGAATCGGTCCGCAAGGCAAAAGAATACGTGCATTCATGCATAAGAGAAGGCCGCGATCTCCGGATAGGGCACGGGTACGGGCCTTTGTGGCATTTTCCGGCAAAATAAGAAAGGCAATGACGGATACAGGCAAGAAAGAAAACATATTCTCCCCTGCCGACGACAGGGCGGATTCCGCAAACGCGGCTTACGCAGGAGAAGTACGGGCAGGATTCCCGAGTCCGGCCGAAAGCATTCCCGAACGGAAACTGGATTTGAATTCGTACCTCATAAAGCATCCCTCGTCAACGTTCTTCCTGAAAGTCGAAGGGACCTCCATGATAAATGACGGATTCGACGACGGGGACCTGATCATCGTGGACAAATCTATCGAACCGTATGAAGGATGCGTGGCAGTCTGCTTCATCGACGGGGAATTCACCTTGAAAAGAGTTGAAAAAAAGGGAAATTCATTCTTGCTGAAACCGGCGAACCCCAAATTCAAGCCGATTGCAGTAACCGAAGAAAACAGGTTCGACATATGGGGGATAGTAACCTACGCGATAAAGAAAATAAGGTGACATCGCATATAAACATCTCACGGCAAGAATGCAAGGACAAGATCTCATAAGAACAATCCCCTGCTCCGGCAACGACAGCACATGCTATGCGCTGGCAGACTGCAACAACTTTTTCGTTTCATGCGAAAGGGCGTTCAATCCAGCCCTCGAAAAAAAGCCCGTGATCGTGCTTTCCAACAATGACGGATGCGTGATTGCCCGCAGCAATGAAGCAAAGGCGATAGGCATAAAAATGGGAGACCCGTTCTTCAAGATACGGGAGGCCGTGCGAAAATACAAGATACACGTATTTTCCGGGAACATGCAGCTGTACGCGGACATGTCCGCAAGGGTGCATGCGACATTGAGGGAATTCATTCCCGAGATAGAAATATACTCCATAGACGAAGCATTCATAGACCTTGGAGGCATACAGGGGGACATGAAAAGCCTCGGCGAGAAAATGGCTTACATATGCCGCAGGAATACCGGCATACCGGTCTCGATAGGAATATCGAAAACGAAGACCCTTGCCAAAATAGCTTCCAAATTATGCAAGCAATACCCCAAACTGCATAATTCATGCTATATGCACAGGCCCGAAGACATCGAAACGGTCTTGAAGAAATTCCCGATAAAAGACGTATGGGGAATAGGCCGCAGGACGGTAGCGAAATTGGATCTTTACAATATAACCACGGCATGGGACTTCCTATCGGCACCGGAAGACATGATAAGGGGACTTATGGGCATCAACGGGGTCAGGACACGGAACGAACTTTCCGGCATCCCGTGCATAGCATTCGAAGATTCCATAAAATCAAGGCAATCAATAATGACCTCCCGCAGCTTTACGAAAGAAATAACAGACATGGAACTTCTTTCAGAGCAGATTGCCGAATTCACGGCCATGTCCGCTGAAAAATTAAGGAAACAGGGAAGCCTGTGCGGGGAAATAATGGTATTCGCATGCACCAACAGGTTCAGGACAGACGAAACCTACCGCAACAGCAGCGCGGTTTTCAAATTCGAGACGCCTACGGACAGTTCGATAGAGCTATGCACAGCGGCGGTAAGGCTCGCGCATTCCGTTTTCTCGCCCGGCACGGGATACAAACGCGCCGGAGTATGCTTTTCCGACATAAGCGGGAAAGAAATCCTCCAGCCGTCGCTTTTCGCCGCGCCGGACAGATTCAAGCATGACAAGCTCATGGATGCCATGGACCGGCTCAACAAAAGCATGGGAGGAAAAGCCGTGCTGATCGCATCGGAAGGAAGCGGAAAAATCGCAAACACGAAAGACCACATGTCCCCGCATTACACCACCGACTGGAACGACATCCCGGTAGCGCATGTCTGAACATCCGGACTCTTGAGGATAATCATTCAGACATGATGGGTCCTGAAAAAGGGGAACGCCGTTTCACGCGCCGTCACGTATATCGCCACCTCCGGCATTATCCGACAGGGCGTTTTCCCGACCGCCGACGGGCGCATCCTGCCGCAAAGGATTCTCAGCAGGATTTTCCGCGTTTTCATTATCATCAGAAGGGACAGCCTGCCCGTCCTTGCCTCCTGCATTGCCGGAACCATTGCGTTTCCTGTTGAAAAATCCGCGCAACGACTCGTATGCTTTTTCAAAGAATCCCATCAGCCGCCTTACCGCATAAAACCGTTCAAGCAGCCTGTGCACGTAAGCAGCAGGATTAAGATAAGATTTCAGCGATTCATAATCATCCGCGATTTCCCTTTCCTTTATCCGTATCTCGAAGGACAATTGCCTGTCGGCCTCCCTTAATTCCTTCAATGACGATATGTTTCTGTAATTTTTCATGCCTCACTATTTTTCTTCAAAGAAAAGCTTAACGAAAAACATCACAAAAGAATTGACAAACAACCTTTTGCGCAACAGGTACAGAATAATCGCGAGCAACAGGAAAAATGCGCCCGTGATCGCGAATCCGAGAGCCGTGGACCCGAGCATTTCCCCGAGCCTGTAGCCTATGGCAAGTCCTATGAACTGAGCCGTAACCGTAACAAGAAGCAAAACGAGGGAAACCGCCGCGAACCTGCTGAAAAATACGGAAAGCCCTTCGACGCCTTTGAGCTTGGCCTGGTCGAAACGCATTGAAATATACTCCAGCACCGATTCGGCCAATCCTTCCACCGGATTGCCAGTTTTAGAATTATCGTCCATGACATTTTAATTTATGACAGTAAATATACGAAATTATTGAGTACTTTTGCAGTTTTGTTGAAATAGAAAATAAAGACATTCATATGACGACAACAGGTACTGGATTCACAAACGAGCTCGGCTCTGCGAAAATAAGCAAGCTGCTCGTGCAATATTCCGTGCCGGCCATAATAGCGATGACCGCGTCCTCGCTTTACAACATGGTCGATAGCATATTCATAGGGCATGGCGTAGGTCCTTTGGCAATATCCGGGCTTGCCCTGACGTTCCCATTGATGAACCTTGCGGCAGCGTTCGGCTCCCTCGTAGGGGTAGGCGCGGCCTCGCTGACTTCATTGAGGCTCGGGCAGAAAGACTACGATTCGGCTCAGAACATACTCGGCAACGTGGTAACGCTGAATGTCACTATGGGAATCGGGCTCGGGATACTGATGCTTGTATTCCTCGACCCTATCCTGTATTTTTTCGGAGCCAGCGAAGCCACCATAGGCTATGCAAGGGACTATATGTCAATCATACTTATGGGCAACTGCATAACGCATCTTTATTTCGGGCTCAACTCGATACTGAGGGCGGCAGGACACCCTAAGAAAGCGATGTACGCCACAATCAACACGGTGCTTCTCAACACGGCCCTCGACCCGCTGTTCATTTACGGATTCGGCTGGGGCATCCACGGAGCTGCAATCGCGACAGTGCTCGCGCAATTCTGCTCCCTGATATGGCAATTCCGCATACTGTCGGACAAAAACGAGCTGATACATTTCAGGCGCGGCACATACAAGCTGAAATCCAAAATAGTAAAAGGCATAATGTCCATTGGGATGTCCCCTTTCCTGATGAACCTTACGGCATGCTTCATCGTAATACTTATCAACAAGGGACTCAAGGAATACGGAGGAGACCTCAACATAGGAGCATACGGGATTGTCAACAGGCTAAGCTTCTTTTTCCTGATGATCGTAATGGGCCTGAACCAGGGGATGCAGCCTATCGCCGGATACAATTACGGGGCAAAGCAATACGACAGGGTAATGAAGGTGCTGAAGATGACTATTGCCGGAGGGATGCTCGTGACTACTGCCGGATTCATTATAAGCAGGATTTGCCCGGACCTTGTAGTAAGCGCGTTCACATCCGACAACGCGCTTACCGACCTTGCCGCCGAAGGCATGAAAATAGTATTTTTCTGTTTTCCGATAGTAGGATTCCAGATGGTCACGACGAACTTCTTCCAAAGCATAGGAAAAGCCGGGAACTCCATATTCCTGTCCCTTTCAAGGCAATTGCTTTTCCTGATGCCGGGACTTTTGTTCCTTCCCGAGATATTCATCAGCATGGGGATGAAAGGAAGCCTCGGAATATGGTACAGCATGCCTATTTCCGACTTTTTTGCCGCAGTATGCGCGGCGGCAATGCTGTTCTTCCAGATAAAAAAATTCAAGAAACACCTGCAATTGCAAAAATAAAATCAGTATGGATAAATATTTCATAACCATAGGCCGCCAGATAGGAAGCGGAGGAAAGAAGATAGGAAGCATTCTCTCTGAAAGATTCCGCATTCCCATCTATGACAAGAAGCTCATAAAAATGGCATCGGAGGAAAGCGGGCTCGGAAAAGACATATTCGAAAAGGCGGATGAAAAAAACGCAAGAAACAACATATTCTCGTCGCTGCTCGAATGCCTCAAGTCTCCGTCCATATGCTCCGGCGACTTCTACGACAACTATATAAACAACGATTCTCTTTTCAAAATCCAAAGCGACGTGATACGCAGCCTTGCAGGCAAAGAATCCTGCATCTTCGTCGGAAGGTGCGCCGATTACATACTGAGGGATTCTGAAAGGTGCATAAACATATTCATCACGGCCGATTATCCGGACAGGGTAAAGAGGCTCGTCGAAACCGAAAACATCACGGAAAAAGAAGCGGCGGAACTTATTGAAAAGACCGACAAGAAAAGGGCCGCGTATTACAATTATTACAGCATGAAAACATGGGGAGCCGCTTCAAGCTACCATCTATGCATGAATTCGTCCATGCTCGGAGACGAAGCGACCGCAGATTTCATAGAAAGGTTCATCAGGGAAAAATTAGGTTTGCAATAGGCCGGCATGCTTGAATATCTGTTAAAAGGGATCATCGTGGGGCTTGCGGCATCCATACCGTTAGGTCCCATAGGCATATTATGCATCCAGCGGACCTTGAACAAAGGCCATGCCTCCGGCTTCATAACCGGCATGGGGGCAGCCACAGGCGATACCATTTTCGCCACGCTCGCCATACTCAGCCTCTCCTACATCAAATTCATAATGGCCGATTACAAGATACTGGTGCATATCATAGGAGGCCTTATTGTGATAGCCATAGGGATACGCATATTCAGAGGCAACCCGATGCGCAGGATGCCGTCCCAAAAGGAAGAATTGCCTGCTTCGGCGGCATTAGCGAGCGCATCCGCGAAACTTGAACAGAGAACAGGACTTAACCATCTCACCGATTACGTATCGGCATTGGCCATGACATTGACGAACCCCGGCGCGCTCTTGCTGATTCTCGGCCTTTTCTCGTATGTAGGACTGGACACCGGCAAGGATTCGCCGCTCTCATGCATACTTTTCACAATCGCAGGAGTAGGAATAGGAACGAGCGGATGGTGGCTTGTCTTGAGCACCGGCATAAATTTTTTCAGGAACAGGTTCCGGTTCAGGCAACTGATGATAATCAACAGGATGTCAGGCATTATCATTATATTCCTCGGCGTACTGACCACCATAAGCGGAATAGTCGAAATCCTGAAGCCGGTACTGGTAAATTATATTCCGGACATAATCGAATATATGGAATCGCTCCCGCTGTAAGGCACAGGATTACGCGGCAATATCATTCCCGTGTTCCATGGCATCTCTGCTACAGGCTGCCCGGCAAGCAGAAGCACGAAGAACGGCATATGCGGCGCGATTGGCACTGCAAGCCTGCCAAAACCTGCAACCCCGTAAACCTGATAGCGGAATCCGGGCCTATTGACAATGCCCGAACCTGGAGTTCCGCCGGTCCTATCCATTCCGCATGACACCGCAATCAGCGACAACAGCATTCCTTCCGCAGGACACGGCAACCAAAAGCCGGCACTATTTTCCTATGCACATGTAAGCGAATCCGGCAGCGGCAAGTTCCGCCCTGTCATAGATATTTCGCCCGTCGAAAATCACAGGGTCGGGCTTCATCAGCCTCCGTATGGCCTCCCAGCTCGGCAGGCGGAATTCCTTCCATTCCGTAACATGGAATATGGCATCGGCATCGATTACAGCATCGTACATGTTCTTCGCATACCCTATCCTGTCCCCTATCCTCCTGTTGCATTCTTCCATTGCGGCCGGATCATACGCCACGATTTCGCACCCGGCTTCAAGCAGGCTGCCTATAAGCGACAATGAAGGAGCTTCGCGCATGTCGTCCGTCTCCGGCTTGAACGAAAGCCCCCATACCGCGACTTTCTTCCCGGCGATGTCTCCGTGGAAATAATCCTTGAATTTCCTGAACAGTATTTTTTTCTGATCCTCGTTGACTTCTTCTACGGCAGAAACGACCCTCATCCTGTAGCCATGCTGCGAAGCAGTCTTTATAATGGCCTTCACGTCTTTCGGGAAGCAGCTTCCGCCGTAACCGCATCCCGGGTACAGGAACTTGTTTCCTATCCTGGAATCAGTGCCTATCCCCTTGCGCACCATGTCCACGTTAGCACCGAGCAGGTCGCAAAGGTTCGCGATGTCGTTCATGAATGAAATCCTGGTCGCAAGCATGGCATTTGCCGCATACTTGGTCATTTCGGCCGACGGTATGTCCATGAAAATGACCCTGAAATTATTAATAAGGAAAGGCCGGTACAACCTGGCCATAACATCCTTGGCCCTTTCGGAATCGACTCCCACCACTACCCTGTCAGGAGACATGAAATCCTTTATCGCCGCGCCTTCCTTCAGGAATTCTGGGTTCGACGCCACGTCGAACTCGATTTTCTCGCCCCTCTTTTCCAATTCAGACTCTATTACGGCGCGGACCATGGCCGCCGTCCCTACAGGAACAGTGGATTTGGTGACAAGAATGGTGAATTTCCTGATATTACGCCCGAATGCCTTGGCCACTTCCAGCACGTATTTAAGATCGGCGGAACCGTCCTCGTCGGCAGGAGTCCCGACAGCGGAAAAAACGACTTCCACGTCATCAAGGCACTCTCTCAGGTCCGTCGTAAAATGAAGCCTGCCGGCCTCGGCGTTCTTTTTCACAAGAGAATCCAATCCCGGCTCGTATATCGGCACTATGCCTTTCTTCAAGGAGTCGATCTTGGCGGAATCCGTATCCACGCATGTGACGTCCACCCCCATTTCAGAAAAGCATGCCCCGGAAACCAAGCCCACGTAACCAGTTCCTACTATTGCTATGTTCATTTGTCCCGTTTTTACGCTCCGGCCTCCGGCCGTGCATCATTATCATAAAAACACGCGCCGCTACCTGCGCCCGTACATTTCCTCATAGTATCTTTCATAATCTCCGGACGTGATATTGTCCATCCATTGCTGATTGTCGAGATACCATTTTACAGTCTTTTCCAGTCCGGCCTTGAAATCCAAAGACGGGGTCCAGCCCAGCTCGTTTTTCAATTTGGAAGAATCTATCGCGTACCTAAGGTCATGGCCGGCACGGTCTGTCACGAACGTTATAAGCTTGTCCGAAAAGCCTTCAGGATTGCCGAGAAGCCGGTCTGTAACCCTTACCAGCAGCCTTACCAAATCTATGTTCTTCCATTCGTTGAAGCCGCCTATGTTATATGTCTGGGCAGCGCGGCCCTTATGGAAAATCAGGTCTATCGCCCTCGCATGGTCCTCGACGTAAAGCCAGTCCCTGACATTCTCTCCCTTTCCGTAGACCGGAAGAGGCCTCCCGTATCTTATATTATTGATGAACAGCGGTATGAGCTT
This sequence comes from uncultured Bacteroidales bacterium, assembly GCA_944322605.1. Lineage (GTDB taxonomy): Bacteria > Bacteroidota > Bacteroidia > Bacteroidales > UBA932 > CALUPD01. The sequence goes on along the minus strand of CALUPD010000035.1, from coordinate 9,576 downwards.
TTCAGGAAACTGGTAAGGCCCGTAATTGTTCGAACAGTTCGTAACAATCGACGGCATCCCGTAAGTATCGTGGAACGCCCGCACGAAATGGTCCGAAGAAGCCTTTGACGCGCTATAAGGGCTATGAGGGGCATATTTCGTATTTTCCGTAAACAATGTCCCGTCGAAGCCCAAAGACCCGTAAACCTCGTCTGTGGATATGTGATAGAACATCTTGCCTTCCCACTCCCCGTTCCAGCATTCCTTTGCCGCCTGCAACAATGTCAAAGTCCCCATGACATTGGTCCTGGCAAAGACAAAAGGGTCTTTTATGCTCCTGTCGACATGGCTTTCGGCTGCAAGATGGATCACCCCGTCTATGGAATACTCCCTGAATACGGAAAGGACTTTCCCGAAATCGCATATGTCGCCTTTCACGAACACATAATTAGGCTTGTCCTCGACATCCTTGAGATTCGCAAGATTGCCTGCATACGTAAGCTTGTCGAAATTCACAATCCTGTATTCAGGATATTTGTTTACGAAAAGGCGCACGAGGTTTGAACCGATAAACCCTGCTCCTCCTGTTATCAAGACATTCCGTCCGGCTTTCTTGCAAAAGCCGCCGCTTCCGCCAGCCTCGCCGCAGCCGCAGCTTGAATCCGTTTTTTCCACTTTATCCGACATATTGTTCATTTTCCCTTGAATATTCATCAGCCATCCTCAGCAAATGCAATCCGTACTGGTTCTTCGCCATGGGGCGCGCAAGCTCCCTTACCTTGTCCGGCGTTATCCACCCCTTTCTCATCGCTATGTCTTCCAGGCATGCTATTTTAAGGCCTTGCCTTTTTTCAATGACCTCTATGAAAATGGATGCCTCGCTAAGCGAATCATGGGTTCCGGTATCGAGCCATGCGAAGCCCCTGCCCAAAGTTTTCACTTTTAGATTCCTTTTCTGAAGGAAATACTGGTTTACGGCCGTTATTTCCAGTTCGCCACGGGCGGAAGGCTTGATATTCTTCGCTACGCCGACCACTTCGTTAGGGTAGAAATACAGCCCGACCACGGCATAGTTCGATTTCGGACGCTCCGGCTTTTCCTCGATTGAAACGCAGTTCCCGTCCCCGTCGAATTCAGCCACCCCGTAACGCTGCGGGTCCGAGACCCAATATCCGAACACCGTGGCATTTCCGTTTTCTTCGGCGTCCCTTACGGCGTCTGAAAGCATGGAACTGAAGAAACTTCCGTAAAAAATGTTATCGCCAAGCACAAGGCATACGGAATCATCGCCTATGAATTCCTCTCCTATTATGAATGCCTGGGCAAGCCCGTCAGGAGACGGCTGCTCCGCATATTCGAACCTGACTCCGAAATCCGAGCCGTCGCCGAGAAGGCGTTTGAAACCCGGAAGATCGTCCGGAGTGGAAATAACTAAGATATCCCTTATTCCGGCAAGCATAAGCACCGAAACGGGATAATATATCATAGGCTTGTCGTAGATAGGCAATAACTGCTTCGACACTCCTTTGGTTATCGGGTACAATCTCGTGCCGGAACCTCCGGCCAAAACAATTCCTTTCATAAATTCAAAAAATATGGATATCAAGGCCTGCCGCCTGATGCAATTTGTAAAGATATGAAATTAATCGCAAAAACAGAAAAGCATTTCATCCGGCAGCTCCATTTATAAGACATTTCCTGTTTCCATTCCAAGTTAATCGCTATATTTGCCAATGCAATAAAAACGGAGTCCTGAAAAGACAGGCCTCCCCGTGACGGAATAACCAGAACCTCATATCACGAGCGGAACATGAATCCGCAGACAACACAGAGATGACCCTTTCAGCCAAATACTACCGGATCATAAGCTACATCGCGATACTGCTTTACATAACAGCAATCTTCACGCTTTGCCTTTTCAATTTTTCAGGCAAGGGAATGAGCCTGCCTCCTTATTTCCTCGGAGTACCGGCCGACAAGGCCATGCATTTCGCAATGTTCCTTCCCTTTTTTCCGGTAATGTACGTATTCTTGCCGAAAAGGACGGTTAGCATAACGGACATAAAGGCATGCCTGCCCATAATAGCGGCAGGAACGGCTGTCGCTTTTTTGAGCGAACTGTCCCAATACCTTTTCACGGAATCAAGAAAGGCGGAACTTCTGGATTTCGCGGCAGACATCTCAGGACTGCTCGCAGGAGGCATGCTGACCTTGATTACGGCATCGGCTTTGCGCAAGATAACGAAAAAAACAATCCGCGAAACGGACAATAAAGACCGGACAATATGAAAACAGCAAAAAAGAAAGCCGTTTTCGCAACGGCTGCAAAGGCCATGATTTCAATATCGTTGACCCTGTCGATATTCTGCACGGGCGGGAAATACGCTTCGGGGAAAAACTATTCGGCCGAGGAGGAAGCCGATTCCGTCTATGCCCTCATGGCCGATTCCATAGAAACATATATTTCATCGTCTGCGGACGTGAAAGGGAAAATAAGGTTCAGCTCGCTGAGCCACTACCGAAAAGACTACCGCGTCTATTTCTCCCGGGAGCTTTCCGAATACAAATTGACGGACACTGCCATTTCACGCATATATTCCATAACAAAGCACTTCATTCCTGAAGCAAAGTCCGTAAAAGTCTTTACGGACGGGCATGAATTGAACGAACTGAAATCGTACTTCGATTCCGATGAAAAGTCCAGGAACAGGTTTTCAAAGACCAACCGCAGCCGGGTGAAAAAAAACAAGAATGAAAGCAAGCCGCTCGTAAGAGAGATTAACGGAACGGACGCTCCCGAAAAAGGCCTTGCCAGCAAACACATCGCCCTATGGCAAAGCCACGGCTATTATTACGAACAGTCCGCAGACAGATGGGAATGGCAAAGGGCGAGGATACACGGCACGGTAGAAGACCTGTACACGCAAAGCTACGTGCTGCCTTATCTTGTCCCTATGCTTGAAAACGCCGGAGCATATGTACTCCTTCCGAAAGAAAGGGATTTGAACAAACACGAAATCATAGTGGACAACGACGATCCTGCATCAGGATACAGCGAAAAGCAGAATGCGGAATGGTCGGACACCGGCATTCCGGGATTCGCCGACACGAAAGGCTTTTACACGACCGGAGAAAACCCTTTTGCCATGGGAACGGCAAGAAAAGCGGAAAGCGTCGAGCGCAATTCCAAAAAGAAATCTTCCGTATCCTGGACTCCTTCCATTCCTGAAAACGGGACCTACGCGGTCTACGTTTCATACCAGTCCTTGCCTGAAAGCACGGACGAAGCTTTATATACGGTACGCCACCAGGGCGGCGAAAACATTTTTTCGGTAAATCAGAAAATGGGAGGCGGCACATGGATATATCTCGGTTCTTTCCCTTTCAGAAAAGGAAAAATCGCCGGACAGGGAGTGGAACTTAGCAATGCCAACGGATGCCCGAGGTCCATAGTAACAGCCGATGCCGTAAAATTCGGAGGAGGAATGGGGAACATCGCAAGATCCCCATACGTATGCCGCGACGATTCATCCGAAACGCCCGCATGGCAATCGCCGCCTCGGACCAGCGGATACCCGAGAGCCTGCGAGGCGGCAAGATACTGGCTGCAATGGGCCGGATTCGCGGACTCGATATACACGGACACTAAAAACACTGACGACTATACAGACGACTATGTTGCAAGGGGGAAATGGGTAAATGCCATCAGCGGAGGCTCGTCCGTGAACAGGAAAGCCCAAGGTTACGGGATACCTGTAGATTTGGCCCTTGCATTCCATTCCGACGCCGGGACAAAACAGAGGGACAGCATCGTAGGGACTCTCGCGATATACATGGAAAAATCCGAGGACAAGAATTTCTATCCTTCAGGAGCCCCGAGGCTCCAGGCAAGGGAATATGCCGACATAATGCAGACGCAGATAGTAAATGACATAAGAAAGACATTCAATCCAAAATGGACAAGGAGAGGACTATGGAACAGGTCATATGCCGAAGCAAGGAGGCCGGACGTGCCAACGGTGCTGATAGAGCTGCTCTCGCACCAAAACATAGCGGACATGGCTTACGGGCTGAATCCTGAATTCCAGTTTGTCGCAAGCAGGGCCGTCTACAAGGGCATATTGAAATACCTGAGCCTTCTTGAAGGGAAGGACTATGCCGTCCAGCCGCTTCCGGTAAGGTCGCTGTCGGCGGTCATAGACAGCGTGAAAGGGAAGCCGGTTGCCAAAATCGAATGGACGCCCGCCATCGACCCTCTCGAACCTACTGCCGTACCGGACAAATACATAGTATACACAAAAATAAGCGAAATAGGAAACGGAGGGGAAACCGACGGCGGAGCTTTCGACAACGGATTCGTCACATGCTCGACAAAAATCCACCTTCCGATAGAATCGGGAAAGCTCTACAGCTACAAAATAGTCGCAGTCAACGAAGGAGGAAAATCGTTCCCGTCGGAAACCCTGTCGATAGGGCTCGCCTCCTCATCAGGAAAATCCGATGCAGCCGGAAAACAAGTCCTCATCATAAACGCCTTTACCAAGGCAAGCGGGCCGGGATATTTCGGAATCGAAGACAGCCTGCGGGCGGGATTCGAATACGACAGGGATTTCGGAGTGCCCTACATGAAGAACATCTGCTTTACAGGCTACCCATACGAATTCAGGAGGACTGAACCTTGGAAAGATGACGACGCCCCCGGATTCGGAGCGTCATACTATGACTACGAGACCACGCAGATAGCCGGGAACACTTTCGACTATCCTGCCGTCCATGGAAAGGCACTGATGAATGCCGGATACAGTTTCTGTTCGGCAAGCAGGGAAAGCATAGAAAACGGGACAGTGGACATGACGGCCTACCGCTATGCCGACGTGATCTTAGGAAAACAATCGGAGACCCTGGCAGGATACAGAAACGACAGCACGCCTGTTTTCAGATACCCTGCATTCACATACGAACTCGCGCAAAAAATAACAGGATTCTGCCGCAACGGAGGAAACATATTGGTTTCGGGGGCATACGCAGGATCGGACATTTGGAACAACCCGCGCACGGAAAGCCAGCATCTCAAAAATTTCGCATCCCAAGTCCTTAAATACAAGCACCTGACATCCAATGCGTCTAAAAAATGCGAAGCCGACGGGACATGGCCGCCTGCCGGATTCGAAGGCCATTATTCATGGAATAATTCGCCGAATCCGGAAATCTACCATACGGAAAGCGTGGACGGGATCCTGCCGTCAGGAGAAAACGCCTGCACGATATTCAGATACTCAGACAGCCGAATATCAGCCGCAATAGCTTATGACGGAGATGATTACAAGACAGTCGTATTCGGATTCCCTATCGAGGCCCTTGGAGACGGGAAACAGATAGAAAAAATTCTTGGCGATATTATGAATTTTTTCGGAAATTCGCAGATTGGAATCAAAATACAATAAAATATGAATAAAGAAAGAATATCCGAGATCATCGAACTCATAAAAAAAGAGGTAAAACCGGCATTAGGATGCACCGAACCCATAGCAGTGGCCCTTGCGGTCGCGAAATCATGCGAAACGATGAGAGAGCACTCCCTCGAACCTGAAAGGATAGAAGTGGAAGTAAGCCCTAATATCCTGAAAAACGGGATGGGGGTAGGAATCCCGGGAACAGGCATGGTCGGGCTGCACATAGCCTGCGCCCTCGCCGTTTTCTGCGGAAAATCGGAATACAAGCTCGAAGTGCTAAAGGATCTTTCAGATGAAAGCATAAAAAAGGCCAAGGAAATGGTCGATGCCGGAAAAGTCAAAATCGGAATAGCGTCGGATCCAGCAAAGCTTTATGTGGAAGCAGCCGCTATCAACGGAGAACACAGGGCTGTGACTGTAATAAAGGACGGGCATGACGAAATAGTCTCCGTAAGGTTCAACGACGTGCAGATTTCCGGAGGAAGGAAAGGCAGCCAAAACACGGAAACACCGAGCAAGACCACCCTTGATTACAAGCTTACGGTCAAAGAAATATTGGAATTCGCCGAAACAGCCCCGCTTGAGGACATAGAATTCATAATGGAAAGCTCGAAACTGAACTACGCCCTTGCAAAAGAAGGACTTAAAGGAAATTACGGGCTTAATGTCGGAAAGACGATAATGAGCGGTACTCATAACGAGATGTTCGGGCATTCCGTCATGACCTACGCAATGGCACATACCGCAGCCGCATCGGACGCCCGCATGGCCGGATGCACGATGCCAGCCATGAGCAATTCAGGAAGCGGAAACCAGGGAATAACCGTAACGGTCCCTGTAGTTGCCGTTGCCGAAAAGTTAGGGAAAAGCCATGAAGAACTGTGCCGCGCGCTCGTGCTTAGCCACCTGATTGCCATACATATAAAAGGCTATCTCGGAAAGCTGTCAGCCCTTTGCGGATGCGTAATAGCCTCGACCGGGTCGTCATGCGGCATAACCTATCTCAGCGGCGGGCACTACGATGAAATATGCTCCGCAATAAAGAACATGGCAGGAAACATAAGCGGAATGATTTGCGACGGAGCGAAATCGGGATGCGCATTGAAAGTCGCTACAGGCGTGGAATGCTCCATGCAGTCGGCAATGCTCGCCCTTGAAGGCCATTGCATATCATCCAATGACGGAATCATCGAAGACGACATAGAAAAAACCGTGGCCAACCTCGGCCGAATCGGCTCGGAAGGAATGCAGACCACCGACCGCATGATCCTCAACATCATGATCAGCAAATAAACAGGCCGCATTCCTCAATAACGGCCGAGAGCAGGAAAGAGCTTTTCCAGTAATTCCGGAAAAACGATATGCCGTTACTGCTTGCATGACAATACAAGGCCGTGCCGTGATATGAAACGACCCCAAAAGTTGGACATAAACTTGGGGTCGTTACAAAATCGTGCATATCTGAATGCCGGTGCTATTCATCTATTTTATAAATCGTATTTTCCCATTTACTGACAGACATTGACTTTTATTCCTGCCCGAACTCTATCCTCATGCCCCTTATATCCTCGTTCAGGACACCTGATAGGACAGCCGGAGAACCGTTGACAAATACGTTTTCGACCTTATAGCCGAATTCCATGCAGCAGACAGGAGACCAGCCGCATTTGTACATGATTTCAGGCTTGTAACCGCTTACGGGCCTTAGCATCGCCAAATCCGCATAATAACCCTCGCGTATGAACCCCCTGCCCTTTATTCCGAAACGCAAGGCAGGACCGTGGCACATCCTGTCCACTACGGTTTCCACATCGAACACTCCTTGACGGGCAAGCTCCATCATCATCAACAATGAATGCTGAACCAGCGGAAGCCCTGACGGAGCGGAAAGATAAGGATTCCGCTTCTCGCTCAAAAGATGGGGAGCATGGTCCGTAGCCACTACCCTTATGGTACCGTCCTTCACCGCTTTGCGCAGCGCAAGCATGTCCGACTCTTTCTTTATCGCAGGATTGCACTTTATCATCGGGCCGTATTTTTCATACATCGTATCGTTGAAATAAAGGTAATGAACGCATATTTCACCTGATATCAACGGATTCTCTTCGGACGCGGACCTTATTATGCCGATCTCGTCTTCAGTGCTTATATGAAGCACATGAAGCGGCGTGCCGTATTTCAAGGCAAGTGAAACAGCTTTTTCCGTGGACTTTATGCATGCCTGCCGGCTTCTGATTACAGGATGCATGCTGAAAGGGATATTATCGCCGTACTTTTCCTTTGCCGCTGCCATGTTCGCCCTGATTATGCTTTCATCCTCGCAATGCGTGGCTATGACTTTACGCGAATTCTTGAAGAGGCCTTCCAGGACCGACATGTCGTCAACCAACATGTTGCCTGTCGACGACCCCATGAATACCTTGATTCCGCAATATTCGGAAGGATCTATCGAGAGTATCTCTTCCATATTGGTATTGGACGCACCTATGTAAAAAGAATAATTCGCATGGGATTTGGCAGCAGCTATTTCATATTTCCTGTCTAATTCTTCCTTTGAGCATGTCGGCGGATTGGTATTAGGCATTTCCATGAACGTGGTGACTCCGCCTGCCACAGCCGCCCTCGATTCGGAAAATATGTCTCCCTTATGCGTATTTCCAGGCTCGCGGAAATGGACCTGATCGTCTATCACCCCGGGAATCAGCAGCATGCCGTCCCCGTCAATCACCTTCACGGCATCATGCATGCAATAGCCGCTTTGGCCGGACTCGCATGGATTTCCGCCGCTCCGGCCTGCCGTCCTGCCGGAATCGGCGCAGCCGTCAACACCTTGCCGTCGTAGAAAAAGAGATTCGTCGCCGATACGCCCTTCATGAACCTTTTCTATCCTGTCTCCGCAAATCAGCACCGAGCCGACAAAAGTCCTGCCTTCGTTTACGACCGAAGCGTTTTTTATGAGAATCCTGCCTGCCATTATTTCAAGCCTTTTATCTTCCTGAACCTTAATCCAAGCACGCCCCAGAACGCTTCGCTGAAAATGCCTCCGCTCATCTTCGATGTGCCTTCCGTCCTGTCAACGAAAATTATCGGAACTTCCTTGATCTTGAATCCGAGCTTGTACGCATTGTACTTCATCTCGATCTGGAAGCCGTACCCCTTCATCTTTATCCTGTCGAAATCTATGGTCTCAAGCACTTTTTTCCTGTAGCACAGGAATCCCGCAGTGGTATCATATATCTTCATTCCGAGAACTGTCCTGACATAGGTCGAAGCATAATATGACATGATGACCCTGCCTATTGGCCAGTTGATCACGCTTATTCCGTTGCAATACCTTGAACCTATGGCCACATCCGCGCCTTCTGCGCTGCATGCCTGGTAAAGGCGCGGCAGGTCGTCAGGATTATGGGAAAAATCCGCATCCATCTCGAAAACAAAGCCATAGCCATGTTCCACAGCCCATTTGAACCCGCATATGTAAGCAGTCCCCAATCCCAATTTGCCTTTCCGTTCAACGATATGGAGACTGTCCGGGAATTCCTTTTGCAGGCCCTTGACAATATCCGCAGTGCCGTCCGGCGAACCGTCGTCTATTATAAGTATATGGAAATCACCTTCGAGAGAAAACACCTTGCGAATGATTTTCTCTATGTTTTCCTTCTCATTGTAAGTCGGAATAATAACTACTTTGTCTGAAGTCATAATCTATCTCAGCGTTAAAAATCAATGAAGGCAAGCTCGTATCCATCACAACCGCTCCATAACGCATGCAACGGCGAACCCGCCGAATATTACAGCAAATATAAACAATAAACTGATTTGTCATCATAAGATAGCTTGAACAGGCAGATCTCGCGCATTTTTCATACGCCTGTCGGCATTATTACCCCCTGCGGGGCGTTTTTTTGTGGATAAGCATTGTTTGATTACAGTTGGTCAAAAATACAAAGTTTGAAAGCAATTCACAACTTGTATGCCGCCAACAGTTCTTGGCATGTAGGCAGTTCTTCCATATCATTCAAAGCAACGGTGTCATATATAAAGGCAGGTACACAATGCCATCTTCTGTTTTCACATCCTTGCCGTGAAGCACGTAGGGTGTGGATAACTGGGGGCCATACTTGGCTATGCACTTTCTTAATGA
>CALUPD010000034.1 GCA_944322605.1 uncultured Bacteroidales bacterium | reverse complement strand
TCTTTCGTGAACACGTCAAGGTACAGGCTGGTATTTCCTGATGGCATGAGCCGCTTCCGCAGGTTTACCCGTTCTTTCTTTTTTCTATCCATATTCTTGTTACTTTTTTGGTGCTTTTGGTGCTCATCTTATATGAGCAACGATTTAGCACCAAAATTACGGCATATTACCGACATAGCCATAGCAAATAAAGGGAAAATTTCAGATTTTTGTAAAATACTATATTTCAATCTGTTTTTGCCGTTATTATTACCCGTTTTTGCTGTTTGGTTGCTATTTGAAAAAGGCTGATTTTTACGCTCTACTTTCCGATGCAAAACCTGCTGAATATATTACCCAATATGTCTTCAGTATTTATTTCTCCGGTGATGGAGCCTATATGGAAAAGGGCCTCGCGGATGTCCTGCGATACGAGGTCGGTCGGTATGCCGTCGTCAAGCCCTATGGCCACGCGCCCGAGAGCTCCGTATGCATCGACAAGGGCTTCGTAATGGCGTACATTGGACACGAGGGTAGAGGAGGAGCTGACGCTTACTTCCTTCTGCGTATCCACAAGGACTTTTTTAAGCATATCGATTCCGACTGCCGCCTTTGCCGAACCTGGTATTACCGCAAGAGGCTTGAAATCAAGATTGTCCACAATTCTTTCTATCATCGAGATTTGAGCGGAAATCGCAGGATGTGAAGCCACGGGAGGATTGTCCGAAGCAACGAACTGCTGCAACATGGTGACACGCTTGTCTTCGTCCGTCTTCACGCTGTCGTCGGCCACAAGGCCGTCTATTTTATTAAGGAACACGACAAGCTTCTGTTCATCCGCATTTATCTTAGGAAGAAGGCTTGAAAGGCTTTCTTCGAAAAATTCAGGACGGTCCGCGTCGAGGACCAGTATGATGATGGACGCCTGCGCGATTTTAGAATATGTCCGCTCGATGCCTATCATCTCTATCACTTCATCCGTAGAACGGATTCCGGCCGTATCTATAAACCTGAACTTTATGCCGCCGATTGTAACGCAATCCTCGATCGAATCCCTCGTCGTGCCGTGCACGTTGGACACAATCGCGCGTTCCTCGCCCAAAAGCACGTTAAGAAGCGTGCTTTTTCCGGTATTGGTTGCCCCGACTATAGTCACAGGGACTCCGTTCTTTATTACATTGCCGACCTTGAACGAATCGATAAGCGAAGATATATGAGAAGATATGCCATCTACCATCGAACGCAATTTGCTTCGGTCCGCGAATTCGACGTCTTCTTCGCTGAAATCAAGCTCTAATTCCATCAGGGATACAAGGTTCAGCATGTCGTCCCTCATTTTCTTCAATTCAGAAGAAAATCCGCCTTTTATTTGCTGCATGGCTATTTTGTGCGAAGCGTAATTCTCTGACTCTATCAAATCAGCGACAGCCTCAGCCTGCGCAAGATCCATCTTCCCGTTCAGGAACGCCCTTTGGGAAAACTCGCCCGGGCCGGCCATACGCACACCTTTGGAAACAAGCAGCATCAGTATTTCCTGCTGGATATACGACGACCCGTGGCATGCTATCTCGATCGAATCCTCGCCGGTATAGGAACGCGGAGAGCGGAAAACAGTAACTATCGCGTCGTCGATTATTTCCCTTTCTCCGGAATCGCCGGTTTCGTAAATTTCTCCGAAACATACGCTGTAGCCTGGCATGTCTACAAGCCTCATCCTTTTTCTCATGCGCGGCTCGAAGATACCGTTCACTATTTCTATCGACCTTTCGCCGCTTACCCTGATCACGGCGATCGCTCCGTTGCCGGGCGCGGTGCTTACAGCGCAAATAGGTTCCTTTTGCACGATATGCTTTATCTCATCGCGATGTTTCATGTTCAAACCGTCCATGGCCATGCCTCCTGTCATTCGCAACATTCCCCGTTGCAGTAATAATTTTCCTTGTCTATATGAATATAAAATATTTCAGAGTACTCATAACCGGCATCGCGCAAAGCATCGGTTACCGCTTGCGCTGCCTGGCTTTCGATTATTTCGCTTCTTTCGAAAGCGATTATTTCAACCATAGGGTAGGGGGATACGTCATGTCCTCCCTTGCGTATGAACATCGAATCGACAATCTCGATGGAGATGTTGTCATCCTCCGTCTCGAACGCGATTGCAAGATCCTTTATCAGCTGCTCGGAAAACCCGAGGGCTTTTTCTCTTGATATTCCGTGAAATCTCAATGTAGGCATATTCCAAATATTTAAAAATCGATTATAAATATACGAAATTTTCAATGACAGTCCGCATTTAGCATTGCAAACTGCCGGACGTGCCGTCATAGACGGCATCTGCAGAAGTCTTAGGCGCATCCCTTAGCACGAGGGAAACGACATTTTCCACATGCTGGGTGTGAGGAAACATGTCCACAGGCTGGACCGCCGTTATTTTGTACATTTCATCAAAAGCCGCCAGGTCGCGCGCCTGGCTGGCCGGATTGCAGCTGACGTAAACGATACGTTCCGGCCTTGCCGCCACTATCACTTTTCCCACATCAGGATGAATTCCGGCACGCGGAGGGTCGAGGACGATGACGTCCGGCCTTCCATGCTGCGATATGAAATCCTCGGTCAGTATGTCTTTCATGTCTCCGGCATAAAATTCAGCATTGCCCACTCCGTTCGCCGAAGCATTTTCTTTCGCGTCTTCTATCGCTTCGGGGACATATTCGATGCCTATGACCTTGGATACCCGGCCCGAAAGGAAAAGGGCGATTGTACCCGTTCCGGTATACAAATCGTACAGCACTTCATTCCCGGTAAGGGAAGCGAAATCCCTGACGACGGAATACAGCCTGTACGCCTGCGATGAATTGGTCTGGTAAAATGACTTGGGGCCGATCTTGAATGTCAGGTCTTCCATCTTTTCATGGATTGCCGGCTCGCCGGCATAAAAATGGGCTTCAAGGTCGGAAATGCTGTCATTGCATTTTTGGTTGATCATATAGTACAAAGACGTTATCTGAGGGAATTCCTTCATCAACGCATCGAGCACGTCTTCGGCGACCTGTTTGTCGTACTCTGCGAAAACCATGATTACCATCACTTCTCCGGTAGACGCGGTACGTATTATTATATCCCTCATCATCCCTGTCATCGCCCTGAAATCGAAGAACGGTATATTGTTTCTTATTGCATAATCCTTTATGAACAGCCTTATCGCATTTGAAGGCTCAGGCTGCAAATGGCAGCATTTTATATCGAGGATCTTGTCGAAGAATTTTCCGACATGGAAACCGAGTCCGAGCCTTTCCCGGTCCGTAAGAATGTCGGCCTCCTTGATATTTTCGATCCACCTCCTGTTGGAAAACGCGAAATCGAGCTTGTTCCGGTAATACCTTGTCTTCTCGGAACCTATTATAGGCATGACTTCAGGAATATCCAGGCGGCCTATCCTTTTCAGCTGGTCGGATACCTGCCTTTGCTTAAAGTCCAATTGCATATGATACGGGAGCTGTTGCCATTTGCATCCTCCGCAAACGCCGAAATGCTCGCAGAAAGGTTCTACCCTCTGATCGGAAGGTTTCACGATCCGGACGATGCGGCCCTCCATGTAATTGCTTTTTTTCTTCCATATTTCCACGTCGACAATGTCTCCTGGAACTGCCATGGGAACAAAAAGCACGATTCCATCCACCCGTGCCAACGACATTCCTTCAGACGCTATGGCTTCAATTTCAACATTTTCTAAAATTTCCCTTTTTCTGTTTTTCATCATGCTGCCTTTTTGTAGTTGCAAAAATACCGAAACAATGGCTTATATTCAAAGATGATGCTAAATTGTATTATCTTTGACAACGTTAATCCGATTTTTGAAAAATGAAACACATATTCTTTGCAGCGGTCGTGATTCTGGCGTTCCAGGCCATTCCGGTGCAATTGTCCGCCCAAAAGTTCACAGCCGGAGCCGGCTTTTCCACAAGGTTCGACAACCGGGAATATTCAGGCCTGAAAAACGGCAGGTCCGAAACATTCTTCACTTCGAGGCTGACCCCGAGAGCAGGCATCGTATGGGGAGAACGCAATACGCTTATGGCAGGAGTCGACCTGTTTCATGATTTCAGCAAAAGGGGCCCGGTCATTTCACAGACAGGGCTTTTGCTATATTACGGATTCGACGGCGAGCACTTCAACGGCTATGCAGGCATGTTCGAAAGGGACAAGATGCTCGGGAGCTATCCGCGTGCATTTTTCAGCGATTCCACAATGTTCTATGACAACAGGATACAAGGCTTCCTGCTCCAATACGAAAGTGAAAAAGGATACGCCGAGGTCGCGCTGAACTGGGAAGGATACTATTCCTCATACGAAAGGGAAAAATTCAGGCTGCTTTTCAGCGGCGAATACGAATTCAGCCCGTGTTACGCAGGAGGATCATGCTCCATAATGCATTTCGCAAACAAATCCACATTCAAATCGTCGAACGTGGTAGACAATTTCCTGCTCGACATATATGCAGGCGCCAGGTTCAACGCATGGCTCGATTTCGACATACGGCTCAGCTGGCTGCAAACCGTCCAAAGGGACAGGAGGCTGAAAAGAGGATGGGAATTCCCGAAAGGAGCGCAGCTTGACATAAAATTATGCAAATGGGGGATCAATATCGAAAATGAATTTTATCTCGGTGACAACCTTTGGCGCTTTTACGACAATTACGGAAGCGAGCTTTACGCGGGCGACATAATGTACATTGCCGAAAACGGATGGTTCAACTGCACGACAATAAGTTATGACAGGAAATTCTTCAAAGGCACCCTGCATGTGCAGGCAGGCATACGCCTTCCTTACGACGGGCGGAAAATGCACACGCAACAGTTCATCGAAGTAGCCGTAGACATACAGAAGGTATTTTCAGGAAAAAGCAAAAACAAGACAGCGGCAAATTGATTAAATTTGCAGTTACGATACTATTATCCAAATGCACAAAAAGACCGGACCCAGCCTCATAACAGCCGTTACAGCATTGCTGCTTGCGCTATTCGCGTCATGCAGCACGGTCAGAATCATACCTGACGGGCAGTCCAGGCTCAAGCAGAACAAGATAAAAGTACTTAACGACAAAAAATATCCTGTATCCGGAATCCAGCCGTACTTGAAACAGAAGCCCAATTCGTATTATTTCTTCGGATGGAATCCGTTCCTAAGCGTCTACAACTGGAGCAACGGGAAAGGCGACGGATGGGACAGGTTCGTAAAAAAGCTCGGCGTTGCTCCTGTCATATACGACTCGTCCCTCGTGGAAAGCAGCAAGCGCAATATTTACGACCACCTCGAATATAACGGATATTACAATTCGTCCGTTTCGGACTCCGTATATACCAAAAACAAGAAGACTACCGTCACATACAACATAACGCTCGGCAAGCGTTACCCCCTTGACAAGATCGAGTATATCGTAAACGACAAAAGCCTTGATTCCATAATAACCTATTCCCAAAGGAATTCCGCCATTAAAAAAGGCGAATACCTTTCGGAAAAGCTCCTTTCGGCGGAAGAGCAAAGGATGACGGAGATTATCCGGAACCACGGATATTACGCATTCGACAGGAGCTATTTCCACTTCGAAGCCGACACGTTTTCGAACAAAGGCGCGGCCAATCTGAAAATTTACCTGAAAAACTACAGGCGCAACGAAAATCCCGAAGATTCCGTGCCGCATGTAAAGTACTATTTCAGGAATGTCAACATAATTTCGAATCCGAACCTTACAGACTACGGAATATACGAAGACCCTTTCGATTTCTTGGTATTCGACACTGTCGGAATAAACGGGACAAATGTCATATTTTGGGAAAAACCGGTCATGAAAGCAAGAGTCCTGGCAAATACCAACAGCATAGCTCCAGGCGCCTTGTATAGCGAATCCGCCATACGTTCGACTTACAACAGGTTTACTTCCATGAGGTTTTTCAGCAGCGTAAACATACAGCTCGACAAGGCCGACAGCAATTTGGTGGATTGCGGCATAACGTTGTCTCCGTCGAAAAGGCAGGGATACAAAATAAACTTCGAGATGTCGATAAATTCCACCGGGCTTTTCGGTGTCTCCCCTGAAATAGCATATTACAACAAAAGCCTTTTCGGAGGAGGAGAATGGTTCGACCTGAGTTTCATGGGGAATTTCCAGTTCAAGTTCAACGACCCTGTAAGGTCGAACGAATTCGGGGTGTCGGCATCGCTCAGCCTTCCGAAATTCCTTTTTCTGCCGAACAGGCTTTTCAAAAGGACATTGCCTCGGACTGAGCTGTCACTGTCGTATAATTACCAAAGCCGCCCGGAATATACGAGAAACATAATATCAGCGACTTACGGATACACATGGAATGTCAGGAACAGGTTTTTCTATAGGATAAATCCCATCCAGATAAATATCGTGAAACTGGCTGATTTGAGCGAGGCCTTCTTTGAAAGCCTGAGGGACCCTTACCTGAGGAATTCCTATCAGAACCACTTCGACCTCGGGCTCGGAGCTTCTTTCTATTATACCACGGACGCAAGCGCAAATCCCAAAAACTCGTATTTCTATCTGAGATGGCAGAACGACATAGCGGGCAACCTCATGAGCGCATTCAACCGCTACATGAAAACCGACGCAAGCGGACACAGGCTCGTGTGGGAAACTCCTTATTCCCAATATTACAGGACCGAAGTATCGGCGGTCTATACATGGAAATTCGGAAAAGACAACAGGCAGGCCGTAGCGGCAAGGGTCTTGGCAGGCGTCGGAATTCCATACGGAAACTCCAATGCCCTTCCTTTTGAAAAACAGTTTTGGGCAGGAGGCGCAAACAGCCTGAGAGGATGGGCTGCAAAGAGCGTAGGCCCTGGAATGGCTCCGGCCGACAGCAGCTTCAGGATTCCCAACCAGACAGGAGATTTCAGGCTGGAAGCCAATATAGAATACAGGTTTCCCATCGTATGGAAATTCGCGGGGGGAATATTCGTAGACGCGGGAAACATCTGGAACTTGAGGAAAAGCTCGGATTCGGAATCGGCACGGCTCGGACAAATAAAGGCTGAAACATTTCTCAGCAGCATTGCGGTAAGTTACGGAATAGGGCTGAGGCTCGATCTCGATTTCGTGCTCATGAGAATCGATTTGGGAATGGTAGGATTCGACCCCCGCAAACAGTCATGGATACATCCGCGCGACTGGTTCAGGCCAGGGACATATGCCGTCCAGTTCGGCGTAGGGTATCCGTTCTGACACGGTCCGTTCCGCATGCCAAAGCAGCAATGCGCGTCACTTGGCTTAACGAATCCTTAATATTTCTAATAAAACTTTTAGTATATTTGTGGGACAAACTTAATAATCTAAATTTTACTATATGTGCGGAATTGTAGGATATATCGGGAAAAGCGATGCTTATCCCATTCTCATAAAAGGGCTTAAATGCCTTGAATACAGAGGTTACGACAGTGCAGGAGTTGCATTGATAGACAAAAGCGGGGATCTTAGGATTTATAAATCGGTAGGCAAGGTCGCAGACCTTGAAAGGGTCTCGTCAGGAAAAAACATATCCGGGACGGCAGGCATTGCCCATACAAGATGGGCGACCCACGGGGAGCCTACTGAGCGGAACGCGCATCCACACCGCTCGTCAGACGGAAAACTCGTCATGGTCCATAACGGAATCATCGAAAATTACCTGTCCATAAAGAAAAAACTTTCAGAAGAAGGATATTCCTTCGCAAGCGATACGGATACCGAAATACTCGTCCAGTTCATAGAGTATATCCGCAACGACAGGAAGCTCGACTTGCTTACGGCTGTACAGGTGGCGTTGAAAGAAGTAGTCGGAGCCTATGCCATAGCCTTGATCGACAAGGACAATCCTGGCGAAATAATCGTGGCAAGGAAAAGCAGCCCTCTTGTAGTCGGAATAGGAGAGGGAGAATTTTTCGTCGCCTCCGATACGGCTCCAATCGTGCCTTACACGAACAAGGTGGTATTCCTAAAAGACGGCGAAATCGGCGTGCTTTCTGCCGGAAGCCCTCTGAAAATCATAAACCTCGACAATGTCGAATGCCCGGCAGACATACAGAATATCGAAATAAACCTCAGCGAATTCGAAAAAGGGGACTATCCGCATTTCATGCTGAAAGAAATTTTCGAACAGCCTGAAAGGCTGAAAGACTGCATGAGGGGCAGGCTGAATCTGGAAGAACACACCATAAGGCTTTCATCCATAATAAACCATAGCGACAAATTGCTTAACGCCGGAAGGTTCGTCATCGTTGCCTGCGGAACGTCGTGGCATGCAGGCCTGATAGGAAAACATCTGATAGAAAGCTTCTGCCGCATCCCTGTCGAAGTGGAATACGCGTCAGAATTCAGGTACAGGAATCCTGTAATACTGCCTAACGACGTGGTAATAGCCATTTCTCAAAGCGGGGAAACTGCGGACACGCTGGCAGCCATGGAACTTGCCAAGGAAAAAGGAGCATTCGTTTTCGGGATATGCAATGTGGTAGGCTCTTCAATAGCAAGGGCCACTGATTCGGGCATCTACATACACGTGGGTTCCGAAGTAGGCGTAGCTTCGACCAAGGCCTTTACAGGGCAGGTCGCCGTGCTTATAATGTTCGCGCTCGCCCTCGCAAAGGAAAAGAAGACAATCAAGGACGAAGAATACACTAACATAACAAGGGAACTCGGGCTTATCCCTGAAAAAATGTACGCAACGCTTGCGCTGAACGATTCGATTGCGGAACTTTCAAGAATGTTCACCTACGCAAGGAACTTCATTTACCTCGGAAGGGGATATTCCTATCCGGTAGCCCTCGAAGGAGCGCTGAAACTGAAAGAAATATCCTATATCCATGCAGAAGGTTATCCAGCTGCCGAAATGAAGCACGGGCCGATAGCCCTTATAGACGCCGAAATGCCGGTTGTGGTAATAGCGACGAAATCCGACCTGTACAAAAAGATACTCAGCAATATACAGGAAATCAAATCCCGCAAGGGAAGAATCATAGCCATCGTCACGGAAGGAGATACTGAAATAAGCAAGATTGCGGATTTCTGCATAGAAGTGCCTAACACTATCGACTGCCTCGATGCGCTGATCACATCGATTCCTCTCCAGCTCATGGCCTACCATATAGCCGTTTACAGGGGAATGGACGTTGACCAGCCGAGGAACCTGGCAAAATCCGTCACCGTCGAATGATGTATCTGTACTAAGCGAGATTTTCTTGCGGATGGAAGAAAAATGCTATATTTGCATACAAATTTGAGAAACAGTATTTTAATACAATTTATATTATGAGAAAAAGGGAGATTCATTCTCCCTTTTTCTCATATTTTTTCCATCTTGCAGTCAAAAATTTCAAGGCCTCCCTTTCCCTCGAATTATTGCCCGGGTTATAGAATATCTCGTCTTGCAGCCCGTCAGGAAGGTATTGCTGGTCTATGAAATTGCCGCTGAAATCATGCGCGTACTTATAGTCCTCGCCGTACCCGAGATCCTTCATCAGCTTTGTAGGAGCGTTCCTCAAATGAAGCGGGACAGGGAAATCCTTCGTTTTCTCTGCTACCGAAAGCGCCGTATCGATAGCCATATAAGCGGAATTGCTCTTGGGACTTGTCGCCAGATATATTGCCGTTTCTGACAGGATTATCCTTGCTTCAGGCATTCCGATTTTGTGGACGGCTTCGAAACAGCTTTGCGCCAAAAGCAGTCCGTTCGGATTTGCCAGTCCTACGTCTTCCGCTGCAAGTATGATAAGCCTCCTTGCTATGAAAAGGGGATCTTCTCCGCCGTTAAGCATCCTTGCCATCCAATAAACGGCAGCATTCGGGTCAGAGCCTCGCACGCTTTTTATAAAGGCGGAAATTATGTCATAATGCTGTTCGCCTTTCTTGTCATATATGGCAATGTTTTTCTGGAGGATCTCTGAAACGGACTTGTTGTTTATAACAACATCCTCGTCATCCTTGAATGCGGAAACGATAATTTCGACAAGGTTGAGCAGCTTTCTGGCATCGCCTCCTGAAAATCTGAACAACGCTTCCTTTTCCTCGACTTTTATTGTCCTTTTCGAAAGCACGCTGTCTTTTTCCAAGGCTCTGCATAGCAACGTATCAAGTTCCTTTACATCCATGCTTTTAAGCACGAACACCTGGCAGCGGGAGAGCAGGGGAGTTATCACTTCGAAAGAAGGATTTTCAGTAGTCGCGCCGATCAGCGTAATCGTTCCGTCTTCGACAGCGCCGAGCAATGCGTCCTGCTGGGATTTGTTGAAACGATGTATTTCATCGATAAAAAGTATAGGCCTTTTTGACGAAAACAGATTCGATTTCCTTGAATTCTCTATTACCTCCCGCACATCCTTGACTCCTGAGCTGATTGCGGACAACGTATAAAAAGGCCTGTCCAATGTGTTCGCTACTATGCGCGCAAGCGTCGTCTTGCCGACCCCCGGAGGCCCCCAAAGTATGAACGAAGATATATTGCCGCTTTCTATCATCTTGCGCAATATCCCGTTTTTTCCTGCAATATGCTCCTGTCCTATATATTCATCAAGGCTCGACGGCCTCATCCTTTCCGCTAACGGTTGCAACATTTCATTCCTGTATTGATCTCAGGCAAAATTACAAATTAATGTAGAACTCGAGTATCCGGTATTTTAAAAGATAATCGAATTTTGCGTGGGAAAGTTCTGCAACGGCAGTATCCATCGCGGATTTGGCGGATGCGTAATCGTACATGTTGGACACCCCTGTGCCGAGCTTTATGCGCTCATTCTCGAATGCAAGCGAAGCCGATTCCAAAGACTTCTCGGAAGCCTGCATGTTGGAAAAAGCCGCCACGGCTCCCCAATAGGCCTGTTCTATCTCTTTCTTCAAGGCTTTTTCAGTTTCAGAAAGAGCTATGACACTCGTGCGCAGAGACAATTCAGACGTCTTGACATTATTGCGCACGCTTCCCCGCATATAAATGGGTATGGTCAGTGTCAAGCCCAGGTACTCATTGCCGTTGTTTCTCATTTGCGAAACGAAACCGGCATTGGCAGAATCGTCCATAAGGTTCAGGTAGAAACTGTTCCCATAACCGGCATTAAAGCTTACAGTAGGCTGATAGGCGGATTTGGCTATTTTCAGCCCGCTTTCGCTGCTTTTCACATCGGCATTGGCGGCAAGTATTGAAGGGTGGCTGCCAAGGGCTGCCTCGTATATTTCTTTCAAGGAAGGAAGAGACCCGATGTCCGGAATAACCGTGTATTCCATATTCTGCGATACGGAAAAGTCCACGGAATCGGGAAGGTTCATTGCTTGCCTGAGGTCGAGCAATGCTATCATAAGGTTGTTTTCCTGCTGCACAAGCGAGGCCTTGTCCTTGGCCTCCAATGCCTGGCTTTCTATATACGAACTCTTCGATATTTTCCCTTCTTCGTACTGCCCGAGGCTCTTGCGGCATTCCGACACGCTAAGTTCCAAACGGCTTTCAGCTATGTTTACCATCTCCATGCTATACAGGACCTGAAGGTAATACGATGTTATCTGTAGTTCTATATTGTCCTTGGCAAGTTCCAGCCTGCTTGTAGCGGCCTCGAAATTCATTTTTGCCTGTGCGATCTCGTGCTTGATCTTCATTCCCTGGTAAACCGGCACGGAAGCGGCAATCCCGAATGAAGCGGAAAGCTGGGAATTGTCCACATAAGTGCCGTTTCTGGAAGGTCCCCGTCCGAAATACGTATTTGCGCCCAAAGACGCGCTTAAATCAGGCATTCTGCTCATTTTCGCCGTATTTATGGCGATTTTGCCGCGTTCGGCGTCGATGCTTTTGCTTTTCACCTCGTTGCTGTTTTCAAGCGCGTACCGTATGCATTCGTCCAAAGTCCATTCTTCAGCCTGCATTGCGGAAGGGAACAATGTCCATGCTGCGGCTATCAGGATTGCCCGCACGATCTTTTTTGATAATGAGTTCATCATACAAGTCCGGTTTATATGCTTATTTTATTGCTATATTGCCTTTTATCCTGTCTTCGGAAGACAATCCTCCCAATATTTCAATATAGACGCCATCCGAAAATCCGGCATCCACATCCCGTCTCTCGAATACCTGTTTCTTTCCGTCCATGCCTTTATATACTTCCACATACGGGGTACCTTCTTCATCATATTGCAGGCATCCTTCGGGAACAGACGGGACATCCTCTTTTTTCTCTATGATGATTTCCGCGTTCGCGCTGTATCCGGCACGTATGAAAACGCTATCATCCAAATCTGGCATGACGGCTTCTATTTCAAACTTCACAATATTGGAACTCTCATCGGATACGGATTTAGGCGATATGTAAGTAAGAATCCCGTCGAATTTCCTTCCCGGAATCGCGCCTATCGAAATGCTGGCATCCATTCCTTCCTCAAGCTTTCCTACTTCGATTTCATCTACTTCCCCTTTGAATATCATGTTTCTCATGTCTGCGACAAGGGCTATGGTGGTACCGTCGTTGAACGTATTGGCCTGGATGACCGAATTGCCGACTTCTACCGGGACGTCAAGCACCTTGCCGTTTATGGTGGAGCGTACCTGCGTATTGCTCATATACGCATACTTCTCGGAAACTCCGTCAGTTATGATTTTCAAAGCATCCTCGGCGTTTTTAACCTCCTCTTCAGCCGTTTCAAGCGCGCTCAGGGACGCCTCGTATTCTTCCAGGGATGCAATCTCCTTCTTGAACAATTCTTCGTTGCGTTTATGATCCTTCAGTACCTTGTCGTAATTTATCTTTGCCGTCGTAAGGCGTCCTTCCGCGCTATTGAGAGATCCCATTTCAGGAACCACTTTGATAACGGCCACTATGTCCCCTTGCTTCAAGTCGTCTCCCGGTTCACATCTGATTTCAGATATGATTCCTGAAATCTGCGGCTTGATCTGCACTTCGTTTTCCGGATTAACGTTTCCGGAAGCTATGACAGAACTGGACAAAGTGCGATCCTGCATTGACACAAGCTCGTAAGTAAAATAAGACGGCCTGGCTTTCTGCCACAAAAACACGAATGTGCCTATGAACAAAAACGCGCATGCTGCCAATAGAATGATTTTTAAGACTTTTTTCATATATTATCATATTTTTACATTATCGGAACAATACTCATATAACAACGGCTTAATAGCCCGTCAAACGCGACAATCAGCCTATTCTTCCCTTAACGCATCTATAGCCTTTATGGCAAGGGCTTTCCTTGCAGGCAATATTCCAATCACCACGCTCATAATCACGATTATGCCCATGCAAAGCATTGCATAACCCGGCGCAAGCTGGAATGTAAGGGGCCTGTCCAGGAAATAGGACATGCTTCCGTCCGTAAACTGCGGAAGCAAGTACTTGTCCAAAAGCATGGTAACTGCTATGGCGAGCATAAGGCCGATCATGCCTGCGGCAATGGTCATCACGCAGCTCTCTGCTATAATCTGCCCCATGATGGATGAAGGCTTCGCCCCTATGGCCCTGCGTACCCCGATTTCCTGCCGCCTCTCCCTGACTACGATCAAAAGTATATTGTTTATGCCCACCACTCCGGCCAGCAACGATCCCAGTCCTACGACCCATACAAGAAATTTGAATCCGTCGAAAAAACCGTTTACCTTATCAAAGACGAATGACAGCGAAAGCGAATATATCGCTTCCTTGTCTTCAGGATTCACATCGTGGTTCGCCGCCAGTATCTCTTTTGCTTTTTTCTCCATTTCTTCCGAATCGTATTTCCTGTCCACATCAGCTATCATTATGTTTATCTTGTCTTCCCCTTTCCCGTACAAGGCAGTATATGTAGAGTAGGGCATGTACAATGTCCTTGAATTCAGAGAAAAAGACAGCGTATTGTTATATTTCTCATATATGCCGGCAATCACAATGGATATTCCTTCGCAGACTATGCTTTTGCCTATCAATTCTTCAGGATTATCAGTAATCGATTCGGCATACTGTATGGGAATAATGCATACGCGCCTGCTCCTTGAATCGTCTATCCCGTTCAAAAGCCTGCCGTAGACAGGTTTCAGCGATAGTATGTCCTTTACCCGTTCAGTGGTGCCGAACAGTGTCATTCCATCATAAGTATTATTGTCGTACACGATTTCTCCGAACTTTTGCGGAGAAAGGTACATTACTCCGTCTATGCCTTGCATTCCGGATATTTCCATCACATCCTTCTTGTCGAATTCGATGAAACGTCCTGACTGCAATCCGTTCCAAGGCATGGAAGTCGTGCCGGAATACAATAATATCGAATTGGAAACCAAATTATTCACATTGCTCCTGAACAAAAGGGCGAACCCGTTTCCGACTCCGAGGAGAATTATGAGCATGAACGTTCCCCATACCACGCCCAAAGCAGTGAATACCGAACGCTTCTTGTTGCGCGATATGGTATCGAATACTTCGTTCCAGCTGTCCAAATCGAATATTCTCATAATATGCCTGTTACTTGTTATATCTCAATGCGTCGATGGTTTTCAGCCCAGCCGCCTTCTTGGCAGGTATGTATCCGGCTATAAGGGAAGCAATTATCAAGGCTGCCGTGCAGCTAATCACGACAGGAAGCCTGAGGGTAGGGTCCTTGAAAAAGGATATGTCCCCGAATCCTCCATAAGAATCAACGGGCCTGTTCATTATGTACCAGTTTACCCCTTCCATGGCAAACACGCCGGAAATCATTCCCACGTATCCGGAAAATACGGTTATCACAAGAGTCTCGGAAAGCACCATCAATATAATGGAACCGGAACGCGCCCCGAAAGTTTTTCGTACTCCTATTTCATGAGTCCTTTCGCGGACTGAAACGAGCATTATATTGCTTACTCCCACGACACCGGCGAAAAGAGTCCCTATTCCGATGAACCATATGAAGACATTGAGTCCTGTATGGAGAATCCTGAAAGCGTCCGCAGTCTCCTTGTTCGAAAAGACATCGATGGCATATTTGTCATCAGGGGAAACATGATGCCTCGACTTCAAGATTCCAGCTATTTCGTCTGACAAAACTTCTGTCATGCCGGATTCCACGGCCTTGTCTTCGCACAGGACAGTAGCATTCCTGTATTCCGAAACTCCGCTTTTGAACAACGCAGAATAAGTCGTGACAGGAATGTACGCAGTCTTGAACGACATGGAAGACTCTCCCTTTGCAATCCCTATTACAGTAAACGGGACTCCGTCCAAAAGAATCTTTTTCCCTAAAGGATACTCCTTGTCTGTAATCTCTTTGGCTATGCCTTCGTCCAACACTACTGACTTTCTTTTTAAAACCATGTCGGTACGATTGATATAACGGCCTGCGATAATCGTGAAATCGCCAAGCTCATAGGATTCTTCAGTTGTTGCATTGACTGATATGCTGGACTCGTAATCCTCGCCGTACCGGATGGTTTGCGAAGAAGACACGGAAGGTATCACTTTCCAGACCCCGTTCAGGCCGCTGATAATGGAAATATCCTCATCCGTCAAATAAACGGAAGACCAGCGCGGATAACCTTCGTAAGGAACATTCCTGAAATATGAATATATGTTGATGCGGCTTTGCATGAACGAGCCGAGATTCGAATTCAATCCGTTCATCAGCCCGTTGCCAGAACCGAGCAA
Organism: uncultured Bacteroidales bacterium; assembly: GCA_944322605.1. Taxonomy (GTDB): domain Bacteria; phylum Bacteroidota; class Bacteroidia; order Bacteroidales; family UBA932; genus CALUPD01. Next base: position 33,016 of record CALUPD010000034.1, on the reverse strand, counting down.
TATGACAATCATGAATATTCCCCATGCAATCGAGAACCCTGTCAGAAAGCTTCTGAGCTTGTTCTTTTTCAACGATTCGAATATTTCGCTTAAAAGTTCCCTCATTTGAATTTGTTTTTGCAACTATCCTTTTCAATAAGCGCCTTCGTCTACAAGGCCGTCCTTTATATGCACGACACGACCAGTCTGTTCGGCTATGCTTCTCTCATGAGTAACGCATACTATAGTTATTCCCATATTCTTGTTTACGTCCTTTAACAAATCCATCACCTCCTGTGAAGTCACGCTGTCGAGGGCGCCGGTAGGCTCGTCGGCCAGGATAAGCAGGGGAGAAGTTATCAGTGCCCTTGCAATGGCCACCCTCTGCTTTTGTCCGCCGGACATTTCGTTGGGCTTATGCCCGGCCCAGTCGGCAAGGCCGAGCTTGTCCAAAAGTTCCATGGCCATATTATTGCGCTGCCTGCGTGAAACTCCTCTATAATAAAGGGGAAGAGCGACATTTTCGACTGCATTTTTATACGAAATCAGATTGAACGACTGGAATATGAATCCCATTTTTTCATTTCTGAGCATAGCAGCCTCATTTTCAGTCAAATTCTTTATAAGTTTTCCATCCAGCATATAACTGCCTTCATCGTAATTGTCCAATATGCCGAGAATGTTCAGCAATGTGGATTTTCCAGAACCGGACTGGCCCATGATGGCAATCATTTCGCCTTTGCCGACATCGAGGTCCAAACCTTTAAGAACATGGAGCGGAGTACCGTTATCATATGTCTTATGTATATTTCTCAGCTTTATCATCTTTATTCAATCATTTTAAGTCAAGGCAAATATAATATCGCAAATCTTTTTATCAAAACGGCAAATGCCGGTATCCGCGCGAATAATAAATCGGGGGCGATAATCGTCCGTAGGGTTTTCGCTCTTGACGTGCCCAAACATGTCCGGCAGGCCGATGCCATATATTCTATTTAACATAATATAAATTGTGTGAAAAATAACAGCAAGGATTCGCCAAAGCAAGCCAGCTGCACATGTAAAATTGCACGAAGCCCGGAAAATCTGAAAACACCGACTTGCCTGTCATGGTCTATTATTCCGGCGTCTACTACGGCACGCGCGAATGAAACCTGCCGCTGCATCATCGCAAACACGCAGAACAGGCATTCAAGAATTAAAAAAACGGCACGGTTTACCGTGCCGCCATATATTGAACCATGCCGCGACCGGCATGATCAAGATTCATGCGAATGTTATTTTTCCTGGATTTCCTTTTTAAGGCGTTCGGTCAATAACGGAACAATCTTCGAAACGTCTCCGACTATGCCAAGGTCCGCAACCTTGAATATCGGCGCAGTCTTGTCCCTGTTTACGGCCACGATATAATCAGATTCTTCCATTCCGGCCAGATGCTGGACTGCGCCTGAAATTCCGAGCGCGAAATACAGGTCCGGACGCACGGTTTTGCCGGTTTGTCCGACTTGCCTGTCATGGTCTATTATTCCGGCGTCTACTACGGCACGCGATGCCGAAACTTCCGCGCCGAGCACTTCGGCCATTTCCTGAAGCTTGGAGAAGCCTTCTTTTGAACCCACCCCGCGACCTCCTGATATAAGAATCCTGGCTTCCGTTATGTCTACAAGTCCCTTGTTTTCCTTTACGGTTTCTTTCAGCCTTACCTTGAACTTCGATTCATCGAACTTTACAGGCATGCGGATTATTTCCCCTTTTCTGCCTGTCTGGCGTTCAGCCTTTTGCATGACTCCCGGACGGACTGTCGACATCTGCGGCCTGTGGTCGCTGCAAATGATAGTAGCCATCAGGTTGCCGCCGAAAGCAGGCCTCGTCATGAGAAGTTCCTTGTTTTCAGATATTTCGAGTTTTGTACAATCTGCCGTAAGCCCTGTATTCAGCCTTGCGGAAAGCCTCGGCCCGAGATCCCTGCCTATGGTTGTCGCGCCTATCAGGAAAACTGACGGCTTATATTCCATTATAGCCTGGTAAACGGCTTGCGAATACTGCTCGGTAAGATAGTCCTTCAGGTACGGATGATCGATGCATATCACTTCATCGGCCCCGTATTCGATAAGAAGGCGGGCCTGCTGTTCGATTTCATGCCCTAAAAGCAATGCCACCACCTTTTCGCCGAGCGATGCCGCCAATTCGGACGCCTTGCCGATAAGCTCGAAAGCGACATTCTGGACCACGCCTCCGCGCTGTTCGGCAAAAACAAAAACATTTTTATATAAAGTCTTATCCATAGCCGTTACGTTAAATGATGAATTTTTCCTTTAATTTGCTGATAATTATGCTGACAGCTTCTTCCGGATCCACTTCGTAGAATTCGCCTGCGCCTTTGAGGCCTTTTGCGAAAGCCTGCTTTACCTTGGTCGGAGATCCTTTAAGCCCGAGCTTTTCTTCCGGGACATCGATTTTGTCCGCGCCCCATACCTCTACTTCCTTGCCGTAAGCTTCCACGATTCCCCTGACCGACATGTACCTCGCCTTGTTTGCGGATGAAAGGACTGTTATCAATGCCGGAGTTTCGAACTCGAGAATCTGGTATCCGTCTTCCGTTTCTTTTCTTGCACTGAACATGTTCCCGTTTTCATGGACCAGGTCCGTGACATACGAAATTTGCGGGATTCCCAAATGTTCGGCTGTCTGAGGCCCTACCTGCGCGGTATCCCCGTCTATGGCCTGGCGGCCCGTTATGACGAGATCCCATTTAAGGCATTTGAGGGCTCCTGCAAGGGCATTGGATGTCGCAAGAGTGTCAGCTCCTGCAAATTTCCTGTCAGTCAAAAGAATGGCCCTGTCCGCTCCCATAGCCAAAGCTTCCCTGAGAATAGCGTCCGCCTGCGGAGGGCCCATGGTTATGACCGTAACGTTCGCCCTCATGGAATCTTTCATCCTCAATGCCACTTCAAGGCCGCCTTTGTCATCAGGATTCATGATGCTCGGAACGCCGTCCCTTATCAAGGTTCCTGTAACCGGGTTGATTTTTATTTCCGTCGTGTCCGGAACCTGCTTAATGCATACTACTATATCCATGTCGAATTTTCAGTTGTTTGATTTATAAATAATTATCTGAACATCTTGGACGAAATCACCATCCTCTGCACTTCCGAAGTCCCTTCGTATATTTCGGTGATTTTCGCGTCCCTCATCATGCGTTCTACAGGATATTCCCTCGTATATCCGTAACCTCCATGGAACTGCACTGCCTTGGTAGTAACTTCCATTGCCGTTTCCGCCGCGAACAGCTTGCACATTGCGGCATCCACGGAATAAGGCATGCCCTTGTCCTTTTTAAATGCGGCGCGGCGTACTAAAAGCCTTGCGGCTTCAACCTTGGTATGCAGGTCCGCCATCGAAAACTGGGTATTTTGGAAAGCCGATATGGATTTTCCGAACTGCTTCCTCTCCTTGGCGTATTTTATAGTCTCGTCCATCGCGCCCTGCGCTATTCCAAGAGCCTGGGCTGCAATTCCGATTCGTCCTCCGTCAAGCGTTTTCATGGCAATGGCGAAACCTCCGCCAGTTTTCCCGAGCAGGTTTTCCTTCGGAATCCTGCAATCTTCGAAAATCAGTTCGCATGTGGCCGAGCCCCTTATGCCCATTTTCTTTTCTTTCTTGCCGACCGTGAACCCGGGAGTTCCTGCTTCTACTATGAATGCGGAAATCCCTCTCGTTCCAAGGGACTTGTCAGTCATTGCGAAAATTATGTACACATGGGCGTATCCGGCATTCGTTATGAATATCTTGTTCCCGTTAAGGATCCAGCAATCGCCCCCGTCCACTGCTGTGGTCTGTTGGGCCGAAGCGTCTGTTCCGGCATTCGGCTCCGTCAGGCCGAACGCGCCGAGCCATTCCCCGGAAGCCAGCTTCGGAACGTACTTCATCTTCTGTTCCTCGGTGCCGTTTTCAAGCAAAGGAGCTATGCACAGCGACGTATGCGCTGAAACTATCACCCCGGTAGTGGCGCAATGCCTTGAGAGTTCTTCCACAGCGATGGTATACATGATATTGTCCCCGCCTGCTCCCCCGTATTGTTTTGGGACAGGAATGCCCATTATGCCGAGACGGGCCATTTTTTCCACTGTTTCGGCAGGGAATCTTTCCTCTTCGTCGATTTCCGCAGCAAGCGGTTTGACTTCCTTTTCCGCAAACTCGCGGATCATCTGCCTGAAAAGTTCCTGTGTCTTATTCAATTCAAAATCCATAATCTGCCAATTTAAATTAAACCGTCATTCCTCCGTCAACGCTCAATGTCGCGCCATTTACATACGCTGCCTCGTCAGAAGCAAGGTAGAGATAAGCGTATGCGATTTCCTCGGGGTTTCCAAGCCTTCCTACCGGGACTTTGGCTTTCATCGAAGCCAGCACTTCTTCAGGCATTGCGGCGACCATGTCCGTGGCAATGAATCCAGGAGCTACGGCGTTGACAGTTATGCCTTTCCTTCCGAGTTCCCTCGCAAGGGTCTTGGTCATTCCTATTATCCCGGCTTTTGTAGCGACATAGTTGGTCTGCCCGAAATTGCCGTAAAGCCCTACGACAGACGAAGCGTTCACGATACGGCCGTACCCTGCCGCGAGCATGTATTCCGATACAGCCTTGCTGCAATAAAATACGCCGGAAAGATTGACATTTATGACCTCGTTCCATTGTTCTACGGTCATTTTCTTGAACGTGCTGTCCCTCGTTATTCCTGCATTGTTTATAAGGATGTCTATTTTTCCGAAACGTTCGTACACTCTTTTTGTTGCAGCCTGAACAGCTTCGAAATCAGCTGTGTCGACCCTGTCGTAAACTATGTCGAGTCCCTCTCCGGCCGCTTTTTTAACGAATTCTTCGCCTCTTTTTTCAGAGCGGCCCCATACTGTCACCTTGGCTCCTTCCTTGGCGAACAGAATTGCCGTGGCTGCGCCTATTCCGGCCGTTCCGCCTGTTATTATCGCGATTTTATTTTCCAATCTTTTCATGTCGGTATGATTTTAATTGTTATACGAATTGTTCATTGTTTTTCAGGACCGCCGTCCCGCTTATGCATTCCTTGCCCGTCAGGTCGTCCACCAAAGAGCACTTTATTATGCCTTTGTGCTTTTCCCTGTTTACTTCCGTCACTTCGAAAACGGCAGTATAATCGCGGTCGGTAAAGACCGGCGCCAGGAACTTCATTTCCTGGCTCAGGTATATGGTCCCGTTCCCGGGAAACAGCATGCCGAAAACTTTCGAAAATACCGAAGCTGAAAGGAATCCATGCACTATCGGACGTGCGAACGGAGTTTTTGCGGCAAATTCAGGATCGAGATGTATCGGATTGCAATCGCCGCTGACTTTCGCGAACCCTATCACGTCTTCCTGCGTATACCTTGTCTTATGCTGGTATTTGTCCCCTGTCTTTATCATGATCTTTCGGTTTGAATCGTTATGGAAAATGCTCAAAACATAGGTTTCAGGTCAGGAGATATTATAAGCTGCGGCTCGGTCGCGGCCTGAACGTCCTGCACGGTGAACTCTGGATTGATTTCCACGAGCTCGATGCCTGATTCCGTCACGTTCATTACCCCCATCTCCGTTATTATCATATTCACCTGGCCTGCTGCGGTAAGCGGAAGCCTGCACTTTTTAAGTATCTTATGGTTTCCTTTCGCAGTATGCTCCATTGTCAGTATCACCCTCGACGCGCCTACTATGAGGTCCATCGCTCCTCCCATTCCGGGAGTTTTCTTGCCCGGAATCATCCAGTTCGCAAGGTTTCCCTTTTCGTCTACTTCGAGAGCTCCGAGAAAAGTCACATTCACGTGGCCTCCCCTTATGATTGCAAATGAGAAAGCCGAATCGAAAGAAGAAGCGCCTGGCAATGCTGTTATATAACCGCCTCCGGCATTGATGTAATTCAGGTCCTCGTGTCCCTCTTCAGGAGCCGGGCCCATTCCGAGCAAACCGTTTTCCGTCTGCAAAGTGACATTGATGCCTTCTGGAAGGTATGCGGGAATCGCTGTAGGTATCCCTATTCCTAGATTCACTACATCGCCGTCATTGATTTCCTTAGCAGCCCTCGATGCTATTATTTCCCTTATTCTGTTCTTGTCCATGGTATTTTTGTTTGCAATTTACTAAGATTATTTTGAAGCAATGCCACGCCTTGCCATTTCGTGCACGATGAACGAAGCCACATTGTCCGCATAGGTATTCATTCCGAAGCCGGCATCGTATCCGAGTTCCTTGGCAAGCTCGTGCGTGATCCTCGGCCCGCCGCATGCCAGGATGACATTTTTCCTGAGGCCTTCCGCTTCCATCATTTCTACCAGTTCCGTAAGGTTCTGGATATGGATGTCCTTTTGCGTGACCGTCTGCGATACAAGCATCGCGTCAGCTTTTAGTTCGATCGCCTTGGCTATGAACTCTTCGTTTGAAACCTGGCTGCCGAGATTATGGGCTTCTATCATTTCATACCGTTCAATCCCGTAGTGCCCTGCGTATCCTTTCATGTTCATAATGGCGTCTATGCCGACCGTATGCGCGTCCGTGCCTGTGCTCGCGCCGATGACAATCACTTTCCGGCCTATGTTTTCCTTTATGAATTCGTCCGTTTCGTCCATTCCCATGACTTCCGTTTCAACCTTGGGAACATGGATGCACGTATAGTCCACGGTATGAAGGCATGTCCCGTAGCAATTCAGGAAAGTGAACCCGGGCGTGAGTTCCTTAAAGAACACGACCTGCGGATTATCGAAACCCATTTTGCGCATAAGCTGCTTTGCGGCTTCCACCGCCTCCTCTCCTGCCGGGACAGGCAACGTGAAGCTAAGTTGGGTTTTGCCGTCGTTCATCGTATCCCCATATGGCTTTACCTTCGTAAGGTCCAAGGTTTTATCGAAGTCCTTGCCTTCCATTGAATATAAACCGCCGCTCATAACTATTTCCTGCCTTTCATTAAGTTAATAAATGGATTCATATAATTTTCACCCTTTTCGCATACGCCGTCGAGTCCTTTTCCTCCGTTGAACGGCCTTTTCACATCAGCGAAGATGCCTTTTTCCAGTCCTGCGAAAAGGCCTTCCTTGTTCAGCCTTTCAAGAAGCTTTATGGATTTGTCAAGAACCTGTTTCGCGCGTGTCCTTACTATGCCGCCCTCTTTGAACTCGACTTCGTCTCCGATGCTCTTCATGTTGTTGAAAATGTATTTTGCATTCTCTATGGAAAGGAACCTGTCCGACATGAACGGAGTATGGATGGCCTCGGTAGGCATGCCGAGAAGCTGTATTCCCTGATTGGTCCATATCCCTATCATGTTGAACAAAGCGTCCTGTATATGCCCCCTGAATATGTTTCCGGTCATGAACTTCGTAGGAGGCATGTATTTCAAAGGAGCCTTTGGGAATATCTCCCTTGTCATCTGCGCCTGGGCAAGCTCGAACAGGAATCCGTTTTCAAGCTCAGGATTCATTTCGAACGCATGGCCGAGTCCCATCTGCTCTTCCGGCAACCCTGCAAGCAGGGCCAGCTGCTCGTTTATTATATCGGAAGCCAGGACCGTATGGGCCTGCTCGTATGCGTCGGCCGTAGTCAGATAATTGTCTTCGCCCGTATTGATTATTACCCCGGCGAAACCGTTTATGACACGGGAAAAGTACTGGTCGATAAGGGTACGCTGCATGTTTATATCCCTGAAAAGGATGCCGTACAAGGCATCGTTGAGCATCACGTCCAATCCTTCGAACGCGCCCATGATTGCGATTTCAGGCATGCAGAGCCCTGAGCAATAATTGCATAATCTTATATAGCGTCCTACTTCTTCTCCTACGTTGTCAAGGGCGTTCCTCATTATGCGGAAATTTTCCTGCGTGGCATAAGTGCCGCCGAAACCTTCCGTCGTGGCTCCGTAAGGGACATAGTCGAGAAGGCTCTGCCCTGTTGTCCTTATCACGGCGATTATGTCCGCCCCCTGCCTTGCCGCCGCTTCAGCCTGAACGACGTCCTCGTAAATATTTCCTGTAGCCACTATTACGTAAAGATAAGGCCGTAGGCCTTCCCCGAGAGTGCTGATGTAGTTTTCACGCCTGTATCTCCTTTCCCTTATCCTGCCGAGGCTCGCTTCGATATACGGCCTCAGGGCTTCTTCCCTTTCCGATTTGCCGGCAACGTCGATTTTCGTTATGTCCAGCTTTCCCTCGGCTACCTTTTCGGCGATTTTCTGAGGAGAAAGGGATGTAGAGACCATTGCATTGGCTATGAAGAACAGCACGCCCTGGCTGAGCACGCCCTTGTCCTTCAATTCGTCGACCAGGATATTGGGAAGAGGCACAAGATTCCTGTCCACGCCGTCTATTCCCATTAACCTGCAAAGTGTCCTTTCTACCGCCACGGTCGTGTATGACTCCACATAGGACTGCACGCCGTCAGCTATGCTTTTTGCAAGTTTCCTCGCATAAGCCACTTTGTTAAAATCTAAACCTAATTTGCTTTGCATTTCCAAATATGTATTTTAAACCTTGTTACAATATATTCAATTGGCAGCCGGACCTGCATTGCGGAACGGTTGCCGGATTCCTGCCGCGCCATGCCGGCGCCTCACTATTTCCCCGGCATATTCAAGCCATAGCCTGTCCGCATTCAATGATTCGGCTATGTTCAAGGCCTCATGCGGCACCGCGCCGTCGGCCGCTTCCGTAAGCGAATAATCCATTCCCTTGTCTGTCAATCCTTTGACCTTGTATTTCCTGCATTTCCCCGACTCTATGTTATAATGGGTCGTCATTACAAGCGATATGCATGACTTCTCAAGCCTCAGAAGCAATCCTTCGACAAGAGCCTCGCCTTCTATCGGATTCGTAGTCCTTGCCGGTTCGTCCACAAGGGCAAGCACGCATTTCCCTGCATCGGAAAGCCTTATTATTGTGTCCAATGCCGATATTTCCGCAGAAAAGGAGGAAATGCCCTTGTATTCGTCCTGATTGTCGCCTACGACAAAAACGACATCTTCCTTTATGTCTGCGACCGCGCTTCGCGCCGGTATGCCGAACCCGAACTGAAATAGTAGCTGCGATAGCGCAAGCATTCTCAATATCATGGTCTTGCCTCCCATATTCGCGCCTATGACCGAAGTGCATTCCCTGCCGAATCTTATATCTATTTCCTGGAACCTGATTCCTTCCGCCTTCATGTTCTCGCGGACAAGAGGATGGAACATGCCTTCATATGCCGTTTCCCCGTTATCGGAAACTTCCGGAAAACAAAGCCCCATTTCTTCTATCTGCATGGCCTTGGCAAGAAGAATGTCGGTTTCCATAATCGCGGCGAATCCTTCTGAAAGCCTGTCCGCAAACGGCCATAGCTTGCCGCACAGCATGTTTCTCACGATGTTCTCCTCTGTCACCGCCTTGCTGAACAGTTCATTGTATTCGGTTTCGCTTGAGGCCTGCTCCATGCGTTCCCTCAGGGATTTCAGCTTCGGGCTGTACGAATTGCATATATAAAATGAAGGTACCCTGTGCCCTTCCGGATCCAATATTTCGACAGCATCCTCCACATCCGGAAGACTGATGAAATCCAGGCCGCAACTGCCGCATATCCTGCTTACATCGGATATTATCAACGAGAGCAGCTTGATTTCATAAAGTTCTATGTCGTCCAGCACCTCGCACGAATGCAGCCTGCGCAAAGTGCCTTTGACATCAGAGAGCCTGTGTATCTTCATGCGTATTGATTCCGCCGAGCCCTTGTCCTCCAATAAAAAGGAATGCATTTTTTTCAATTTGCCGTAATAACGGGAAATTTCCTCGCGGCTTGTCATCATCGGCATTTCCGCAAGGAACCTGTGCGAGACGGACGAAGCGGTTTCCACCCTGTCGAACATATATCTCGCTCCGCACGGGAAATCAAGGTAATTTTTCAATAATGCAGCCATAATCAGCATTTTCTTAAATCATATACAGGCAATCCCACCCTGCTTCCGAGTTCGGACGAAAGCATGTCGGAATTAAAACTGAATCCGGACGGCGATACCGGATTCACGCATATTGCAAGAAGGTCGGTGCGCCTAAGGACTTCTATCTTTCCGCCCGCCAATATGAAAGCCCTGTATTCATATGGCGTTATGAAGCATCTTGTAAAATCGCGGACGACTATCTTTGTTTTTCCTGAACATAACCTAATTTTTTTCAGGAACGAATCCGTAAGGGCTCCCGTAACGTATACTGTCTTCGCTTTTTTAATCTCGTCAGCGGACAAATCATTTGCCACGAAAGACGATTTCGCCTCAAGTTTGTGAGGGACATTTTCATAATCTACTGTCCATATGCCGCTTTCAAGGTTTTTTAGGACCGTTTTCTCGTCCTGGCTGCATTCCTTTAGCCTGATGAGCTCGACGGCGAACTCTGTTTTGGAAATCAAGGTCTGCAAATTGGAAGAAAGGGCGGCTCCGGTGGTAAGGATCATTGATTCGCTCACGGCCGGAGAAGCCGAACTCATGCGGGACAAAGCTCCGTCTACGATTGTCAACCCTATCCCGAATTTGCCTAGGCCCGACATCCATTGGTCCAGCTCGGCAGTCGAAGAAGGACCGGACAGCAGGACTGTGCCGGAATATATCACTTTTGCCGTGACCGTCCTGCCCAGCGAAGTCCTGAACGGATTTATCTCGCATATTTCAGAGACCAGCCTTCTTGCGGCATAATGCTTCTCGCTTGTGCAGAAAAACATCCCCTCGTTCAAGAAAATCTCAGGCTTCGAAGTGCCGAAAACCTGGTCAACGGATTCGCCGTCCACGCCTATTGAAGTGACTGCGGTTTTCAAGGTCCGGGGAAGACGCCCGAGTATATAATTCAGGCACTCCGTCTTCCCCGTATTCTTGTGCATGCCTACTATTGACAGGCTTTTATGCTTCAATATTTCTTTTATGAACGGCATCCGCTTTGAATTTTTCTATTTATGATGTCCCGACCTCTGATGCCTCATTAGGACTTCAGGCTCGATCGCCATGCGCTGGCCGCGAAGGAGGGACGAAATGCCCTCTACAGGCTCGTTATGCTTGCAATCTTCGCATTCGCAATGGTTTACATAATCTGTAGGTTCCGTATACGTGGTTATTACTCCTTCGAAATTCCTAAGGACTACTTTCCCCGGAGCCTGCGATATGACATAGTTAGGCATGACCGGAGTCTTTCCTCCTCCTCCCGGAGCGTCCACCACGAAAGTCGGAACGGCATATCCAGAAGTATGGCCGCGCAATCCTTCTATGATTTCGATGCCTTTGGACACAGGAGTCCTGAAATGCTCAAGTCCCATCGACAAATCGCACTGATAAATATAATAAGGCCTGACCCTCATCATCACGAGCTTGTGCACAAGGCGTTTCATGACATTCACGCAATCATTGACTCCTCTTAGCAGCACTGACTGGTTTCCGAGAGGAATGCCTGCGTCCGCAAGCATTTCGCATGCCCTTATCGAATCCGGAGTGACTTCGTTGGGATGATTGAAATGCGTGTTAAGCCATATCGGATGGTATTTCTTAAGCATCCCTACGAGGTTTTCCGTTATCCTTTGAGGGCATACCACCGGAGTCCTTGATCCTATCCTGACTATTTCCACATGAGGAATCGCCCTCAGCCTCGATATTATATATTCAAGACGTTCATCGCTGACCATCAAGGCGTCACCTCCGGAAAGAAGGACATCCCTCACCTGAGGTGTCTTTTCTATGTATTCGATGGCCTTTTCTATTCTTTCGCTCGGGGACTCATGGTCCTTATGTCCGGCGAACCTGCGCCTTGTGCAATGCCTGCAATACATTGAACACATGTCGGTAATCAGCAAAAGGACCCTGTCAGGATACCTGTGCGTAAGCCCCGGGACAGGAGAATCCTCGTCCTCATGGAGCGGATCGAGCAAGTCTGCCGGAGAAATACGGGTTTCAAGGGCAGTAGGAATCGCCTGTTTCCTTATCGGACAGTCAGGGTTGTCAGGATCTATCAATGTAAGATAATAAGGAGTGATCGCCATCCTCAATGTTTCAAGGGACTTGCGGACTCCTTCTTCCTCTTCGGGGGTAAGCGTGAGGTATTTCTTCAACTGGTCAAGGGTTTCTATCCTGTTTTTGACCTGCCATTTCCAGTCATTCCAGTCCTTGTCTGAAACTTCAGGAAACAATATTTTTCTTCTGTCTGTTGCCATTATTGTTTTATGTGTAAAGTAGTTCTCAAACCAATCCGGTCGCGGACTTCGGCCTTCCGCGTGAAAAGCCGCAAGCCTGATGCCGTAGAGCAGCCCACTGTGAATGCCGGCAGGCTCTATCTGGCAAAATCCATGGCGGCAGAAGCCGTTCTGTCCGCCAGGATCTTTTCAGCGATAATCCGCATGTGCGCCCAAATGCGCCGGATCAAGCGTATAGTTCCGTGAATACCTTCCTTAATTTTTCGCTTTCCCTCATGATTTGCAATGCTATTTCAGCATGGCCCTTTGTATAGCCGTTCCCCACGATCATGGTAACGTCGCTTCCTACGCCTTCTGCTCCCAACGCGGCCTTGGTGAAGCTTGTTGCCATAGAGAAGAAATAAACGAGGCCGTCATTTTTCGTACAAAGGATCGAAGTCATTTCAGTATCAGGAATATTCACGTTGTTTATAGTGATGTCGCACATTTTGCCGCCTGTCAATTCTTCGATTTTTTCCATCACCGGAACAGGCTGTGTCGCGTCGGCAGAGAACACGTAATCGCAAAGTCCGAGTTCCTGAAGCCTCTTGGTGCTCTTTTCGCTATGGCACAAGCCTATGACCTTGCCTGTTATGCCAGCGTGCTTTTTAGCTTCGTAGCAGCAGAGCATTCCTGATTTTCCGCCTGCGCCGATAATGAGGACCGTATCTCCCGGCTTGACAAGCTTGGCGGTCTGGGCAGGAGCCCCTGCAACGTCCAAAACTGAAAGCGCAAGATTTTCAGGTATATCGGAAGGAATCTTCGCATATATGCCGCTTTCGAACAATATTGCCTTTCCATCGATATCCACCTGGTCTATGTCAGCGCGTATGTCCTTTATCTTGTCAATCCTAAGCGGAGTAAGCGACAAAGAGACCAATGTGGCGATCTTGTCTCCGACTTTCAAGTCTGTCTTGCCTACAAGCGCGTCCCCGATTTTTTCAACCGTGCCTAAGAGCATTCCGCCTGAACCGGTCACAGGATTCCTGTGCTTTCCCTGTTTTGCAACTATATCCATCATGATCTCGGCAATTTTCTTCTTATCTCCTTTCGCCTGTTCTTCTATCTGCGTGAAGCTGGCCGAGTCGATGTTCAATGTCTGTACGTCTATGAGTATTTCATTGTCATAGATTTCATCCATATTGTTGTCAATCCTGTTTGCAGGTTGAGGCAAAACGCCTTTCGGTTCGATTACCCTGTGCAATCCGTATTTGTTTCCTTTTTTCATATTTTTGAGTTTTTATTTTTTTAATCCTAAAATTCTTCTTGTTTCTTCAGGAGTCGCTACCGCGCGACCCATTTCGTTGGCCATCCTTACGACTTTTTCGACTAATTCCCCGTTGGATTTCGCCAACACGCCTTTCGAAAGGTAAACATTATCCTCGAATCCTACCCTTACGTGGCCTCCGTCTATTATGGCTGCCATAGCAAGAGGAAATTCATAACGGCCTATGCCTGCGACTGTATATGTCGCGTCCGACGGAATGCTTCCCCTTAGGAACACGAAGTCCCTCAGGTCTCCGCCGATTCCGCCGTTGACCCCCATGACGAAATCAAAATGCATTGGATTCTTTATATATCCTTTTTTATTAAGCCTCAAGGCCATGTCTATCATGCTCTTGTCGAACACTTCGAGTTCCGGCTTGATGCCCCTTTCTATCATCTTCTCTCCGAAATACTTTATCGTATTCTCGGTATTTTCGAATATTTCGTCGCCGCCGAAATTCAATGTGCCGCAATCAAGAGTGGCCATCTCGGGATTGAGTTCCGTAGGCTGCAACCTTTCGTCATTGGTCATGCCTACCGCTCCTCCTGTCGAAGGCTGGATTATTACATCAGGGCATGCTTTCCTTATCGCATTGATGACTGCTTCAAATCTCGCCTTGCTTTGCGTAGGCGTACCGTCGTCTTCCCTTACATGAAGATGTATTATGCTCGCTCCGGCATCATAGGCCAGTTTCGCTTCCCTCGCGCATTCCTCGACAGTGTACGGAACAGCGGGGTTATGCTCTTTCAATACTTCAGCGCCGCATATGGCTGCTGTGATTATAAGCTTTTCCATACCGTTATTTTTTTCTCTGACATGATTTAGGGGTAACGCATGTACCGCTCGCGCGGCATACTATCACAGGTTCTTCAAGGACATCGGCAGCCGAAGGCGATATGTCAGGACGCGGGGCAATCACTTTCCTCGCTTCAAAGACCATTTTCCGTGAGGAATTTCCCACGGAAACTATTTCACCGGTCGCCTCAATATAATCACCCGCATAAACCGGAGCCATGAATTCGACATTGTCGTAAGCCTTGAACAAGCCTTCATCTCCGTCATGAATAATCAGAAGTTCGGTAGCCACATCGCCGAACAATTGAAGCATCTTGGCTCCGTCCACGAGATTTCCGCCGTAATGGGCGTCATGAGAACTCATTCTCACTCTTATTAATGCCTTTTTACCCATATGCTATTTTTTTAAATAAATATAATCAACAAAAATGCCAGGAGTATGAACGCATTCCGGTTCTATTTTTCCTGTTTCGACGATCTGTCCGGCCTCAGCTATGACGACATCCGCAGCCATGGCCATCAAAGGGTTGAAATTCTGGGAAGTTCCTTTATAAAACAGGTTTCCGCATTTATCGGCCACGGAAGCCCCGAGTATGGCCAGATCGGCACCGAGAGGCTTTTCAAGAAGATAATCCTTGCCGTCCACCTTGATTATCTCTTTCCCGTTTTCCACCACTGTGCCTATGCCCGTCGGAGTAAGGACTCCTCCCAAGCCGGCACCTTTGGCCCTGATCCTTTCGGCAAGAGTGCCCTGCGGCACGAATTCGACTTCCAATTCTCCTGAATTCATCTGTTCCATAGTGCACGGGTTCGTTCCGATATGGGAACATATCACCTTTTTTACCTGCTTGTTGGCAATCAGCTTCCCATGAGTCCTGTCAGGGAACGTGGTATCATTGCAAATAAGGGTCAGATCCTTCACCCCTTTTTCAACGAGCAGGTCCATGATGCATGAAGCACCGCCGGAAGACAAAAAGCCTCCTACCATTATCGTCATGCCGTCCTTCACCATCGAAGCGGCTTCTTGAACTGTAACTAATTTTGCCATTGGTTATTCTGATTTTCAATTATCCATTTCGTAACTTATAACCGTGTAAAATTACTATTAATTTTCGTAATAACCTAAAAAACCTATCATTTTATATTAAAAAGAATTAATTTCTTACTTTTGTTCAAATTTTTGCATAAGGAAATGGAAACCGTACCTGAAATAATAGTAAGGGAAACAAAATCCGCCAAGGATCTGAAAGAATTCATAAAATTCCCGATGAGCCTTTATAAAGGCCATCCCCTATGGGTGCCGCCGCTGGTTGCGGACGAAATGCTGACACTTAACAAAAAGCTGAACCCTGCTGCAAAACACAGCGACTTCGCATGCTTTATCGCATACAAGGACGGAAAAATAGCAGGAAGAATCGCAGCCATAATAAACCGCAAGGCGAACAAAGACTGGAACGACAATACAGTAAGGTTCGGGTGGATAGACTTTATCGATGACTACAACGTATCGGAAGCCTTGATAAACACCGTTGCCGAATGGGGCAAAAAAAGAGGCATGACAAAATTGCGCGGCCCTCTTGGATTCTCGGACATGGACAAGGAAGGCCTCCTTATCGAAGGTTTCGACAACGAGCCTTCCATTACGACAATCTACAATTTCCCGTATTATTCCGAACACCTGGAAAGATTAGGGCTGTCAAAGGACGTAGACTGGATCCAAAGGTTCTTCTACCTTCCTGAAAATGTTCCCGAGAAGCTTGAAAGTTTCTCTAAAATCGTGGAAGAACGCTACGGGGTCAGGGTTTTCAGGCCGAAAAACAAGAAGGAGCTGAAGAAAAGGGGCCGCGAGCTTTTTTACGTGCTTAACGACGCCTTCGTGCCCCTTTACGAATTCACGCGTTTAAGCGAGGAACAGATCAGGATGTATGTAAACCAATACATCCCGTTCGTAAATCCCGACCTCGTTTGCGCCGTAATAGACAGCAATGACAGGATAATTGGATTCGCCATCACAATGCCCACCCTGTCCAAGGCGATGAGAAAAGCGAAGGGGAAACTCTTGCCTTTCGGATTCTACCATTTGCTCAGGGCGTTGAAGAAAATGGATTATCTCGAAATGTACCTGATAGGCGTAATTCCGGAATATCAGAACAAAGGCATAAATGCGCTTATATTCAACTACCTTCATAAAAACGGATTGAAGCACGGCATAAAAAAGGTAGTTTCGAATCCGCAACTCGAAAACAACAAGGCGGTACAGGCTCTGTTCGACTATTACCCGATGCTCCCATACCAGAAAAGAAGATGTTACATAAAAGAAATTTGACATGACACAACTAAACGACAGCATTCCGGCATCAGAAGCCATGAGCTTGCAGGAAGAACTCCAGAAATTGTCATCCATGCCCGTCGAGGACATGATGAACGCCCTTATAGACGATCTTGTGAAATTCGGCCTGAGGGTATTGGCGGCACTTGCCATTTATATAGTAGGAGCATGGATTATCAAGAAACTGAACAAGGCCATAAGAAGGGTCCTTGAAAAGAAAAAAGTGGACCCGTCGCTGTCCACTTTCCTTAACAGCTTCATAAGCATATCATTGACTATCCTTTTGATTGTCATAACAATCGGAGCGTTGGGCATCAACACGTCATCGTTCGCCGCCTTGCTCGCCGCAGCCGGCGTAGCAGCAGGCATGGCCCTGAGCGGAACCCTCCAGAACTTCGCCGGAGGTATCATGATTCTGTTTTTCAAGCCTTTCAAAGTAGGAGACTTCATAGACGCCCAATCATGCAGCGGGACAGTGCAATCCATACAAATAACATCCACGCACATACTTACATCAGACAATAAGAAAATCATAATCCCTAACGGAAGCCTCATAAACGGGGTGATTGACAATTATTCGTCCACGGGAACACGCAGATGCGAATGGAAGATAGGCATTTCCTACGGGGACGATATGGACGTGGCGAGGAAAACGATATTGGAAATACTGGAAAACGACAGCAGGGTGCTTAAAACTCCGGAAGCCCCGTATGTCGTGCTAAGTTCGCTCGACAGCAGCGCGGTAACCATATCTGCGCGGGCATGGGTGTCGTCGGCCGATTACTGGAATTTGTACTTCAGCATAAACGAGCTGATATACAAGGAACTTCCGAAGGCAGGAATAAGCTTCCCGTTTCCTCAGATGGACATCACGATAAAAAATTCATAAGCGGGAGCCCTGGTGAAACCGGACCGGCCATGCAGATTATTTGAAAACTGCATGGCCGGTCTGTTTTCATGCTCGGGATACTGACTGCCCGTCATTTTCACACATTTATACCGAGATCGTCCCTGTTGACTATAGGATTGGCATATATTGAAAGGAATATCTCTTCAAGTTCCTTCATGTCGCCTTCGGCATCGGCAAGCTTGAAATTCATATAGCTCTCGAAAGCCTGCTTCTCGGATTCAGAATACCTGTCAGCGAAACGGTTGCTTTTCTTCAATATGTCGTAGGCAATGAAATTGTTGTTCCATAGTTTGTACGACGACACTATCCTTTTGTCTATGATATTGGCCAATGCCTTGAATTTCTCATTTTTGTCCAGTCCGGCAATCGAATCTATCTCTTCTTCGGCCAATGGTTTCGTGAATTCGAAATGGATATTGCCCTTGAATTGCATGACACCGGTAAGTATGCTGTTGAGATCCTCGTTTTTTGCCTTGACGTATTTTTTACGCCTTGATATGTACAGCTCGACTGTCTTCAACAGGTCGCAAGGCTCGTATTCATAGGATATGGAAACCGGAAGAATGGAAAGCTCGCAGAAATCCTTTGCAAAATTTCCCGATCCGCTCATGTCGAACATCTTGAGCAGTCCCTGTTCCGTCATGTCGTACCCGTCCTTGGTACGCCCGTTCCTTTGCGCTATCCAAACAGAATTTATGCTATTGGAAACCTGATGGCGTATGTATTTGGAGAGGACTTGCGATGTGGTATATACTTCGCGCGGGGAATTGCTCCTGACCACTTTTATCATCTTGTTGCTCCTTGCAAGGTCCTCTATGAAAGGCGATGTTATCAGGTTGTCGCCTACGGCGATTTCCGTAGTAGGCATCTGATGGTTGAAGAATATGATCTGCATTATCGCGGAATCAAGCGTGATGTCCCTGTGGTTCGACAAAAGCAGATACCTCTTGTCCTTGCCGAAATTCTCAAGCCCGCCATACGAAAGTGTTTTGGCCGTGTCGGACAAGATTTTATTGACAATGACGGCCATGACGTTGCGCTGGAATGAATCCACCGTATCGCAGCTCAGGAGCAGCTTCTTGAAATAATCGCCGTCTTTGCCCGGAAACAGATATGACGATATCCTGTTCAATATTTCATTCTCGGCAATTCTTGAAAGCGCCGGAGATACTTCAGTATCAATATAAGGCCTTATATCTTCAAAATTGTCATTAACCTTTTCCACTATTCGATCATTTTTTGTTGTCTTGCAAAAGTAAGGATATTATCTTCTAAAACAAAAAATCAATGCGCACATTGAATACAATAACGCCATGTCCAATAGCGCGAAAAATGCTATTATGGACATCGATCCTATCGTAAGGGCCATGTACGCAATGTAGTAAAAACTGATTGAGACAAGGGCCGCAAGGAAAAACGACATATAATACCACGCCGTAGATTTCAGGAACCTGTCGGCAGTCAACGCAATGAGAAATGAAAGAGCGGGCAGCAGGATGAAGAAATTATCGCCTCCCGCAATCATGTACATGGCATAAGAGAGAATAAGCGCAAGGCCTATCGTGCCGAACACATGATTGCCGTCCGTCCTTCTCCTGCCGGACATCCAGGCATAACATGCCGTGAACAAGAGCAAGGCGCACACGAATACCGCTCCGCTCCATGTGACATACCTCGTATCCGCGATCTTGAATTCAACGCCTGAAAAACATGCGGCCATATATGAGACAGCAAAACAAGCAGCCGCCGATAATAAAAGGAATGCCAAGTCTTTAAGGCCAGACAACAAAATTTTTCCCGCACGGAGTTTCCATTCTCCTGCATACAGCATATATGCAAAAACGAACAGCAGCGCGGAAAATACGTTTACGACAGCCCATACTGCGCTTGAGACCAACGGCATGCCGAGGACAGGAATGGTATAAAAAATGGAATCCTTCCCTGATTTGAAATAATCCGGATCGGAATATTCCCCGTTCGTAAGATATTCCTTGACCATAGGCTCAATCTGCGCCCCGTAATGCTGCAAGGACCTCAGAGACACATTGTCTATATTGTCCTTGTCAGTATGGTATATATCGAGATTGTCTATCACGGCAAAATTATAGCCCGGAAGGCTGTCCTTCACCAGCATGAAATCCGTATAGTTAGGCATCGCCTTGTAAACGAATGAAGTAAGCGAATATGAATACGGATAACGTGCATGCTCCTTGTAATACTTCATTAGCTTCGAGTTTCCCGGAGAAGTTTCGAAAAGCAACGCAGGCCCCTTCGCCCCCCTCGCCTCTATATTGAACACGAGCCCTGTATTTTCGAATATTTCAGGATTGCGCATGACGGCAAGCCTCATGCCTCCGAGATTCGATTCTTCCGCGTCGGTAAACAGGATTTTCAGCCCCTGTTTCCATTCATCCCTGTAGTCAAGGGCCAAATCCGCCAGCTCAAGTGAAACGCCGAGACCGTAACCGTCGTCAGCCGCTCCAAACGAATAAACCGTATCTCCTTTAACATCCTGCCAGTATCTTGAATCGTAATGCGCTATAAGGAGGACATAAGAAGACGCATCTCCGCAGGCCGGCTCGAATTTCGTATAAATATTGTACAGGTCGGTTATTCCCGCTATCTTGTCATGGACCGAATCGTATTTTATCACGACAGGCTCGCCGCCAAGCCTCTTTAAACGCCCGCACAGGTAATCCCTTACGGCCGCCCTTTCTTCAGGACGGATCACGGAGTGCGGTTCCTTGGAAATATTCTCAAGATATTCATGGACACGATGGGCGGAAAAACCGCTGAAATCATCGTATTTACGTATTTTAGGGTAATATATGCCGCTAAAAACGAATAGCGCCGAAATCAGGAAAACCGCTATCAGCAATAAACATTTGAACCTCTTCATAGGCAATTTGTTTTCTGCAAAAATAATGAAAAAGACATGTCAAACCCATGCATGGCAACAGCTGCGCGTCAAGGCTTCCTTAAATACAGGATAGAACTGTCCCCGTAACTCAGAAAACGGAAACCATGAGAAAGAGCATAATCATACACTTCTTTCCATTTATCGCCTATGAACGCCGCGATAAGCAGAAGCAGCGTGCTTTGCGGCTGATGGAAATTGGTTATCAGAACATCTATTATCCTTGCCTTGTATCCCGGCACTATTATTATTCCCGTCCTTGCGGAAAATTCATCCATGCCGGATTTGTCAAGGTAGTCGTACAATGCCCTTATCGCCTCGTATGCGCTATAGCCGTACTCCCTTTCATAAGGGTCCCATTGCCCGACACCGGCCAGCTTTCCTGTCTCTATCATCCTTGCGCCCATGAAATAAAGGGACTCAAGGGTTCTCGTGCTCGTAGTTCCTACGGAAATGATTTTCCTCCCGCTTTCCATAGCGTCCATAAGATTTTTCAGAAGGCGTTTTTTAACGATAAAAACCTCTTCATGCATTTTATGGTCGTTCACATATTCGCTTTTGACGGGCAAAAACGTTCCCGCGCCCACATGCAGGCATATTTCGTCACGGACAACGCCGGCCTTGTCAAGGTCTGAAAACACCTTGTCCGTAAAATGCAATCCGGCCGTAGGGGCAGCCACGGAACCGTTATACTTCGCATACAGGGTCTGGTAGCGTTCAAGGTCTATGGATTCCGTATTCCTGTGGAGATAGGGCGGTATGGGAAGATTCCCGCACAAAGACAAGACTTCGGAAAACGGGACATCGCCTTTCCACTCGAACCTTACGCGGTAGCTTCCTTCATCGCGCGAAACCAAAGCCGCCGCAAGCCCGAGCCTGTCGATTTCCGGATTCCCGGTATGGTTATCGAAATATATGTATCCTGATTTCCACCTTTTCGCATTGCCTACGGCGCATTTCCACTCGCACCAGCAGGTTTTTGCAAAGGCCATGCTGTAATCCTCCGGAAAAGAAGGTTCAAGGCAGAAAACCTCCACGGAAGCACCACTTGGCTTCTTGAAGAATAATCTTGCCGGAACTACCTTAGTATCATTGAATATCATCAAGGAAAACGGAGGTATGAAGTCCCTGAGATTTGAAAATACGGACTCCGAAATGGAATCGTCCTTAAATATTAAAATCTTGGAGGCGTCACGCTGTTCAAGAGGATACCTGGCAATGCGCTCCTGCGGCAAATCGTATGTATAGTCCTCAATTCTTATTCTCTTATCCACGGCAATATTTTTTACAAAACTAAACAAAATCCCGCAAGGGTAAAAATCACATTTGTAAATCACATTTGAAAACAGCAGGATTAACTTATTTAAATAATTCGGAAAATCGTAAAAACAGCAGTTTCCAGACGGCCACCCTTCTGCATAATTTTATTTTATCATAGTGATATTGTTATATATTTTCTACATTCCCAATATTTTACATACTTTATATATAGTAATTGTTTAATATAAGGAAGCGGCTAAACGGCAATCATCGGGCCTGCTGGCACCAAATATCTACTATTTTAAAACATAATAGTCTTACAATCATACCAATACGCTATTTTATTTAAAGCATAATATAATTTGTAGCATAATGTGTTATATGTCTGTTGCTCAAATATCTATCTGTGACGGCCTTTATTTTGTTTACAAATGTCCAACATGTCATGTTTACATTTGTTTATACAAATTTTCTTACATTTGTAACTGATAAAATTTACATTTATGAACGACAGGCTGCTGCAATTCTTGGAAGCTGAAGACCTGACCTCTGCCCAGTTCGCAGACAGACTGGGCATCAACAGGTCCAGAATTTCGCATATCCTTGGCGGAAGGAATATGCCCAACTATGAATTCTTCTCTCTGTTCATGCAGAAATTCCCTAACGCCAACATAGAATGGCTGATTTCAGGGAAAGGAAAGATGTATAAGGACCGCATCGATGATATTTCTTCTGCGGCTGACAAAAGCCGTTTTGATGAAAATCATATACATCGCATTGGAGATGAATATGTTCCGTCGCTTTTTGACGATGCAAGACCCGCTGAGAATCCGATAAACGGCTCCAAGCAGGACGATCGGGCTGAAAAAACAAATGTAAAAGAGATACGGAAAGTCGTAAGGATTACTTTATTCTATTCGGACGGAAGCTTCGAAGAATTTTACAAATAAGGTTTTGCAAATCGGACTCTATGAACTAATTTTGCCATGATTTAAATGGAATCCGATAATGTACAAATATATAAGACCTCTGATTTTTTTATTGTTCTCAGCTGAAAAGGCCCATGACCTTGTCATGTCCCTGCTGAAAGTTCTCAGGTACATCCCTTTCGCCAATGCCATAATCAGGCTCGTTTACTCATGCCCTGACAAAAACAAAAAGCTCGAACGGGAAGTTTTCGGAATAAAGTTCAAGAATCCGGTAGGCCTTGCCGCAGGGTTCGACAAAAACGGGGAAATGTATAACGACCTGGCTAATTTCGGATTCGGGTTTATCGAGATCGGTTCGCTTACGCCCGAGCCTCAGCCTGGGAATCCAAAGCCGAGATGTTTCAGGCTATGCAAGGACAAGGCGATAATAAACAGGATGGGAATAAACAACTACGGCGTAAAATACGCTATAGGCCAATTGAAAAAGAGGCATCCTCATGTCGTAATAGGCGGAAACATAAGCAAAAACAGCAACACGTCCAATGAAAACGCCCCCGGCGACTATGAAAAATCGTTTGCGAGGCTATACGATTTCGTGGACTTTTTCGTAATAAACGTATCGTGCCCTAATGTTAAGGACTTGTGCAGGCTTCAAGACATCGATTCCTTGTCGGAAATAATAGACAGGGTCGTAACGTACAGGAAATACTGCGATGAATACAGGCCTGTCCTATTGAAAATATCTCCGGACCTTGAGATGGCACAGATAGACGAAGTGCTTGAAATAGTGAAGATAGCTGGCTTGGATGGAATCGTGGCGACAAACACGACAAGGGACAGGTCCATGCTGTCTACAGACGTATCGGCATTGGTGAACATAGGCAACGGAGGCCTTAGCGGACAGCCTCTGTTTGAAAAATCACTTAATATCGTAAAATACATATGCGCTAAAACCAAAAGCCAGCTGCCGGTAATAGCCGTCGGAGGAATAATGTCTCCGCAGCAGGCCAAGGAAATGCTCGACGCAGGAGCGTCCCTCGTCGAAGTATATAGCGGCTTTATCTACGAGGGTCCTTCTTTTGTCAAAAAGATACTTAAATCCTTATCCAAATAAATGATCACAGCTTCGATTTGTACTATAGGCGATGAAATCCTTATAGGCCAAATAGTTGACACTAATTCGGCTAAAATAGCCAACATGCTTGGCGAAATAGGGATAAAGGTTTCATACACCATATCCATCGCTGACGATAAAAAAGAAATAATTACAAGACTGAAGAATGCGCTCGATGAAACGGACGTCGTTATCGTCACAGGCGGATTAGGCCCTACCAAAGACGACATCACCAAGGACGCCCTAAAAGAACTCAGCGGCTCGGAAAACTACAGGGAAAGTCCCGAGCAAATGGAAATCATTCGCAAAATAATGAAATTGCGAGGAATCGAGTTATCCGATCTCAACAAAAGGCAGGCTTTGGTTCCTGAAAAGGCGGAAGTAATAGCCAATCCTCTCGGAACCGCGCCTTCCATGATGTTCAGAATCGGCACCAAGCTGCTTTTTTCATTGCCAGGAGTGCCTTATGAGGCATTAGGATGCATGAACAGCGTAATCGGCATCCTAAAAAAAGAATTGAATACAGAGGATATTTACCATAAAACCATACTCACTTTCGGAATCCCCGAATCCACGCTTGCAAAACGCATAGAGGATTGGGAAAATAATCTCCCTGAGGGATACAAGCTTGCTTACCTTCCAAGCCCCATGTCAGGAGTACGTTTAAGGATATCCAAATACGGGGGATCCGCCAAAGACGCGGAAATCAAAACGGCTGAAATAGTATCGCAACTCAAAAACTTGCTGTGCAATGCCGTTTACGGAGAAGACGACGACACCCTGCAATCGGTTGTAGGAAAGATTCTTCTGAAATACAATCTTACCGTATCTACCGCAGAATCCTGCACGGGAGGATTGGTGTCCTCGTTGCTGACGGACGTCCCGGGATCTTCAGGATATTATTACGGATCTATCATTTCATATGACAACAGCATAAAGGAAAAAATCCTCGGAGTCAGCAGAGAAATCATTGAGACACGCGGAGCCGTAAGCCGCGAATGCGTTACGGCAATGGCTGAAAATGCAAGGAAGATCATGAAAACCGACTATGCAGTGGCTACGTCAGGTATCGCAGGGCCAGGCGGAGGCACGCAGGACAAGCCGGCCGGCACCGTATGGATAGCAGTATCATCAAAATCAAAGACATCGGCCAGGCTTTTCACTTTCAACGGCCAAAGGGAACAAAACAAGCAAAGGTTCGCGGCCAACGCCCTCAATTTCCTAAGGGAAATAATACTGGATGAAAACCGCTAAGAGCCAAGGACATGGAAGTTTTTATATAGCCTAAAATAAAACGGACATAGAAAAACGGGGTCTGAAGCAATTGCTTTTCAAGACCCCGTTTCCTTTATATTACGGACACCGGCCATGCCGCCGGCCTCTCCGCCTTTATTAGACCCTTTTACAATTTCTTTTCAAAAACAGACGAACTGCCTTGGGATGAAGGCAATATCAGCACATCTGCAATATTCACATGCGCCGGTGCCGAAACCATGAACATTACGGCGTCTGCAACGTCGTCCGCCGACAGAGGAGTAAATCCCTTGTACACCGCGTCTGCCCTCTCCTTGTCGCCCTTGAACCTGACAAGCGAGAACTCGGTTTCGACTGCGCCCGGGCATATCTGCGAAACCTTGATTCCATAAGGAAGCAAATCCAGCCTCATTCCGCGCGTGAGGGCGTCGACCGCATGCTTTGACGCGCAATAGACATTGCCTCCCGTATATACTTCCTTGCCTGCTATCGAACAAATGTTTATTATATGCCCCGCCGAACGGTCTTTCATATAATTGGATATGATCCTTGTCACGTACAGAAGACCTTTGACATTGGTGTCTATCATCCTTTCCCAATCATCAGTATTCCCGTCGTTTATCCTGTCAAGGCCTACTGCCAGCCCTGCGTTGTTCACAAGAACGTCTATGTGCTTCCACCTGTTGTCGAGATTTCCCAATGCCTTTTCGACTTCATTCCTGTCCCTTACGTCAAAAACAAGCTCAAGGATATCCACGCCGTACTTGTCAGACAACCTGTGTGTTACTTCCATAAGCCTTTCCTTGCGCCTACCGGTGATTATAAGGTCGTATCCGGCCGCAGCCAATTTATGAGCCGTTGCTTCACCAATGCCCGATGTAGCTCCGGTAACCATAGCAATCTTTTTCATGATTCAATTTTTTTTAAACAACAAAAAACGAACAATTTTCAAGCCAAAATCGCTTATCCGCAGACCTGCTTCATGACCCTAAGGAAATTGCCGCCCGCAACAAGTCCTATTTCATTATCCGAATATCCCCTTTCCTTCAATTCGTCCAGGACCATATGGAATTTGCTCACATCTTCGAGCCCGTCCGGACAAATATCGATGCCGTCGAAATCCGAGCCAAGGCCCACATGCTCTATTCCCGCCACTCTTGCCGCATGTTCTACATGATCCGCCACGACTTTATACGACGGCCTGCCGATTGCCGCCAGCCTTTTTTTAGCCATGCTTATTTCGGAAATCATTTCCGCCTTTTTCTTTTCATCGCTGACAAGACCGGCTTTGATGGCGGATTCCATTTCCTCGTATTTATAGTAATCCTTCATTTTAGCGGCATATTCGGGAGAAAGGAACGCCGGATAAAAATTAATCTGTATTACGCCCCCTCTGTCCGCAAGGGCCTTGATCATGCCGTCGTCCATATTCCTTTTGGCATCGGCCAATGCCCTGCAACACGAATGCGTAGCCACGACAGGAGCTTCGGAATATTTTATCACATCGTAAAACGACTCGTCTGAAATATGCGAAACGTCTATGATCATCCCGAGCCTGTTCATTTCTTTCACCACCTTTATTCCGAACGGACTCAGCCCGTGCCAGCACGGGGATTCGGGAGACGAAGAATCGCATATGCTGTTATGCCCTGTATGAGTCAATGTCAGGTACCTTACCCCCATCCTGTGGAATTGCCTCAAAAAAGAAAGGTCCGAATTAAGCGGATCACCGTTCTCCATTCCCAGGACAACGGAAAGAACGCCTTCCGATGCATTACGACGGATGTCGTCAGCGCAAAAGGATTGGCGGACCGACCCTCCTGACCTGCTTATATTGTCGCAGACTGCGGCTATCATGGAAAAAGCGCGTTTAAGAGCCTGCACCTCGCCCAATCTGTTAGACGTGTATATTGCAAAAAAGGCGGCGTCCACCCCGCCCTCTATCATGCGGGGGAAATCGTAATGGCCGCTTTGAGACCTCTCGTTAAGGTCTATTCCATCCACAGCCCTTCCGGGCGTATCGCAATGGGAATCTATAACTATGTTGTTTCTGTACATCGGCGCAATAATAAGAATTAGAATGCCTGAATAATCAAAAGAGGTGCCGAATCTTGACACCTCTTTAACCTTTAAACCCTTAAACTATATTAAATTATCTATCCGGTTTAATAAAATAACAAATACTGTGCCACCAAGGTATATTTACTATAATCTATTTATTTTCAATAATTTTCATCTGTACCTTTACCGACTCTTCATGTATGCAGCGCATGAGTTCCTTCATGAAAACCGGATCAAGCCCGGCCGCCTGCCCCCTTTCCACCCATTTGTCAAGAACGGAAGCGTACCTTTCATGCTGCACCACCGGTATGGAATGGGATTTCTTATAATGCCCTATTTCTTCTGATATTTTCATTCTTCTCGACAAAAGCCCAGCAATCTGATCATCTATGGAATCTATTTCCGAACGGTACGACATCATATCCGCGTCCCCTTCTGCAATTTCATTCATTTCCTTGATTCTATATATTATTTTCCCGAGAAAAGACGGCGTTATCTGCTGGAATGAATCGCTAAGGGCGGCATCGGGATTTATGTGGCTTTCGACAAACAGCCCGTCGAATCCGAGATTCGCCGCCTGCAACGATATTGTCTCGACAAGATTCCTGTCGCCTGCGATATGGCTCGGATCGCACAGGACAGGAATACCGGGCATCTTATGCCTCAGTTCTATGGGGATGCTCCAATATGGATTGTTCCTGTATGCCGACTTGGCAAACGAATTGAACCCCCTGTGCACAGCCCCTATCTTGCTGACACCGGAATTGGCGATTCTTTCGATAGCGCCGATCCACAGCCCGAGATCAGGAGAGACAGGATTTTTTATAAATACCGGAAAATCGACTCCTTTTAAAGATTCGGCTATCTCCTGCACTGCAAAAGGGTTGGTGACTGTCCTTGCCCCTATCCAGACGAAATCCAGCCCGTGCCTTAGAACCTCTTCCATATGGCAAGGATTGGCGACTTCCGTGCCTGTTTTCATTCCAAAAGCGGAACGGACTTCGGACAGCCATGGCAGGGCTTCCACGCCCTTGCCCTCGAATCCTCCCGGTTTCGACCTCGGCTTCCATGCTCCGGCCCTGAATACATTCACGCCTTCTTTTTTCAACGCGGCGGCCGTACCCATGACCTGCCCCCTCGATTCCGCGCTGCATGGCCCGGATATGACAAACGGACGCCTGCGCCGGCTATCATTACCGCTTCCTGAAAGGAATTCCAATATATTCATGCTTTTCTTACTGATTTCCCGTCATAATAATATTTTTCGCCAGATTCAGGACATACGGCATAGCCGTCTTCTCCGAAAACGAGCCTGCAACCGTATTCAGAGACCCATCCTATCCTCTTTGCCGGATTGCCCGCGACCAATGCATACGGCTCGACATCCTTTGTAATCACAGCCCCCGCGCCGACCAATGCGTACCGGCCTATGTCATGCCCGCATACTATCGTGGCGTTGGCCCCTATGGACGCCCCCTTGCATACCCTCGTATTCCTGTATTCGTTTTTCCGGCTTATCGCGCTTCTCGGATTTATCACATTCGTAAAAACGCATGACGGGCCGAGAAAGACATCGTCTTCGCAAGTAACTCCTGTATATACCGACACATTATTCTGAACCTTTACATTGTCTCCAAGCACTACTCCGGGAGAAATCACCACATTCTGGCCTATGTTGCAATTCCTGCCTATCCTGCACCCAGTCATGATATGCGAAAAATGCCATATCCTGGTGCCTTCCATTATTTCACACCCGTCGTCCACTATTGAAGACGGGTGGACAAAATAACCTTTTTCCATATATTGCATACATTATTTTAAAATGTCCGTCCGTTACCGCAAAACGATTGCGGGCCGTGAAAGCCGACCGCCAGTCCCAGCAGCCCTTTGACTGCCGGCCCGTGACTGGAAGAATCCTCCCCTCCTTCCGCAAAGCGGCCAGACCGGGCAAAAACTGACACGGCAAACGGGACAGGGGCTTCAGGACCACTCCTGAATGCTTGAAAAACATGGCATGTTCATTGGCATACGCATCATCCGCTGCGCATTACATGTTCTCAAAGCCAAAGGCCCGCCCTTTGACTGAAGCCTCTACGCATTCAGCCAAAGCTTCCTTCCAATCCCTTATTTTCATGCCGAATTCCTTTTCGACAAGGGACAAATCCAAAACGGAATACGCCGGACGTACAGCCTTGCTTCCGTAATCAGCGGAAGAACAAGGTTCAATCGTCGAGCCATGTCCGGACAACCTGTTGATTTCCTTTGCAAAACCGTACCATGAAACAGTTTCTCCGGAATTGGAGTAATTATATATTCCGCATCTGTTTTCATTTTTCATCCAATGGCCATGGCCGGAGGCCGCTTTTATTATAAACCGTGCAAGGTCTGCCG
Organism: uncultured Bacteroidales bacterium; assembly: GCA_944322605.1. Classification (GTDB taxonomy): domain Bacteria; phylum Bacteroidota; class Bacteroidia; order Bacteroidales; family UBA932; genus CALUPD01. The sequence continues at coordinate 3,584 of CALUPD010000034.1, read as the reverse complement.
CATACGTAGGCCTGCCCGACTGGTCGTCTACCACTTTAAGGCTGCGCCCGCTTGCAGTAAGGGAGAAAATCGTATTAAAAAAGTTTTTGCCGAATTCGGAATAAAGCCAGCTGGTCCTTATTATAATGCACCTGCAACCGGAATCCGCCAGGATTTCCTCCCCGGCCCTTTTGCTCTTGCCGTATACGTTCAGCGGGGAAGCCGTATCCGATTCGCGATAAGGAACGCGGGAGCTTCCGTCGAATACATAATCCGTAGATATATGGACAATGGGTATATCCATTTCCAAAGATGATCCGGCAAGGTATTCCAACGCGAGAGCGTTAGTCTTGAACGCTTTTTCCGGCTCGTCCTCAGCCATGTCCACAGCCGTATATGCCGCGCAGTTCACAATCGCCTGCGGCGAAAGAAAAGCAATCGCCTCGTGCAAATCATCCTTCTCTGTTATGTCGACCGACGACGATCCGGAGAAAAGGAAATCCCCGAAAATTTCGAAACTCCTCCTGCGGCCGGCGACAAGCACCTCGGCCGCCTCTCCTTTAAGGCCTTCCCGGACAAGGACCTTCTTCATCGAACGGCCCAACTGCCCGTTTCCTCCCGTAACTAAAACCGCGCCTTTCATCACAATGCCAATTTTCCGGTCTTCAAAGCATTCTCAAATTCACGGAAACTTCCGGCCCTGCCGTCCTTTTCAGATACAATGACATCTTTTTCCGGAATTTTCCAATCGATTGACAAATCCGGATCACTCCATCTTATCGAACCTTCGTGCCCGGGCGCGTAAAAACCGTCGCATTTGTAAATGCATACAGCCGTACTGCTCAAAACCGAAAAGCCGTGGGCGAATCCTTTGGGGATAAACAATTGCTTCTTATTGGCGTCGCTTAGCTCAACCGAAAAATGCTTGCCGAACGTGGGCGAGCCGGGCCTTAAATCCACAGCCACATCCAATATCCTTCCTGCGGCAGCCCTTACCAATTTAGACTGCCCGTACCCGTCTTTTTGAAAATGAAGGCCTCTGATAACGCCATATGAAGACATCGACTCGTTATCCTGCACGAAAACCGTACCGGCAACCGACCTGTCGAAATCATTCTTGTTGTACGACTCAAAAAAATACCCCCTATCGTCCGGATATACAACAGGTTCCAAAACATATAGGCCTTCTATCCCCGTATCGGAAACTTTCATATCTGATTAATTTTAAACAAACTTAAAAAATTTTCATTTCCGTCATATAAAATACATTGATTTTTTATTGCATTTAATAAAATAGTAAATATATTCGCATCGGATTACCGAAAGTAATTCACACGGATTGCTTATTTTTTGTAAAACCGATTAAGCCGCATCAGTAAAAATGAAGAACAAGTACTTGGATTTGATTGAACAGACTTTCGAATTCCCGCAAGACGAATTCACTGTAGAAGAAGGCGAACTCAAGTTCCATGACATCCCGATGATGGATCTCATCGAGCAGTACGGGACACCTTTAAAAATAACATACCTGCCTAAAATATCCTCGCAGATCCAGCGTGCAAAAAGGATGTTCAACGTAGCCATGGCCAAAGTGGACTACAAAGGCTCGTACCATTATTGCTATTGCACCAAAAGCTCGCATTTCTCGTTCGTGCTCGAAGAAGCATTGAAAAACGACATACATATCGAAACATCGTCCGCTTTCGATTTCAACCTTATCGAATCGCTATACAACCAGGGCACGGTAGACAAGGACTTGTACATCATTTGCAACGGATTCAAGAAGCAATCCTACATCGAGAACATCGCCGGCTTCATAAACAACGGATGGCACAACACGATTCCTGTCCTTGACAACATGCACGAATTCGACGACCTCGACGCCCTGATCAAGGAACCGACGAAAATAGGAATAAGGATAGCATCGGAAGAAGAACCGAAATTCGAATTCTACACGTCCAGGCTCGGAATACGCTACAGCGACATCGTTCCGTTCTTCGAGCAGAAGATACAAGGCAACAGCAAGCTGTCCCTGAAGATGCTCCACTTCTTCATCAACACGGGAATACGCGACAACGCGTACTATTGGAACGAGCTGTCCAAGTGCGTAGACGTCTATTGCAGCCTGAAAGAAAAATGCCCGGAACTCGACTCCCTGAACATAGGAGGCGGCTTCCCAATAAAGAATTCCCTCGCCTATGAATTCGACTACGAATACATGGCGGAAGAAGTAATAGCCCACATAAAAAGCATATGCCAGCAGCGCGGAGTACCGGAACCGGACATATTCACCGAATTCGGAAGCTTCACGGTGGGAGAAAGCGGGGCCACCATCTACCAGGTCCTGGACGTAAAGCAACAGAACGACCGTGAAAGATGGTACATGATAGACAGTTCTTTCATGACCACCCTTCCCGACATATGGGGAATAAAGCAAAGGTTCATAATGCTGCCAATAAACAAATGGGACAGCGAATACCAAAGGGTATTCCTCGGAGGGCTCACATGCGACAGCCAGGACTACTATAATGCAGAGGCACATGCAAACGCCATATTCCTTCCTACGATCAAAGGCCGCGAAGAAGAACCTCTCTATATCGGATTCTTCCACACTGGAGCATACCAGGAATCCATATCAGGATACGGCGGGATACAGCATTGCCTGCAACCGGCCCCCAAGCACATAATAATCGACCTGGATGAAAACGGGGAATATACGACAAAGCTCTTCAGCAAAGAGCAGACATACAAATCCATGTTGAAAATATTGGGGTATTAGCCGTGATCTCGAAAAATGAAATCAAGCTCATCCGTTCCCTTTCCTTGAAAAAATACAGGGAAAGGGAAGGCTTGTTCATAGCAGAAGGGGAAAAGCTGGTCGGCGAAGCCGTATCGTCCGGCTGCAAAATACGCGGAATTTACAGGACGGACGACATAGGAGAAGAAAACATGCGCAAAATAACCATGCTCTCCTCCCCGTCGCCCGTACTGGCGGTTGTTGAAATCCCGCAGGCGAAAGAACCTCAGGAAATCGGGAAAGACAAGCTTTATATCGCCCTTGACAACGTAAAAGACCCGGGAAACGTAGGCACAATACTTAGAATCGCCGACTGGTTCGGGATAGAAGCCGTTTACATGTCGGAACATTGCGCCGACATATACAACCCGAAAACGGTGCAAGCCACGATGGGAGCCATATTCCGCGTTACAACCGTAAAATGCGAGCTGGAAAAGCTATGCGACAGATTCCTCTCCGCCGGCGCGGAAATATTCGGCACTTTCATGGACGGAGAAAACATCTACGGCAGGAAGCTGCCCAAAGGGGGACTGGTGATAATGGGAAGCGAAGCCGATGGAATATCCGGTTCCGTAGCTGAAAAAACCACGTCGCGCCTTGCCATCCCGTCTTTTAAATCAGGCAAGACTTCCGAATCGCTGAATGTCGCCATAGCAGCCGCCATAGTCTGCTCGGAATTCCGTGCAGATTCAACACCGAAGTGCAACAGTCAGCGGCCCGCGGGCCGCTGACTGTTGCACTTCTCGGCCGGGAGGCATAGGGGGTGGGCAAGACAGCCTGGGGCAATGATGCAACACAAAAAAAACAA
>CALUPD010000033.1 GCA_944322605.1 uncultured Bacteroidales bacterium | reverse complement strand
TCGCCCGCAAGGAACGATTCCCTGTCCGATGACGTCCCCAAATAGTATCTCGCTTCGTAGTACTCCTGCGTGAACGACACCTTGAATCCGCACCCGACCGGTGTCACGTACTGGAGTTCCGCGCTCACCCTCGTGTCCGGCGTAGACACCGTCAGCATCGTCACTCCTTCCGTCAGGCCGTCCGTCGACGTGCCCTGCGCGAAAACCGTATATGCGGCAGTGGCCTCAAGCCCGGTGAACGTCACTTCCTTCGCTTCAGGCCCCTCGGCCCTTTCCATCCCTTCCATCGTCCCCGACACGAACGACCCGTAGTCGGAATCCGACCCTATCGCGTACACATAGTACTCCGTGTTCTCGCTCGGCTCGAACCTCACGCTCACGGACGTGCTGTCCTCGCTCCCGAGCCTTATTATGCGCACCGTGGACGATTCCCCGGCCTCGCTTCCTTCCGTGCACCCGACCATTAGCAGGCCCGACACGGCTGTCGCAATAAGCGGCGTCAGTAACATAAGTTTTTTCATGACTTTTTGTGTTTGTGTTATGTTTGTTGTTACGATTCCGCCTCTTGCTAAGAGGTGGACATAGGCAAAAACTCATAGAAACTGCAAATCACATTAACGCATGATCGGTTGCTGAGAAAACTGACTTTGCCAATGCGGACATGTTCACCGGATGCAAATCCGAAAAGATTTGAATTGATTGATTATAAAAAAAGAAAATCGTTCCACCTCTTAGCAAGAGGCGGAACGATTACGGCATATTCATAGTGCTTCCCGCAAACAAAATTATACATAAATAAATCCTGCCGGCAAATTAATATTTTTACATTTCATCAATTTGTCGTTTTTGTAATACTGTCTGACAGTGTTTTTTGAATACATGCCCATATAAAGGCAACGCTCCGAAAGTCCGCATGACTTTCGGAGCGTCCATAGCCGGACTTGCCGGCCTTATCTATCGGATATCCATCCTTGCCTGACGGATTATCCTATCATCAGTCCTGATTCCTTTCGTTATTCTTTTCTCCTTTAGGTCCTCTTCCATGAGGCTTCCTGTCGCCGTCCTTGCGCATAGGACGCCTGCCTGCTCCGCCTTCATGGCGAGGCTTGCGTTCAGGCTCGACATAACCTTCCGGTTTTTCCATCAATGCCTTATGCGAGAGTCTCATTTTTCCGGTCTTTGGATCGATTTCAAGAAGCTTGACCTCGATTTCATCACCGATCTTCAGGACGTCTTCCACTTTTTCCACCCTGTTCCATCCAATTTCAGAAACATGGAGAAGGCCTTCTTTTCCAGGAAGAATTTCCACGAATGCGCCGAACTCTACGATCGAAACGACTTTTCCCTTATATGTCTGGCCTACTTCCGGAACGGTAGCGATGCCCTTGACCCAGTTAACGGCAGCATCGATAGCTTCCTTGGATTCCCCGAATACATCGACTGCGCCTGTTCCGTCAGGATTTTCAGTAATGGTAATGGTAGTTCCTGTCACTTTCTGTATTTCCTGAATGACTTTTCCGCCTGTTCCGATGACTGCGCCTATGAATTCTCCAGGTATCGTCAACTGAACCAATCTTGGAACATGAGGCTTGAATTCAGGACGCGGAGCTGAAATGCACTTGAGCATTTCGCCCATTATATGAAGCCTGCCTTGTTTTGCCTGTTCAAGAGCGCGTTCGAGAACTTCGTATGAAAGGCCGTCCACCTTTATATCCATTTGGGTCGCGGTTATTCCGTCCGCTGTTCCTGCGACCTTGAAGTCCATGTCTCCGAGATGGTCTTCGTCTCCGAGAATATCGGACAGGATGGCAAGCCTTCCGTTGGCCGAATCAGAAATAAGGCCCATTGCTATGCCTGAAACCGGTTTCTTGATTTGGACTCCGGCATCCATGAGGGCAAGAGTTCCCGCGCACACCGTAGCCATGGATGAAGAACCGTTTGATTCGAGAATATCCGAAACCACCCTTACTGCATACGGATTTTCCTCGCCTGTAGGAACCACGTATTTCAACGCCCTGAAAGCAAGATTGCCGTGTCCGATCTCGCGCCTTCCTATGCCTCTCTGAGCCTTTGCTTCGCCCGTAGAGAAAGGAGGGAAATTATAATGCAGCACGAAAGGCTCCGTCCCTTGAACGAGGACTTCGTCCATTTCTTTCATATCCAGCTTCGTACCAAGAGTAACGGTCGAAAGCGACTGTGTTTCCCCGCGTGTGAATATGGCCGAACCGTGCGCCCCTGGAAGATAATCCACTTCACACCATATAGGCCTTATCTGGGTCGTGGTCCTGCCGTCGAGACGTATGCCTTCATCAAGAATCATATTCCTCATGGCATCCTTTTCAACCTGGTGGTAATAACGGGAAACCATCATTTCCTTGCTTTCCCTTTCCTCTTCAGGTATGGTCTGCATGAATTCTTCCTTCAAGGCATCGAAAGCGTCCGTCCTCTCGTGCTTGGAAGTGCCTGCTTTCGCTATCGCATAACACCTGTCATAGCAGAAATTCCTTACTGCCTGGCGAAGTTCTTCGTCGTTTTCTTCATGGCAATAAGTTCTTTTCACTGTCTTGCCGACAGCTTCGGTAAGTTCCATCTGCACGCGGCAATGCTTCTTTATTTCTTCATGAGCGAATTTTATCGCAGCGAGCATGTCCGCTTCGCTGACTTCCTTCATTTCGCCTTCGACCATCATGATGTTGTCGAGGGTCGCTCCGACCATAATGTCTATGTCAGCCCTTTCGAGTTCCGAGAATGTAGGGTTTATCATAAGCTGCCCGTCCACTCTGGCAACCCTGACTTCAGATATAGGGCCGCCGAACGGTATGTCGCTTACAGCCAATGCCGCTGAAGCCGCAAGACCTGCAAGCGCGTCAGGCATCGTATTTTTGTCAGCAGAAATAAGGTTTACCGTAACATAGACTTCCGCATGGAAATCGTCAGGGAACAATGGCCTCAAAGCCCTGTCTATAAGCCTTGCCACGAGGATTTCAGCATCCGTAGGGCGTCCTTCCCTTTTGTTGAATCCGCCAGGAAAACGTCCTGCCGCAGCGAATTTTTCCTTGTAATCCACTTGCAACGGCATGAAATCCACATCCTCCTTTGCTTCTTTTGCGCATGTAACGGCCGCGAGCAACATCGTATTGCCCATCTTGACCACTACTGAACCGTCAGCCTGTTTGGCCAATTTGCCGGTTTCGATCTCAATGACCCTGCCATCGTTCATTTCGATGGTCTTTTTCACGATATTCATATTTTCTTCGATAGGATTCGCCTCCCCCTATGGGAGTTTATAAAACATTTCCATTTCTACCATACCTCCCCGTCCGCGAATCCAGTAAATTTAGACGGATCGGTATTTTAAAGAAAACCGGCAGGAATGCGTTTGGAAAACAACATTCAATAAGCAGGCCGGAATCCTGTCAGGAATCCATAAACTGATTCCAATACACAAAGAGGCTGTCCATTCCGGGAACGGCCAACCTCTTTGCTTTTTCCTTTTATTATGTACGGGCATTTATTTGCGAAGGTCGAGTTCCTTCAAGATAGCCCTGTATCTTTCGATATCGCGATCTTTCAGATAATCCAAAAGACGACGACGCTTACCGACTAACCTGAGCAATGCCCTTTGGGTATTGTGGTCTTTCTTGTTTGACCTCATGTGTTCGGTAAGGTGATTGATACGGTAGGAAAATAAAGCAATTTGGCTCTCTGGAGAACCGGTGTCAGTATTAGACTTCCCGTATTTCCCGAAAATCTCTTGCTTTTTGTCCGAATTCAAATAATCTGACATATTGCAAAATAATTTATTGTTACCCCAAAATCGGGAGTGCAAATGTAAGCATTTTTCCTTTTCCGGCAAATTTATTTGCGCCATTATGCCGCCTGCGACAATTCCACATTAATCATATGCACTTTTTGCATACATTTGCGATTGGATACGGAATCGCAGACAGTTCGGATTCCCAATATTTCCGATTCCGGTTATCTGCAAAATGCCTGCCGTCCAGGCAGGGCATAATTGCTGACAACCATTATTCCCGATTATCTCGACATGCTTGATAAAAAAATATATTTCGACGGACTCGGAGAAGTGAGCTTCAGGAAAACGGCAAGAAGCAGGAACATAAGGATAAGGATTTCTGAAAGAATATCCGTCACTCTGCCTGTATATTGCAGGTACGGCGATGCCGCCATGTTCGTAAAGGAGAATATGGACCGCATACTGAAAGCCCGTCAAAAATACCTTGAAAAGACAGCAAATGCCGCCCGCTCAACGCCTGAAATGCGGATTCCTGACGAATGGGGACTTTCCTCACAAGAAAAAGCGGAACTGCTGAAACCTGCACCAGACAAGGAAATATTGCGGAGGATAGCCCGCAAAACGCTTGTCCCGAGGCTTGCCGCCCTGTCGGGAATGCATCCGGCATTCAAATACCGCTCGGTCAGGATAAAGGACAACAAATCGAACTGGGGCAGCTGTTCCGCAAAGAAAAACATAAACCTGAACATGAACCTCGTCAGGCTGCCCGGACATCTCGCCGATTTCGTAATGCTGCACGAACTCTCCCACCTCGCATATATGAACCATGGAGAACAGTTCCATGCCCTGCTCGACTCCTTGACCGCAGGAAAAGAAAAACAGCTTGCCAAAGAATTGCGCAAATACTCATGGATGCTGCGCGTAAACCGAGCCTGACCGGCGCATCTAAGCGGGCAAAGCCCTGAAAGGCAACAAAAAGGGAACCGTCATCGGAACAGTTCCCTTTCATGCAACAACAAGCCTGACTGGCAGTATCTATGAAACCATAATTATCAACATATTCAGAATTGCCTGATTACCATCCCGTCTGATCTATCTGAGTCTTGGATATTCCTGTAAATTTGCCTTCCTGGTCAACAATCAATATCCATATTTCCGCTTTAGGGCCGCACATTTCTCCTTGGTCGTTATAACCTGTAAACGATTGTGTTCCTGTATACGGAGTTTTGGTAAATCCGTCTAAGCATTGGTTTACGAAATACTCTTCATCAAGATAGCTTTCAGTATCCGCGTCAGCCAAAGTATAATAGTATTCCGATACCTGTTCGTTTGGAGTAACAGTAAACCACACATTATAACCGTAAAACGCACCAGGCTGGACATTATCGATTCTGACTTCCACTTTGGCGTCCTGATTGCCGTCGAATACCAAAGGCAAAGTTGATCCTTCGATTATGTAATGTTTTCCGTAGGTACCGTCTTCAGCAACGGCGCAGAATCCGAATACGTAATCCGTGCCGAGCTTCAATCCGCTCGCCTTGAATTCCCCGCTCTCGGTTATCGCATTGAAATTATTGACTTTTAATCTGTTCAAAAGGGTTTCTTCGCTATATGATTCGTCTTTTATCATGGTTACGTAAAGAACCTTCTCCGTGCCAGGATCCAATGTCACATCGAAAACAGCCTCGCTCATGCTCATTTCAGGACCGCTGATTTGCGCAGTAGCATCGCCTTGATCAGTAACTGACTTCATCGTAAATGAATGGACGGTCTTGTTCAGATTCCCTTCTTTGTCCTTTGCCACCACGGCAAGGTAATATTCGGTTGAAGGATTCAGATATTCAATAAGCGTATCTTTAGCCGGTTCCGTAAAATCCGTCCAAGGCCCTTTCAATGCCGCTCTTACAACATTATCCTCGCCTAACGAAGCTTCTTGGCATTTTATGTAAACGCATTCGAGGTTATCCGGGTTATCCACTTCATAAGTAAACGAAACTGAACTCATCTGGGCATTCAGGTTACTGATTTCAGCCGTTACCGATCCGTTGCCGAATTCAAGCGGTGACAATGTCGCTTGCCTCCATACGGTAGCGTCCTTATCGACAGTACCGTCTTCCTTGACAGGCACGCCTCCTATATAATACAGTCCTTCCAAAGAAAGTTCCCTTCCGCTTTGGAATTCAGAAATCCTGATTTCCAAATCTTCGGAATATATCTTAGGCTTTACTCCGCCCCAACCTGAATACTCCTTTTCAAAATCATAATTCGTAATATCCGTAATCCAATCCGAAGACCCGGCTACAAAATAATATGATGAATACAACTCTTCATCGAAAGTCACCGTTATGTCGGCATCCGTGCTGGTTATGTTGGATACCGTTATTTCAAACGGAAGTTCTACATATTCAGTAGTAGTGAAGTCCTCCGAAATGATTTCGCCTTCATACCCGCCGGCAGAAATTCCGTAAACGTAAACCGTGTACTCCGTGCTTTCTTCAAGAGGGGATATGATGAATTTGTTTTCGCCAGTTGCGTTAACTTTTGAAAATGATTCCCTTGAAGGAACATCTGCGCCTTTCTCAGAGTACGCCCACGCGAACTGCGCGGCATTTTCAGTACTTACCGTAACGCTTGCCTGTCCCGATTCAGGCACTACGGATAATATTTCTACAACAGGACTGATATCTGCCTTCACGGTCCTGTAAGCCCTTTTCGACTCTTCCCCTGAAGCATTCGTCGCAGTCGCAACTATCGTGTAGTTCGTATCTTCGGAAAGGCCGTCCTCAGTGAATTCCTGCTGCTCGCCCCCTTCCGACCTGTTAGGCAATTCCATGGTCTCCACATCCTCCTCAGGTCCTGCCACCGCATATGACACCGATACCGCGTTCATCGGCACGAGCCTGAACGTGATGGACTCAGGAGCAATGCTTACAGTCTCTATCTTTACCGATGCGGCAGACGTCGTAGTCGCCGTCTCTACCGCTTCCATGCACTCCTTCCCGTCCGCGTTGGTTGCATACGCCTTTACAGTGTATTCCGTCTCCGCTTCCAGCCCCCTCTTCTCTATCTTCACCGCAGAGCCGTTCTGCGCCTGCTCGGTGACGTATTCCGCCGCAGCTATCTCCGCGCTCTTGGCGAATGCATAAGAGTATGTCGCAGCGTTTTCAGTCGTTATCTCGAATGTAATGCTTTCAGTCGTCGTCCCTGTGATTTCCAAGCTTATCGTGGCTTCTTTCGCCTCGTCTTCCTGCTTGCAGGAGCTGATCGCAAGCGGCAGGCCTATCGCCAATGCCGCTGCCATTATCTTATTGAATATGCTTTTCATGATTATTTTCCTTTTTTTGTTTTTTATTGAGGCCGACTCAAAAAGTCATTTTCTGTATTACGATCGATTCGAAAACCCTAATGTACACTATCACACTGCATTTTTCTAATCTTCGCAAGCCTTGAAATTCCTCCTTTGGTCTTCCT
>CALUPD010000032.1 GCA_944322605.1 uncultured Bacteroidales bacterium | reverse complement strand
TCCCTTCTTTCCTTCTTTCCTTCTTTCCTTCTTTCCTTCTTTCCTTCTTTCCTTCTTTCCTTCTTTCCTTCTTTCCTTCTTTCCTTCTTTCCTTCTTTCCTTCTTTCCTTCTTTCCTTCTTTCCTTCTTTCTTTCTTGCCTACTTCTTTCTGCTTCCTGCTTCCTGCTTCCTGCTTCCTGCTCCCTGTTCCCTGCTCCCTGTTCCCTGCTCCCTGTTCCCTGCTCCCTGTTTCCTGCTCCCTGCTTCCTGATTCCTGATTCCTGATTCCTGATTCCTGATTGCCTGCTTGCCTGCTTGCCTGCCGCTTCTGCTATCGATTCGTAAAATTATCAGTCCACGGCGGCCGATTCATAACTATCAGGCCACGAGCGACATAGCAAAAACAGAGCGTGGACAGATCGGGCTTTTGGAGGGCATCTCTCCACGCTTCTATTCTGCAACTATATGAATATAAGCATATTAGCAAACGAGCGCGTGGAGGCAAATTTCGACGAGAAGATATTTTTGAGGTGTACCAAAAAGGTTGGACAAGTCAGCATTTGTCAATTATCAAGTAATTAATTGAATTATAACATATTATATAATTACAGCGATATTAAGGCCGCATTTGTGTTCCTCCACATACTCCCGCAGGTACTCCTCGGAAGAGAGCCCGCCCAGCTTTAGTAATATCCTGTTCTCATTGAAGTGCCGCACGGCATCGTCAATCATCTCGGCGGCCTTGTCGGCCGGCCCCTGTCCAGTCTTCCTATGTGACCCTTGAGGTTGCCGAAGCGGCTCTCGACGACGGTGCTGTCGTAGCAACTCCGCTGCCGCTTCGCATGCAAAGCCCCGTTGCGCACGGCTTGCTTATTGCCGCTGCGATAATGCTTCGCGGCAATAAACGCTGCGCCTGAGGCAGAACTTTTCAAGCAAGCTTGGAATGGAAATATAAAAAATCCGCAGGCGTAATCATGCGAACAACTTGCGGTTTATTTCCGCTTCGCATACAAGGCCACGCTGCGCTCAGCTTGCTTATTTCCGCTTCGCATGCAAAGCCTCGTTGCGCACACGGCTTGCTTATTTCCGCTGCGCATGAGGCAGAACTTTTCGAGCAAGCTTGGAATGGAATTATAAAAAAATCCGCAGGCGTAATCATGCAAACAACTTGCGGTTTATTTCCGCTTCGCATGCAAGGCCTCGCTGCGCTCGGCTTGCTTATTTCCGCTTCGCTAATGCTCGCGGCAATGAACGCTGCGCCTGAGGCAGAACTTTTCAAGCAAGCTTGGAATGGAAATATAAAAAATCCGCAGGCGTAATCATGCGAACAACTTGCGGTTTATTTCCGCTTCGCATGCAAGGCCCCGCTGCGCTCGGCTTGTTTATTGCCGCTGCGCCTGAGGCAGAACTTTTCAAGCAAGCTTGTAATGGAGATATAATAAAATCCGCAGGGTTACTCCTGCGGACCTCCTTCGGTTTATTTCCGCTTCGCATGCAAAGCCCCGTTGCGCACGGCTTGCTTATTGCCGCTGCGATAATGCTTCGCGGCAATAAACGCTGCGCCTCGGCAGAACTTTTCAAGCAAGCTTGAAAGTTCTGCGCTCGGCTTGCGGTTTATTTTACTACCTTTGCTTTCCGAACTCCATACCGGAGATGCCATCTAATGGCGGATCGTTCTATCGCCCCTCACGGGGAGGAAAGTCCGGACAGGAAAGGGCAACCGCACTGCGGAAAGCGCAGCCGGGCGCAAGCTCAGGGACAACGTAACAGAAAACAACCGCCGCCTGCCTTAAACGGACGGCAAGGGTGAAAACGCGGGGTAAGAGCCCACGGGTATCCGTGGCGACACGGATACAGTACGCACCTGCGGCCTGCAAGGTCATGTATACCGGCAGATGAGGGCTGCCCGCCCGATGCCGGGGGGTAGACTGCGTAGATAAATGATAGAAACCGGATGAAAATCCGGCACAGAAACCGGCTTACAGATCCGCCATTTTTTATTTCCATAAATTTAAATACAAATTCCTATCCCCCCAAAAAACGAAAGCAGGAATTGAAAATTCGGACGGCATGGTTGTCCGTGACATTGTAAAAAGGGGAAAACACTACGCTAAAGTCATGATAGGAATTTGCCGCCTTGAATATTTATATCCTGACTATATAAAGAGTGCCTTACGAATATTCCAAATTTATATTTGGAATCCATTAAAAATAATTAACTTTATTCCTATAAAAATCTAAAAACATAAATCATGGGAACTGACCTTATTGAAAAGTTAAAAAGGGCAAATATTCTTTTAGACTCCTACGAAACGCATCTCAGCCGTGGTTTCCATGTTTATTAATTTAGCAGACACTCTTTTAGACTACTACGAAATGCCTTCCAAACAAATCCGTTAACCAAGCTGAAACATCTTATATATGAAGAATTTTCTCTTTCTGCTGCTTGCCCTGATTCCGGTTTTAGGCAATGCACAGGAAAAAATAGAAATTCAAGGATCTGTCACGGACACAAGCGGAACAAGGATTCCATATGCGACAATCAGGATATTCGCATTGCCGGCAGATTCATTGGCAGGAGGTCATGTGGCAGACAAAAACGGAAGATTCTCGCTTCTGCTGCAACAAGGAGAAAGCTACAGGATAGAAGCGTCCTGCATCTCGTATGAGGAACTCTCGAAAACGATACATGCAAAAGAAGAAGCTGTTTGCAACTTTGCCCTGACTCCGACGGCCTACAATATAAATGAAGCAAGGATAATCGCAAGCAACCTAAAATATTCGGCTGGCAAATACACCATCAATATGGAAGGCAACCCCATCGCAGAAGACAGGACAGCCATGCAGGTAATGGATTTGATTCCAGGAGTAAGAAGCGACGGCAGCTCAATTGAAGTAAACGGAAAGCAGGCCGTTGCCATATACGTAAACGGAATGGAAGCAAGCATGGACGAAATAAAATACCTTCCGGCCGACAAGATTTCCAAAATTGAAATATCCAACATCTCCGGCAGCTCTTACTCGGCCATGATGCAGGGCGGCATCATCAGAATAGACTTGCGAAAATTGCATGACGGAAACTATTTCGGAAGCGGAGACCTGTACGCTTTTGCCTACGACAACAAATTCGGCACATCCATTTCCGCCCCTGTCTACTCGAAGAGAGGAAAATTCAGCATCTACAATTTCTTAAAAGCCAGTTACGTATATGAAGAAACCATAGCCGGAGCAAATGCGGAATACATTAACGAAGGCTATGGCATAGACATCGAAAACACGTCATACCTGAAAAACAGATTTGCCAAGGACGCATTCAATCTTGTTTACGACATAAACAAGTTCCAGGCCATAGGAATCGCAGCCGTGGTGCTTGGAAATTCCGTATCATCGTCCAGCATTCAAAATTCCGATTTCAGGGAAACAGCGGCGAATGCATCGAGCATGCCTTATGATAACTCAAAGTACAGGACTGATGCAAAAAATGACGAACATGCAATACCAGGCCGGGATCAACTACGTACTTGCATACGACACGACCGGATCACGCATTACCATAAAAGCCGACTACATTTACCGTGACATTTCCAAAGATTACGACTACATGACCTCAAGCATTCTTTCTTCCTATCAGGTCGGAACGCATGTCAGCAGGTACAAGGAATACTATACCCCCAAATACGGGACCCTGCGTGCGAGGGCCGAAGCAAATCACATTTTTGGTGAAAACAGAAGCCTAAAAGCAGGGATAACATGGTCGATGGACGATGCGGACGACAGGATGGAAACGGAAAACACATCAGCGGCAGCACGGAAAACGAGGAAGGACTGTTCTTCATTAACCGCAATACGGCGGGAACGGCATTCCTTGAATACAGCGACAAGTTCGGCAGATTCTCAATCTACGCAGGCGCGAGCCTGGAATGGAACATGGTATCGTACAAAGACATGCTTGGCGGAACATCCGTCCGAAAGGACTATGTCCGGCCATTCGGTAACCTGAGCCTTTTCCTATGACATAAATCCGAACAAAGGCACTTACATAAATCTCGATTTTTCAAGAATGTCAGGCTATGCCCCGTCGTATTCTCAACTTTCTCCCAAAAAGACCAGGCAGTCAGAATTCGTGTACTACATGGGAAACGAAAGCCTCGACATTCCGACAGGCTACGATGTGTCCTTCTCATACATGCTAAAAGGCAACTGGTTTTTCTCCTACTCTTTTTCCGTATGGGACAAGCAAATAATAAATATCCAAAACACTGAAGACAACGGAATCGTTTTCATAAGACCCGTAAACCAGGGATACTCATACTCGCACTCGATTCTCGCGACATGGGACTCAAGGATAACCAAGTGGTTAAGGTTAGGGGCATTCGCCTCGGCATCCTATGTAAAGTCAGGTTACGGCAAATACCTTAGCGAGAGTTTTTCGGCAAACGTGTCAGCCGACATGTATTTCCGGATTCTGCCCACGCTGGGTCTCGACTTAGGGGTCTCATGGACAAGCCCGGTCGAAATGATGGGATTCAAACAATACGGAGACATGATGGTAGACGGCACTATATACAAGACATTCTTGGACAAAAAACTTTATCTTGGCATAAACTTCTGCTTCTACAGCAATTACCGTGTCTTGTACTGGCAGTTGGACAATTCTTATAAAATGTATTCCGAAAGATTCAAGGGTTCGAGAAAACATGTGGGACTGACTCTGAGGTACAATTTCGAAAACAGGCCACAAAAAGTCAAGACCGTCAATTTATTGCAGGAAGTATCGGAATTATAGTCAGATTCAGGCAAATCCCATGTCCGCGCATAGGGTTCTTGCCATCCATTGCCTGAATACGGCCTCATAGTCGAACTTCAGGACAGGGATATATTTTATGATTACGCGCATTATTAGCACAAATAAGCGCAAGCCGTGAACGTCCCGACGGGCAAATCCGCCCGCCACGCTTATTTTGACGGAAATTCCGGCAGGACCGCGTCAGGCCATTCCGCCCTGAACTCGGAGATGTCTTTCAACACCCTATCCCTGAAAACCTTATAAGTGTCGGAATCGGGGAACAGCGGACGATGGGCCGCCGCCTTTGCCAATTTTTCGATTTTCGCAATCGCCGTGCGCATACCGGGGTCGACTGCATGCTCCGCAAAACGCTCCCATATATAATTGACGCTTTGCCGTGAAGGATGGCACATGTCCTCTGCATAAAACCTGTAATCCCGCAGCTCGTCCAACATTATCTCATAAGCCGGAAAATAATGGCAATCCTCGGTCTCCCTGCAAACGGCATCCACCGCAAGAAGCAGCACGGACTTGCTCAACTGGTTGGAATGCAGCCCGTCCCTTATGTGCCTTATCGGGCTGACCGTGAAAATGAACCTTTTCTGGCCATGCTTCCTTGCAGCAGCGACTGCCCTTTTCAAAAAACCGACACACTCTTCAAGGCCGAGCATCCGCTCCTCGAACTCGCTTGAAGGGAATTTATGGCAATTCGAAACTATGAGATCCGTTTTCTTATGGCGGTACGTTATGGCTGTGCCGAGAGTTATTACAATGTCGGTAGCCGATTCGAGAAAATCCGCCGCCGTGCCTGCCGCTTCGTTGGCCTTGGCCACAAACCCGTCAAGGCTTCGGGATGAAATGCCGCTATGATGATAAAAGCTTGTATATATGCCATCCCTGCACACCACGTCTTTGTCCGAGAAAAGCCTTTTCTCAGACAAACGTTCAAGGCTTTGGCATATCGAGGCAGGATTGTAAAGAGTGCCGAACGGATTGACCATCGCATTGAAGCCATGGCTTTTTATCAAAGCCCCGACCTCGTCGCAAAAGCACGAACCGAGCATCATTATCCTGCTCTTGTATGTCAATCCGCGCTTCAACGCGGGAATACTTATTTCAGTCTGCAAATTCCTTATCATTTCCAAATCGGTTTATTTTTCCATCACAAAATCGCATGCCCAAATTGCACGCACAGTTTCGAAGCCATGCCATTTGCCTATAATCCGATAATCTTATCAGCGAAACCGGCCCCGTCACATCATATCCGGCTCCGATGCGCGGCGCTTATTCCAAGCCGGAATCGCAACCAACCGCATTCCGGCTGCCAAGTACTGCCATAACATTGTCCTTCATCTTCTTCAGGCCGGCTCGCGATATGGGAGAACTTCCGAACATCCTCTTGAAAGCCCCGCTTCCCATGCCGAGCCAGTCGTCAGCGCGAAGATTGCATAGCACATCCGAAAGAGTATCGAATTCGGGCATTCCACCGTCTCCTCCACGCCTGTACCACGGACATGCCTGAATGCACTCGTCGCACCCGAAAATCCAGCCTTTCCTGTCTACTGGAAACTCCTCGTCCCTGAAACTGCGCCTGGACTCGATTGTCTGGTATGAAATGCACCTGCGCGCATCGAGCACGCAATTTGAAACAGCCTTGCCCGGGCATGCATCCATGCATCGCGTGCATGCCCCGCAATTGCCATACCGCAACTCCTTGCCGACCCTTTCATTAAAAGACCGGTCATGAGGGGGCAATCCAAGGTTGCAGACTATCGAACCTATCAGGACCCTGTTTCCGAAAGTCCTGCTGACAAGCATTCCGTTCTTTCCGATGAATCCGAGTCCGGCGCGCACGGCATATTCCCTCTCCATAAGGGGAGCGGAATCGGTAAAAGCCCTGCCCGAAAAATCCGGAGCAATGCTTTCCAACTCTGCCATTATCGATGAGAGCTTGCCCTTTATTACATGATGATAATCCTCCCCCTGCGCATAAGAAGCCACTTTCAATCCCGAAGCGCATGGCGGACGGGCGGAATAACGGGCTAAGAAAACGATTACCGTCACGGCATTTTCCACAAGCACGGACGCGTCCGTCCTCTTCTCCTTATTCCTGGCCATGTATTCCATTGAGGCATTATACCCCTTTTCAAGATATTCCTCAAGCTTGCAGGCCGCCGTGTCCAACCTGGATGCATCGGCATAGCCCCATGCCGAAAAACCGTATTTCCGCGACAATCCGTCCAAAACAGAGATATAATCCATAAATCAATATTTTCAGGCAATGCCGCATGCCGGTCCATCAAACATGCTGAAACGGAAAGCTCGAACCGTCATTATCGCGACAGCGCATATGCAAATATAGCCAATGATTCCCAATCATGCCGCATCGGCGCAAACCGCACCGGCGCAAGCTCCTGCAACATCCGCATAATCGAATCACGCCGCGCAAGCAAAGAACCCGCAATATGCCGAACTTGGCACGATTTTAGGGCTAAAGCAAGATAAAAAATAACGTATATGGATTATTTCAAAACCATAAAGCCTGCCGTAACGGTCAGCGACAAGGACGGCAATATAATTTACGCTAATGAAGCATCGGAAAAAGTCAACGGCAGCGACGTGAAAGGGAAAAATATCCTGACAGAATGTCACTCCGGCAAATCGTTGGAAAAGCTCAGGCAGCTGATGGAAAACGCGCAGACAAACGCCTACACTATTTCCAAAGGAGAAGTAAAAAAACTGATATACCAGACCCCTTGGTATGAAAACGGCGAATTTGCAGGAATGGTCGAGATTTCCCTGCCGATTCCGGAGACCATGCCGCATTACGTAAGGCCGGTCAAAAAATAAGCCTGCGGCCATTTCGCCGTCGGACATCCAAATATGTCCCTTGCTGTTAAAACGAATCGAAAATAGTATTACATTTGCACAGCGAAAAAAGAACTTAATTATTTATATAAAATGAAAAGAATATTGGTAGTCGGTGCGGGCGGACAGATAGGCACGGAACTTATCCCGCATCTTCAGAAACATTATGGCGAGGACAACGTAATAGCTGCGGACCTCAACCCTGCAAACGTTGAAAGGCTCAAGACATTCGCAATTGCAGAAAGCCTCGACGCCCTTGATTTTCAGGCATACGGAGAAATGATCAAAAAATACAGGATCGACTCTCTTTTCAATCTCGTGGCTCTTCTTTCCGCAACCGGAGAAAAGAATCCGCAGCTCGCATGGAAGATCAACATGGGCGCGCTTCTCAACTCCCTGAACCTTGCAAAGGAATTCAACTGCGCTATTTTCACCCCGAGCTCGATCGGAGCATTCGGATACAATACGCCTCATGTCAAGACCCCTCAGGATACCGTGATGAGGCCTAATACGATCTACGGCGTATGCAAAGTCACAGGCGAACTGCTCGGCGACTATTACCATACAAGATTCGGCGTGGACAGCAGGAGCGTAAGGTTCCCTGGCATCATCTCCAACGGAGCCCTTCCCGGCGGCGGAACGACTGACTATGCAGTGGAAGTATTCTATGAAGTGCTCAAAAACGGAAAATACACATGCCAGGTTCCTGAAGACAGCTACATGGACATGCTTTATATGCCTGACGCCCTTAATGCAATCACCCAGCTCATGGAAGCCGACCCTGCAAAACTGAAACACCGCAACAGTTTCAATGTGACATGCATGAGCTTCAATCCGCGCGAACTTTTCACAGCGATAAAGAAAAGGATTCCTTCATTCGAATGGAATTTCGAAATCGATCCTGTAAAAGCCGACATAGCCGCTTCATGGCCTGACTCCCTCGACGATTCATGCGCAAGGGAAGAATGGGGCTGGAATCCTCAGTGGCATATGGACGCCATGATTGACGACATGCTCAAAGCCGTAAAGGTAAAAATCGACAAAGGGCTCTATTAACAGAACCGCATAATTAAAAAAACGATGCCGTCCCGAAATACGGACCGGCATCGTTTTTTTATGCATCCATCAAAACAAAAGCGATAAGAAGCCCCCTCGCCTATACTTTCATTTCAATGTTTCCAGTGTAAGAAGTCCTGATTTCATAACCGTTCATATCATAACCGCGCACATCC
Source organism: uncultured Bacteroidales bacterium (assembly GCA_944322605.1). GTDB lineage: Bacteria > Bacteroidota > Bacteroidia > Bacteroidales > UBA932 > CALUPD01. Next base: position 22,387 of record CALUPD010000032.1, on the reverse strand, counting down.
ACAGTATATGTTCCGTCACCGTTCGCCTTCAAAACCACAGTTCCGGAATCTATCGAAGCATCAGGATTGGATATATTTCCCCGCCATGAATACAAGCTTCCGAAATACTCGCTGAATCCGTATTCCTCTTCCTCTACCCGCCATCCTTGCACGACCGTACCTTCAGAAAGATCAGCGGAAATCTCGTATTCCCCTGCCATGTCATAAGGAACTTTGTTCTTAGCCACCTGGAAACATAAGGACATCCTGTCACGTTCGAATTCATAATTTTCAAAAGACACCATATCCCGGAATACAAGGCGCACGGTATACGGATCGAATATGCCTCCGTACTCCCAATACGCCGATATTGGTTCAAAATATGCGTCAGCAACAAGATTCGAAAATTTCTCTCCACCTTCAGGAGTCGGCAATTCTTTGCCGTACTCGAACTCAAGTGTCTCGACTTCAGTCGTCAAAGCTCCGCTTTGAGTTCCGAATGCCATAGCTACATAATTTCCCGGACCGTACAATTCGACAATTTGGGAAAAATCCCATATCTGCCGGCCTACAGCAACTAAAGTATTAATTTTATAATAATTAGTTTCAATATATGCCTCAGCTACCTTTTCAGCTCCTCCATACGTATCGAACGCCTCCTTGGTAAGCATGTAGCAACAATACGGATCATTATTCGAAGGTTCGACCTGAATAGACGTATCTTCCACGCGCGAAATGACAAACTTATTATCCGATGGAGAGACTTCATCCGTGACAAAGGCTTCCGAAACATATACATCCGTGGAAACAGTTCCGTCAGGATTCAATCCGAATGCATATACATACGCATAGGTCAATTGTTTTAACCCGACATATGCAATAGTATCCGCTCCTGTGCTCGTTTCCCCATAATAACAATCTTCCAACGAAGCATACCCATAGAAATCATCGTCGAATGAGTTCTTCCAATTCTCGAATATGACTTCCGGAAAGCCGGAAAGATCTCCATTCCACCGTTCATCATATACTTCTTTCTCAATAGCCCCGGCATAATATCTTATATTCTTATCTTTAGGAATCACTGCAACAGTTATCGACTCAGTAGTTTTAGAAACCAACTCGAATTCAAAAGTTTCTCCCTCTGGAAGCCGATCATGGGGTTTGTCGCAAGAGACAAGACCTGTCAAAACCGGCAAGACTGCAAATAATCCAAATAAATATCTACACATACGATTCATTATTTTATCAAAACACCAAAGGCACGCTTTTATCCTTGTCATAAAAGAAATTGCCATAAATAGACGCTGTCACGGTAATATTATGAACTCCAAGATGGCCAGGGGTTTCGCGCGGCCTTAAAATAAATTTTGTCTTAACTACGGAAAGGCCTGTCCCCAGCATATAGAAATCATTTCGAGTCACCTCGTCAAATGGCTTTACTACAGGATAACGTTCCATAGGGTCATACTCATAAAAATAGTTTTTTGCCATTTCCGCTTCTTCCTCGTAATCATCATCGTAATAATAATGCCAAATATCATCGTATATGACATCGCTCTCCCCTGAAGGAACATACGGCTCATAACCGGATTGGACGAACGGATAAGCCGACAAAGCATAAAAATCAAATTTGTCATTTATCGGCGTGCCCGCAGGATGTTCCGCATCCCAATCGACATCGCTTACGATTTCAAAACTCGGATAATTGGAATTGAAACTCGGGAAAAACCTGTACTGGTCATGCTCCCAATATCCATAATAACCGGTATCGCCGCATTCTTCTATCTTTTCTTCGAACAAAGCTCCTTCAGTGGCCAATGAAAGCATGTCATGAGCATAATGATAGTACAACTCTACTATTATATCATTATTTGCCTGGTTTTTTAACTGGAAAAACTGGAATATATTGAATGATGCCGTATACGATCTATATTCGTGCGGTCCGCGAGGCTGCGGGATAGGATGGCAGCACCCCGATAAAAACGCGCAAAAAAACAATATGCAAAAAATATATGGCAGTTTTTTCATATCAGACTATTTATTAGGCACATCATATGTAATTATTCTATAATTTCGGTCTGTCTTATAATCACTTGAAAGTACGAATATATCAGAAAAGACGACTACTTCCCTTATAGTTCCCCATCCCGTCTTACAATGCAACATATTTGAAATAGTACTTTTAGGTTCTGAAATCTCTCCTGTCACGCCACTTTTCATTCTATATCTTTTATAAATCCTGGAATAGCCATCTATAACCCAAGCATGTCCATTAAACGGATCTTTATCCGTACCTGCAATGAACACAGGTTTATCTTCTTTCAAGGATTCTATTATTATATCTTCATTATAATATTTTATACGTTTTACATTATCATAACCCCAAGATTTCAATGCAGAAGCCGCATTTTTCGGCCAAACAAATGTCCAATCATTCGTATATATTGCATTAGTTTTCACTCTTATGGCACTAACTAATGCAGCCACCATTCTTGACACTTCAGAACCATCATTCCAAATATTTGTTTTACTTGACATTTGTTCCCAGTCCATCTTTATTCCATTGTATGAAAAGTTCGTAGGATAAGCATTATATGTCATAATAGAAGCAATTGCTATAGGAACACAACCAGCTGGCACATTTCCTGACGCAAAAATCTTACCCGGACATTCATTATTAAATGGAGGAGACTGATGCCACAACCCTTTAATCATTGATGGTATCATTAATATTGTATCACATGTAACATCAACAGGATAAAACCAATCGCCATCCATGTCACCGTTAGGGTCTTTAATAAAATGATCATTCTCAGTATTCAAATCCGACAAAGTCATTCTATACGCAGCATAATCCTTTACCAAATCCAAAAGAACCTGCGATGGATTGGGTTCTCCTCCTACACAATATTCGTCCTCTTTCTCATCGTAAAAATCCTCATAAGGATCAAAGTCGCTGCCATTTCCTCCTATCATACCTCCATATTGTAAAGTATCGCTTATATCTCCTGTATTTCCCCAACCGGAAATATTCCCATCACTGCCTGTCATCAAGATTTCTGTAGGTATGCGCCTATCAGCGGATAAAATAGCAAAACCATTATCATCCTTGAAATTAACCACATACAGCAATGTATCCGATACATTTCCTGACGATTTTGTCCTAATATCATTGACAACAGGAAATATTTCCTTTATCTCTAACATACCATAATCCTGAGACTGAGATTTAGTTTCTGAACTTAATCCAGGATATGCAATTTTCAAGAATTCAAGAGCTTCTTTTTCTGAAATTCTGTAAACGGAAGATTTGACCGAATTGTCAACATTAACAGAATAATCTCGATCAATTTCATTGCAAGCAACAATTGCAAACAATGACAAGCATGCAAATAATTTATTCATAACACAAAATTTAAATAGTTAATGGTTTTTACAAAGATATATAAATAACCATCTCGCACTATATCACATTATATAAATTAATTCACTATATATCAATTATTTGCAAAAATATTTCATCACACGGGCCACATCATGCCGATTTATTACCAATTTCTCCGAATCCTTTAAGAAAGCCGTCCAAGCTATCCGCATCGGACAATCCCAATTTCTCGCGTATTTTTGAACGCATATTATAAATGCTGTTTGACTTTCCATGCCCCATGGCAATCCTAATCGAATTTCTCGAAAACCCGCTTATCAGCAACAGGCAATAACATAATTCTCGTTTTGTCAAGGACGGGAATCCGGACGAAAGCTTTTCCGACATTCCGCCTGTCAGAAAATCCAAAGTCGCAATAATCTCATTCAGATTGGAATCGTCCGAAGGGACTACGCATAATGTCTTCTTGAAATTCTCATAGAATTTACCCTCAGAGCCAGATTCATAATCTGATGCATATTCAAGCTGGCTTTTAATAGAATCCACACGCATTGCCAAAAGCTGCCTGGCCTTCTCATTTCTCCTCAATTCAGACAGCAGGACCTTATATTTTCTTTCCAAATCGTCGAGACTGCTGATTTTTTCCTCCAAAACCTGCTCTAACGAGTCCGAAGATCGGCTGTACTCTTCAGAAATTTTTCTGAATCTTTTCCGGAAAAACAGCAAAAGCATGATGAGGACTGCTATCAGTAAAACAGAAAAGGCCGAAATCATAAAGCACTGCCATACGCTGTACTTGTCAGATGCCATATAACCGTGCATATGCTCCGAGAAATTTAAAATGTCCCGGATAATTTCAGAGGGCCCAGCCGCGTTGCCAAGGACATCCATATAAGCGACATAATTCGTCATTTCATAAACATACGCAAGGTAATCTTCATATAATTCTACTCCAGCCATGGAAAACCAATAGGCCGCACTATCCTTGTCGCCCTCTGCATAATAAATCATGCCCATAGGCACACGATACCCATACGGCAAAAGGCCGCCGCTGTGCTTATTGAAAAACTCATTGAAAAAGGCCTTGTCCCTTTCAAGGGAGGATGTATCGCCTATTCTCCAATTCAGGAAATTCCGATACAAGGCTATCCTTGCTGTTCCGGCAAGATCGTCTTCCGAAAGGACAGCCTCTGCGTCTTCTATGCACTCCTTGCAATCATCGTATTCCATTACCAAAAGATTATGAAACGCGCGGCCCAGCAAATCATCCAGTTCATCATTCTCGCATGCAGGAAACATGGTCAGGCTATCCCTGCCTATGTCTTCGCAAAGGCCATGACTGTCCGCTCTTAATCCATGAATTGTAAAATGATCCTCGTAATAATCATCTTCGCCGCATCCTGCAAATAATCCGGCAAAAAGCATTGCAAGCAAAAATACGATCCTATTCATTCAGCTCTATATCATCTGCATTTCAGTAAAGCAAATATACGCAGAAGCCGAGCGCAGAGCAAATTTATTTGCTATGCCGAGGCGCAACAGTATATGTGGCCCACAGGGCCAAATTGCGCAGAAGCCGAGCGCAGAACAAATTTATTTGTTATGCCGAGGCGCAACAGTATATGTGGCCCACAGGGCCAAATTGCGCAGAAGCCGAGAGCAATGCAAGTTTACTTGCGATTGCCGAGGCGCAACAGCATATGTAAAAAGGGAGCAATTCAAATGATATGAATCGCCCCCCTTTCAATGCCGGGCCAAATTCCGGCTGCTTATCATGACATGTTTTTAAAACTCCACGCCTATTTTTATCGACAGCCCGTCCGCCAAGTTTTTACTAACCGAACCGACATAGCCTTCGACCGCATATATGTCTACTGTCGTAAACTGCGAGACATATCCTATGCCGAGATTTATTGCGGAACTTTTCTCCCCTATCATGAACCTGACACCGACCGTAGGGGCCATATAGATATTGCCGAGACGCCCAGGCAAGGCGGCTCCCAACTTGAAATCGAAATAGGGGCTGATCGGGCCGTTTATGAAATTTATCTTCGTAGCAAGGAATGGATAGGCGAATATGCTGCTCGAATTAGCTGAAACACCCACTCCGGCGCCGAAGAATATATAAGGGTTGAACTGGTAGCCATGAGTGGTAGTAAGCTCCGAGCGCGTATAATTGTCCGGCACGTTATCCCTAACCTGCAAGATCGCGCCTGCCTCCACAAATCCCCTATAGCCTCTGCTTTTCGGCTTAATGTCATAGAATGACTTCGCATAGGCCTCATTATCCTCGCAATCCTTGGCAAATACATAACCGCATAAAAACATGCACGACAGCAATAGCAAAAAAGATTTTTTCATAAAAACTCACGATTTGTTTAATAATTACCAAGAACAAATATAGCTAACCTACAGGCTCATTGAATATCACCCCCCTATTTTAATTTTCTATATATCAAATACATACAAAAAAATCATATCACACGTGCCTAATATGCCCGTAAAACAGTCCGGACAGATGCCATTCCCGGCCGTAAAATTTGCAAAAAATACGTGCAAGGCTGTTCGCCATGCACGTATCCTAAAACAAAGCGGACTTACGCATTAGGTCATTTCGACTTAGGCCCGAATTCGTTCCTCAGGAATTCATCCAAGCTGGCAGCATTGTTCACAAGGCCGAGCTTGGACCTGATTCTTGAACGCATGGTATAGATGCTGTTGATATTCTTGTATCCGTAAAGCATGCGTATGGTCTGCGGGCTGAACCCCTGGTAGATAAGCGCGCAATAACAAAGCTCGTGGACGGACAGGTCCGGATACCTGCCCGAAAGCCTGCTCATTATATTATCGTACAGGTAATCTGTCAGATCTATAAGGCTACGCTCCCCGTCTTCCGAATTATAATTGAATCCTAGATAATCGATAAATGAATCATAGAAATCTTGCGGACGCGTCTCGCATTTGGAAGCGATTTCTATTATCTTCTTCAGGCTCTCCATCCTCTCTCGCGCGAAAGACATTGATTCATCCTGCATTCCCTCGATGACAGCCGCATTCCTCGATTCCTTGTCAGCCATGGCCTCGTTCTCCTTTACAACGCGGGCCATCCTGTCTTCCAACTCATTATAATTGTTCCTCGCGTCTCGCACTAAGTTGTTCAGGTTTTCTATGTCCATTTCCTTCTTCATCATGCGTTTCCTGTACACTCCACGGGCATAGAACGCCACAAGCACTATTATGGCAATAATCAGTACTGACACAATCGCAAGGTACATATTCCTCGCTGCAAGGTACACATTCCTGTTGTTAAGATAATCTATCCTGTGCTTCATCTCCAAAGACTGGAGCATAGACGCCTTGTCCTTCATATGGGCGTTGCTAAGCTTGGCATAAATGCGTTCGTATTCCAAGGCCTTGGAATAATCGCCTTCGATTTCGGAAATTTTTGACAGGATTTCATAGCCTCCGAGTTCATAAGGAGAGACGTCGCCGGAAGAGAGCGACCTTTCGAGATAATATTTCGCGCTGTCCAACTGCCCGAGCTTATAATACATCGTCCCTATGGAATTATACAGGTAGACCGGGACCACGCCTGCATTGTACTCGTTGAACAATGAAAACAGCCGCTGTTTGTTCTTCGATATTTCCGACTTCCCCGCCCCGACATTCGACTCCGTTATATTACGGTAGACATATACCAGGTAAACGCTTGAAATATCCTCGTATTCGTAGGCGATTCTTTCAGCCTCGTCGAGATCCTTGCCGGCAGCCTCGTAATCCCCGTTGATGATTTCGCACATTATCTTTCCGAACAACGGATAAACCAGCTGGTCCGTCCTTCCGGCCTTTTTCGTATACTCTATGGACTTGGCGTAAAAGCCGGTTGCCGTATTTATATCGTACTGATTGAAACACATGTTTGCCAAGGCGTTATAAATATTAGAACGCATATACGGATCCTCTTCCGTGGCTTCTATGTGTATTTTCGCCAATGCGAAATATTCCATCGCCTCATCCTTGTCTCCAATGTCATCGCTTATCACGCCCGCATAGAAAAAGGCTTTGGCTTTGTCAAGGTCGCTGCCGTGATTCTTATAATAGGACAAAGCGCCTGAAATAAGGGAATCGTTTTTAACATCTATGTAATTCTTGTACAATGCCTGGCTGTAAAGCAGATCGTATTTCGCCTTGTTATGCTCCCCCTTGAATTGGTTTGCGCTCATCCTCTCAATCATATGAAGCGCACTGTCAGGATAGGCGTTCATCAGGCTCTCTACCTCCGCAAGCCTTGCGTCATACCGTTTTCCGCAACTGCACGCGAAAAATACAGCGACGGACAAAACCAACAGAATATATTTTTTCGAATTCATCAGCAATGCTAAATTGAATCGTAAAATTACTAAAAATAGCGATACCAGCAATAAAACGCCGTTCGTAAAATTCCGTAAAAAACAAACCGGACCAGCTGCTTGCTGGCCCGGGCCGACTTAAACTACTTTACTTTAAATTATTATTTATTTTGGGCATTGCGCCCGATTTTTCACCAGCGGCGGAAAATGAACATCTTCCGCCGCAACCATTCAATATTTATCGATTGGTTAAGTTTAGAACATCGCTTCTGAATTCGGATTCAAAATTATGTAAAATGTCATCTTGCTGTATCATATCACCTCAAATTAATCTCTTTGACAATCAGTATTTTATAAAAATTTTATCATAACATGGCCTTACAGCGGCGATTTTTGAAGCATAAAAACAAAAAAGCTTCCCTTTTTAAAGAAGAGAAGCCCTTTTAGTCATAAAATTTTAAGTCAACTCGGGATTTCGATTCGAATCGTAATTCCGAACGTGCCGGTTACTGTTTTACCCTTTCACCGTAAGAACGGTCTCTCGTATCGACCCTGATCTTGTCTCCCTGGTTTATGAAAAGAGGGACCATTATTTCAGCTCCGGTTTCCAATGTCGCCGCCTTCATGGCATTGGTAGAAGCCGTATCCCCTTTTACTGCCGGCTCGGTATATGTGACTTCGAGTTCCACGAACTGAGGAAGTTCGCACGAAAGTACGCGTTCCTCGTCTGCAAGGAACATCATTTCCACATACTGCCCTTCTTTCATAAGATCGGCATTGTCGACAAGTTCGCTGTCGAGATGAACCTGTTCGAAAGTTTCATTGTGCATGAAATTATAGCCTGTATCATCCTTGTACAGGAACTGGTAAGGCCTTCTTTCAACGCTTATGACATCTATTTTTTCGCCGGCAGAGAATGTTTTTTCAAGAATCCTGCCGTTTTCAAGATTACGCAATTTCGTTTTTACGAACGCCGCGCCCTTTCCAGGCTTCACGTGCTGGAAATAAACAATCGTACATGGTTTGCCGTTGAAATCTATGCACAAACCGTTTTTAAAATCTGCTGTAGTTGCCATGTATCAAATAATTAAATTAATTTTCGAATTGCCGCGCAAAATTAATAAAAAGATTTTATATAATCCGCAGTAGCCTCCAACTGCCATTTGGGAGTGGATGTCGCGCCGCATATCCCGACATTGTCGCCTTCCTTTATCCACTCCGGAGATATGTCTTCCGGCTTTTCTATCTTATAGCTGCGCGGATTCGCATTCTTGCATATCCCGTAAAGGACCTTGCCGTTCGAACTCTCGTTTCCTGAAACGAATAGCACAATGTCATGGCGCGAAGCGAAATCCTCAAGATGCCCATGCCTGGACGACACCTGCGAACAAATGGTCTTGTTGACCGTGAGCAAAGAACTGCTGCCGCCTGCATCTTCTATTCTTTTGGAAATAACGCCGGCCAGCCTCGAATATTCCTGAGGGTCTTTTGTCGTCTGGGAAAACAACGCGATTTCCCTGGCATAATCGATTTTGCCCGACACGCGAGCCGAGTCAAGATCTTCCGGAGACTCCACGACGACGGCATTCCCGCCCGTCTGGCCGACAAGCCCGTTTATCTCGGCATGCCCGAGCTTCCCGAAAATCACTACGGTGCCGCCCCTGCGGCTTATCTGGTCAAAGCAGGTCCTGATGCGGCTCTGCAATTTCAAGACTACCGGGCATGTGCAATCTATCACCTTTATATCATGGGACTTTGCATATTCATAGGTTTCAGGCGGTTCCCCATGAGCCCTTATCAGCACGGTCTTGCCTGAAAGGCCAAGCACGGAATCCACAGTGACCAGGCCTTTTGAGGAAAGCCTTTCTATTTCAGCCCCGTTATGTACTATCGCCCCGAGCGATACAAGCTTCTCTCCGCTGTCTAAGACTTTTTCCGCCATTTCTATCGCACGTACCACCCCGTAGCAGAACCCCGACCTTTCATCTATTTCAATATTGATTTTATCCATTCCATCTGATCATCCAGTGTCATTTCGCTGTTATCCAAGACTATCGCGTCATACGCCTTTCTCAATGGAGATACGGCCCTGCTCACATCCGTGCGGTCCCGCTTTTCAAGGTTTTCCAGAATCTCGTCATACGTAACCGAATCGTTTCCCTTTTCCCTCATTTCCTTCAGCCTCCGCCCGGCCCTCACTTCAGGGGCGGCCGTCATGAATATCTTTATATCGGCGTCCGGAAAGACCACCGTGCCTATGTCGCGCCCGTCCATTACTATGCCCCGGCCTTTCCCGAATTCGCGCAGCCTTTCGTCCACGAACGCCCTTACTTGAGGGATCGAGGAAACATTGCTGACCACATCGGACACTTCCACCGATCGGATCTGCCGTTCCACGTTTTCACCGTTAAGGAAAGTATCGGCATGTTCCGCTCCGCTATTATTTGAAAAGGATATATCGCATTTGCCGAGAACATCCTGCAATCCGTCCATGTCCATGCGGAAAGGATCGGACGATTTTATGATACCTCTTCTCAGGCATGCAAGCGCGACCGCCCGGTACATGGCACCGGTATCTATGTACAAATAGCCAAGCATCGACGCGATTCTCCTCGCGAAAGTGCTTTTGCCGGTGGACGAATAACCGTCGACAGCTATTATCATCTTCTTGCGCATAATGCAAACTTAGTGAAAATCTCATTAACTTTGTAAAAAATTATTCAATTATGCGAGTAGCTGCATTCGACTTGGGCACCAACGTGTTCAATTTGATTATCGGAGACTTCCGCGAAAACGGGGAATATGAAAAAATCGCGGAAAAGAAAAGCGCGTCAAGGATAGGCGACACCATAACAGGCGGAATGCTTACAGAAGAATCTCTCGACAGGGCCGTGCATGCCCTTGATCCCCTCTTCAAGGAAACCGCCGACAGAAACGTCCCGGCAGGCAAAACAATAATCTGCTGCACTTCTGCCATAAGGGAGGCGTCCAATGGCAAAGATTTTGTTAAAAAACTCGGTGAAAAATACGGAGCCGACTTCACGATAATCAGCGGAGAAAGGGAAGCCGAATTGATTTACAAGGGAGTGGCGGACTCTCTCCCAAAAGTGGACGGAACATTCATGATAATGGACATAGGAGGGGGAAGCAACGAGTTCATAATCGCCGACGCAGAAGGAATGAAATGGAAACATAGCTTCAAACTGGGAATGTCCAGGCTCAAAAACATGTTCCATCCTTCAGAACCGATAAAGGACAGCGAAATAGAAGACGTGGAAAACTATTCCGACGACAACCTTGCGGAACTTTGGGAAGCAGTAGCGACATACAGGCCCGCAACGCTCATAGGCACGTCGGGGTCTTTCGACACGTTCAGGGACATCCTGACAGGCTGCAAGAACGACGGAAACGTATGCATGGAAATAAAACCGGAAGAATTGTCCCGCCTGCATGAAAGACTCAAAAGCCTCGACAGGGAAGAAAGGCTCGCCATTCCGGGAATGTCCGCCGTAAGGGTAGATTACATAGTGCTTGCCTCCGCTTTCACGATGTTCATCCTCAAAAAGACGGGAATACGAAACATCATGCAGTCGTCCTACTCGTTGAAAGAAGGAGTGCTCGCCGAAATAAAAGCCTCCATAAAAAATGGAAACAAATACTGATCGATCATGAAACTGCTTATAATAGACGACGAACGCAGCATACGCAATACGCTCAAGGAAATTCTTGAATTCGAAGGCTACGAAATAGACCTGGCGGCAAACGGCAAGGAAGGGCTCGAAAAAGCGAAAGCCCAATCGTTCGACGCCATTTTCTGCGACATAAAAATGCCTGACATAGACGGGATCGAGGTCCTGGAAAAATTAAACGAAGCAGGAGTGGAATCCGCCGTAATAATGATTTCCGGACACGGCACGATAGACACTGCCGTGGAATGCATCAAGAAAGGCGCATACGACTTCATCCAAAAGCCGCTCGACCTTAACCGCATACTCATAACACTGAAAAACGCGACCGACAAGACATCCCTCGTAAAAGAGACGAAAATCCTGAAGAAGAAAGTCTCAGGGATACACGAGATAGTAGGCACATCCGAAGCCATAACCAGAATCAAGGAAATGATCGACCGGGTCGCCCCTACCGACGCAAGGGTTCTCATTACGGGATCCAACGGGACAGGAAAGGAATTAGTGGCAAGATGGCTTCATGAAAAAAGCAACCGCGCGTCAATGCCGTTTATCGAAGTCAATTGCGCCGCCATACCGGGAGAACTCATAGAAAGCGAGCTTTTCGGCCATGAAAAAGGAGCGTTCACTTCGGCGGTCAAACAGCACAAGGGCAAATTCGAACAGGCCGACGGCGGGACATTGTTCCTCGACGAAATAGGGGACATGAGCCTTGCCGCCCAGGCGAAAGTGCTGCGCGTGCTACAGGAAAACAAGATAACAAGGGTAGGAAGCGACAAGGACATAAATGTCAAGGTAAGGGTAATCGCGGCAACCAACAAAAACCTCCTGAAGGAAATCGAAAAGGGAACTTTCAGGGAAGACCTTTACCACAGGCTCAGCGTGATAGTAATCCACGTACCGACTCTCGCCGAAAGAAAAGAAGACATACCGCTGCTCATCGACAGCTTCATGAACGAGATTTGCGAAGAATCCGGCCTGAAAAAACATGAAATAACAGACGACGCCGTCAAAGAACTTCAAACGCAGAAATGGACGGGAAACATAAGGGAACTGAGAAATGTGACGGAACGCCTTATGATACTCACAAACGACGTCATCACGAAAGACGACGTGATGGCCTACGCGAGCCCTCTTTTCAGATAGGAACCGGCATCGGCAAAGAGGTAATGTTGCCAAAAACAATTGAATTGAACAACTTTGATGAGAACGTTTTCATCAAAGTTGTTTTTTATGTCAAAAACTCGTCATGAAAGATGTCCGCACTGCGGCTCTCTAAAAGTGATAAAATGGGTCAGGCAGAGAAATTACCAACTATTTTTGGCAATTATACCGAAAAAGACAGTGTTACTTTCACTTATGGAGATTGAGAAGAAAATGCGCTGCAGCGGCACATCGGCAAAGGACAGCGCATGATAAAACATGTATGTCACAGCCCGGCACTGCCGGATATGTCCATCCATTCTATATCCTTATCGCGCCGCCAGTATGTCATCTGCTTCTTGGCATATCGGCGGCTGTTTCTTTTGACCGCCTCGATCGCCGCCCCGATTGGCAGGCCCTTGTCGAACGCTTCGAAAAACTCCCTGTAGCCCACAGTGTTCAACGCAGGCAAGTCCTTGTACTGCATGACCGACTTCACCTCATCCAAAAGGCCGGCTTCCATCATTTTGTCCACCCTTGCGTTTATCATTCCGTACAACTCGTCCCTTTGCCTGAAAAGCCCTATCTTCCTTATGGAAAACGGCCTTTCCTTTTTCACATTTCTCTTATACGATGAGAACTTGACTCCGGTCGACATAACAACTTCCAAAGCCCGCACCAACCTTTGCCCGTTATTCAGATCTATCGTTCCGTAAGATTCAGGATCAAGGATTTTCAGCCTCGATGCAAGAGCCCCAGGACCGCACTCCCTCAATTCCTCATTCAGCATGGTCCTGATTCCCATGTCTATGTCCGGAAAATCATCAAGCCCGCAGCACACGGCGTCGATATACATGCCCGAACCGCCAGCCATCACCAAACGGTCATGAGAGCGGAATAGCACGCCAAGCAGATCTATGGCGTCCCTTTCATAGTCGCCGGCCGAATACAGGTTCCTGACGGAATGGTCGGCAATGAAATAATGCCTCACACGCGAGAGCTGCTGTTCGGACGGCCTCGCCACGCCAATGTTCAATTCGGAGTATATCTGCCTCGAATCGCAACTTATCACAGGGCTTCCGCACTCTTCCGCCAGCCTTACGGCATAATCGCTTTTGCCGACCCCTGTGGGTCCGAGAATTATGACAAGCTCCATACGCTCAAGCTGCCAAGACACTATTATTTTCCCTCATCATCCTCAAAATCCCCCTCGTCGAAGATTTCGTCATCCTCGTCTTCCAATTCATCGTCTTCATCGAACTTGGACGGACTCGCAGAATCAGGCTGCGGACCGCCCATCCCCAAGGACGACTCGTACTTGTCATAATCGTCGGCATTTCCCTTGATGAATTGCTCCGGAGCCCTTCCCTTCTCAGCTGTCAGGCGTGGATAATACACTCTTGGCTGCGGTTCCGACTCGCCTTCGAAAACAAGGGATATGAACCTGTTCTTGAAAAGGTCGAACACATATTCAAGCACGGTTTCATTCTTGGCCACGGCAGATTCAAGAGTAACCGCGTCCATCGCCCCGTCGCCCATGTCGAACAATCCGTAATCGCTTTTCTCCCTGCCTTTTCCGTCGCATCCTCTGAAAAGGACCATCTGGTCTTTCGAAAAGCCGAATTCACCCATAAGGTATTCATGGACCTTGTACAATGTCCAATCCGAAGGAATTTCATACTCCCTCATGAATATCTTGCTATTGCTAAGGGATGCCTTAAACCTGTAAATCATAACATTCTTTTTTTATCAGACAAAAACTCCACAGTGTCCAGCCCGTCCGCATAATCATCTGCGGACGGAGACTGCGCAATACCAAAGTTAGTGTATTTTTTTTGAATCCTGTCCTTGTTTTCAATTATAAAATTCCTTATGAAACCGGCGCGGCCTTCGCGCGAACAAGGATAATCCGAATATTTCAAGCACCCGAAAGAAGGATATTCCCTTCCCTCCGACCGGTCTCTTTCAAGAATCATGAATCCGAGATCGACAAACTCTTCCCCGCCCATTATCTTCAATGCCTTCAGCCTCCTGTACGCTCCGTCAAAAGGGACAAGCAAAGAAGGGTCTGTTTTTTCCATGTCATCGCGAAACCTTGAAAACGCGCTTGAAAGCCCTGCAAAATCATATCCCTCCGGAACAAGCAGATAAGACACGCTCCTGCACCCCAAACCGTAATACATCGCGGCGTCCCGCGCAAGCGAATCAAGGTCCGCCGCGCTTTCGCTGCCTGAAAGCACGGCAAGGCTGTACCTGCTTTTCCGCGCAAGTATATCGGAGCCTTCGTACCTGCCATTGAAAAACGAGACCGTGCTGTCGCTTCCTGTGACAATCACCTTGTCGTACCGGCTGCAAGGCAGGCCCGTCGAAAACCTTATCCCGGTCATGACCCCGCCGATATGCCTCAGGCAATCGTCAATCGCAGGAATAAGATGCTTGTCTTTCGAAGAAAGCTTGAAATCCGTCCTCAGTCCTAAAAGCAGGCATGCCGCATAATCATGGAAAGCGACCGCCGGGATATTTCCGGCAGCGACCACCAATGCCGTTTTTTCAGGCATCTCAGTCAAATCATAGGACGACAACCATTTACGCAAAACGTCCGAATCCATATAACTGCCCGCAAGGGCAAGAATCGCATTCTTCTGCATATATGGATGGAAATAAGGGTTTTCAAGAAAAGACAGGCGCATCGCCTCGTCCATTACAGAACGGACATGACATGAAATCCCAGGGGACGCCTTAGGGCACGGACTTCCGCCGCCGTAAAGCGAAACCAGCGTATCGCCAAGAACACCAAGCAAATCAACCGTCCTGTCATAAAACATATTGCAAAATTAACAAAATTGGCATAAATTTACAATTTGGAATGGAAAGTATAAGTTCAACTGCAAACGACACTTACAAAAGCATATCGGCCCCGTCCGAAGGCTTGTACAAAGACAATGGAAGCAAATTCATCGCCTTGGCCTTTCCCGTTGAAACAGAAGCCGAAATCAAAGACATAATTTCGGACGTCAGAAAAAAATATTTCGACGCAAGGCATCATTGCTACGCATACAGGCTCGGGCCGTGCGGCGAAAAATGGCGCGCGAACGATGACGGCGAGCCGTCCTCCAGCGCGGGAAGGCCGATACTCGGCCAGATACTTTCTAACGAGCTAAGCGACATACTGATAGTAGTCGTCAGATATTTCGGGGGCATAAAGCTCGGAGTGCCCGGGCTTATCAGGGCATACAAGGAATCATCGTCCGACGCCATAAACTCGGCGCGGATCACGACAAAAACGGCATGCAGGGCATTCGAAATAGATTTCGATTATTTCTACATGAACGACATCATGAAAATAATCAAGGACATGGGGGCGGCAGTCGTTTCACAGGACTTCGACAGCAGATGCTCCATGACCGTAAAGATAAGGCTTAGGGACGAAGAAAAATTCGCCTCGGCCATAAGCGGCACAGGAGACACCTCGCTGAAAGACGCCGGGTCATGCACCGCAAAAGCGGAATAGAATGTCCGCGCATGAAAGAAAGCAACCAAACCAACACAGCATATGCCGAAAAGTTTAATATCCATCCACGATTTCTCGAAAGAAGAAATCCTGCACATCCTGGAAGTCGCCAAGGACTTCGAAAGGGACAAATGCCGGAACATACTTGGCGACAAAGTAATAGCCTGCATATTCTTCGAGCCGTCCACAAGGACCAGGCTGAGCTTCGAAACAGCATCCAACAGGCTTGGAGCCAGGGTCATCGGCTTCTCCGACGCCGGCAACACGAGCATCAGCAAAGGAGAAAGCCTGAAGGACACCATAAAGATGGTATCCAACTATGCCGACCTGATCGTCATGAGGCATCCGCTGGAAGGAAGCGCAAGGTACGCGTCAGAAGTATCCTCCGTTCCTATAATAAACGCAGGCGACGGAGCCAACCAGCATCCTACGCAAACGCTGCTCGACCTGTACAGCATACAGCAGACGCAGGGCCGACTCGACGGACTCAGGCTCAACATGGTCGGAGACCTGAAATACGGCAGGACAGTGCATTCCCTCCTGCAAGCCATGTCCCATTTTTCCCCCGAGTTCATATTCACCGCTCCGGAAGAGCTGCGCATGCCCAAGGAATACCTTGAATTCCTGAGCGAAAGGAATATCCCGTACCGCGAAGAGACGGAACTGAGCGGGAACATAAAGGACACGGACATACTGTACATGACAAGGGTCCAGCAGGAAAGGTTCACCGACCCTATGGAATACGAAAAAGTAAAAGACGTCTACCGCCTTACGGCATCCATGCTGGAAGGATGCAAGCCGAACATGAAGATACTCCATCCGCTCCCTCGCGTAAGCGAAATCGCGGACGATGTAGACGAAACTCCGCACGCATACTATTTCAAACAGGCCGAAAACGGCGTATATGTGCGCATGGCCATAATAGCCTACTTGTTAGGCAAGACTAATAATCTTTAAAAACAACGGAAATGAGCAAATTAATCGACACGTCTCTACAGGTAAGCGCAATCAAGAACGGCACGGTCGTAGACCATATACCTACCGACAAGCTGTTCAAGGTCATCGAAATACTCGGGCTCACATCCTGCGACAAGCAATTGACTTTCGGGATGAACCTCGACAGCAAGCTGTACGGCAAAAAGGCAATAATAAAAATATCAGACCGCTTCTTCAAGGACGACGAACTGAACAAAATATCACTCATAGCCCCATACGCCAAAATAAATATCATACGGAACTATGAAGTAGTGGAAAAAAAGGTACTCATGCTCCCTGAAAGCATAACGGGCATCGCGAAATGCGCCAACCCGATGTGCGTGACGAACCACCAGAGGATAACTCCCAAATTCACGGTATTCACGGACAAGGACTCTTCCGTAATGCTCAAATGCCATTACTGCGAAAAAGTGACGAACCTGAAATCCGCACTCTGACAATCACATCCGGCTTCTCCATGCAAAAGCGCAGCATGCTTTCCGGACATTCATAAAGAACGCCCGGCACGGAGAATGCCTGGCATTTGCCGGTTTCCCGAAAGAAATCCGGCAAATGCCGTGCGCTTTAAAAATTAATTAGCCTATTATTAAATAATTTCCTATCTTTGGCAAAAGTTTTGAAAGATTTATAATTAAAAACTATCATAAAAATATTTGTAATGAAAAAAGCTTATAATTTTAATGCCGGCCCTTGCGTATTGCCTCGCGAGGCCATTGAATCTACGATTGAAGCTATACGCGACTTCGACAATACTGGTATCGGACTTCTTGAAATCTCGCACCGTACACCAGGCTGGGAACGCATAATGGCCGAAACCGTACAACTTTGGAGAGAATTGCTCAATATCCCTGAAAACTACGAAGTGCTCTTCCTCGGAGGCGGCGCGTCCACACAGTTCTTCACTGTTCCTGCGAACCTTCTCAAGACCAAAGCAGCATACCTCCAGACAGGCGTTTGGGCAAAGAAAGCCGCAAAAGAAGCTAAATTTTTCGGAAATGTCGAAATCGTAGCGTCATCTGAAGACAAGAACTACACTTACATCCCTAAGAACTTCACGATTCCTACAGACGCGGACTATTTCCACATTACTACAAACAACACGATCTACGGTACTGAAATCCGCCACGACATGGATTGCCCTATCGACTTGGTTGCAGACATGTCATCAGACATCATGAGCCGTCCGGTCGATGTCACCAAATACGCCCTCATCTACGGCGGCGCGCAGAAGAACGTAGGCCCTGCCGGCGTTACTTTCGTAATCGTCCGCAAGGATGTCCTCGGCAAAGCAGGCCGCGCCCTTCCTACAATGGTAGACTACCGCACCCATGCAGCGGAAGAGCCTAAGAACAAATCAATGTTCAACACTCCTCCTGTATTCGCTATTTTCGTAATGCACGAAACCCTCAAATGGGTCAAGAAGATGGGCGGCGTTGAAGCAATGAACAAGCTCAACGTTGAAAAGGCAAACCTTCTTTACAACGAAATCGACAGGAACAAGATGTTCGTCGGAACAGCAGAAAAAGAAGACCGTTCAATCATGAACGTATGCTTCGTAATGGCTGACCAGTACAAAGACAAGGAAGCAGACTTCCTCGCATTCGCAAAAGAACGCGGAATGGTAGGTATCAAAGGACACCGCTCAGTAGGCGGATTCCGCGCTTCAATCTACAACGCATGCCCTATCGAAGCCGTACAGGCATTAGTTGAATGCATGCAGGAATTCGAAAAACTGAATGCGTAGCAGATGAATCATGAACGGACTTCAACCGGGGCCCGTTCATGAAATGATAAAAGGGATGCCTGCCAAAAGGCATTCCCTTTGTTTATATTATCAGACATTAATTTTAAAAACATAAAATCATGAAAATATTAGTAGCTACAGAAAAACCGTTTGCAAAAGCAGCCGTTGACGGAATTACCGACATCGCGACAAAAGCAGGACATGAAGTCGCAAGGCTTGAAAAATACACTTCAAAAGAAGAATTGTACGCAGCAGTAGCTGATGCAGACGCATTGATAGTAAGATCCGACAAAGTCACCAAAGAAGTGATCGACGCTGCCAAGAACCTCAAAATCGTCGTAAGGGCAGGCGCAGGTTACGACAACCTCGACCTTGCAGCATGCAGCGAAAGAGGCATCGTAGCGATGAACACTCCGGGACAGAACTCCAACGCAGTAGCGGAACTCGCTTTGGGAATGATGGTCTACATTTCAAGGAACTGCTTCACCCCTGGCACCGGCACAGAACTTAAAGGCAAGACTATCGGTATCCACGCTTACGGACATGTCGGAAAACTCGTTGCCAATCTTGCAAAAGGATTCGGCATGAACGTAATGGCATTCGACCCGTTCGTGCCTGCTGAAAAAATCGCTGCCGACGGAGTAAAGGTCGCTTCATCAATCGAAGAACTTTACAGCAGCTGCAACTTCGTATCCCTCCACATTCCTGCAACTCCGCAGACGAAAGGCTCTATCGGATACGCTCTCCTTTCAAAAATGCCTAAAGGCGGATGCCTCGTGAACACTGCCCGCAAGGAAGTGATCAACGAAGCTGAAATGGTAAAAGTACTTTCTGAAAGGGAAGACCTCAAATACATCACCGACATAGCACCTGAAAACGCAGCGGAAATGGCGGAAAAATTCGGAAAGAGGTTCTTCGCAACTCCTAAGAAACAAGGAGCTGAAACTGCCGAAGCCAATATCAACGCAGGCCTTGCAGCTGCAAACCAGATAGTAAAATTCTTCGCCACCGGCGACAGGACATTCCAGTTGAACAAATAAAAAAGCATAACATGGTAAAAGTAAAACCTTTCGCAGCGGTACGCCCGCCTAAGGCATTGGCCGCAGAAGTCGCATCCCGTCCATACGACGTCTTGAACTCCGTTGAAGCAAAAGCCGAAGCTGGCGAAAAATCATTGCTTCACATAATAAAACCTGAAATCGACTTCGATCCGATCGCAGACGAACACTCGCAGCCTGTTTATGACAAAGCTGTCGAAAACTTCAAGCTGTGGCAGGAAAGAGGATGGCTCGTTCAGGACAAAAAGGAAAACTACTACGTTTACGCGCAGACCATGAACGGCCGCACCCAGTACGGCATCGTCCTTTGCGCCAACGTGGAAGACTATATGACCGGCAAAATCAAAAAGCACGAGCTTACCCGCAAGGACAAGGAAGAGGACAGGATGATCCATGTGCGCATACAGAACGCGAACATCGAACCTGTGTTCTTCGCATACCCTGACAACGCAGAAATCAACGAAATCGTAGCCAACGTGACCAAAAAACCGGCTGAATACGATTTTGTCGCAGAAGACGGATTCGGACACCATTTCTGGGTAATCGACGACGAAGCCACTATCAAGAGGATTACTGAAATCTTCTCGACGATTCCTGCATTCTACGTAGCCGACGGCCACCACAGGACAGCAGCTGCCGCCCTTGTAGGCGAAGAAAAGCGCAAGGCTAACCCTAACCACACCGGAAACGAAGAATACAACTACTTCATGGCAGTCGTATTCCCTGAAAGCCATCTTAAAATCATCGACTACAACCGCGTTGTCAAAGACCTCAACGGAATGACAGAAGCGCAGTTCATCGAAAAGCTGAAAGAAGACTTCGACATCGAAGAAAAAGGCACCGAAATCTACAAGCCTGCCGGACTTCACAACTTCTCGATGTACATCGGCGGAAAATGGTACTCGATGACGGCAAAGAAAGGCACATACAACGACTCGGACCCTATCGGAGTCCTCGACGTGACTGTCCTTTCCAACCTCGTATTCGACAAGCTTCTTGACATCAAAGACCTGCGTACTTCCAAGAGAATCGACTTCGTCGGAGGAATCCGCGGACTCGGAGAACTCAAGAAGAGAGTGGATTCAGGAGAAATGGTCGCTGCTTTCGCGCTCTATCCTGTTTCGATGAAACAGCTCATAGACATAGCCGACACCGGCAACATAATGCCTCCTAAGACCACATGGTTCGAGCCTAAGCTCAGAAGCGGTCTCGCAATCCACAAATTGAGCTAATAGCATTAACTGCCTATATAAAGAATGCTCCCGCCGCACATCTGCAACGGGAGCATTTTTTATGAAGCCTCGTCATATTCAGTCTTCAAACGTATAGACATAATTCAACATTGTCTTGTCTTCATTCATAGTCCTCTCATACGCCTCCAAGAAACACGGGTTGCCGCCCATGTCCGATGAATCCCTGACCGTAAACCGGATTTCTCTGCCATCGCTGCAAGACACATGCACGCTGTCAGGAATTCCATACTCAACTACCACCGATTCCACTATCCTAATCATGTGAGGATACTCTTCCAAATCAAGAGGCTTTGGGCCAGATATATTATAGCTAAAAGTTTCACATATTTCGCTTGGTTTTAATTCCAGCATTTCTTCAATATACGGAGACTCAGAAAACAAAGCCACTTTTATGCTCTGATTTGTATGGTTAAAAAAAATCACCTTGGCACCGTTGCCCACATATTCAATCATAGCATGCTCGCATCCGGACATCGCGATAACAGCCAATGAAGGAATCAATAGTTTTAAAAAAAGTTTTTTCATTCTCTGATTTTTAATGTTAATTACTCCGTTAAATTTCTCTGCTAATTAAAAAAAAATTCCTACATAAAAGGCGGGTTCATGATTTGAATCCGCCTCTATTACCCGCATGATTATCTCTCGGTCCTTGCCTTTGCGCGGAAATACGATTTGACCGCATCATAATATTCCCACTCTAAATATATTCCTCCATAGCCGACTACTATGAGCGCGGCTATGACAGCTTCGGCAAGCCCTGCAAGATTGGAAAAATAAAAGATGCAAGACAGAATGCAGAAAGCTGCCGCTGACCCGATAATATACGATTTGGATTTCAGCCTTTCAGGGGACAGGCAATTATAAATATCATCCACATCCTCCTCTGCAAGGGAGGCCATCTTTATTTTCCTGCGCAGGCTGCGCGGCACATCTCCGCCGGCTTTCCTTATCGAATAATACGCATAAGCCGGATAAACGAGCAGAATCAGCAGCGGCTTGACAACGATTGCATGGAATGCGGCAAAAATAGCCGCTACGATCAATGATACCTTCCAGCCTGCCGACAACAGCGCAGCAACGGCAAATACGGCTGCAAAGCATAGAATTCCCTGCACGCGCATCGCAAATAAAAAACACCCATCGATTTTTTCATAACGCATCACTACTGTCCCGTAAAAGTGGATAAATAGTTCTTTGAAATTATTGAAATATAGTCAATTACACGGTCTTTTGAAATGAAACGGACTTGATTTTGCAACTTTGCAGTCTAATACAAATGGCTG